>CAZJHX010000013.1:0-113644 GCA_964545715.1 uncultured Myxococcales bacterium
TGCCAAGACAGGCGGTTTCGCGACGACCGGCCGGGCGGGCTTCGCCACAGGCGCCGGCTTTGCAGTCACGGCGACTGGCTTTGCAGGTACGGCGGCGGGTTTGGCCCGCACCATCGGCTCCGGCTGGGGCGCCTTGAACGCGAGCATCATGGGCGACCGCAGCACTCGGCTCTCGTTCGCCGCGCCCCGTCGCAGCGCTCGGGGGCGCATCGCCATCGGCGGAGCGGGTCTCGCCGCAGCGGGCCGTGGCGCCTCGCTCACCACAGCCGGCTCGGGAGCCGCCTTTGTCACGGTCTCTGTCGCGGTCTCAGGTGCGCGCTCGGGCGTCTCGTCGGTCGGCCAGACCGCAACGCCCACCGCGATCGCCGCCGCCGCCACCGCCGCGATCCCCCAGCCCCAGGTGGCCGCTGTCGCCTCTTTGGCGGGCACGATCGGGGCCGTAGTGGCCGGCACACGCTTGCCTACCAACGTCTGCTCGTTGCCCGTCAACTTCTGCGCGATCGGCTTGGCCAACTTGCTCAGGTCGATGGCGTCCAGCGCGTCGATAACGGCCTCCGCGGTGGGCGGCCGCTGGTCCTGGTCCTTCTCCAGCATGCGCATGATCAGGTCGTTCAGGCCCTCGGGCAGAACCAGGTCCGGCGCCACCCGCGCCAACGGATGCGGAGGATGCGTCACGTGCGCCACCAGATATCCCTGGCTGGTCGGCGCATCGATAGGTCGCTGCCCGCTCAGCAGCTCGTACAGCACGATGCCCAAGGCGTACAGGTCGCTGCGCGCGTCCACGCCGGTCCCCATGCACTGCTCCGGGCTCATATAGGCGGGCGTGCCCACGATCATGTTCAGCAGCTCGGTCGTGTCGCCGCTGGACGGCGCCGTGCGCCAAGCGGTGCTGAAGTCGACCACCTTCAAGATCGGCTCGGTGTCCTCGCCCTGCTCGACCAGAATGTTGTCGGGCTTCAGGTCGCGGTGCACGATTCCGCGGGCGTGCGCATCCCTCAGCGCGATGCAGATCTGCCGCGCGCACCTGATAGCCGTGGCCGGGTCGACACGCCCACGCAGGCCGTACGTGCGGTCCACCCACTCCCCCAGCGTGCCGCCCTCCACCAGGTCCATCACGATGAACAGGCGCCCGTGCGGGTCCTCATCGATGTCGCGCACACACACCACGTGCTCGGAGACCAGGTTGATCGTCGCCTGGGCCTCCTTCAAGAAGCCCTTGCGAATCACCTCTTCGTTCAGGCTGTCGTCACGCAGCAGCTTGACCGCCAGCCGCGCCCGCGCCTTGAGGTGACGCGCCTCGTACACGATACCGAACCGCCCATCGCCCAGGCGCTTCAGCAACAGAAACTTGTAGTTGAGGATCTGCCCCGCGAAGTCGTCGCCTTCCCCCACCGGGTAGAGCGGCGCTTCGTGCTCCGGACAGTCCGCGGCGTCGCTGCTGAAACGGTCACCGCACTCGGAGCAGAACACCTGCATGGACGGGCATCATAGCGTATCGGCCCGGTTCTTGCTCTGCCTCTGGGGCAACGCAGACCGACAGTGGCCATGCTATAGGAGAACGACATGCGGCTGACAACACTGACTCTCTCACTCTCATTACTTCTCTTGAGCGCGTGCGGCGCGGTCATACCGCCGCCCGGCGAGGGCTTTCAGGAAGAATTCAAAAACGCGCCGCCCTGGGTCCAGGGCAGCTGCGACGTCGTCTCCGAGGACGCGGACGAGCCCAAGCTGTGCGGCGTCGGCTCCATCGGCGGCACGCGCAACATCTCGCTGGCCCGCACCTCGGCCGTCGCCCGCGCTCGCACCGACCTGGCGCGCACGCTGCAAAACCGGGTCAAAGCCATGATCAAGGACTACCAGGCCACCACCGGCGACCAGCTGTCCGTCGGCGACGAGCAGCACGTGGTGGACCTCTCCAAGCAGATCACCAACATGAACGTCAGCGGCACGAAGGTGCACGAGACCTGGGTGTCGACCCGCAACACCTATTGGGCCGTGGTCGTGCTGGACGTCGAGTCGTTCAAGCGCAACCTGGCGGAGATGAAACAAATAAACGAGAAGGTGCGCGAGGCCATCATCCAGCGCGCCGACCGCGCCTTCAAAGAGCTCGACGCAGAGACCAAATAGAGATCAGTTCATCACTTCGGTGAGCCAGCGCAGGACGCCCACCGCGGGCGCCTGCGAGGCCGGATCAAAGTCCGTGACCCGGATGATTCCATTGGGAAAGCTCTCGATCCGGTTGGCTGCCGCCAGCACAAACGTCAAAAACGCCGAGCCCAGCTGCATCGTCTCGCCCGGGCGCAGCGTGTGTCCCTGGCTCAAGTAGTCTGCGATGGTCAGCAGGCCGTGGCTGGCCAGCGCCTGATAGTGGTCGGGCACGGCGCGCATCTCCAGGTCCGGGCGTCCGAACTTGGCCATGCCATGCGTGTGCAGCCAGACGCCTTGCGCGTCCGGGTCTTGAAGCATGTGGACCAGCACGTGGTCGTTGATGCTGAAGTTGGGCGACTTCAGGACGCGCCGCGCCTCCTCGTGGGTCAGCACCAGATGCGTGTGCACGTCTCGAATCACGCCGTCCACCGCCTGGCACAGGCTGGCCGCCGTCGTCAGCGTGCGCGCCAGGTACGACAGGTCCTTGGGCTCCTCCACCGCGACGCGGATCCGGTACGCGTAGTTGGCGTGCAGCAGCCGATCCAGCACCTCGGGCGACGGGTCCGGGATCCCGTTTGGCGGCAGGATGTTGCGCCCAAAGCGCTCTGGCTTCTCGTGACGCCCGATCGGCCGGAAGGCGTCGGCGTCCAGCCCATCCACCGGCGGCACGCGGAACTTCTCGCGGGTCATCGCGTACACGTCCAGCACCACCTCGCTGGTGAACTTGAACGACGGCCCCTTCTGGTCGTGCGCGTGCATCCGCATGCGGATGCCGGTCGCCAGTCGTGCCCCCGGCTGCGCCTGATGCGCTTTCGGTCGCGCCGGTGATGTGTCTGCCGGCTCTCCGGGAACCAACGCGTCCAGCGGCATCGCCATAGGCTCGTTGCCCGGCCGCACCGGCTCCGGGGCGGAGGACAGCAGCGCCTCGGGCGGCGGCACATGAAACCCCGCCTGGGCGCGCAGCGCGGCGGGCTCGGCCGGCGCCTGGGCTGACGGCAACACGGCGGTCGCGATGGAGTTCATAAAGTAGTGGAGGGTATGGGGCCCGCCGTCCACGCGGCTGGCCACGGACAACCGCAGCCGCAGTGGGCCGATGTACTTCTCGCCGTCATCCGGCTCAAAGCGCTCGCCCTGCCAGATCTCGACGAACAGCACCTCACTGGCGTCACTGTCCGGGTCCGCGGCTGCCGGCATGAGGGCCAGCTGACCCGGCTCCCACCAACTGAACTTCGAGCCGGACTGCTCCAGCGGCGCGATGGTCACATCCACTTTCGAGAAGCTTATGAAGGCCGCGTCCAGCTCGTGCGCAACCCCGATCGGCGCATCCGCCCACACGCTGGTCCGATCCGCGCGAGCAACCGCGTTGACCTCCACGGTGGCGCCGTCCAGCACCGCTCCTTTGGCCTTGAATGCGCCTTTGAGCAGCGCCTCGATCGCCTTGCCGGCCACCAAGCGCGCCAGTACGGCCAGGCCGACGATGACGCCGACGCCCACGTACCAGGGCAGTACGTAGAGGATCAGCCCCAGGCCGATTACCAGTGCCAGTAGGGCCCCGCGCAGCATTGGCGTAGCATCGGCCCAAGCCGTGCGGCTGTCAAACTACTCGACGCGGCCTCTCTGTGTTAGCTGAGGCGGGCGATGATCGCGTCTGCGAAGCCGGGTGTGCCCAGCTCTCCGCCCAGATCGCGGGTTTTCTCTCCGGCGACGATGCACTCGTTGTAGGCCGCCTTGATCCGGTCCGCGGCGGCCCGCAGCGCGGGGGCGTCGCGGGTCTCGGCCATGTGATTCAGCATCATCACAGAGCTCATGATCATCGCCAGCGGGTTGGCCACCTGCTTGCCTGCGATGTCCGGCGCCGTACCGTGAACCGCCTCGAAGACCGCCGTCTCGGCGCCGATGTTGGCGCCCGGGGTCACGCCGAGCCCGCCGACAAGGCCGGCGCACAGGTCGCTCATCAAGTCGCCGTACAGGTTCTCGCACAGCAGCACATCAAAATCGCGCGGCTCACGCACGATGCGCATGCAGCCCGCGTCGATGATGACCTCTTGATAGTCGATGTCCTGGTACTGCCCCTCCTCGTGCACGTCCCGCGCGCACCGGATGAACATCCCGTCGGTCAGCTTCATGATGTTGGCTTTGTGCAGCGCCGTGACCTTCTTGCGGCCGCGGCTGCGCGCGTACTCGAAACCAAAGCGCGCGATCCGGCGGCAGGCGCCCTCGGTGGCCACCTTCAGCGATGTCACCACGCCTTTTGTGATCTCGTTCTCGATGCCCGAATACAGGCCCTCGGTGTTCTCCCGGATCACGACCAGATCGACGTCCGAGAAGCGAGTCGGCACGCCGTCGATGCTGCGCACGGGCCGAATGGCGCCATACAGCTCCAGCCGCTTGCGCAGCGCCACATTCACCGAGCTGAACCCACCGCCGATCGGCGTTGAGCACGGCCCCTTCATGCCGACGCCGTGGCGCTTGATCGCCTCGACGGTCGCCTCCGGCAGCAGCGTGTCCGAGCCGTGCTCCAGCGCAGCCATCCCGATGTGGTGCTGCTCCCAGCTCAAGTCGGCGCCGCTGGCGTTGAGGACTCGCTTGGCCGCGTCGGTGACTTCGGGGCCGATGCCGTCGCCAGGAATTAATACGATGGTGTGAGACATGTCCCGTAGCTAAGCCGCTCGGCGCCCTCAGGGCAAGTCGCTGAGGTTGGATCCGCCCGAGTAGCCGTAGCTCACGTCGTCGTCAAAGCCATAAGCGACCACGCCCACCGGCGCCGTTCCCGTCAGGACGTGTACGCCCGGCTCCAACGCCAGTCGCGTGGCTGAGTAGCCTGACGCACCAACCGCCGACAGCTCGCCGACATCGGCGCCGTCCACCGTTGCCGTGGCGCCGTCCGGGACCACGATCGTCACGAAGTTGGCCCGATACGCCTCCGGACTCAGCAGCACATAATGATCGCGCCAGACCGCAACCGGCGGCCACAAGATCAGCGCCGGGTCCCCGATAGGCTCGCACACATACGGCGGCGGGCCCTCAGACACGACACAGCCGTGCCCGTTGGGGCAGTCCGCGTCCGTGTTGCAGTACGGTGCGGCGCAGATCCCCTGCTCAAACAAAGTGGCGCCGCCCAGCCACTGCTCCGCCAAACAGTAGTATTTCTCGTCCGGACACTCCGCCGCCACCGGCGTACAGTGCGCGTGACAGGCCTCGTCCAGCACATCGCAGACGTCGTCGCCGGCGCAAAAATAGAAGTTGGCGGCGTTGCAGCCGCAGTCCGCGCAGGCCGGGGTGCAAAACCCGTCGACGCAGGCTCCGGGGCAGTCCGCGCCTCCCGAGCAGGCCTTGGGATAACACAGCCCATCGCCGGGAGAGAGTACGCTCGGGTAATTCCAGGACTTCTCGTGGCACGCCTGCGCTGGGTCGGCACAGTCCGCGTTGGCCACCGCGCAGGTCGTCCGGCACTTCCCCACCGTCGTGCCGGGTGGAGAGACGCACTGCTGACCCGCGCCGCACGGCTTGTCCACGTTGCACTCGCCGCCGTCGATCGTGATCTCGTGGCTGCCCGCCAGCACCTGCGCCACCTGGATCGGGTGGTTTGCTGTCGCGACAAAGTCCTGGCCCGCCGAAAACTGGACCCACTCGCCGCGGTTCAAGGTCAGCGCGGCAGAGACCTCGGGCTCAAACGTCACCGACGTGCCATCTGCCGCCGCCAGCACCCGCCAGTGATCGGGCGCCACGCCACGCGCCGCCGAGCGACCGACCGCCGCCACCGCTCCCCACGCCGCGAGCGGAAGCTGCTGCTGCTCCAGGTGGTCCGCACAGCATTTGTCGGCCGCAAACGCCCCCTGGTTGCCGGCGAACACGATCACCGGGTCGGACGCGATCACATGCGATCCGGTCAGGTCCTTGTCGTTCAGCTGCGACCTCAGATTCACGACCTCACCCGGACCGAGGGTCACGGTCCACGGCGTGTTCTCCTTGATGAAGGGCACCGACTCGTCCGCCGCCGGCTCGATGTTGGCCGTCGGCGTGATCGTCACCTCGGTGTCCTGAGTCACGCCAACGACCGTCAGAAACGCCGTGGTCTGCCCGGTGATCACCAGATACTCCGACCCGACACCCTTGGCCGGCAGCAGCAGCGACGCGTCATTGCTGTAGACCGGATGCTCGTTGTCCAGCGGGTTGAACTGGTGCGCGACAAACGGTCGCGTGCCCGAGATGTACCAGGCCAGCTCTCCACGCACCGTGCCGGTCACGTTGCGCGGCGGCAGCTTGAAGACCTCCAGCCCCAGCGGTGGGATCTCGGCGGTCAGCCCTACGATCGCCGGTCCGCCAAATGTCTCGTGCACCGACACCGACACCGCCAGGTCTGGGTCCGGGTTGGACGCCACCACCGCAAACTGGGCGTCGTTGGCGACCACCTCCACCCCAAAGCCCCCGATGTCCGCGTTCTCCAGGTCCACCGCGTAGTAGTCGCAGCCGACCGAGCTCTTGGTCTTGAAGTCGTCGCTGCACGGGTCCACGCAGTAGCCCTGCAGGCACTTGGTCCCCACCGGACACACCATCTCCAGCGCCACCGCGCTGCCGTCGTCCGCGCACTTCCACACCTCGTTGCCGAGGTCCCCGCCGCAGCTGACCGTGCCCGGATAACACGCGATGCAGAAGCCGCTCTGGCAATACGTCTCCCCCTCGCACGCCGTCAGCGTGTACTCCTGAAAGTGCTCGGCGCACTCCAGAACCTGTTGCTCAAAGCAGACCGTCTCGCCTTCAGGGCAGGGCACGCACGTTTGCTCGATACACACCTCGTTGTCGGGGCAGGGAAAGCCATCCGCGGTGCACGGCTTCTTTGGCGGCGGTCCTGCCGACTCCGGCGGCACGGCCGCATCCGCGTCTTCGCGCTCGGGCACGTCCTCGACCAGTGGGACATCGGGCTGGACATCCACCGGCGGCACATACGGATCGGAGTCCGGACATCCCAGGATCAGCGCCGCACTGGCCACGATAAGTCGTCTCACAGCTCCCCCCGAAAGGCGTCCCATTCTTCCGTGGACGTCTCGCCCAGCGCCAGCCGCTCAAAGCGCTCAAACCAGGGCCTCCGCCCGGCGGCCGGCATGCTCAAGATCACGTCCAGCGCCGCGAACGGGATAGGTTCTTCGGCCTCGCTCCACGGCTCCAGCGCGGCGGCAACCCGGTCGCGCACGTCGTCTGACCGCCCCGCCTCACGCGCCCAGGCCGCGATCAGGCGCTGGTTTACCTGCGCCGACCGTCGCAGCTGCAGCTCCATGCGATTGAGCAACGCCACCCGGTCCACATCGGCTGCCTGCTCGATCCGTATCGGCGGCAGAATGTGGTACTGCACCGTCATCCCGGCGTTCACCACCAGCGAGCGACGCGGCAACAGGTTGGCCGTGCCGATGATCCCGACGCACAACACGTCTACCGCCTTGTGGCGCGCCAGCTCAGCCGCAATGTCCGCCGCCCCTCGCCTGAAGTGTCGGAACCCGGCCACCTTGCGTGACGTCGTGTAGTAACCGGCGCCAAATGCCTTGCCGTCCGCCCCAAAGTGCCCGTTGGCGCGCGTGCCTTGCGGAAAGACAGCCAGGTCGACGTCCTGACGTCTCAGCTCCTCGACCGAGTCGGTCACGACACCCGCCGCCGCCTCGCGCGTCTTGCGGTCGACAAAGATCATCCCGGCTGACGCGATGGCTTTGCCCACCCCCAGGATGGAGTGGATGAACACGTTGTCGTGAAAGTGGTTCTTGGCGGCCAGAAACCGCAGGCGCATGCGTCGTCCGCGCCCTGTCTTGACGCCCCCGACCGCATAAAACGTCAGGCAGAAGTCCATCAGGCTCTCGTGATTGAACACGACCACTGCCTGCTCGGTGACCTTGTCCAGGTACTCCAGTCCGTGGACCTCCAGGCGGACGCGCATGTGCCAGGCGGAGCGGGTGGTCCACAGCCGCGCGGTGTTGTCGAACAGGCGCATGAACTCCGCGCCCGGCAGCTCCCGGTGGCCCTGCAGCAGGAAGCTGGTGACGCCGGCCGTGTCAAAGGCGGCGTGAATGAGCGTCAGCCGACCGGACAGCGGCTTGCGGCGGCCGGTGAAATCCACGGACATGGGATCGATCGGTCGTGTCGCGACCTCCCCGGCGGGCGGCCAGAAGGAGCACGCTCGCCAATACGTGCGAAAGAAGTCGTCCGGGTGGGCGTCGGGGTTACGCAGCAGCTGGTTGATGGCGCGGCGGTTGGCGAACCGTCGCGCCCAGCGTGACGCGGCGACCAGCACCAGCAGCAGCGCGCCGTACCCCGGCTCCAGGTCGGAGAACGCCGCCAGAACCAACATGATCACACCGGCGAACACGCACAACACATCTCGCGGGGCGCTCAGGTAGTACTCGATGCGTCCTGCAAACTCGATGACGTCCGGGGAGACGGATTGGAGATCTTTGGGGGTCGGACGTATCACGCGGGCAGGCCACAGGAGGAACCGGATGATCGGAACGAAAAATAGCGCACTGCAACTGATCAGGAACGGTGTCTCAGGCATGAATCTGTTTACACCCGCGGGCCCACATGATACGAAGCGCCACCCTACTATGAAAGTACGCGAAATCTCCGACAAGGATACGCTTCACAAGTACCTGATAAAGGATCGTGTGACCGCCGCGTACCACCTGGGAGATTTGGACGAGCAGTACTTTCCCTTCTGTCGCTGGTGGGGCGCCGGCAACGACGACGACGAGCTGGACGCAGTCATCCTGCTGTACAGCGGTCTGCGCATGCCCGCTGTTCTGGCGCTGGGCAATGCCGACGGGGTCGACGACATTCTGGGCAACGCCGCGGTTAAGGCCGAGCTGCCCGGCCGCTTCTATGCTCACGTTATGAACTCTCACCTGGCTGCGCTGAACGAGCGCTACCACGTGGACGACATGACCAGCATGGTGCGCATGGGCCTGTATGCGGAGGACTACACCCGCCCTGAGCGTGAGCTCAACGGCGTGGAGACGGTCGGCCACGGTGACACCGCCGAGCTGATGAACCTGTACCGCTACTATCCGGACAACTTCTTCGAGCCCTATCAGCTGGAGAGCGGCTACTACTACGGGCTGCGCGAGGCCGGTCATCTGGTCAGCGTGGCCGGCATCCACGTCTTCAGCGAGCAGTACGATATCGCCGCCATCGGCAACATCGTCACGCACCCAGACCACCGCAGCAAGGGCTACAGCAGCCGCTGCACGTCACGTCTTCTGCGGGCCATTTTGGAGCGCGTCTCCACCGTGGCGCTCAACGTGGACAAGCGCAACGAGGCCGCCCGAACCGTCTACAAGCGCCTGGGCTTTCACGACCACGTGAAATACGTCGAAGGCCTGGTTACGCGACGCTAAGTCGGCGCAGCCGCCACACAGCCAGCAGAAACAGCCCGAAAATCAGCATCCGCGCAGAGGAGCCACCGAGGTTAGCGTAGGCCATGCCGGTGAACGCGGGCTTTGCCGCGGCGGCTTCATCGTCCGGCGGCAGGCACGTCATTTGGTCGAAAACCAGCGCCGCGACCGCACCCGCGGCGCACTCGCACGTTCTGAACCCGGCCCTCAGCACGCACTCACCTTCGCCGCACCCGGCGGTCGCGCACGGGTCAAACTGGCCGCCCGCGCCGCCCGCCTCGTCCGTGATGCCGAACTCGCTGACACGCGGTACGCACGTGATGTGGTTCAGCTCGTCCGGCCCGACGATCTGCTGGGCGACGGTGCCCTCCTTGCAGGCGCAGGCGAAGTCGTTGTTCAACATCGTGCACTCCGAGCCCGGTCCGCAGTAGTTGAACGGGCACCTGGACGGGGTCGTGACGCCGCTGCAGCCCCAGAGCGTCGGCTGGTTGGTCAGGTCGATGCGTGGTTGGGTGTCGGCGGCGTTCCCCGCGGTGAAGATGGGGTCCTCGGTCATGTGCTCTGGCGAGATGCGCGTGTAGTATCGTGAGACGGTCTTGCCCTCGATCTCGCCTACGAACTCCCGCACCCACAGCTTGCCGTCCTTCTCCGCCGCGGCCCGGGCCACCCAGTCGTAGTAGTTCGTGCGCCCGTTCTGGTCGAACGCGATCATCTCCTCATCGGGCAACGCTGAGGCATAGTTCTCGGGAGCAAAGGCCTGGTCAGCGACGATCCACACCAGGATCCCCATCAGCGGCTGGGCCGCCACCGCGGTGAGCCGGATTGGGATCATCGGGTCGTTGCCGTCGTAGGTCAGCTTGACCGGGGTGATATCGCTCGCGGACTTGCCCTCCTTCAACTTCAGCGCCAGAAAGCGGGACGCGGCGCCGTTGTAGAGGTCCATAACCGGCGTCATGTTGTCGGAGACGTTGTAGTTGTTCTTGTTGAGCCAGTCGATCAGCTCGGACGTCTCCTCGGCGCCGACCACGTGGTATTCGAAGTTGCCGGTGAAGTCGTGCGCGAAGACCGTGACCGGAGAGGTCGCGCCCGGCGCGTTCGGTTGCTCGTCCCCGCCGCCGTCAGTTCTTGCTGAGCTGGTGCCGCAGCCAGAGTCGCTGCCGCCTCCTCCGGACCCGCAGGGGCTTGCAGCCGGTAGTACGACCTGCAGGCGCGTGTCCTCGTCCAGATCCAGAAACTGCTCGACGTCGCCTTCCTCAACGTCAGGCACGGACGGCACCGGCACGACCCACGCAAAGTCGGAGGCAGAGCCGGTGTACTGGATTTGAACGGTCGCGCTCAGTCGCCCACCGTCCAACACCTCGAAGATGATGCGCTCAGCGCTCTGATCGATCGGGGACGGCGCAGTGTCGGGAGGCGGTCGCGAGCAAAACAGGCCCCCGCAAGCCTCTGCCGTGGTTGGAACCAACAGAGCCAGAAGCGCGAGGTATCGCATTTATGCCTTGGGCAGCTTGAGCCGTTTGCGGGCTTTTCGCAGCGCCTTGCCGCCGGCTTTGAACCCGTCGATGCCCGCTTTGAGCTTGGGCTCGTCGATCATGGTCTTGTCTTCGATGGCCTTCATGCCCACAACCCACCCGGCTTCAACGTACTTGCCGATCTCCGCGTAGTACGCGTTCACGGCCTCGCGCAGCTTACCATCATAGGCGTTGTCGCCGCTGCTGATACGGCTGACTGCCTTGCGCTCACTGGCCAGTCGGCGGGTCCAATATCCGCCCAGCCATTTGAGGTGCCGCTTGCGCGCATAGAGGTCGCCCTTGACCAGATCGTGGCAATGTTTGGTCCACTGGCCCTCCAACGCCAACACGTCCTCAGTGGTCTTGTTGAGCTGCTCCTGCCAATAGGCGCGCGCCTCTTCTTTGGTCTTCTTGGAGAAGGGCACGGCCGCTGCGGTGGGCTCGTTCTTCTCGGTGAACTTCATGTAAGGCAGCGCGGCCTTGCGCACCGCCGGAACCAACTCTTTGGTCATCACCGGCAGGATCAGGACGAGCTCGCCATGGTTCAGCTTGCGCCGCTTGGGCTTGGCGCCCGCGTTGATGGCTGCTCTCGAAGTGCGCGCGTACATATCCGCCAGCAGGCTCCAGTGCTTCAGCAGCTCGTCAGCGCCGGCGTGCTTGCCGTCCAGCAGGTTGGTCCCCAGCTCCAGTGTGTCCACGATGCCGCCGCACGCGTCTTCCATCACCGTCACCACGCCGTCGGTGGTCACCAGCGCGGGCTTGCCGACCAGCAGCTCGTCGGGCTTCAGCGCTTTGAGGTACTTCTCGTTGCAGGTCTCTACGGTCGACAGCAGCTCGCGGGCCAGCGCCGCCACCTGGGTGCCCCACGGCTTCTCCGGGTCGGCCTGCTTCTCGCCCGCGGCCTCCGCAACGGCCGCGGCTTTCTGCTCGGCGGCGCTCTTGCCCTCGGGCCGGTCCGCCTCGATCACGGCGCCCTCGGTCACCATGGCGCCTTTCTTCTTCTTGGTGCAGCCGGTCGACAGCGCCAGTGCGGCGGCCAACGTCAGCAAAATCAGGGAACGATTGGACAACTTCATCTCAAACCCTCTTATGCGCTCAGATCCACAGCACGCATTTGCTTCAGCACTGCCATAGCTTCGATCGGCTTGCTCACCCAGCCGTCCGCGCCGCTGATTGTGATCAAATCCTGCCTCTTGTCCTCGGGCAGCTCAGGCCCGCACTGCAGCACCACCGCCGGTCCGGCCTTGCGGATCAGCTTGATGAACTCCACCACGTCCTTGCCGGGAGGCGTCGTCTGGATCAGGTACCCGTCGGCCGGGACCGTCTCGATCAGCTTGCGCGCCTCACGGACGTCGCGACAGGTCTGCACCGAGTGACCGTAGCTGGTCAGGAGCAGATCCAGGCCCTCGCAGAGGCCTGCGCTCTCATCGACCACCATAATTCGCTGAATCTTCGCCATGGCGGCGGAAACATACCAGAGGGGCCGTTACTTCGCGACCATCCAGTCGCCCATGAACAGCAGGTCCATGTCGGTCGTGAAAAAGCACTTCAGCGCGTCCTCGGGCGTGTTCACGATCGGCTCGCCCCGGATGTTGAAGCTGGTGTTCAAGACGCAGGGCACGCCGGTGATCTCGCCAAACGCCGTGATCAGGGCGTAGTAGCGCGCGTTTTGCTCAGCGTTGACCGTCTGCACTCGCGCGCCGCCGTCCACGTGCGTGATCGAGGGCAGGGTGGCCACGTGCTCGGCGCGCGTGTCGTAGACCAATAGCATGAACGGTGACGGCACGCCGCCGTCGTCGAAGTACGTGCTGGACGCCTCTTCCGCGATGCTGGGCGCGAAGGGGCGAAACGGCTCACGAAACTTCACGCGGGCGTTCAGTACGTCTTTCATGTCCTCGCGACGCGGGTCGCACACGATGGAGCGGTTGCCCAGCGAGCGCGGCCCGAACTCGGCGCGTCCCTGAAACCAGCCGATGATGTTGCCCTCGCTCATGGCGCGCGCGGCGGTCGCCGGGGTGTCGTCCAGCTTTTTGCCCGAAATCCCGCTGCGAATTAACGCCGCTTCGACCTGATCGTTGTCGAAGCCGGGCCCCAGATAGTCCGTCATCGGGTGCTCGACCCGCTCCGCCCCGCGCTCGTGCGCAACCAACATGGCGGCGCCCAGGCTGGTTCCGGCGTCCCCGGCGCACGGCATGAAATAGCATTGCTCAAAGCCGGTCTCGCGCTGGATCCGCGTGTTGGCTACGCAGTTGAGGACCACGCCGCCGGCCATGCACAGCTTATCGCTGCCCGTGCGTGCACGCGTAAGGCGCGCGAGGTGAATCATGACCTCTTCGGTGGCCTGCTGCAGCGCATAGGCGATGTCGAAGTGGCGCTGCGTCAGCGGTTCGTCGCTCTTGCGCTCGGGACCCAACAGCTCGACCAGCTTGGGCTGGTACCGGCGCGTGCGCTCCAAAAAGAAGGAGAAGTAGCTGAGGTCCAGCTCAAAGCCGTCGTCGGTGAGCTTGATCAGGTCGCCAATGAGCTTTGTGTACTTGCTGTCGGCGCCGTAGCTGGCCAGCCCCATGACCTTGCCCTCGCCGTTGTTGGCGCGAAAGCCCAGGTATTGGGTAAAGGCCGCATAGAAGCTGCCGACGCTGTGCGGAAAGTCGATGGTGTGCAGTGCCTCGAGCGATGTGCCGCGCCCGCGTGCGATGGTCGTCGAGGCCTTCTCGCCGTAGCCGTCCACCAGCAGGATGGCCGCCTCCTCGAAGTTGCTGCGATAGAACGCCGCGGCCGCGTGCGTCATGTGATGCGTGCAGTACTCGATGCCCAGCGTTTTGCCCGTATCCAGCTGAATCTCCTGGCGCATGCGCTGCACTGTGGCGCCGTTCATCCAGCGATTGAGCAGGTAGTTGGGGACGCTGGAGAGAAACTCCAGGTGGTGGCGGCGCGCGGACGAGCTGCGATGAAACGACTCAGCGTGAATGCCCGGGTTCCAGAAGAACGCGACGTCGTCCACGTCGCCCAGCGCAATGCCGCCCTGCTTGAGGCACCAGTCGACCGCGTGGCTTGGGAAGCCGGCGTCGTGTTTGATGCGCGTGAAGCGCTCCTCCTGACAGGCGGCGATAACGTGCCCGTCCCTGACAAGCGCCGCGGCAGCGTCGTTGGAGTAGTTGATGCCCAGGATGTGCATTGCGGCGGAGCATAACAGGGCTGTAAGCTCCGCGCGATGTTCCGCACGCTTGCCATCTTCACCGTCCTGATCGCCCTGCCGGCTAGCGCGCAGGAGAAGGTTCTGACGCTGGAGACTGCGTGGGATCAGGCGCTGAGCGGCAGCGACGATCTGGCGACCGTCAAGGCGGCGCTCAGCCGGGCCCGAGCGACCCGGCGCAAGGCGATCGCGGCCATGCTGCCGACCCTGACCGCCGGCGGCACGTACCGACTCAACGACGAAGAGGTGACGCTGGGCGACCGCGTTATCAAGCGCCAACATGAGATCTCCGGCTCACTTCGCCTGGGGATGAACCTCTTCGACGGACGCGCGCTGCCGGTGTATCGGTCCGCCACGCAGCTGGTCGGCCTGGCGGAGCTGAACCTGGAGGACGCCCGACAGGCTTTGCTGGTGGAGGTCGCCCGCGCCTACTACACCGTGCTGGCGGCCGAGCGGATGCAGGTCGTCGCGGAGCAGGCCATCGAAGCCCGCAAGCAGCATGTGGTGGCGGCAAAGGCCCGCGAGACGGCGGGTCACGCGGTGCGCCTGGACGTCGAGCGCGCCCAGGCCGCCGTGCACCGCGCGGCTCGAGAGGCCATCGACGCCCGGCACCAGGTCGACGCGGCACGTGACGCCCTGGCGTTGACAATGGGGGCCTATCCCCCGCTGAAGACCGCGGTCGTCCGACCGGCGGCCCGCCCCCTGCCCGCGTCGGCGGTCACTACCCCGAAGACCGCGTGGGAGCGCCGGCTGGAGCTACAGGTGCTGGCGGGCCAAAAGGAGGTCGCTGAGCGCTCACGGCACGCCACCTGGATGTCGTTTCTGCCGTCCCTGAGCCTGACAGGCAATCTGGACATCGCCGAGGAGAGCTTCTCGAGAACGCAGAACATCACGCCCAGCCTCACCCTGAACGTTACGTGGGCGCTGTACGACGGCGGCATGCGCTACGCCCAGCTGGACGAGGATCAGGCCGGGATCGACCAGGCGATCGCCGCGCTGCGCAAAGGGCGCCGGATGGTCGCGGGCCAGGTGCTGGACGCCGTGCGCGCCGTCGAGCGCGGGCGGGTGGCCATCGTGTCGGTCAAAGCCGAGGAGGCCGCCTCAAAGCGGGCGCTTGATGCGGCGACCGCGGCCTTTCGGCTGGGCAACGCCAACTCGCTGGACGTGATCGACGCGCAGCTTGCGCTTCAGCAGGCTGAGGCCTCTTTGATCCGTGAAGAGCTGCAGCTGGACCTGGCGCATATCATTCTTCGTCGCGCAATCGGCGACCTGCGGTTGACTGAATGAGGATTCAACCTATATTGTCCGCCACGAAATAGCCCCTTTTGGAGATTGGATAGAAATGCATATTCGCAAGGTAGCCGTCCTCGGCGCCGGGGTCATGGGCAGCGGGATCGCCGCGCACCTGGCCAACGCCGGTCTGGATGTCGAGATGCTCGATCTCAAGCCCGAGTGGTCCGCAGGCGCGCTGAAGAAAGCGCTGAAAGGCAAGCCCGCGCCGTTCATGAACACCGCGTTCGCCAAGCGCGTGCGCACCGGCTCCTTCGACGACAACATGGACCGCATCGCGGACTGTGATTGGGTCGTCGAGGTCGTCACCGAGAACCTGGAGATCAAGCACAGCTTGTACGCCAAGGTGCTCCCCCACCTGGGTGAGAAGGCGCTGCTGACGTCTAACACCAGCGGCATCAAGCTGTCGCTGCTGACGCAGAACATGTCGGACGACGTCAAGAAGCGGTTCTTTGTGACCCACTTCTTCAACCCGGCGCGCTACATGCGCCTGCTGGAGGTCATCCCCGGTCCCGACACCGACGGCGAGCTGGTCGCGGCGTTCAGCGACTGGGCCGCGGTGCAGCTTGGCAAGGGCGTTGTGCTGGCCAAGGACACGGTCAACTTCATCGCCAACCGCATCGGCGTGTACGGCATGATGAAGACCCTGCACAAGACGCTGGAGCTCGGCTACGGCGTCCGCGAGGTGGACGTCATCACGGGCCCCGCGCTGGGTCGCCCGTCCTCGGCCACATTCAAGACCGCTGATGTGGTGGGCCTGGATACGCTGGCGCATGTCGCCAAGAACTGCCTGGACAACCTGCCGGACGACGAGGAGCGCTCGGTCTTCGAACTGCCCGCCGCCGTGCAGAAGATGATCGACGAGGGCGCGACCGGCCGCAAGGCGGGCGCGGGCTTCTACAAGAAGGTCGGCAAGGAGATCCAGACGCTCAACCTGACCACCGGTGAGTATGAGCTGGTGGCCAAGCCCAAGATCGACTCGCTGAAGAAAGCGCGCAACGTCGAGGACACGGCGGACCGCGTCGCGGGCGTGCTGGCTGCTCAGGATCGTGCGGGTGAGTTCGCACGGGCCGTGCTGTTGCCGGCGCTGGCCTACTCGGCGCGCCGACTGGGCGAGATCGCGGACGACGTCCGGTCGATCGACAACGCCATGAAGTGGGGCTTCAACTGGGAGCAGGGCCCGTTCGAGCTCTGGCAGCAGCTGGGCATCGGCAAGGTCAACGAGTGGATGGAGGGCGAGGGCATCGATGTCCCGGCCAACGCTCGTGAGGCCGCCAAGTCGGGCGCCTGGTACCCGGCGGACGCCGAGGTGGGCACCCCGTCGCCGCTGCAGCGGGCCAAAGCCGCCGGCGCGATTCACACCAAGCACCGCTCGGCGGACCTTTTGGATCTGGGCGACGGCGTGGTCGGGTTCAACCAGCACACCAAGATGAACGCGCTGGATCACAGCGTCGTCGACCAGCTCAACGACGCCATGGATCAGCTGGAAGCCAACAGCGACATGGTCGGCATGGTCATCGCCAACGACGGCGCCAACTTCTCGGTGGGCGCCAACCTGATGATCATCATGCAGGGCATCATGCAGAAGCAGTGGGACGAGATGGAGAAGCTCGTCGACCGCTTCCAGGCGTCCTTCCGGCGTATGCACAAGATCGGCAAGCCGGTTGTCGCCGCCACGCACAACATGGCGCTGGGCGGCGGCTGCGAGATCGCGATGGGCGCCGACCGGATCCGCTCGCACGCGGAGTGCTACATGGGCCTGGTCGAGGTCGGTGTGGGGCTCATCCCGGGCGCCGGCGGCACCCTGGAGCTGCTGAAGCGTCACGTGGAGGACATCCCGCGCGAGAAGGGCCTGGTGTTCGACAACACGTCCTATGTCGCCAAGGCGTTTTTGGCCATCGGCATGGCCAAGGTGTCGACCAGCGCGCTGGAGGCCCGCCAGATCGGCTTCCTGCGCAGCCGCGACGCCATCACGTTCGACCGGGCTCGCCTGGTCGACGATGCCAAGGCGGACGTCATCCACCTGGCGGCGACCGGCTACCGGCCGGACCCCGACTGCGACAACCTGTACCTGCCCGGCCGAAACGGCGCGGCGGTTATCGAGCTCAGCCTGTATGCGATGCATGAGGGCGGCCAGATCTCCGACCATGACCGGCTCATCGGACAGAAGCTGGCGCGCGTGCTGACGGGCGGCGATACCGACGGCCGCACGGCGCTGACCGAGCAGCAGGTCCTCGACCTCGAGCGCGAGGCTTTCCTGAGCCTGGCGGGCGAGGAGAAGACCCTGGCTCGCATTCAGAACATGCTCACCACCGGCAAACCGCTGCGAAACTAGGAGTCATAGAAAATGCGTGAAGCAGTAATCGTTAGTGCCGTTCGCACCCCGGTGGGGCGTGCCGTCAAAGGCTCGCTGGCCAACGTTCGTCCCGAGGATCTCGGCGCCCTGGCCGTCAAAGAGGCCATCGCGCGCGTGGACGGGCTGCAGCCCGCCGACGTCGAGGACCTGATCATCGGCTGTGCCATGCCTGAGGGCGAGCAGGGCTGGAACGTGGCCCGCCAGATCCTGTTTTTGGCCGGTCTCCCCGACACGGTCCCTGCCGTCACCGTCAACCGCTTCTGCTCCAGTGGTCTGCAGACCATCGCGCAGGCGGCGGAGCGCATCATCGCCGGCGGCGCCGACGTGATCGTGGCCGGTGGGGTGGAGTCCATGACGCGCGTGCCGATGGGTGGCTGGAAGCCCAGCCCGCACCCGGGCCTGATGGACAACCTGCCCGCCGCCTACATGCCCATGGGCATCACGGCGGAGAAGGTCGCGGCCAAGTACAACGTGACCCGCGAGGACCAGGACGCGTTTGCGCTGCAAAGCCAGCAGCGTGCGTCGGCCGCCATCGCGGCGGGCGTCTTCGACAACGAGATCGTGCCGGTGCCGCTGCCGGGCGGCGGTGAGCTCAAAAACGATGAGCTGCCACGGCCCAACACGACGCTTGAGGGGCTTGCCAAGCTGCGCCCGGCGTTTGCCGCCAAGGGCACGGTCACGGCCGGTACGTCGTCGCCGCTGAGTGACGGCGCTGCTGCGGTGGTCGTCATGAGCAAGGAGAAGGCGGATGCGCTGGGCGTGAAGCCGCTGATGACGTTCCGTGGCTTCCAGGTGGCGGGCGTGGACCCGGAGATCATGGGCATCGGCCCGGTCGCCGCGGTGCCCAAGCTGCTGGCGAAGACCGGCGTTGCGCTGGAAGACGTGGACACGTTCGAGCTCAACGAGGCCTTCGCCGCGCAGTCGGTGGCGGTCATCAACGAGCTTGGGCTGGACGCGGCCAAGGTCAACCCCGACGGCGGCGCCATCGCGCTGGGTCACCCGCTGGGCTGCACGGGCGCCAAGCTGACGGCCACGCTGGCCAACCGTCTGGAGCGCACGGGGGCCCGCTACGGCGTGGTCACCATGTGCATCGGCGGCGGCATGGGCGCGGCGGGCCTCTTCGAGCGCGTCGGCGACTGATTTTCATATGAGTCTGAGATGTTACGGCCCCGGCCTGTATGGCTGGGGCCGCTTTCAAGACCGCTGGAGCTTCGACTTCAACGGTCACGCGGTCGTGTGCGACGACGGCACGGTGCTGGTGATCGACCCGATCCAGCCCACGGCCGAAGAGCTTGAGGCCGTCCGGGCACTTGGCAGCCGCTTCGTGGTCGTGGTGCTGAACTCGGATCACGAGCGAGCGGCCGGCGAGGTCTCGGCGGTGCTGGACGCTGCCGTGTGGGCTCCGGCGGCGGACATCGGCGAGGTCGGCGTGCCGGGCGCGCAGACCTATCAGGACGGACACGTCTTCCCGGGCGACTGGCGCGTGCTCACGCTCAGCGACCTGAAGACGCCGGGGGAGTCGGTGCTCTACAACGCCCAGCGCCGCACGCTCATCGTGGGCGACGCGGTCGTGGGCGATCCCGTCAACGGCCTGCGTTTTGTGCCGCCGATGAAGATCGCGGACCAGGCGCTGGCGCTGAAGTCGGTCGCACGCCTGGCCGACCTGGACTTCGACACCCTCCTCCTCTCCGACGGCTACTGCCTGGCCCAGGGCGGCCGCGCCGTGCTGCAGGGCTTTCTCGCAAAAGGGTAACTATCGTGGAGTATCGATTCCTGGGGCGCACCGGGGTGCGCGTGTCGTCGCTGGCGCTTGGGACAATGACGTTTGGCGGGGAGGCGGACGAAGCCACGTCCGGCGCGCAGTTTGCGGCGGCTCGCGAGGCGGGGATCAACACCTTCGACTGCGCCGACGTGTATGCCGGGGGGCGGTCTGAAGAGATTCTGGGGCGGCTGATCGGCGGGTGTCGCGACGAGGTCGTGCTCACCAGCAAGGCGTACTTTCCAACCGGCCGCGACCATAACGCGCGCGGGTCGTCGCGCTATCACCTGGTGCGGGCGGTCGAGGCCAGCCTCAAGCGGCTGAATACCGACCGCATCGACGTGCTCTTTCTGCACCGCTGGGACGACGCGACGGCGCTGGACGAGACGCTGCGTGCGATGGACGACCTGGTGCGGTCGGGCAAAGTGCTTTATCCGGCCGCCAGCAACTTTGCGGCGTGGCAGGTGGCCAAGGCGCTGGGGATTTGCGAGCGGTTGGGGCTGGCGCCGCTGGTCGCGGTGCAGCCGATGTACAACCTGGCCAAGCGCCAGGCCGAGGTCGAGATCCTGCCGATGGCGGCGTCCGAGGGGCTGGCGGTGTTCAGCTATAGCCCGCTCGGCGGTGGCTTGCTGACGGGTAAATACGCCGTGGGGACGCGCCCCGAGACCGGACGGCTGGTCGACAACAAGATGTACACGACGCGCTATGCCGCCGCCTCCAACTATGAGATCGCCGAGCGCTTCACGGCGTTTGCGGCCAGGCTGGGCGTCCATCCGGTCACACTGGCCGTGGCGTGGGTGAAGGCACATCCGGCGATCACGGCGCCGCTGATCGGCGGGCGAACCGTGGAGCAGCTGACGCCGTCGTTAGCGGCCGCGGACTACGTGCTGGATGACGAGACCTACGCTGCGGTCGCTGCGTTGTCACCGGCGCCCCCGCCTGCCACGGATCGCAACGAAGAGACGTCCAAGCACAACTACGGGAACCGCTAACCCCTGCTGGGTGAGGCCCACATGCCCCGGTGGGTATCCTGGTCCCCGCTGATTCTCTATATATAGAGAGGATATCGAGCCGATTCGGGTGGATCGCGTCTTGCAGTAGCCTGAGCGCTGCAGACCAGCGAGGAATTCCAAATGGCCGCCTCTTCGACGCACTCAAAAGACTCAGCAGTTCAACGCAAGCAGGACAGCAGTGCTGCGAGCAAGAGCGCTCCGAGCGCCGCCGTGCAGATGGTTCAAGGCAAGTCCTACGAAGAGGCCAGCAGCCTGCTGTCACCGTCAACCGGCGCTTTGAGCCCCGTGCAGCGCAAGGGCGGAGAGGACACGTCGGCGGTTCACGAGCACGCGGCGCGCGGCGCCAGCGGGTCCGGCGGCAGCCTGCCGTACGGTGACCAGATCCAGGCGGCCTTTGGCCGGCACGATGTGGGCGGCATCAAGGCGCATACCGGGTCCGAGGCCAAAGCCGCGACCAGCGCCATGGGCGCGCAGGCTTATGCATCCGGCAACAACGTGGTGCTCGGCGGCGGCACGGACCTCCACACGGTGGCACATGAGGCGGCGCACCTGGTGCAACAGCAGAGCTCGCTGGGGCTGAGTGGCGGTGTCGGCCAGGTCGGCGATCGTCACGAGCAGCATGCCGACGCCGTGGCGGACGCGGTGGTTTCCGGCCGGTCTGCCGAGGGCCTGCTCGACAAGTACGCGCCTCAGCAGACCAGCACGGCGGGGATCGGCGGCGCGACCCAGATGAAGGCCATCCAGCTGAAGGCCACGCCGCAGGAAGAGAAGCAGATCGAGACGGGTGTGGTCGACAGCATGAAGCTGGCGAACCAGAACACCTATCCGCGGTACTACAAGCCGGACACGGATCCCAAAGCCTGGTCGCAGGGCCTGGCTCCCGCCGCCTACTGGAAGCGGACCGGCTTCTACCAGTTTGAGCTGCTGCCCGGTAAGAGCGCGTCGGCCGCGCTGGACGAGCTGTTCAAGGGGCCCACGATTCTCGAGTGCCAGTCCACCGCAATCGCCGTGCACCTGCGGGCTGTGCGGGAGACGATCGGCCAGGCGAAATTCGACGAGAAGTACGGCGCCGCCGGCAAGACGAACCAGGACTTTGTCGTCGGCATCTCCACGCGGACCAAGAAGTCCTCGGTCGATGCGCTGACCGATGCCAAGTTCATCGATCGCAAGGACCTCAAGGTCGGCGACCGCGCCTACTTCTTCAACCACCCCAAGTACATCGTGCGCCACCCCAGCGGCTTCTGGTCGGGCGAGCACGTCGTCTATCAGGGCGGTGGCATGTGGTCGGGCTTCGGCGCCGCCGGCAAGTCCGAAAACGCGATGAAGCAGAAGCTCATGTCGCAGTACAACAAGGCCCCGGCCGGCTACTCCGTCAAGGCGCGTGACGCGCATTACAAGGGCGTCAAGGACGCGCTCACCGCCGGTGGTTACAGCGCCGCGGCACAGGGCAGGGCCAAAGCGGCGCTGGACAGCTACTACAACTCGGCGCCGGCGTCGGTGGCACTCAAAGACATTCCGGGCCTGGACGGCGCGGGTCGCATCAAGGCCGCGATGGCGCAGGAGCGACAGAAGCTCGGGCTCAAAGAGTCCCTGGTCTTTGCGACCCTGGAAGAGACTGCGACCAAGCGTGGCGCCCCCAAGGCGCAGCTGCCGACCATCAAGGCGCAGGTCAAGGCGCACTTCGACGCCATCCGCGTGCGGATCACGGCCCAGGAGGCCAAGGGCGCCGCGCACGCTGGTAAAGTGTTTGTCAGGCGCTTGAACGCCGATAAAGTCACGGATCTGAAGAAATAGCGGAGGCCGTCATGGGACACGTTGATGTGACGCTCACGAGCTGGGAGCGGACACCTGAGAAGCCGCCGTGCGTCTCGAACGTCATTGGAATCAAGTGCCTGAACCGGGCCGATGCGCCCCGCTGGGTTCTCCTGGCGGACGTGGGCGCACAGGTCGGAGAGCAGCACGATATCGTGGCCGCCGAGTTGGTGCGCTTCAAGGAGACGCTGGGCGCCGGGCGCTACTCCGCCTACGGCAACGACATCGCGTTCTCAGCATTTCGGCTGCCGGCAGGCGGCATGCTCGACCTGGCCGGCTATTCGGTCTCGAGCGATGGCGACATCACCAGCATCGATATCTGGGACGCCGCCGAGATCACCGACGGTGACGGGCGGTCGCTGGACGCGCTCTTTGACCAGAAGGCCGAGACCCCGCCTGTCGTGAAGATTCACCAGCCGATGGAGGCCTGGTTGGCCGCCACCTACGAGCCGCCCGAGCCCGACGGCATCCAGCTGACCTTGACCGACCTGCATCGGCAAACCCTGACCGAATAGGACCAACCCTTGAGTACAATCTTGTTGCGTGGGCTGCTGCTCGCGAGCCTGCTGGCCGGGTGCGGCACCGGCGTGTCCGCCACCATCGTCAAAACCGCGGAGCTGCCCGGCAAGCCGCCGACGACACGCTACCAGATGACGATCACCCTACAGAACGCCGGTCACGAGCCCGCCTGGTTCGTGCTGGTGCAAGGCGCCCCGGCCGAGTTTGCCGGTCAGGCCCCGGTCGATGCGGGCGAGCTCTTCGCGTTTCAGGAGGGCGATGTGCCCTTCGTGCGGCTGTATGGGGCGCGCGAGGTCGTCGTCTTTCAGGTGCCCGCCAAGAGCCGGCTGACGATGGAGCGCTGGGAGGCCGGCTTGAGCGATCCCGCCGAGGTCGTCGCATGTCGGGTGCAACCGCCGTCACTGGGCGCGGACCCGCTCACGTTCGCGGGCAAGGCAGGCCATGTGCGCAACGCCGGGGCATCTCGGCTGGTCAAAGCGCTGCCCATCCCCATGTCCGTTCAATTACACGCTGTGGTATACGACTGCCGAACCTTCTCATTGGCTATCGGAGCAGCGAAATGAAGCTTAGCGGCAACACGATTCTGATCACGGGCGGCAGCGCAGGCATCGGCCTGGCCTTTGCCGAGAAGTTTGTCGAGCTGAAGAACACGGTCATCATCACCGGGCGCACCCAGGCGAAGCTGGACGCGGCCAAAGCGGCGGTGCCGTCCCTGCACTGCATCCAATGCGACGCGGGCGATCCCGCGGCCGTGAAGGCGCTAGGGGCGGAGATCACCGCCAATCATCCCGAGACGAACGTGCTGATGAACAACGCGGGGATCTTCGACTACCGCAACCTCAGCGAAGCCAACGATGACCTGGAGTCCCTGACCCGAGAGCTGAACATCAACCTGGCGGGTCCCATCAGAACGGTGTCGGTGCTGATCGAGCAGCTGAAGGCCAAGAAGGGCACGATCATAAACGTCTCGTCGGGGCTGGCTTACGTCCCGCTGCAGGCGGCGCCCATCTACTGCGCGACGAAAGCGGGATTGCACTCATACACCATCACCCTGCGGCAGCAGTTGAAGTCCAGCGGCGTCGAGGTCATCGAGCTGCTCCCGCCGGCCACCCAGACGGAGCTGATCGGCGATCTGAAGGGCGACGGCTCGTTCAAGATCATGCCCCTGCAGGACATGGTGGACAGCTCGTTCAAGGGCCTGAGGGCCGGCCACGAGGAGATCCGCCCTGGTCAGGCCAACCAGCTGTTCTGGATGTCTCGCATCGCGCCCGGATTCATCAACGGGCAGCTCGAGAAGGGCTCGGCGGAGCTCGTGCCCAAGGTCGCGTAGCTACTCTTCGCAGTCCTCGCTGAACACCGAGTTGACCGCGCCCGGCGTCCCAAAATCCGAGGTCGGCGTCGCCGCCGTTTTTGCGTGGTCCCAGTTGCTCCAATCGCCGTTGTCCAGCCGAGGGTGGGTCAGCTCCAGGCTGTAGCCCGGCACCACGTCGGGTCCGTCGCTGCCCCCGTAGCTGACGGCGTCGTGCGGGTCGCCCTCTTTGTCGAGCAGCACCACGGTGTCGGCCTTATTGGACAGCGTGAACGCGGTGTTGTGATGCCACTGGCAGTCCACGTCGCCGTTGACCGTCTTGTCGGCGGAGCGGCACAGCACAACGTATCCCTCGGCCGGCACGATCAGCGTCTGCCCCTCGGCCAGGAGCGCGGGCAGGCCGGTCGAGCCGGCTTCGGTCAGCCCCCAGCCGGCGATGTCGATGTCGGCCTCGGTGGCGTTGTACAGCTCGATCCACTCGCCCTTGTTGTCGCTGGCGGCCTGGGGATTGATCATGAGCTCGTTGATGACGATCGCGCTCTGCAGCTCGGTGCATTTCTCCGGCGGATCCGGGCCCTCATCCGGGGGCTCGGGCGTGTCTTCAGGTGCCGGAAGGTCCTCTGGCGCCGGGGTGTCCTCGGGCTCGGGGGTGTCCTCAGGCTCGGGGGTGTCTTGTGGCGCCGGGACGTCCTCGGGTGCCGGCACGTCTTCCTGCTCCGGGATGTCAGGCGGTCCGGGCGGATCCGCGTCCTGGGGCGCCGGCATCGAGTCCTCTGTCTCGTCGACGTCAGGCGCCGCTTCGGCGATGTCCTCCGGGGCCGCCACGTCCGCCGGGATCGTGCCCCCGGCGGTGTCGTCCGAGCACGCGCATACGAGTGCTAGCGCCCCTGTGGTCAAGAAGCTCACAGTCCGTCTCATTTGGGTCCCTCCGCACAGGTCAGGTTACGGATGCGACCATCGCGGTTCAAACCGGGTAGAATGGGCGGATGTCCGGCTCCTCCGACTCAAATGTGACCGCCTTGCCCCGGGGCAAGCGCGAGCGCACCGTCCCTGCGTCTCGGTACTTCGACCCCGGGTACCTGCAGCTGGAGCGCGAGCGCATTTTTCAGCGCGCGTGGGTCGCCGCCGGACCCGAGCGATGGCTGAAGGAGAAGGGCGACTACTACACGGTGGACGATCTCGGTCGCCCGCTGATCGTGCTGCGCGACGGCGCCGGCGCGCCTCGGGCCTACGTGAACACGTGCCGGCATCGCGGTACGCGCCTGCTTGACGGGCGCGGCAACGTTCCGGCGATCCGGTGCCCGTATCACGACTGGAAATACGCGCTGGACGGCCGGCTGCGTCACGTGCCCGGCGCCGACGGGTTTGAGCCGCTGGACAAGGGGCAGCTTGGCCTGGAGCCGGTGCGCACCGACAGCTTTGCCGGCTTCGTCTGGGTCTGCTTTGACGAGAGCGCGCCGCCGCTGCGCGATACGCTGGGCGGGCTCGACAGGGAGCTGGAGCCGTATGCGCTGCACGAGATGGTGCCGATTCAGGAGGCTACCTGGACCCTGAACTGCAACTGGAAGGCGGTGCTGGACAACGCGACGGAGTCCTACCACCTGCCGTTTGTGCACGGCGGCAGCGTCGACAAGCACGTGAACGAGCGGCCCGAGTTTCGTACGTACGGAGACCACTACCGGCTGACGCTGGAGATCGCCGGGTACCAGTGGCGCAAGTGGATCGACGACGCGACCAGCCGGGGCGGGCCATACACGCGCCGCCAGAAGTCGGCGCTGCACAAGTATGTGGTCTTTCCCAACTTCTTGATGAACGTGCTGCCGTATCACTTCACGGTGTTTCAGCTCACGCCGATCGACGCCAACACGTGCCGCTTCTTCTACGGGTTCTACAAGCGGCGCGGCGCGCGTGGGCTGGAGCGGCTGCGAGCGCATGCCACGTGGCTGGCCTCCCGCTATATCTGGCAGGAGGATCTGCGCATCCTGGAGCGCTTCCAAAGCGGCGTGCGCGCGGGGGGCGAAAACAAGCATCGCTTCCATGAGCAGGAGGTGGCCATCGCGCACTTTCACGGTGCGCTGACCCGGTGGATGAACCGCTAAGAGGCCCTCAGACCTTGATTTTAACCGGCTGAGCACGTACGAGTTCTTCCGCAAAGAATGGGAGAATGACGATGCGGACGCTGGCGCTGGCGCTTGGTTTGGTTTTTACGATGGTTGTGGTCGGCTGCTCGCCTGAGGCGCGGTCACCGAAGTCCGGTTGCCAGTCCAGCGCGGACTGTGATGCAAACGAGCTGTGTGTGGAGGACAAGTGCGTTGAGCCCCAGGTGACCGATACCGGGACCGGGACCGACACCACGGACACGGGCGCCGCCACCACGGACACGACCGACACCGGCACGGACACGACGGACACCGGCGACACGACGGACACCGGCGACACGACGGACACCGGCGACACGACGGACACCGGCGACACGACGGATACCGGCGATACGACCGACACCGGCGACACCGGCCCCTGCGTGCCCGCGTGTGGCGACAAGGTCTGCGGTCCCGATGGGTGTGACGGCGTCTGCGGCGAGTGCGCAGCCAACGAGAGCTGCTCGGACGACGGACAGTGCTTCTGCGACCCGATCTGCGACGGCAAAGAGTGCGGCGCCAACGGGTGCGGCGGCGAGTGCGGCACCTGTGAGGGCGACGCGGTGTGCAACGCCGACTTCAAGTGCGAGTGCACGCCCCAGTGCGAGGGCAAGAGCTGCGGCGACGACGGCTGTGGCGCCATCTGCGGCACCTGCGCCGACAACGAGGTGTGCAGTGAGGCCGGCGCCTGCGAGTGCATCCCCGAGTGCGGTGCGGCGGTGTGTGGCGACGACGGGTGTGGCGGCTCCTGCGGTACCTGCCCGTTTACCGAGGTTTGCGGCGACGACGGTGCATGTACGGCTCAGCCGGTCAGCGAGCTCGGCAGCCTGTGCACCACGTCGGACACCTGCAACGGCGACTCGCTGGATTGGCCAGACTGCTACAACAGCCAGTGCAACGGGGGATATTGCACGTCTCCGTACTGCACCGAGACGTGCACGCTGACCCTGGACAAGGTTGACTGGGAGGGTAACCCGCTGCCCGACGGCGTCGAGGACCAGGGCGCCGTGTCGGACTGCGGTGCGGGTGTAGGAGGAGTCGTCGCGGAGGGCGCCAACTACGTGTGCGTGAACATCATCACCTTCGATAGTGGCCCGGTGAACTGGTGTCTGCCCGGCACGACTTTCAAGCCGTGCTTCAGCCACGAGGACTGCCCGGCCGCCGAGAGCTGCCAGTTGATGTTCATAGGCGGCGAGCTCAGCGCGCGGTGCGCTCACAAGTTTGTCGAGGCCGCGCCTGTCGGCACTCACTGCAACGGCAATCCGGACGCTGGCGACCTCTCGTTCTGCGAGAGTGACCTGTGCTACGGCGTCGGTTGCTCAGCGTACTGCTTCAACGAGTCGGACTGCGCCACCAACACACTGGGCTGTGTGGAGGGGAAGTGTGGTGTTGACGCAGCAGTCGACTGCGAGACCGACCAGGACTGCAGCGCATTCGAGTGTAATGAGAATCTCCAACTGGACCAGGCTGGTACCTACTTTGCCGACATCTGTCTGGGCAAGAGCTGCAGCGACAGCGACGACTGCCCCGGAGACTTCTACTGCCGGCCATTCACGAACGGCGCAGCCACCGTCGAGGAGTTCGACTGGGACTACAGTTGCTCCGCCATCGAGCCCGGCAGCGCCGGTTTAGGCGAGTCGTGCGGGGACGGGACGGACGAAGCGCCCTGCGCGGGAATCTGCCTGAACAACGGCAAGTGCTCGTCGGTCTGCTACGAGGACGCCGATTGCGAAGCAGCGGACGGGTTTTGTGCCCTCGATGAATACGCCCTCGACGTGGACGGCGATCTCATCGACGACAAGGTGCTGGTGCTGGAGTACTGCACCGGCTTTGGCGGCTCCAAGCAGGTCTGCGGCTCTGACTCGGACTGCACGGAAGCCGAGAACGAGGGCTGCGAGTTCTTCGAGTACCAGAACGAGGACGGCACCCTGGACGCTAAGGCGCTGTGCCAGGAGCTGCCCGAGGACGGCGCTGCGCCCGGCGAGGCGTGTGGCGGATCAACCGAAAAGACATGCGGCGTCGGCTTCTGTCTGTACGCGACCGACACCACACCCGGTATCTGCTCCAGCGTGTGCGAGAACGCGACCGACTGCCCGGCCGTGATCAAGGTGGCCGGCGTCAACGGCTTCGACGACGGCGAGTACACGGGCGTGTGCACCACCTTCACGTTGGCGGACAACAAGACCCTGGACAACAACCTGGACAACGTCCTGGTGCCTATCTGCACCCCAGCTGTGCTCGGGTCCACCGGCGGCAGCTGCGCGGACGACTTTACCAGCTGCCCCGAGGGCAACGTGTGCGGCCCCGTGGCCATCTTCTCCGGCACGACCGGCCCCGGCTCGGTGGACTTCACCTGCTTCGCCAACGACGCGGCAGACACCGATCCGCTGGGTACCACGTGCAACCCGGCAACCGAGAGCTGCGCGTCCGGCCTGTGCTTCGGCGAGGCCTTTGAGGAGATCTGCACCGCCCTGTGCAACACGGACGCGGACTGCGCTGCCGACCCGACGCTGGGCTGCGGCAACTTCACGTTGCTGGAGCGTGACAACCCCGAGGACAACGTGCTGGTCCAGGTGTGCCAGAAGGCCGAGTCCTGCCTGCCGTGCCAGGTGGACGACGACTGCCCCGGCGCCAGCTTCCAGTGCGCCAACATCGGGGGCGCCGGGATCCTGGCGGAGCTCCGCTGCGCGCCGTCCTGCACCGTCGACGCTGACTGTGCGGGCACCGACGGCGGCAACCTCTGCCTGGAGAGCATCGACGCCGAGGGCAACCCCACCGGCGTGACGACCTGCGCTCCGGCCAGCTGCGAGTAGGCCCAGAGACTCGATACCGTGCCCGCCGCCTGGCTTCGCCGAACGCTCTTTGTCTGCTTCTTTCTGTCAGGCATCACCGGGCTTGTCTTTGAGGTTGTCTGGGGGCGCTATCTCGCCACATACGTCGGCGGGTCTACCGTCGCTCACACCATCGTGCTGGGCACCTTTATGGGTGGGTTGGCGCTGGGCAACGCGCTCTTCGGCCGGCTGGTCGACCGCGTTGAAAATCGACTGGTGCTGTACGCCTGGCTGGAGCTGGGCATCGGCGGGCTCTGCCTGACCTTCCCCGAGTGGTTCTCGCTGCTGGGCAATCTGTACGTCAGCTTTGGCGCGTCGCCGACCACACCCGGATTACTGGCGCTGAAGGCGCTGCTTGCCGTCATCGCCATGCTGCCTGCGTGCATTCTGATCGGCGGCACGCTCCCCGCGCTGGCAAAAGCGGTGGTCGGACAGCTGCAGGAGGTCGGCGTCCGTGTCGGCCAGATGTACTTCATCAACACGTTCGGCGCGCTCGTCGGGGTGGCGCTGGGCGGCTTCGTGCTCATCGAGCGCTTCGGCGCCGAGGCGTCCATCAGGGGCACGGCGCTGCTGAACATCGCGATCGGGCTGCTGTTCTACGCGCTGTCCCGGCGTCGCGCGGATGCTGTGGAGCCCGTCGCTGAGTCGACAGCTGCGCGGACGTACACCGAGCGCGAGATCGCCGTGGTGCTCGCCGCTATCGGCTTCAGCGGCTTCTTGTCCATGACTTTGGAGGTCGTCTGGATCCGCCTTCTGGCGCTGGTGCTGGGGTCGTCCACCTACTCCTTCAGCATCATGCTGCTCAGCTTCATCGGCGGCATCTGCCTGGGCAGCGTCATCGTCGCGTGGCTGATGCGCGCGGACCGAGACGCATTGCCCCTGCTGGTGTTGACCCAGGCCGGGATCGCGCTCGGTCTGCTGGCTCTGATGCCGTTCTATGAGCGGCTGCCGTACTGGTTCAACGTGCTCAGCACCACGGTGGAGCACAACGACGCCGGCTTTGCCGCTTTCCTGGTCCGAAAGGTGGGGTTGTGCCTGGCGCTGATGCTGATCCCGACCACGTTTATCGGCATGACGCTGCCGTTGGCCAGCCGCGTCGCCACGCGGCGCGTCGGGGTGTTGGGAAAGAGCGTGGGCTCCGTGTTTTCGATCAACACGCTGGGCACGCTGCTCGGCGCCGCGATCGGTGGCCTGGTCCTGATGCCGGCACTTGGGCTCGAGGGCACCTTTCGCACGGTCATCGTCCTGAACGCCGTGCTGGCGGTCGTCCTGTGGGGCGCTGTCGGCAGGGTTCGGCCGCCGGCGCACTGGGCTGCCGCTGCCACCTCGCTGATCCTGGCTGTGGTGATCGTGGCGGCGTCGCCTGCGTGGAACAAGACGGTGCTGCTGTCCGGGGTCTTCCGGTACGGCGCCCGTCTGGTCGCCGATGACTACGCCGGCTTTGAGGACATCTTCAACCGGCGCCAGGTGCTGTCCTACGAAGACGGCCTGGACGCGACCGTGGCCGTGGTGGAGATGTCCAACGGCGACCGCGCGCTGCTGATCAACGGCAAGGCCGACGCGACCGCCATCGAAGACCTCATGACGCAGCGCATGCTCGGCCACGTCGGCATGCTGCTGAACCCACCGGCGAGCGACGTGCTCGTCATCGGGCTGGGCAGCGGAGCGACCGCGTCATCGGTGCGACGCCACCCGGACACGACCGTGGATGTCGTGGAGATCTCCGCCGGAGTTGCCCGCGCCGCACGAGAGCAGTTTGCCGACGTCAACGACGACGTGTTGGAGGACGAGCAGGTCAACCTGTTTCTGGGCGACGCCAAGGACTTTCTGAAGCTGCAGCCCGGTCGCACGTGGGATGTGATCGTCTCCGAGCCGTCCAACCCCTGGATCGCCGGCATCGGCGGCCTGTTTACCAGCGACTATTGGAGCGAGGTCAAAGAGCACCTGGCCGACGATGGTTTGCTGGTGCAGTGGGTTCAGGTGTACGAGATGGACGATCGGCTGCTGTCGGTCATCTTCAACACCTTTGGGTCGGTCTTTGAGCACGCGTCCGTGTGGGAGATCGACGACTTCGACCTGGTCCTGATCGGCAGTAACGCCCCACTGCGTCCCGACTTTGCAGGCATCGCGCGGCGGCTGCGTCACCCGCTCGTGCGCCGCGAGCTGACCGAGTCATCCCGGGAGTTCTCGGTCGTCGGCGTGGAGGATCTGCTGGCCATGCAGGTCATCGGCGAGGCCGCCTTCAGCGCGTGGTTCCCGGGGCGCGGGCCGCTCAACACCGACGACCGCCCGCTTGTGGAGTACATGGCGCCGCGGGCGCTGTTTCGGCGCGACACCGCGTCCATCCCGGGCGACCTGGACAGCCGCCGCCGGCACCCCCACCGCGACCTGGTGCTGGACCGGCTGATCGCCGAGCACGGGCCCCTCTCGCCTGTGGCGCGTCTGCGTCTGGCGCGCCTGCTCTCGTCGCGCGGATCCGGCTTCGACGCGCCCAATATGATGAGCCTGGTCTGGGATGCCTACAGTCAAAAGAGCTCCGACACCCGTACGCTGTTCGAGCGCGCCGGCTTGCGCTTGCCTGCGGACGAGACGCCGTCGGGCCCGGTGTGCGAGGCCACACTCGAGATCGTCCTGCAGTACAGCGGCATCTTTTACGATCCGGCGCCGCTGGGCGACGTGCTGGTCGGCTGCATCGACAAGCTGCGGGGCCACAAGGACCTGCCCGACGCCCTGGTGCGCGCGGGTCGCTTTGCGCAGGCGCGCGTGCTGGTTGCGGATTGTACCACCGCGGCATGCGTCGGTATCCGGGCCCGTGCGGGCGACAGGGCGGCACTGGTGAATGGGCGCAAGACCTTCCCGGACGACCCGCTGCTGAAGTACCTGGAAGCCGTGATCAAGTAGACACATTGCGGCCGCCCTCTTATGGTTGCGGACATGAGAAGCCGCGTGCTCCTGACCCTGCTTATCGTCGGCTGCGGCGCCTCGCCCAGCGGCGGATCCGGGGCCGGCGCCCTCAGCGCTGAGAGCCTGATGTCCACGGTCGGAATCATGGCGTCCCAGAGCTTTGAGGGGCGCAAGATCGGCACGCCGGGCGGCGCCCGCGCACAGGCATACCTCGTCAACGCCTTTCGGTCGGCGGGCATCGGGCAGATCCCGGGCTATCGCTATCGGCAGCGCATGCCCGTTGGCGCCAACGTCATGGGGATCATCAAAGGGCAGGGCCCCCACGCGCAGGAGATCGTGGTGGTTGGCGCGCATTACGACCATCTGGGGCGGCGCGGCAAGAAGGTCTTTGCCGGCGCCAACGACAACGCCTCGGGCGTGGCGGCCATGCTGGGGGTTGCGCGCGCTTTCAGCGAGTCCCCGCCAGCCGAGCATCGCACCCTGCTCTTCGTGGCCTTTGACGGTGAGGAGGCCGGCCTGCTCGGGTCCAAGCACTTCGTCGCGAACCTGCCCGTGAGCCGGGGCAACGTCGTGGCGGCCGTGATTCTGGACATGGTCGGCGCGCGGGCCCACCCGGGGTTTGGAGACCGGCTGACGGTGCTGGGCACGGAGAAGAGCCCGGAGCTGAGCGCCATCGCGCAGGCCCTGCCATCGGTCGACGGCGTGCCCGTCACCCGCTTCGGTCTGCACCTCATCGAGAACCTGCCGTTTCGCAAGGCGGTCTGGTCCGACTACGGGCCTTTCCGCGACCGCGACATCCCCTTTGCGTTTGTGTCGTCGGGTGTCAATCCGAACTACCACCAGCCCACCGACGTGCCCGCGGCCTTGTCGCCACGCCAGCTGGCGGCCGGGGCGTCCTGGCTCTACAGCTTTGTGCTCAAGGTCGCCACGGCGCCGCAGCGTCCGCGTTTTGTCGCCAGCCGCGAGGACGCGCAGAACGATCTGCGCGAGGTGGCGGCGCTTGTCGGCCGCGCGCTGGACCCGGCAGCCGACTTTGTCAATGTGTTGGTGCGGCCTGCCAAGCTGCGGGCCCACCGGGACGCGCTGGACAAGCTGCGTCTGCGAATCATGCGCGGTGGCAGGCTGACCGGCGCCGATCTGCATGTCATCCGGCGCGCGGCGCTCAGAATCAACTGCTACAGCGGCGGTCCTGCATCTCCGTTCGCCTCGCTGTGCAACGCTTTCTAAAACAGTTTTACATCTACGGTTGACGCCAGACTCATGCGCGCCTAAATGGTCGTCTCATGGCAGGCACGCTATGGAATCTCTTCAAGAAGTCTCCCTTCGGCCCGGTCCAAGAGCACATGAAGAAGTGCGTCGAGGCGGCCCTGTTGGTCGAGCCGCTCTTCGAGCAGCTGATCGCGGGTAACCAGGAAGAAGTGGCGGTTACGGCCAAGGCTATCTCGCGGGTGGAGGGCGAAGCGGACTCGATAAAGAGCGACCTGCGCCTGCATCTGCCCAAGAGCCTGTTCATGCCGGTGGATCGCGGCGACGTTCTCCGACACATCAGCGCACAGGACGCCATTGCGGACTGCGCCGAGGACGTCGGGGTGCTGCTGACGCTCCGTCCGATGACCGTGCATCCCTTCATGACGGACCTGCTGCGCGAGTACGTCAAGGCCAGCTTGGACTGCGTCAACCGCGCGGGTGCCATCGTCGCCGAGCTGGATGTGCTGGTGCAGGCCAGCTTCGGCGGACCCGAGGCGGAGAAGGTGACGACGATGGTGGACGATTTGCACCTGGCCGAACACGAGGCGGATAAGGTGCAGGATCAGATCGCGAAGCTGCTCTTTGCGCACGAAGACGACATGAAGCCGGTGGCCATCTTCATGTGGAGCAAGATCTTCAACAAGGTCGGTGACCTGGCCAACCACGCCGAAAACGTCGGCGACCGCATTCGCATCCAAATCTCGCAGGGCTAAAGAGCTTAGGCGGACATAGCGATGACAGGCGACCTCTTCTTTTGGATCGCGGTGGTGGTGGGCTTCTATATGGCCTGGAACATCGGCGCGAACGATGTGGCCAACGCCATGGGGACCTCCGTGGGCTCCGGCGCGCTCACGTTCAAGCGCGCGGTCATCGTGGCGGCGATCTTCGAGTTTCTGGGGGCCGTGCTCGTCGGCGGCAGCGTCACGGATACCGTCCGCAAAGGCATCGTGGATCCCGCGGCGTTTGCCAGCGATCCGCAGCTGCTCGTCGTGGGTATGTGCTGCGCGTTGTTATCCGCGGCGTTATGGCTCCATCTAGCCAGCTGGCTCGGGTGGCCGGTCTCCACGACGCACTCCATCGTGGGTGCGGTCGCGGGCTTCGGCATCGCCGCCTATGGGCTGGGCGCTGTGCAGTGGAAGACGATGTTCTTCATCGTGATGAGCTGGTTCGTCTCGCCCCTGGTCGGGGGCCTGCTCGGCTTCCTGGTGTTTGTGTTCATACGCAACAAGATCCTGGACACCCGAAGTCCGATAGCCAACCTGAAGAAATACGGGCCGCTGTTCGTGTTTCCCGTGTTTGCCATCCTGGTGCTGTCGTTCATCTACAAGGGCCTCAAGAATCTCAAGCTGGACCTCCCGCTGGGGCAGGCGGCGTTCATCTCCTGCGGCGTCGGCTTGCTGGCCACCCTGGCCGCATACTGGTGGGTGCGCCGGCTCAAACCCCTGCCGGACGGCGAGGTACGAGAGCAGTTGAGCGTCGTCGAAAAGAACTTCATCTATCTGCAGATCCTGACGGCATGCTTCGTGGCCTTTGCCCACGGCTCCAACGACGTCGCCAACGCCGTCGGGCCCATGGCGGCCGTGGTCGGCACCCTCAAAGCGGGCGTCGTCGCCCAGAAGGTCGAGCTGCCCATCTGGGTTCTGGTTGCCGGCGCCGGCGGCATCGTCGTGGGTCTCGCAACCTACGGTCACAAGGTCATGGCCACCATCGGCAAGAACATCACCGAGATGAGCCCGAGCCGCGGCTTCAGCGCTGAGTTCGGTGCCGCCGCCACGATTCTGGTCGGCAGCAAGCTCGGCCTGCCCATCTCCACCACACATACCCTGGTCGGCGGCGTCATCGGCGTTGGATTAGCCCGCGGCATCGGCGCGCTGGATATGGCGCTGGTGCGCAAGATCGGCCTCTCGTGGATCATCACGGTGCCGTTTGCCGGACTGTTATCCGCGATCCTCTACGTGATCGCGATCCACACCCTGATCTAGCGGGGTTAGTCGGCCGTGGGCGGGGTCGGCAGCTCGGCCAACCCGCTGACATCGGCCTTGCGCAGCGTGAAGTAGAACGTAGAGCCCTCGCCGCGCTTCGACGTGACGCCGATCTCACCGCCGTGGCGATTGACGATCTTCTGGGAGATGGCCAGGCCCGCGCCCGTGCCCTCGAACTTGCGGCGGCTCTCCAAGCGCTTGAACATGCCGAAGATCTGGTCGTGATACTCGGGGTCGACTCCGATGCCCTCATCTGCGCACTCAAAGCGGATCAGGCCGTTGCCCACCTCTCGCCAGTCCAGTGTGATGGCGGGGGGCTTGTCGGGGCTGAAGCGGATCGCGTTGCTCACCAGGTTCTCGAAGATGGACCGGATCAGCGGCGCGTTGGCGTCGACCATCGGCCAGAACGGCGGCACGGTCAGCTCGACCTGGCGGTCCTGACAAAGGCGGGCCAGGTTGTCGAGGACCTCCTCGATGACCATGCCCACGTCGACCTCGGTGGTGCTGAACTCGCCCGTGGACAGGTGTAGCCACTCCCGCAGCCCGTGCAGCAGAGAGTCCATGCGATCGTGCGCTCGCCGCACCCGGTCCAGATGGCGCACCAGTGCCGGGTCGCGCTCGCCCATCAAGGTGATGCATTTGTCCAAGAAGAAGCAGGTACTACGCAGCGGCTCCCGCAGGTCATGCGTCGCGATCGTCACCAGGCCACGGAGCTCGGCGTTGAGGCCGATCAGGCGCTGCTGCTCGTCGTAGATCTGCGCGTTGGCCTGCGCCAGCTCTCCGATGAGCTGCGACCGCTCGCGGATGAGCTTGCACGCACGCGCGGCGTTGTGAACGGTGGTCAGCAGCGTGTTCGGGTCGACCGGCTTCTTCAGGCACGCGTAGATGTGGCCGTCGTTGACCGAGCGAAGGACCGTCTCCAAGCTCAGCACGCCGGACAACAGGACGCGGGACGTGACGGGGCGCCGATCCTGGCACTCGCGCAGCAGATGCTCGCCGCTGATGCCGGGCAGCACGTTGTCGGTGAGCACCACGTCGAAGTCCTCTTCCTCGAGGATCTCCAGCGCCGTGTCGCCGTCGACCGCCTCACGCACCTCGAACTCACCCTGGAGGATGTGCACCATGTACTCGCGGTCGAAGACGTCGTCCTCGACCAGCAGCACGCGCGCATGCTCAGCGTCGAAAGTCCCGGCTGGTGGATCTGCCGCTGTCACAGTTAGTCGCGGCCGACCAGCTGAATGTCGAACTGCTCCAGAGACTGGACCACGGCCGTCAGGTTGTCCGCCGTGACCGGCTTCTGGATGTAGACCACCGTCTCCAGCTCGTAGGAGCGCAGCACGTCCTCGTCGCTGTTGGACACCGTCAGCATTACCACCGGCAGATCGCGCGTGGCCTCGCCGTCGCGGATTCGCTCCAGCACTTGCAGGCCGTTCAGCTTGGGCAGGTTGATGTCCAGGATCACCAGACCGGGGAACGGAAACTCACCGCGGTTGGCGAACTTGCCGTTGCCCTCCAGATAGTCCATCGCCTCAGCACCGTCTTCGACAAAGTGCACCGGGTTCGCCAGGCGGGCGCCTTCGACGGCGTCCTCCAGGATCTCCGCATCGTCGGGGCTGTCCTCGACAACAAGAATCGGGACCGGGTTGGCTTCACTCATATCACTCCTCCGTCACGTGTCGCGTATCGTACCGTGTTCATTCGTCTTCGTCCTCGTCGACTACACCGGGGCTCACGCTGCGCAAAAACGCCCGCAGCCCGCCGATCTCGGCTTGTTGTTCCGCCGGGTCCAGCGCCAGGGACACCAGAGAGTCGTTGGCGTCGGGCATCGGCATGACCTGATCGACCCGCCCCGTGAACTGCAGCCCCCGAAAGCGTGACTCGGTGATGCCCAGCAACCGGACGACCACCTCATCGCCGATCTCCGGTACGACCTTCAGGTTGCTCAGGATGGCCTGCTCGCTGCCCAGCCGCTTCAGCGCGGCCTGGATGATCATGTTGCGCCACCGGCAGAACACGGCCAGATGGACCGCCACCGTGCGCGTGTGCGCCCGCTTGTTCTCGAAGCCGACCTCTTCCTCGACCGGCTTCGGCTCCAGATCGAGCAGCCGGCAGTCGGGCAGAGACACCGCCACCTCATCGGTGATGATCGGCAGGTGCGGGGGCTCTTTGCCGCCCATCAACAGCGTCATCAACTCCAGCGCAGGGCCGGTGCCGCGCGGCGAGTTGATCCGCACCAATTCGACGCCCACGCCGCCCAGCGGGTTGTAGGGGTCGCCGCGGCGTACGACCCGGACGACCTTGCACACCAGCTTGATACACTCGTCGCTGGGTCGCGCTTCGGGCAGCTCGATCGTGATCTCGGAGCCGGGCGGCGGCACCACGCTCGTACGCAGGAAGATGCCGCACAGTGACACGTCCGTCGTAAAGACCTTCTCTTCCGACCGTCGCCAGGACAGCAGAAAACGCATCAACTTCGGCCGGCGGTAGTGTCGCCGCCGGTCTGATGTTGGGGGCAGGCTCACCGCGGCGAGTCCCCCTGGTTGATGCGGCCGATCAGGCGCTCAAAGAGCTCCATGCGGTTGACGCTCTCGATCTCGACCTCAAACACCCAGCCACGCGAGCCCTGGTCAGGGATCGGTGAGCCGGGGACGCGTCCATTGACGTCGACCGCGACCAGCTTGCCGGTGTCCCGAACCGCGATGCGCACACGGATCGGCGCACCCATCGGTGGCGCCATGCGCGCGGTGCGAATCCAGATGACCGAGACGCTGGCGGTGACGATCTCGCCGCGAAACCAGACGCCCTCGTGGTTGAAGAGCGCCTCGAAGCCGGAGCCGTATCCGCTGTCGTGCATACCGGACCGCTCGCCGGAGCTGTCCGAGCCTTCCTTGATGACCACGCCGGACTCGGCGCGGTGTCGCTTCTTCAGGTGCGCCAGCAGGCCGGTCCATTGGCCGCCGCTGGTCCGCAGTAGCTCGAGGCCGGCGGAGTGGCTGCTGCTGTCGCCAAACGGTGCCGGACCTGCCCAGCTGACCTGCGCGATGAGCCGCGCGCCGCGAACGTCCGGGGCGGACTGGTCGGACTCCTCGACATCGAAGATCAGGATCGCGCCGACAGGTAGCTGCACGTCGGTAACGACAGCCGCACCGCGGGGCGAGATCTCGGTCGTTATGGCTTGATGCCGGCGGCCGGCATACTTGAAGCTCATTCGGAGGGTTGCGCGGTACCGAAATGTCTTCCGCCGACGGTCCAACTCATCGGATTGGCTCATGAGTCCCGATATAACAGATTCGGGCCTTACCCGATAGTTGACACGTCTACCTTGAGCGCCGCCGGATCGGCGACGCCGAGCCCCAACTTCTGTGCCTGCAGCAAGTAGTTGCCGGCGGGATGGCGCTTGGCCAGAGGCGGCTTGCCCTTCTCTTTGCGCACCTTCTCGACCACCTCGTAGCCCCACGCGTCGATCGCGACCGGGTCCGTGGCGACGTAGATGCGGTTGTGCAGCACTTTGTGACGGTTATCCATCGGGCCGCCGTCGTACATCACGCGCAGGCCGTCGCACACGATCAGCCGGACCTTGTCCGTGATCTTGGGGTGCGCATAGATGTCGGCGATCTGCGGGTTGCAGTCGTGCTTGTGGAAGTCGTGCGGGTTGTTGATGTTGCCGTGAGTCATGTTCTTCATGCCCACGGTGACGCCGGCCAGGCTGTGATCCTTGATGACCGGCGCGTTGATGATCGCCGTACAGTGTTTGAGCATGTTGGAGTAGTGGCTCTTGCCGCTGCCGTGCTTCGCGGCCTGCGTCTCGTAGCCGAGCAGCCCCGTGTCCTTGAGGATCTTCTTGCCGCCCATGTGGCGGACCATCGGTCCCTTGGCGGGATCCTCATTCAGGACGAAGCCGGATCCACGCGCGAGCAGGCGGTCTTTGTACTGCTCGTACAAGATGATCCGCTCGTTGGGCACACCCAGCGCCTGCAGGCCCTTGACCATGGCCGCCACCATGGCGGGGCTCGTGCCCATGCCGGGGGACGCCAGACAGTTCAGCTTGATGCCGACAGTGTCGGAGGGATGGATGAACTCCCGCCACGCCTTGACCAATGTGCGCTTGCCGGTGAATGCCAGCATCGCCGCGTTCGTCATCTTCTCGACGACTGCGGGGTGTTCCTTGTTGAGCGATTTCATGGCTTTGGCGTTTTCTACACCGACCACTTTGCCACGTCCCTGGTCCCGCAGGCGCCCGGCCCATGCGGCCGGGGTCTCGATCAGCGTACTGGTCGCCGATACGGCCAACGCTCCGCCGGCGATGGCGGCGCTCTTCTTGAGGAAATCTCGACGTGGATGTTCAGGCGTGCCCAAGGTTCCTCCTGGAACGTAATCTTGAAACCGTTACGACTTTACCGTAATTTTTGAAGAAGGCTGTATATAAGGAGCCTCTTGAATCGAATAGCTGTCCCGGTCCGATTCGCCATTGCGGCGATCCTTTGCGTCGCGCTTGCGCCGGGTTTGGCGTCCGCTCAGGGCAAGCTCGATCCGGGCAAGCTGACCCCGCGCCTTGCGGCCGTCCCGTACAGCAAGAAGCTCCCCACGCTGCTCAAGCACATCGAGAAGCAGATCCGCGCCAGCTACGCGGACCGCATCGCCAACACCCCGGACGTCTCTGAGCGTGACCGGCTGACGGCGGAGATCGGTGTACGGCTGCAGGCCATCAGCGACAGCCACATCGGGTTCACCGGCCAGAAGACCGGCTACAACGTCTCCGTCGTGGCCGGCGAGTTCGCGCACAACACGGCAGAGAGCATGATCGTCATGCCCGTCGGCCGCAGCCACGACTACTTCTTCTTCATGAAGGGTGCGCTGTGGAAGGTGGTCACCACCGAGACCACACGGCAGTCGTTTGCGGTGTTCCTGGTCAACCTCACAGAGCTATACGGCAAGCCCGACAAGGTCGACTACCGCAACCCCGACTTGAAGGACGCCCCGATTGGCGCCCGATGGAGCGACGATCAGATCGTGCTGGACGTGGCGTCACGTCCTGATTACGGCGCGATTACGGTGCGTTTTGCGCGGCGTGACATTCTCGATCGGGTGTCCGAGCTGCGTGGTGGGGCCAAGCCTCCTGCTGAAACGGCAGGCGATGGGCTCGACCCGACCATCCTGGACATCATGAAGGAATAACGCAGGCTTCGCCGAAGTCTGTTGCCTATTACGGTCGCGCTATGGCATCGTGCCGCCGATCATTGCTTGGAGGGCCGTGTGGCCAAAGAAGAAGGAATCAGCGTGGAAGGCACCGTCGTCGAGCCACTCCCGAACGCCATGTTCAGGGTTGAGCTTGAGAACGGGCATAAAGTGCTCGCCCACGTCTCCGGAAAGATGCGCAAGTTCTTCATTCGCATCCTCCCCGGTGACAAAGTGACCGTCGAGCTCTCGCCCTACGACCTCACCCGAGGTCGGATTACCTACCGCGCCAAGTAGCGTCCTTACTCGAAGTCGAAGAGGATCTGCGGCGCGTTCGGCGCCTTGATGAGCCCTTCGATCGTGTCCTTGTGCTGCGCCGCGATGGCGCCGCCGCGGCGCTGAAGTGCGTGCGCAGCGCGCTTGCGGATGGCGTCCGACGCATCTGAGTCCAAGACACCCGCGAGCACTTCGCTTGCCGCCTTGCCCGGGCGGTACTCCACGACCGACAGCGCTGCCTGCACCACCTCGTTGTCGCTGTCTCCCAGCGCGTTCTCGATCAGCGGCATGACCTCGCCGTCCGGCACGTTGTACGACATCGACTGCAGCGCAGCGGTTCGCAGCTCTTTCGGGCCGCTCCACGCGGTATCCAGGAGCAACTGACGCGCCTCCTTGGAGCTGCGGTTGGCCAGCGCATGAACAGCTGAGCGCGCGTTGGCGTCACCCGAACGCACCGCTTCGACCAGGGCGGCGGTGGCCTCGGGGCGCTGGGAGCCGCTGAGCGCGCTGAACGCCTTGGAGGCCTTGCTCTTGTCCGTGGACCGGGTCAGCTCGACCAGCACCTCGATCGCCTCGGCGCTGTCGACGCGCCGGAGGGCCCCGATCGCCTGCTCATCGCCGTCACGGGCGATCGCCACCAGGGTGTTTCCACTCTCGGGGTCGCCGCTGTTCGCCAGGGCGTTCAGGGCGGAGAGCCGCGTCGACTTGGACAGCGTCTGGTCCGTCGCGATGGACCCCAGAATGCCGGAGGTCCCGGGCGCTCCACCACGAGCCAGGGCTTGAGCTGCTGCGTCCCGGATCTGGCGATCGCCGCTGCGCACAGCAGACGCCAGCGCGTCCCGCACGTCCGTGCCCCCGATGCCGTCGCCGAGTGAGTACAACAGCTGCGTCGACACGTCCCCGGCCGCGATGCGCGATACCAATGAGCTGCGCGCCGGCTCGGGCAGCGCTCGTATGCCGCCAAGCGACTGCAGGGCCGCCTGCGCGACGGTTGGCTCGGGCGACCCAACCGCCTCGATCAAGATGGTGCGCGCGCCCTCGGTCTTGGCGCCGGACAGCGCCTGGAGCGCGATGCGGGCGCCGCGCAGGTCGTCTCCCTGCACAACGGCGGCCAGAATCGGCAGGGCCTTCTCGGCGTCGACCTGAACCATCGCGCGATACACGTACGTGCGGGCGCCAAACGGCACCTCGGCCGGGTCGAGCGCCGCCAGCAGCGCCGGGTGGTTGTAAGAGACGGCGCCGGCGGCCGTGCGGTGGATGTCGGGCGCCGGGTCGAAGATCAGGCGGCGAATGGCATCCAGCGCCGTCGGCGTGTTCATGCGCCCCAGGGCGTAGATGACGTTGGAGCGGTCGTTGCGGCCCACGGTGCGCACGGCCCGGGCGAGCAGCTCAGCGGTCTCGGGGGTATCCAGCTTGGCCAGCGCGTTGAACGCCGCCGCGCGCTCACCGCGCTGAGCGGTACGGATCAGGGACGCCAGCGTGCGCACCGTCTCGGGCGTCTTGCGGTCGCCGAGCGCCTCGATGACCTGCACGCGCAGCTGCGAGCGGGGGTCACGCAGAATGCGGGCAAAGAGCGCGTCCACTTTGGGAGAGTCGTTGCCGCTCAGGGCCCGAACGGCGGCCTGCCGCACGCTCAGCGGGTTGTAGGAGCCGGCGGCGTCCATCAGGATCTGCAGCCCGGCCGTGGTCGAGGCCAGCGCGCGCGCCGCGTCGCGAGGGGTGGAGCCGGAGCCTTCGTACAGCACCTGGGTCACCGCGCCCACGGCGTTGTCGGTGCCGATGCTCGCCAGGGCCTCCAACACCGAGCCCCTGAAGCGCAGCGTGCGCTCGTCCTCGAGGCTGCGGATCAGCAGCTGCTCGGCAAAGTCGTCGCTCATGACCGACAGGCCGTGCGCGCCGAGGCTGACTTGCCCGTATTTGCCCGCGTACAGCGCGTTCTCCAGGATGCCGGCGGCGCCCAGACCACCGATGCGGCCCACGGCCTCCGCGGCCGCGCGACGCACGCGGTAGCGCTTGTCCTCCATCCGCTCGGTCAGAAAGCCCAGCGCCTCGGAGCCGGCGTCTCCCATATCGCGCACGATACGCTCGGACTCGATCAGATTCGGCGCGGCCTCGTACTGGGCCCGCAGATCCTGAAACGACCGGGAGGCCTCGGCGACCGGCGTCGGTGCCGGGGGGCACATCCGCACGACGCGCGGCCGGGGCTGTACGGGCATATCCTCGACCACATCGTCGTCGTCCACCTCGGCGATCTCGGCCAGGCGCGAGTTCTCGAGCGCGAGATGGATCGACAATGGCAGCAAGCCGCAGACGGCCAGGATGGGCAAAGCCGAATACAACATTGTTTTGATTCGCATGCGCCATGAGACGGCGCGGATCCCGAAAAGTTCTATGCGGGGTCGGTTTCCGTCTGTCCGCGCTCCATGAGCATCGCGCGGGTACCGGGCTCGATACGCCAGACGCGGACCTGGTCCTGGTCGTCGCGCACGGCGACCGCGTTGCCGTCAGCCAGAATGCGATAGAGGCTGAGCGCGCCGTGATATCCCAGCAAACCGAACAGCAGGATGCAGCTGCCGCCCAGGGTCTCGGCCACCGCGCCGGCCTGGATGCCCTTGAGCGTGATCCACGTGCCGAGCGTGCCCGTGAGCAGCAGGATCGACGACCAGCGTCCCATCATGCGGTCCACGCCCAGACACTCCTCGTCCGGGAAGGTGAAGAGCTGACCGCCCACGATCGCGCGCTTTGTGACGCCCCACCGCTTGCCGAAGAAGCGGCGGTGTACCACGACTGCGCCCTTGTTGTTGCTGCCCATGACGAACTGGGCGCGCGAGGTCAGGCCCAGCCAGCCGGCCATGACGGTGACCATGTGGCGGAAGGGCAGGGGGAGCAGCCAGGTGATCAGGCGACTGTAGGACCATCCGCGGGCGTTTACCCACGCTGCCGTCAGCCCCGGAAGCGGGAGCACGCCCTCCGCCGTAGCGACGATCTCTCCCGCGCGCGGGAGAGGATCGATCGGCGTTGGCGCGGGCGCGTCCCGGTCGTCCAAGAAGACCAGATCCGGCTCCAACCAGCGAGCGGCGTCTCGATCCGCGCCACCGAGCTCCAGCGCGCGGTCCAACGTGTCCGGAAAGACGTCACGCGGCAGCATACGCGGGTTGGCTTTTCGCAGTCTCAGCACGCGCGAATACAGTCGCCGCGCCGGGGAGCGCCCCCCGGTGGTGCTGCGCAGCACGCGGGCGGTGGCGATCAGGGCGTCCGCATATCCGCGCATTGCGCAGGCCATCGGCTGCGTCCCGTGGGTTCGGCCCAGCTCACGCAGAACGCTCTCCGCGCACCGCAGCGGGGCCACATACTCGTCATCGTCCTTGAGGACCCACGCCAGGCACTCGGCGATCGCCTGCCGGCGCTGCGGGTCGTTCAGGGCGCTGTCGTTGCCGATGTGATGCGCCAGCCCGACCGCCACGTCGCGGGCCATCAAGGCGGCGCTGTCACCCAGCTCGGACAGGCTGCGGGAGACCAGCAGCTCTCCACGGAATGCACGCGACCATTGCACGGACGTCGCGCCCTCTTGGAAGCCGCCCTGCCAGGCCTGGGTCAGAAACGCGGTGCGCAGCGCCTCCGTGCAGTCGACCGCGTCATCGCCGAGCAGGGTCAGCAGCCCATGAGCCTCCGCCACGCGGATCATGCACGACGGGGGCGCGACGGCCAGCAGGTCGCGGATGTGCACCGTTGTCTCGTCGGGCGCGAAATAGACCGTCGCCGCGCCGAGCGCTACCGCCAGGGGGCCGCCGCGCAGGAGCAGCGCAGCGATCCAGCGCTCGTGCTCGACCAGAATCGTATCGCGGGCCAGCGCGCACAGCAGGCCTCGTGAGGGGCCGCGGTGGACCAGATCCAGCGCCTGTGCCAGCCAGTCGTCCGACATAGCGACCGCGGTGCCGACACCGCGCGCCAGGACACGCGAGCGCTCGTAGTTTTCGGTATCGGCGTCGTCGGAGACCACCGAGCTGAAGATGTGCGCCACGCCCTCCCACGCCGCCGGCCGCGAGCCTTTGTCCAGGCGCTCGATCAGCGCCAGGCTGTCGGCGCGCAGGCGATCCCACCAGCCGTCGGGCAGCATCGGGCGCAGCTTGGGCACCACGTGCAGGCCCATCTCCAGGTCCATCCACCACAGCTCGACCTGTGCGCGGAGGATCACGGAGTACGGATTGTTGGTGGACACGGCGTCATTGACCAGGCCGCGAGCGACGAGTCCGGCGAGGTCGTCGGTCGACTCGCTCAGCGCCTCCAGCATCTCTGGATCGTGGCGTCGTCGGCCCGCATAGTGCCGAAGAAGGTCATAGACTTGAGTAGCGAGATCCTGCTCCTCGCTACCTACAATAATCACATCGTACGGTGTGGCCATACATGCTCCCCTGTCCGGGCACCGTAAGCCCACTTGAGGGGGGCACCAAAAAAATCTATGGTTTGCCCCGGATCGTGGGGTGTTCACATATGCAAATGCTCAAGATGACAGTGATCGTCGGTCTCCTTGCCGGACTCTCTTCGGGATGCAAGGACGAGCCGGCCAAGAAGAAGGACAGCCCGCCGCCGGTCAAGGTGCACAACCCGACCCCCGCGCCACAGAAGGCACCCGCGCCCGCGCCGCCAAAAACCGGCGGGACGGTCGTGGCCCAGCCGCCGGTGGACCTGGAGACGCACCAGCTGGGGCCCGTCATGGGGGGCGGACCGCTGGCGGTGTTGACCAAAGCGCACCTGGCCGCCTACACGGCCGGGCTCAAGGGCGACGGCAAGCTGACCGCGATTATCGAGACCGACTACGGCGCGTTCGACTGCGAGCTGTTCGAGGAGAAGGCGCCGCTGACCGTGGCCAACTTCGTCGGGCTGGCGCGCGGACTGCGCAAGTTCACCGACAGCAAGACCAACAAGCCGGGCAAGCGGCCGTTCTTCGACGGCACTCAGTGTCACCGGGTGATCCCCAACTTCATGATCCAGTGCGGTGATCCGACCGCCACGGGCGGGGGCGGGCCCGGCTATCGGTTTGCGGACGAGTTCCACCCCGAGCTGCGCCACGATCGCCCGGCGCTGCTGAGCATGGCCAACGCGGGCGTCTCGACCAACGGCAGCCAGTTCTTCATCACGGAGCGTCCGACGCCCCATCTCAACGACAAGCACTCTGTCTTTGGCGCCTGCACGCCGGCGGATCTCGTGAAGACGATCACGCGCGTGCCCAAGGACCCCAAAGATCCCATGCGGTCGCGACCCGCCACCCCGGTCGTCATCAAGACGCTGTCAATCGTCCGAAAGTAGCGGTCAGTCGAGGCCGGACAGCCGCTGACGCGCCGCTTCCAGGGCGCTCTCGGCGTCGGACAGCTTGCTGACCTCCGCGTCGAGCTGCGCCTGACCCGCGCGCGCGGCTTCCGCCGTCTCCTCAACGGCCTGCTCCGCCTTGCCCAGCCGGCGCTGGGCCTCCTGCAGCTCTGCGCGCGCGGCATGAGCCCGGGTGGTCGCCTGCTCGGCGGCAGCGCGCACCTCGCCCGTTCGGCGAGAGCGAAACTCAAACAGCGCCTGCGCCTGCTCGAACGCGGCCTCCGCTTCCGCCCGCTGTACGCTGTCCTGGGGCGCCTCCTCGGCCGCCGGTGGCGGATCCGCGGGCGCCTCCGGCGGTTTGGCGGGAGCAGCGGGCGTCTCGTGATGGGTTGGTGGCGTCGGGAGCTGGGCGGCCATCGCGGCAAAGCCCGAGAGCGCCCCGAAGCCGGCCGACTGGATGTCCGCGCTGAGCCGTCCTGCGTTGCCGCCCCCCTCGGCCGCCAGCGCCTCCAGACTGGTGGACACGCGCCGCATCGTCAGCTGGCTCCTGCCGTGGCCGGCGGCTTCGAGGATGTCCCCTGCTCGCTCGAGCGCAGCGTTCAGGGCCGCTCGCCGCTTCTCCCGCGCTGCGGCCAGCGCCGACGCCCCCGCGCCGCCAAGCAGCTCGCCGGTCGCCGCGCGCAGCTCGTCTGCCGCCTTGATCAGCCGCTGAAAGTCGATTCGTGCGGTCCAGTACAGCTGATTGACCGCCCACGCCGACACGCTCGGCTTGGTCAGCGCCTTGATCTGCTTGGCAGCCTCGCGATCGCCGGCCAGGCGCAGCTGTTTGGCCAGGTCGTTGCGCGCCCGGACGAAGTCATCCAGAGGCAGCTGATACAGCCTGTCGACGGGGTCGCTCACCCTATTCGGCTGGGGGGGCTTTCTTCTTGCTGCGGGAGCGGCGCTTCTTGGCCGCCGGCTTCTTCTTCTTGTCCGTGCGCTTGACCGTCACTTCCGCCTTCACGTCCGGAGTGACCAGCTTCTTGTCGTTGGGGATGAACCGGATCTCGGTCTTCAGCTCCAGGCTGATGGCGGTCAGGACCTTGACGGCCTCGTCGGTCAGGTTCAGCTGGTCCAGATAGCGGACGAGCTCCCGCCCCACCACGCCGACCAGCTCACTGCGCACCGTGTTCAGAGTGGAACCGACGGCCTCGACCTTCTCGTTGTTGAGGATGCCGGAGGCGATGGCGCGCGCGCTCTCCTGACCCCAGTTGACGGTCTTGAAGCCGGTGTGGATCGCCCGCTTGATGATGTCTGGGACAATTCCCTCGTCGTCTCCCAGCTCGGGCGGAGGCGGCTCGCTCGGCTCTGTCGGTTCGGCCGCCTGCTGTTCGTCGTTCGCCATACAGAAAATGTACCAGAGTCGGGGCTGGCACGCGAATATGCTAACCTCCGAACCGTGAACGGCGGAGGGCAGCAGAAGCTGAGGTTCCTGCGGGCCTACTGGGTCACGCTGGCGGTGATCTGGTCCTATTCATGGACCCGGCTCGTGGCCAATCTGCGCGGCGAAGCCTGGCTGCGGCAGGCGCTGGAACAGAAGCACGTCCAGAACGCCCGGCGCATCCAGCGGGCCATCGTCAAGCTGCAGGGTTTGTTCATCAAGGTGGGGCAGACCTTCAGCATCCTCACAAACTTTCTGCCGCCCGAGTTTCGGCGTGAGCTGGAGGGGCTGCAGGACAGTGTGCCTCCGCGTCCGTTTTCGGAGATGCGCGCGCGCTTTCTGGAGGACTTCGGCAAAGAGCCGACCCAGATCTTTGCAGAGTTCGACGAGACTCCACTGGCGGCCGCGTCGATCTCCCAGGTGCACATGGCGACCCTCTCGTCGGGCGAGCGCGTCGCGGTCAAGATCCAGTATCCCGACATCGATGACATCCTGCGCAGCGACCTGAAGACGTTTCGGCGCATCGTCTCCATCGTGTCGTTTTTTGTGCCGGCGCACGGCCTGGACAACGTGTACCGCGAGGTCTCGACCATGCTGAAGGCGGAGCTGGACTTCGCCGCCGAGGCCCGAAACATCGAGCGGATCGCGCACAACTTCGAGGGCTCCGGGCACGAGTCGATCGCCTTTCCCGTGGTGGTTGGCGAGTTCAGTACCGGCAAGGTGCTGACGACGCGGTTTGTGCCGGGGATCAAAGTCACAGACATCGAGCGTCTGGAGGCCGTCGGCCACGTCGGTACGGACATCGCACACCGCCTGGTGGAGGCGTACTGCAAGCAGATCTTCGTGGACGGCTTCTATCACGCGGATCCGCACCCCGGAAACGTGCTGGTGGACGAGGACGGCACGATCACGCTGCTGGACTTCGGCGCCGTCGCGAGCTTGTCCGAGAACATGCGCTCGGGGCTGGCGCACTTCTTCCAGGCTGTGATGAACCAGGACACCGAGAAGATCGCCATGGCGCTCAAGGACATGGGCTTCATCGCGCGCGGTCATGACGAAGAGGTCTTCGACCGCGTCATCGCGTATTTTCACGAGAAGTTTCAGGAGTCCATCCGCATCGAGTCCTTCGACCTCAACGACATCAAGGTCGATCCGGAGATGGGGCTGGAGCACCTGCTGGCGCTGCGCAAGATGGACATCGGGATCGGCGAGCTGTCCAGCGCGTTTCAGATCCCGCGGGAGTGGATCCTGCTGGAGCGGACGCTGCTGCTGCTGACGGGGCTGTGCACGCATCTGGATCCGCGGATCAAGCCCATGGAGCTCATCCGTCCGTACCTGCGCGAGCTGCTGCTGGGTGAGGACGGCGACCTCTCGGCGTTTCTGGTCTCGACAGGCAAGGAGATGCTGGTCCAGTACATCGGGCTGCCGGCCGAGCTGCGGAAGTTTCTCACCCGCGCCAGCAGCGGCCGAATCGAAGCGCGGCTGCGTGGCAACGACGAGAACTACCGGATGATGTATGCCCTGGGTCACCAGGTGATCTACACGCTGATCGGCATTACGTCGGCGGTTCTGGCCACGGTCTTTCATGTCACGGGAGACTTGGAGCTGCGCGGCAACGCTGTGTGGGTCGCCGGCATAGCGGGTCTCTTCTTACTGGGCTCCGTGTGGCGCCAAAGCAACGACAACCGCCGCCGTAGCCGCCGTCGCTAAAGAACCGTTCGGCCCGCGGGGACCTCGTGTGTGGTCTGTGTGGCGCCGATGATCGTCACCAGCGTAAACGGGCTGGTGCTCTCTACCGTGATCTCCGCAGGAGCGAGCGCGTCGGAGCGGGCCAGCGCGTGCACGGTCACGATGTTGTCGCCGAAGCGCAGGTCCGCGATGCCGTGTAGGTCCGTGCGCTGCAGGCGCCAAGTCAGCCGGTCGTTGGGGCCGTTGACCGTGAAGCCGAGCACGTTTTCGATGAGCAGCGCGATGGGGCCTGCCCCAGCCCAGCCTACGAAGTCCGGCGCGGCGGGCTTGCCCGGTACAGGGCGCTCGGCCGACGTGTTCTCCCAGAGCGTGCCGGTGGTCTCGAGAATGGCGGCCAGGTGGCTGATGTGGCGCTCGGCGGCCTCCGCGGCCAGCGCGTGCTCGCCACATGTTTCGAGCCCCTTGATGACCATGTAGTTGGTGGGCGCCCAGACCGCGCCGCGCCAGTATTGTCCGGTCGCGTCGTAATCCGGATGATTGGCGGCCAGCGTCGGAAACGGGTTGGGGCGCCAGAACGTAGCGGGATTCATGAGGTGTCCGACAAGCTGCTCACACTGTGCCTGGCTGGGCGCTGCGGCCAGCATGGGCCAAAAGGACGCCAGGGTTTGCACGCCGGTGTGGCGGCCGTCCTTTCCGATGTCGTAGTAGAGGCCGTCGACGGGGTCCCAGAACGCCGTATTCAGCAGCGCGACCAGGTCGGCGTGCTCTGTCAAAAACCGGGTCGCGGTCTTCTGGTCTCCCACGGCCGCGGCGATCTGCGCAAGATGCTGTGCTGCGCCCGCCTGCTGCGCCGTCATGTCGACCCACGCCATGCCGAAGTCGTCCACGACGCTGGTGCTGGTGCCGCGCGGGGCGTTGTCCATGCCGCACCCGAAGCCGCTGGACCAATAGGCGCCGCTCGGGCGCGTGCGGTGGGCTTTGACCCAGTCGTAATACCGCACCAGCTTAGGCAGCACGCGCGTCAGCCGGGCCGGGTTCGCGGTGACCTGATACAGCGCCCACTCGGCCCACGCGAAGAGCGGTGGGTTGATGGCGGCCGCGCTGTCTTTGGGCCAGACGTCGGCCCCGTCCAGCTCGCTGATCTCTCGGCAGATGAACCCGTCGGGGTGCTGCTTTGAGTAGAAGTTGTCCAGCGACGCGGCCGCCGGCAGGGCGTGGGCGCCGTACCGGGCAAACATCAGGATGAAGCAGGTGTCCCACTGGTAGATGTTTGGCAGGGCGAACGCCTCGTCGATCCAGGCGTCCGCCAGACCGTTGGCCTCGCTGCCGTGGTGCACGTTGGCCTGCGCCAGGCTCCAGGCCTTGTCGTACAGCGCCACGAACCACGGCAGTGCGGGCAGGATCGGGCGTGGCAGCACGGACGGGCCAGGCGCGCGATCGAGCGCAACGTCCGGCGCGGCGCACCCCGACAGGCCGACCAGCAGCGCCAGAATGAGCGCAGCGCGCCGGCTCACGATCGCAGGGCGCGCCAGAACGGCTCCCGCTCCGCCAGCTCGTCGGGCTGCAGCACCTGGCTGACCCGGCTGCGGCGGGACGGGTCCAGCCCGGCAGCGATCGCGGTGGCCTCACCGACAGCGCCCGCCATGACACGCGCATGCAGCCGAATGGCATCCAGCTCAATGCCCGGATCCAGCGCGCCGGTTCGGCCGAGACCGCATCCCTGCCCGTGCGACGGCACCCACGCGGCCAGGTTGCGCACGGCGTCCGGCGCGGCGACGACGGCGAGCGCGGCATCGGCGGCTGTTATGGCCTCTGTCCAGCGCTCCTGTGCATGAGCGCAGCGAGCGACGCCGCTGAGGGCGGCATCGCTCGTCTCGGCCCACACCTCAAAGAAGGCGCCTGCCGCGTCCAGCAACCCGCGCTGCTCGTACGTGTGGGCGAGCGCCGCGTACAGCGTCTCCAGGCTGTCGCTTTGCAGCGTCTGGGGAGCGTCCAGATCGGCCAGCGTCAGGCCGTCCAGCAACTGGGGCCACCGCTCGGTCCATCTGGGGACCTCGCGCCAGACGTCGATCGCCCGGCCCGACGTGACCCACTCCACACACTCGCCGGGGGTGCGCCATGTCGGCGGCAGCTCATCTGGGAAGTAGGTCGAAAGCTCCGCGCTGTACTCGATAAGCTGGCGCGCCCCGCACAGCGCCGTCTCCAGCATCCGGGCCTTGATCATGTCCACGCCGTCGTTGGGCGTGATGACCACGCCCGCGTTTCGGATCAGGCCCAGCATCCGCGCTCGCGACACAGAGCCGGCGGGCCACCCGGCGCCGTACACCCCCGTCTCCACGCCCGCGTCGGTCAGCGCGGCGACCACGGCGTGCCGCTCCGGGGTCTTGCGCCCGACCAGCAGCGCCTCATGTGCCGGGGCAGCGGCGTCGTAGCGCGCCACCGTCTCGGGACTGAGCGCCCACGGGATCGGCCGCGCGCCATGCTCGACCGTGCGGCCCGCCTGCGACGTGGTAGCCCAGAGATCGAAGCGATCGCGCAGGTCGTCCAGCGCCGCGTCGCTCCAGCTGTCGGCGAAGAGCGCGTCGTCGAACCCGAGCCCGACGATGCGCGTGCCGCTGGCCCGGATGGCCTCGCAGATCGCTGCATTGAGATGGTCGTATGGCGGGTGCACCAGCAGGATGTGTGGCCGCAGCTCATCGACGATTCTCCTCACCAGCGCCGCGTACGCGCTGATCCCCAGCATGTGGATCGCCTCCTGCGTCGGCAGTCGCCAGGCATGCCAGCCCAGCCGGCGCACATCGGCCGATATCCAATGGGGCAGGGCGCCGTCGGGGTCGACGGTCTCGGTCAGAAGAAGGCGGGGAGCGCCGGGGCTTGTCACTTGCTTTGCAGCAGCGACCGTCGCCAGACCGGGATGTCCGCGGGCACGACCGGCGCCTCGGCCGCCAGGGCCGCAGCGTCATCGTTTTGGCCGCGCAGCAAGTGGATCTCGGCCAGGCCCAGGGTCACGTCGGGTGAGTCCCCGGCCGCGGCCAGATCCTCGGTCGCCGGATCGAGGCCGCCCAGCCGCAGCTGAGCCTCGGCGCGTCCCAGGTACAGCGGCGTCGGGTCGCCCTCTGCCACGGCCAACGCGGCCGTGAACGCGCGCAGGGCCAGGGCCGCGCGATCGGCGGCCAGCATCTTGTTGGCGTCGTTGGTCCCGGCATCGGGGTTGGCGCCGGCCGCATCCTCGGCGTCGAGAATCAGCGCGTATGCGTTGCGTGCCGTGGCCTCGGCCGGATCCGCCAGGATGGCCGTGCGCAGGTCGGTCTTGGCCGCCGCGATGTCACCCTGGATCGCCTTGACCAGGCCACGGCGGCCGGTCAGCGTCGGGTCTTTGGGCGTCTTGACCAACCCCTTCTCATACAGCTTCAGCGCGGCGTCCCAGCGGCCGGCCATCAGGCGCGCGTCGCCACGCTGCAGCAGCGACAGACGGGCCTCGGCGATCTTCTCACGCACCCGCTTGACCGCCGTATTGACGCGCGCCAGCAGCCGCGGGTCGGCCTCCGAGCGCTTTTTGGCGACGGCCAGCGTTTTGAGCGCCTTGTCCAGCTTCTCGTAGCCCTCGAAGCACAGCGCCAGCCCATAGATGCCGTACCTGTCGCCTTTACGCAGCGTCAGAAAGCGGTGATAGCTCAGCGCGGCGCGCTTGTATTTGCCCGACAGCCGCTCGGCCTCGGCCAGGTTGGCCCACGCGTGTGCAAGCTGCCTGTCGATCTTGACCGCGCGCCGCAGGGGCTTGATGGCGGCCTTGATCGCGCCGCGCTGAAACAGCGCCACTCCCAGCTCGTTATGAGCGACTGCGCTGCCGGGGGCGGCCTCGACCGCCTGCCGGAACAGCTCCTCAGCTTTGGAGACCGCGCCTGCTTTCAACATTCGGCGACCTTCATTGATCAGTTTGTCCACTTTGGACAACTCACCACTGTAGGCCTCAGTTCCGGCGACTGAGCTGCTGAGCGTGATAATCAAGGCGAGTACTGAGGCCGTCCGGAGCATGGGCGGCATTCTGGCACGTCGCCTCCAAAAGGAGCAAGACGTGGCCTTCGTTGACCCTCTGCCGGGGCCTGCCATACACTGCGTGCCAGCGACGCTTGCTCCCCTTACGCTCGCGCCGGAGCGATCAGTGACCGAAAGCCGAGTCTGCCCACAATGCCGATTGCGAACCGACGCGGCGGTGTGTCCGGACGACGGCTTCAGCACCGTGGACGCCGGCAAAGTGCTCAATCCGAGCGAGCGGCTGGTCGGAAAAGTCTTCGATGCACGCTATCGAATCGAAGAGCTGGTCGGCATGGGCGGGATGGGCGCCGTCTACCGCGCGGTCCAGCTCAGCGTCGACCGGGCCGTGGCGCTGAAGATTCTGCGGCCCGAGTTTGCGTCCAATCTGGAGCAGGTCCGGCGCTTTCAGATCGAGGCGCGCGCCGCCAGCTCGCTGGAGCATCCCAATACGATTCGCGTCATTGATTTCGGTCAGAGCGAGGACGGTGACCTCTACCTGGTGACCGAGCTGCTGGAGGGCCAGCCGCTGTCCACGATGCTGGTTCGGCGCGGCAAGGTGGCGCCCGAGCGGGTCGCGCGCATCGCGGTGCAGGCGCTGAAGTCACTGTCCGAGGCCCACGCGCGGGGCATCGTCCATCGCGACCTCAAGCCCGAGAACCTCTTTTTGAAGGAGGTTCACGGCGAAGAGGACTTTGTGAAGGTGCTGGACTTCGGTATCGCCAAGGTCGCGACCAAGACGCCGTCCAAGTCACTGACCACGACGGGCACGGTGGTCGGAACGCCGCTGTACATGGCGCCTGAGCAGGCGCGCGGCAAACCGGTGGACGTGCGCTCGGACGTCTACGCCCTGGGCGCCGTGATGTACGAGATGCTCAGCGGCGAGCCGCCGTACACGGGCGACACCGCCATGGCGGTGATGATGGCGCACATCCAGCAGCCACTGAAGCCGATTCACCTGGGCTCCTCCGACCCGGCCCTTGCCGGCCTGTGCGACATTGTGGCGCGCTGCCTGGAGAAAGATCCCGAGGACCGCCCGCAGACCGCGGACTCGTTGCGTGCCCAGCTCGAGGACTTCATCTGGGACTACGACGTGGAGGCCGTGCCCAACGCACAGTGGTCCGACCCGGATCTGGACCTGGCCATGCCGACGGGCGAGGTCGACATGAATCCGCCCGACGGAGTGCCGTGGGACTCAACGCCCAAAGTGCGCGAGCTGCATGACACCTCGACGCCGGCGTCCGTGACGATCGAGGCGGCGTCGATGGCCGGGCTGAACCCCCGCCGCTGGCCGTGGGTGGTGGGCGGCCTGGTGGCCGTCGGTCTGGTCGTGGCGCTGATCGCGTCACCTTCCTCCAAACCCGCCGAGCCGTCCGATGATGCGCCGGCGCAGACCGAGGCGCCGGCGCCCGAAGAGCCGCCGACCGTCGCGGGCGCGCCCCCGCCTGTGCCTGAGGTTGTCGTGGCGCCGATCGCCGCCCGCAGGGCTGCCGAAGCCGACGTTCGGCAAACCCGCCGCGTTCCAAGCGCGGCGCCTGCCGTCGTCGTCCGAAAGCCGGTCCGAAAGCCGTCGCGGCCCGCCTCCCCCCGGGCGTCGCCGCGCTCCACGCCGCGCCCGACGTTGCGCGTACAGAAGAAGTAGCGGCATAGTAAGCGCCCATGCGCACCTGTGTGCTCACGATTTTGATGGCTCTGGTTACCGTATGCGCCGCGCCGGCGGACGCTCAGCGGCGGGATACGTCCAAAGTGCGGCGGGCCCAGCAGGCGGTGGATCGTGGTGACAAGTTCTTCGACGAGAAGAAGTACGAGCAGGCCATCGCCGAGTACACCCAGGCGATCGCCATTTTGCCGCACCCGGACCTGGTCTGGAACATCGCGCGCGCTCATGAGGAGCTGAAGCAGTACACCCAGGCGATCGCGCTGTACGAGCGCTACCGGACCATGGACGTGCCCGCCGCGGACAAGGCGGCGGTCGACGACAAGATCCGGGCGCTGCGGCAAGCGGCGGCGCGGCAGTCGACGGGCCAGTTGGTGGTGGTGACGTCGTCCAGGGACGCCGTGGTGAAACTGGGCAAGGCCACGATCGGCACCGGCAAGATGATCAAGGCGCCCTTGAAGCCGGGACGCTATCGGCTGCGCGTGGAGCTGGTCGGGCACGTGCCCTTCGAGCAGATGGTGCGCGTGGAGCCCGGCAAGGTCAGAACGGTCGAGGCCGCCCTCAAGCGCGCCGAGAAGCGGGCGGTCATGCTGGTGAAGGTCAACGTGGACGGGGCCATGGTCTCGTTTGACGGCGGTCGGCCGGTGTCCGTCGGCATTCCGGTCCCGGTGTCGGGCGGTGCGCACAAGCTGCGGGTGACGGCCCCCAACCGCGCACCCGTTGAGCGCCTGCTGGAGGCCGCGCCGGGGGAGCGCAAGACGATCGTTATCGAGATGGGTCCCGAGGTGGCGCCGGACAGCTACGCGAGCTGGTCGGGTGAATACGTCGTGATCCCGCTGGGGGATACCGCCGCGGACGCGGTCATGAGCGCGGGCCGGCTGACCCTGACGGAGGAGTCCGGTCGGGTCGGCGGCAAGCTGACGGTCGCGCGGGAGAGAACGCTGAAAGCCTGGCGTCGCCCGGACTGTGGCGGTGCTGAGAAGCTCACGTGGACCGCATCGTGGAAGGCGGACATGCGGGTGTCAGGCACGGCGGCTCAGCTCGCGTTCTCCGGTGGGACCATCAGCGACTGCTCGTGCGCTCGGTGGTGCACCGTGGAGTCGTCCGCGTCCGCTGCGATGTACGCGCTGCCGGGGCGCGAAGGTGTGGTCAGCAAGACCGCGGTCGTGCTGCGAGCGGGCGTGGTGGGCGAGGCGACATCGCCGTGGCATACCGGCAAGGCGGCGGTCACGGGGCACTGGCAGGGCTTGCTGTGGGAAGGACGGCCAGGCTCGAATCGCGTCGAGTTCACGTCGGAGTCCAAGGGCGTGTTCTGGCGACGGGTAACGGGCCGCGTGCCGAGCTGGAAGCGATCGTCCTGCCCGGGAGCGACTGAATTTGAGCAGTGGGTGACGCATGTCGCCACCTGGTCTGCGCCGCATCTCCGGCTGGCCGAGCCCAATGAGGACTCCTGCAGCTGCGGGGACATCTGCGGGACGCCGCCGGCCATCAAGCAGGTGCACGAGCTGAAGCGCCTGCTCATCCCCCGATACCTGGTCGGCGACGGGATCATCCTGCGCCGGACCCCACCGAAGGAAAAATAAGCACCATGAGCAGCATGCCCGATGAACGCGGCCGCTTTGGCGAGTTCGGAGGCCGCTTTGTCTCCGAGATCCTGATGCCGTGCCTGATCGAGCTGGACCGGGCATGGAGGGACGCCTCGGCGGATACGGCATTTCAAGCCGAGCTGGCAGACGCGCTGGCCACGTACGCCGGCCGTCCAACCCCTCTGACTCCCGCGCGCCGGCTGACGGCCGAGGTGGGTGGCGCGTCGATCTATCTCAAGCGCGAGGACCTGTGCCACACCGGCGCCCACAAGATAAACAACTGCATCGGGCAGGGGCTGCTGGCGCGCTTGATGGGCAAGAAGCGGATCATCGCGGAGACGGGCGCGGGGCAGCACGGCGTGGCGACGGCGACCGTGGCTGCGTGGCTGGGTCTGGACTGCGAGGTCTACATGGGCGCTGAGGACACGGTGCGCCAGGCCCCCAACGTGCGCCGGATGAAGCTGCTCGGCGCCAAGGTCATCCCCGTTCACAGCGGCACGGCGACCTTGAAAGACGCCATGAACGAGGCGCTGCGCGACTGGGTGACCAACGTGCGCGACACCTTCTACCTGATCGGTTCGGTGTGTGGGCCGCATCCGTACCCGGCCATGGTGCGCGATCTGCAGGCCGTGATCGGCGTGGAGGCCCGTGAGCAGATCCTGGCGCTGGAGGGCCGGCTGCCCGACCTGCTGGTCGCCTGCGTCGGGGGCGGCAGCAACGCCATGGGGCTGTTCTATCCGTTTCTGCAGGACACGAGCGTCGGCATCGCCGGTGTGGAAGCCGCGGGGCGCGGGTTGGACACCGACGACCACGCGGCGAGCCTGTGTGTGGGTGAGGTCGGCGTTCTGCATGGCAGCAAGACGTATCTGTTGCAGGACGATCACGGGCAGATCGCCGGGACGCACTCGGTGTCCGCGGGGCTGGATTATCCCGGCGTGGGTCCTGAGCACAGCTACCTGAAGGACAGCGGTCGCGCGCAGTACGTGGGCATCACCGACGACGAGGCGATGGCGGCGTTTGAGCGCCTGTGTCGTGCGGAGGGCATCATCCCGGCGCTGGAGTCGAGTCACGCCCTGGCGCATGGGCTGAAGGCCGCCGCAACGATGTCGCCGCAATCACTGGTCGTGGTGAACCTCTCGGGGCGCGGCGACAAGGATCTGGATCACTACTTCTCGATGCGGCCCGACGCGTGATCCGCCCGTTTGGCGACGCCTCGCCGGTCTTGGCGCCGGACGTGTTTGTGGCTCCGAGCGCGGACGTGATCGGCCGCGTGGAGCTCGGGGCGCAGTCCAGCGTCTGGTTCCAAACCGTGATCCGCGGCGACGTACACTGGATCCGCATCGGAGCGCGCACCAACATTCAGGACCGCTGCGTCATCCACGTGACCGGCGGCCATCACCCGACCGTGCTCGAGGATGACGTGACCATCGGCCACAGCGTGACCCTGCACGGCTGCATCGTCCGGCGCGGTGCGCTGGTCGGCATCGGCAGTGTGGTGTTGGATGAGGCGGAGATCGGCGAGGGTGCGCTCATCGGGGCCGGCTCCCTCGTGACGCCGCGCACGGTCATCCCTCCCCACACGCTGGCGCTCGGCAGTCCGGCGCGCGTTCGGCGGCCGCTGACGGATGAAGAGCGGCGGCATCTGGCGGAGCATGCGCCGAGGTATGTGACGCTGGCGGCGTCCTATTTGGCATCAGAAACGGCGTAGGGCCCGCAAAGTTTCATTTTGGCCGTAGGCTGTTAGACTTCCCTCGATGTCGATAGCAAAGGCTCGTCGCAGACGTCGGATAGGCGCGATCATAACGGTCGTGTTCTTCACCGCTTTCAGCGTATCGGCCTCGTTTGCCCAGAAGAAGCCGCGCATCGTGCGCCTGGCCCTGGTCGACGTCGACGGCAACACGACCTCCGAGTCGACCGACATCCACTACTTTGTGGAGAAGGGCATTCGCCTCTCGGGCGCGAAAGTGCAGCTCATGCCGCTGGACGATGTGCTGAACGCCGGCGCCAACGCCACGGAGATCCAGAACCTGGCCTTTGGCAAAGAGGCGCTCGAGGCGGGGATGAAGGCCTTCAACGCGGGCGACTGCGACGAGGCGGTGGACCAGCTCAGCCAGGCGGTGACCTACTTTGAGCAGAGCATGGCATTTCTGGACAATCCCGATGACTACATCGCGGCGCTAACCCACCAGGGCGTGTGCTTGTCGCGCACGGGGTCCACGAAGGCGGCTTTGCAGGTCCTGCAGAAGGTCTTTGTGGTCAAGCCCAAGCTGAAGTTCGACAGCTTTGATAGGGAAAAGCCGATCTTCTCCAAAGCGCGTGAGCTGGTCAGCAACCGCGACCTGAGCTCGGTCACCGTGACGACCACGCCCGATGCGTCGCGCGTCTTCGTCAATGGGCGTTATCGGGGTACGGCACCGGCATACCGGCCGGGTCTGCGGCGCGGCGTGCACTTCGTTCGGGTCGAGCGCCAGGGCTACGGACGCTCCGGCTTGAAGCTGGACACCATGCGCGGCAACCCGGACGCCAAAACCGCGGTCACGGTGAAGTCGGCGCGGCGAAAGGCGGCGTTGGAGACCCTGCTTCCCGGGCTGCAGAAAGAGATCGGAGCGCCGGAGGCCGGACCGGTGACCTCGCGACTGCAGGGCCTGCTACTGGTCGACTATGTGGTGCTGTACCGCGCTTCGGGCCCGGCCACGGCCAAGAGCGTGGAGCTCTCGCTGTACGATCTGGTCAGCAGCCGGCTGCTGAACAAGGTCGAGGGCAAGGTCGACTGGGATGCCCGCAATAAGCCCGCCAAGAACGCCGTCCTGGCCCTGGCCAAAGAGCTGCTGGACGTCGAGCTGCAGACTCTGGTCAAGATCGACGACCCGCCCATCAACGGCGGCGGCAAGACGCCTGCCGGCGGCATCGCGACCAAGTGGTGGTTCTGGACCGCGATCGGTGCGGTGGTGCTGGGCGGTACGGTCGGCCTGATCGTGGCGCTGCAACCCGAAGACGAGCGCACCGGCCTCAACGAAGACGGCAACGGCGCCTTCATCCTTCGTTTCTAAAATGTGTCACGCAGGTGCTCGGCACCTGTCTACACGACTGCGATCGTGCCTCGCTTCGGGCACCCACTACCCGTGACGCCCCAGAGCCGAGCACTGATCGTGGCGGTCGTCGTTGCGGTCGGGGTTGGCGCGCTGCTGCTCGCTCACCGCCACGTCACCTTAGAGCAAGGCGCGTCGGGCATCGCCACGCCCGATGCCGACGGACCTTTGCTGTCTGACGTCCGCCCGCCCGCGCTTCGGCAGCCGGTCGATTCCGATCGCGTCCAGGGCCTTCCGGGGCGCGAGGAGTTCGGGGCGATCCTCGTGCGGGGGGTGGTGCGCGGGCCTGACATGCAGCCGGTTCCCGAGGCGGTCGTCAGTTGGATTCCCGAAGACCGGGCCCGCTCGCTGCGGCCGAATCAGCCGGAGGCGGACCTCATCTCGGACGCGCTTGCGACCACGACGGACACATTGGGGCGGTATGTGCTGCAGGCGCCGGCCGTCGGCCTGATCGTCGTGCGAAAGGAGCCGCTGTCGATCGCGGCGCGCTGGGTCCGCCGGGCGCTTGGTCGGCGGCAGACAATGGACTTCGATCTGTGGAGAGCCGGGTCCATCCGCGGCAAGGTGACGGTCGACGGGGCCGATGAGCCTATCGAGGATGTCGAGGTCTCTGTGTCTGCGGAGCTGGGGGCATCGTCCGGTTGGAGCAACAGGGTCATCGCTCGCGCAAAGGTACGTCCCGACGGTACGTACGACGTTTCCGGCGTGCCGATCGGGCAATACTCCGTTCTGCCGGTGGTGTACGGCGGCGGCCTTGCGCAGCCGGCTCGGTCGAGCGCCGTCAACGTCGTTCTGGCGGGTGGCGCCGACGTGGCGTACGCCGACTTTGATCTGGGTTACGGCGCAGTGGTCGCGGTGACTGTCCTGACGCCTTCGGGTGCGCCGGTGTCCGGTGCGCACGTCGGGATTCGAGTGGCCTCACACGAGGTCGGGTCGCAGGTGAGCGTCTTCAATCGCTCCCGCGCTGGGGCGGCAATCCCCGGTGCGCCCGGGACATACGTAGTGCACGGACTGTCAGAGGCCCCGTCCGCGGTTGTGGTCGCTGAAGCGCCGGGTCGCGCGCCGACCAGCAGTCGCGCGCCGTCAGCCCCGGGGTTGTCGTCGATCCCGACGGGACGCCGCTCGCTGGAGTACGGGTATTGTCCGTGCCGGACGGACCTCGCCGTGTTCGGGCTGAAGGGACCTATACGACTGACGCCGGGGCCTTTGTTTTACGGGGGTTGCCCACCACCACCGAGTCGATAATCGCCCGCTACCCCGGCATGCTGGACGCGTCGCCCGCTGCTATCACCGGTAGTGATACCGCCGGGATGCGTCTGCGACTGCGGCGCCCCGCGTGGCTTGAGGGCCGCGTCCGGGCTGGCTCGTTGGCGCTGGGAGACGTGACGGTCTTGTGCAATGAGGTCTTCGACCTGCGCGATCCGGACGACCCCGACGACGAAGACATCTACGCGTTCGAGCGAGGTGCCACGGCGACGAACCGGCACGGCTACTACCGGCTCGGGCCACTGCCGACGGGCAAGATGGAGTTCGTCTTTCGGTACAGCGATGCAGACGTCGGGCCCAACGGCGAATGGTCGGACCGGGGCGTGCTGATTAGGCGCCTGAAGCTCAATGTCGTTGAGGGCGAGACGCGCAGATTGGACGTGGACCTGTTGCACGCCTCCGTCGGCCGATAAATCCGAAGGGTGTGGCTCTTCCGGAACGACGCGAGTCTACGGGCTCGAACCCTCGCGCAAAGCCGCCAAGTCGCGAAGTCTCCGAATCAGTCGGGAAGGTTGTTTACGAGGCGAGTGATGCCGTCCTTGATTCGGCGGGCGCCGAAGTTGATGAGCAGGCCGAGGCGCTTATCCGCGAGCCGGATGTAGGTGAGCGTCTGCTTCTTATGGACGGGCACGACGTGCTCGACCGACTTCAGTTCCACGATGACGAGGCCATCCACAAGTAGGTCCGCACGGAATCCGATGTCGAAAACCAGGTTGTCGTATCTGACAGCGATCGGCACCTGCCGTTCGACCTGACGGCCCCGGCGGCCCAACTCGTAGGCCAGCACGGTTTCGTACACGGACTCGAATAGGCCCGGACCCAGCGTCGTCTGGACCTTGTACGCCGCATCGACAATCTGGCGTGCAATATCGTTCTCTGGCGGCCCAGCCATCCGCTGTGCTCCTTGGCGTCTTGGGGCCTTAGCGCGAGCATCGTATCGTCATGCCGCGTCGATAGGTCGCGCAATCAGCCTCCGGTCACAGTCGGACAGCCGCCGAAGTGTCTGATGTTACAGCGGACGCCTGTCGTTCCAGAAGATCTGCACCCAAATCCGAACGGGGCCAGGTGACCAGTCACCTAGTCGGCGGTCACTTTCGTGAGCGTCTCACCCTGCTCGATCTTGTAGACGACGTCGATCCCGCGCGTGACGCGTCCGAAGACCGTGTGCTTGCCGTCCAGGTGGGGCAGGGGGCGGTGGCAGATGAAGAACTGGCTGCCGCCTGAGTTCGGCGCGCCGGTGTTGGCCATGCTCAGCGTGCCTGTGAGGTGCTGTTTGTCGGAGGGCTCGTCCGGGATCACGTAGCCGGGGCCGCCGCTGCCGGTGCCTGCCGGGCAGCCGGTCTGACTGCAGAAGTCCTCGACGACCCGGTGCCAGGTGAGGCCGTCGTAAAACGTGCGCCCGATGAGCTCTAGAAAGTTGGCGACCGTCTTGGGCGCCGCGTCGGGGTAAAGCTCCACGTTGATGGCGCCGTGGGCGGTGTGGATGGTGGCGTTGGTACTCATGGGCTGGCCTCCTGGTTCGGCATGGCGGGGCGCTCGCCGGTGTTGCCCTGGCTGACGATGTGGCCGTCTTCGATGCGGATGACGCGGTCGGCACGCTGGCTGACGCCCATGTCGTGAGTGACGATGATCAGGGTCACGCCGGTGTCGCGGTTGAGACTCTCGAAGAGTCCCAGAATCTGAATGCCGGTCTTGCTGTCCAGCGCCCCGGTCGGCTCGTCGCACAGGATGATCTTGGGGCGGTTGAACAGGGCCCGGGCGATGGCGATACGCTGCCGCTCGCCGCCGCTCAGCTTCAGGGGCAGGTCCCGGCGTTTGTGCAGCAGGCCGACCATCTCAAGGCTCTGAGCGACGCGGTCGTCGATCGCCTGCTCGGTCAAGCGCGTGTTGAAGTAGGCCGGCAGGGCCACGTTCTGGCCGCACGTCAGGTGATTGAGCAGGTGGAAGCTCTGAAAGACGAAGCCGATCGTGGTGTTGCGAAACTCGGAGATCTGCTTGTCGGACAGCTCTCCCATCTTGTGGCCGGCGACCACGGCGTGACCCTCGTAGTCGCGATCGAGGGCGCCGATCACGTTCAGCAGCGTGGACTTGCCGGACCCGGACGCGCCGACGATCGACAGGAACTCACCGTCGTCGATTTTGAGGCTGACGCCGCGCAGTACAGCGGTGTCGCCGTAGGACTTGCGGATGTCGGTCAACTCGATCATTGAAGGCAGGAGGTTATCCGGTCGTTGACACGACGTCCATCCGCTGGCATCGAGGGCATGTGAGTGTCGCTTCCAAGGTCACGGTGGTCGATCACGGCGCGGGCAACCTGCGCAGCGTGGTGCGCGTCCTTACTCACGTCGGTGCGGACGTCTGCGTGACTGCGGATCCGGCGCAAGTACGCGACAGCGACCGCATCGTTCTGCCGGGGCAGGGCGCGTTTGGCGACTGCATGCAGCGGCTGCGCGCGAGCGGGCTGGACGACGCCGTGCGTGAGCATGTGGCCGCGGGGCGTCCGTATCTGGGAATCTGCCTTGGCCTGCAGGTGCTCTTCGAGACCGGGCTGGAGCACGGGGAGCACGCCGGACTCGGGCTCTTCAAAGGCACGTGTGAGCGACTGCCGCGCGTCCCCGGCCTCAAGCTGCCCCACATGGGCTGGAACCAGATTCATGGTGACGCGCTGGGCCCTGAAGCGGACGGCGCCTGGTTCTATTTTGTGCACAGCTATCGTGTGCTGCCGTCGGAGCCGCTGGCCAGCGTGACGACCGACTATGGCGTGGACTTTGTGTCCGGCGTGGCGCGCGACAACGTGACGGCCTGCCAGTTTCACCCGGAGAAGAGCCAGGCCGCAGGCTGCGCTCTGTTGGAGCGATTCATCCGATGAGCGCATTTGAGGTGATTCCGGCGATCGATCTGCGCGGCGGCAACGTGGTGCGGCTGACGCGCGGCGACTTTGCCGAGGAGACGGTCTACCACCCCGACCCGCCGCAGCTGGCGGTGGAGATGGCGGCGCGTGGGGCGACCAGGCTGCACGTGGTGGATCTCGACGGGGCGCGCGCCGGGCGGCCGATGCAACAGGAGATCGTGCTGGCCATGGCCGCCCGCTCGGGGCTGGATGTCGAGATCGGCGGCGGGATCCGTGATCTGGAGACCATCGCGACGTACCTGGACGCCGCGCAGCCGGTGCGCTGGGTCATTTTGGGCACTGCCGCGCTGCGCGACCCCCCGCTGGTTGAGGCGGCGTGTGCGCGCTGGCCTGGCCGGATCATCGTCGGCATCGATGCACGCAAGGGCTACGTGGCGGTGGAGGGCTGGCTGGATACGAGCGAGGCGACGCCGCTGGACGTGGTGTCCGCGCTGGCCGGCGCCGGCGTGGCCGCGATCATCTACACAGACATCGCGCGCGACGGCATGGGGACGGGACCCAACGTGGAGGCCACCGCAGCGCTGGCGCGTGACGCGGGGATCCCGATAATCGCATCCGGTGGGGTCGCCACGATCGCGCACCTGGAGGCCCTCCGCGCGACCGCTGGAGATGGCGTGTGCGGCGTTGTCGTCGGCCGCGCCATCCTCTCGGGCTCCCTAAAAATAGAAAGTGCCTTATCGGTGTCGACGCGGTAAGTTCGCGTCTGTGAAGCACATTATCCCACTGTCTGCGCTGCTCTTGCTGGCGGCGTGCGCGGCTGAGCCCGAGATCGCTGAAGGGATCGTAGGCGATGACGGCGCGGGCGGCGGCAAGGCGGATCGTGTGACGGTGGAGCCGGACTGGAACCGCGACATCGTGTGGACCGGCCTGACGATCGACCTGTCCGAGCTGACCGGGCGCGCCAGCATCCAGCTTGAGCCGGACTCGTCCGAGACCGCGTCGTTTCAGGTGGCCGGGCTGACCATCAAAGCGGTGTCGGGCGACGACGGACCACTGGATTACGATCGCACGGGCCGGGACGTTCACGTCGACGTCGGCCGCCAGACGACGCTGACAATCGACTACACCCTGGAGCTGCAGAGCGCCAACAACGGCCTGCTGGCCGGCGGATCGACCGTCACCTGGCCATACCATTGCGGCAACCTGTATCCGTGCAAATCCGACCCGTCCGACGGCATGGCCTTCAGCCTGGAGTTGACGGGCGTACCGGACGGCATGACCGCGATCTACCCGCGCGAGCTGACCACAGACACGGCGGCCTACACGCTGGCGTGGGCGGTCGGGGAGTACACGTGCGAAGACCTGGGCCAGACCGACGCGGGCACAACGGTACGCACCTGCTGGCTGCCCAAGGGCAAGACGCGCGCGCTGAAGGGCACCGGCAAGCTGCTGAAGTCGTTCGACTGGCTGGAGACGCATATCGGCCCGTACGCGTTTGGCGACGAGGTCTCGGCGGTGGCCGTTGTCTGGGGCGAGTCCGACGCCGGCGGCATGGAGCACCATCCGCACTGGCACGTGGCGCTGGACTCCATGGAGGACCGGGTGACGCAGGCTCACGAGGCGGCACATGGCTGGTACGGCGCGGGCGTGCGCATTCGCTGCTGGGAGGACTTTGTCCTGTCCGAGGGCACAGTCAGCTATCTCTCCGCGCGCGCCATGGCTGAGGTCAGCCCGGCGTCGGTCGAAGAGCAGATCTGGGCCGACTATCGCGAGGAGCTGGAGTTGACCCTGGAAGACGAGGACATCATCGCGTGGCCCGACTCCTGCGGTGAGGTCGACCTGCTCAAGGACGGCCTGTTCTCAAATATCGTCTATATGAAGGGCGCCTTCTTCTATAAGGCCGTGGCCGACGAGATCGGCGCCGAGACGCTGGACCAGGTGCTGTCCGACTTCTACATGGCGGGTGTCGGCCAGGCTCGCGGGATGCAGGAGATGCTGGACGCTATCGAGGCCGACACGGGCTTTGATCCGCGCCCCCTGGCGGACCACTGGCTGCGCTCCAAGGGCAACCCCTGGGACCTCTAGCGCTGCATCAGGTAGGCTTCGATGAAGCCGTCCAGGTCGCCGTCCAACACCGAGTCCGCCTGACCGACCTCGTGGCTTGTGCGGTGGTCCTTGACCATTCGATAAGGGTGCAGGACGTAGCTGCGGATCTGGCTGCCGAACGAGATCTCCATCTTGGTGTCGTGCAAGGCGTCGGCCTCTTCGCGGCGCTTGGCCATCTCCATGTCGTACAGGCGTGACTTCAGCACCTTCATGGCCGTGGAGCGGTTCTTCATCTGAGACCGCTCGTTCTGGCATTGCACCACGATGCCGCTGGGCAGGTGGGTGATGCGCACCGCGGAGTCGGTCTTGTTGACGTGCTGCCCGCCGGCGCCGCCTGCGCGGTAGGTGTCGATCTTGATGTCGGCGTCCGCGACCTCGATGTCGATGGTGTCGTCCACCTCGGGATACACGAAGACGCTCGCAAAAGACGTGTGGCGGCGCGCGGCGGCATCGAAGGGCGAGATGCGCACCAGCCGGTGAATGCCGCTCTCGGCCTTGAGCATGCCGTAGGCATAGTCGCCCTCGACCGAGACGGTGGCGCTCTTGATGCCGGCCTCGTCGCCCTCCTGCTCGTCGATCATCTTGGTTTTCCAGCCTTTGGTGTCGCAGTAGCGCAGATACATGCGCAGCAACATGCCGGCCCAGTCCAGCGACTCCGTGCCGCCGGCGCCTGCGTTGATGTGGATGAGCGCGTTGTTGCGATCGGCCGGCTCGCCCAGCATGCGCTTGAGCTCGAGGGCCTCCAGGCCGGCGGCCACCTTGTCGAGCGCCGCCTCGGCCTCCGCGACCAGCTCCTCGTCCTCGGCCTCCTCGCCGAGCTCGACGAGGACCTCCACGTCCTCCAAGAGCGCGATCGGCGTCGTGATGGACTCGATCTCTGCTTTGAGGTCGCTCTGCTCTTTGAGTAGTTTTTGGGCCCGGCTCTGGTCGTCCCAGAGGTCGGGAGCGGAGATCATGTCGTCCAGCGCCGCCAGGCGATCTTCAAGTGCCGTCTGGTCAAAGATAGCTCCGAAGCCGATCTAAACGTTCCGTAAGCTCTTTGCCGCGTTGTTTGACATCGGCGAACATGCTAGCTCCTCAACCTTGTACTGAAGACCGGGCAAAGGGTACGGGATGGGCGACACATTCGGCAAACTCTTTCGCGTGACCACGTTTGGGGAGTCACACGGTGCGGCGCTCGGCGTCACCATCGACGGGTGTCCGCCCGGCCTGGCCCTGGACGAGGCGGCGATCCAGTCGGAGCTCGACCGGCGGCGGCCCGGCCAGAGCAAGCTCACCACGCAGCGGAAAGAGCCGGACCGCGCGGAGATCCTCAGCGGCGCCTTCGAGGGCCAAACGCTGGGCACCGCGCTGACGATGCTCTTTCGCAACAAGGACGTCGACTCGTCCAAGTATCTGAACATGAAGGACCTGTACCGCCCCAGCCACGCGGACTACACCTACGAGGCCCGTTACGGTCTGCGCGACTGGCGGGGCGGTGGTCGAGCGAGTGCGCGCGAGACCGTGGCCCGGGTGGCGGCGGGCGCGATCGCCAGGCAGGTGCTGCAGGCGCACTTTCCTGGTTTGGAGGTCGTCGCGTGGGTCTCCCAGGTTGGCGCAGTGACCTCGGACGTGGACGCCGACACGGTGACCGCGGCAGCCGTGGACGCCCACATCACCCGTTGCCCCGAGCCCGAGGCCGCAGCGGCGATGGAGGCCCGGATCCACGCCGCCCGCAAAGCCAAAGACACGGTCGGCGGCGTGGTCTCCTGCGTGGCGCGCAACGTGCCGGCGGGCTGGGGCGAGCCGGTCTTCGACAAGCTGGAGGCCGACCTGGCCAAGGCGATGATGTCGATCCCGGCGGCCAAAGGCGTGGAGGTCGGCTCCGGCTTCGGCGGCATCCTGATGGCCGGGTCCGAGCACAACGACGCGTTTGTCACCGTGGACGGTGAGACCCGCACCGAGACCAACTACAGCGGCGGCATTCAGGGCGGGATCAGCAATGGGATGCCGATTCTTTTGCGCACCGCCTTCAAGCCGGTCGCCACGCATTTTCAGACGCAGCGCACGGTGAATCGCCAGGGCGAGGCCGCGACGTTTGCCGCCAGGGGGCGTCACGATCCCTGCGTGCTGCCGCGGGCGGTGCCGATCGTGGAGGCGATGGTCTGCCTGACGCTCTGTGATCACATGCTCAGAACCGCCGCGCTGCTGCGTTAACGGCCCTCGGTCGTTTTGGCGTCACAAAGGCGCCAGATGAATCATGTAGGCCGTTTATGAGCGCTTTTGGCGTCACAAAGGCGCCAGATGAATCATGTAGGCCGTTTATGAGCGCTTTTGGCGTCACAAAGGCGCCAGATGAATCATGTAGGCCGTTTATGAACCCTCAGGATCCGTCCGTATCCACGTCCGCGCGTTGAAGCGCGATGATCTCCGCGCCGTTGGGCGTCTCGATCTCCAGCGTCACCTCACTGCCGGGCTCACCGCGGATCATCTCCACCGCCTGACGGCCCGTGAGGTCGCCGACCGCGAAGCCGTTGATCGCGGTGACCGCGGTGCCCGGCTTCAGGCCCGCCTCGGAGGCCGGACCGCCCGCGAACACCTTGTCCAGGAAGATGCGATCCGGCGACAACCGGATCTGGATCCCCACGCCTGAGTACTGCATGCGGGGGCGGCCTCCGCTGGTCCTGGTCAGCGCCACGGTGCCGATGTCGACCTGCGCGCCCTCGGAGGGTCTGACCGCCGAAATCAGACGTGGCACGTAGCCCCTGGCGCGCACCCAGATGCTGGTCTTGGCGGCGCCCAGGCCGTTGAGGGTGAACAGTCCCTCGGCGTTGGTCGCGGATCCGCGCCCGCCCTCCGGTCTCACGCCCGCTGCGGCGACGGGCTCGCCCGTGGCGCCGTCGATGACCATGCCGGCGACGGAGCCCCCTCGCCCCACCACGATCGTGCCGACGTCGGTGTCGCGGCCCGAGTGGACCTCGAAGCGATGTGTGACCACCGGCGGGCGATTGGGCGCCGTCACCACGACGGCGTAGCGGTCTGGGGCCAGCGATTGGGTCATGAAGCGGCCGGACGGATCGCGGACCTCCAGCGCCCGGCGGCCGCTGCGATGCAGGGTGACGCGATACGCGGAGATCGGCTGATGCTGGGGGTCGACCACGAGTCCTGTGAGCTTCCCGCCGGCCGAGAGGGTCAGGTCCAGGTCGGCCTCGCTGCCGGCGATCGGCACACGCTCACTGGGTCCGTATTGGGTGTGGCGAGCAAACGCGATGCTGGGCGGTGGTGGGGGCGCGTCCAGCCAGAAGCGGCCTTCAGCGTCGGTCTGTGTGACCGGCCTTGCGGCACCCTGATGGTCCGAGCGCTGGACGTATACGGCTGCCCCCGACGCCGGTGAGCCGTCCGGGGTGCTGACGCGCCCGCCGAAGCCGGGGCGTCGCATCAGGACCAGGCGGACCTCCGAGATGTCATCGGCCGCAACCGTGGCGGCGGCTGCCTCGCTTTGACGGAAGCCGTAGGCCCGCGCCACGACCAGGATCTCGCCCGCGCGCACGCCGGGCAGGTCGAAGCGGCCCTCCGCGTCAGTCTCGGTGTGGGGCTGCCTGACGCCGTCCTGACGCCGGACGAGCACCTTGGCCCGGGGGATGGCGCGTCCCGACTGGTCGACCACGGTGCCTGCCACCGAGCCCGTATCGGTCAGGTGGATCGTGATGTCGTCGACGGCGCCGCCCGCACGCAGGAAGCGGCTGGGGCTCTCGGCCAACCCGTGGTCGGGGTGCTCTGCGAGCACGCGGATGCGTCCCGGACCCAGGTTGCGCAGCGAGAAGCGGCCGTCGGCGCCCGTGACCGCGTCGAACGACATGCTGAAGGGGCCCTCGTGATCCGAGGACTCGACGTAGAGCACGCTGAGCGTCACCCCCTTGGCGGGGGCGTCGTTGACCAGGACGCGCCCGGACGCGGTGGCGCTCTTGTGCAGTCGCAGCTCGACATCGCTCAGCGGGCTGCCCGGGCGGCTGGTGATCTGGGTGCTCACGCGCGGGTCTGGTCCGCCAGCCACGTAGCCGTCGGCCTCTGCTGTGACCGTGCACTCACCGGCGGGCAGCACGTGCACCGCAAAGTGGCCGCGACTATCGGAGTGTGTGATGCGTCCGGTCTCGCCGCAGACCGCTCGGACCATGGCGTTGGCGATTGGCAGACCGTTGGCGCGCTGAGCGACGACGCCACTGAGGGCGGGCGCGGGGCGCTGGGAGGCGACCGGCTTGGGATCGCGCACGGGCTCCGCGACGTCGTCCGGCTCGTCGGCGGCAGGTGTGGTGGTCGGGGGCCACAGCGCGATGGCCGCGATAACGGCCACGGCGAGGGCGATCAGCAGGACGGCGGGTCTGCGTTGCTTCGTCACGACAACGTCATAACCCGGTGGCGTCACCGCGTCTTCCCGCTTAGTTATTGGGTGAGGAAAGGAGGGAGGCGAGCTGCCTCGTGGAGCTACGCGTCGCTCTCGGCGGCCTTGGCCTTGGCGGCGGCCTCTTTGGCGGCTGCGTAGGCGCGAACGCCCTGGGGCTCTTTGCGCAGAGCGCGGTAGTCCGCACCCGTGAAGGAGCCGTATACGGCTTTCAGGGCTTTGCGCTGCGAGCGCTTCACGCCCTTACGCATCTTGCGGTCCGTGATCTTCTTTGTGTTCGCCATTACCTTGCCGTCTCCATGTATTACACGCGCGAGACGCGCTTTCTACACGGGCCTCAAACCATTTGCAAGGTTAATGAGGCTTCTTACGCAGCGAAGGAGATCGACTCCAGCTTTCTCAGCAGGGTGCTCGACTTCTTGCGGATCTTCTCTTTGAGGGCCTGATGACGCGCCCGCTCGCCCAGCAGCTCCTGGGCCAGGTTCAGCGTCGCCAGCAGCAGCGCACCTTGCAGGGGCACGTCCGGGTTTGCGCCCAGACCGCCGACATGCTCGTTGACCAGCGCCTCGACAGCCTTGATTCGGTCAGCGCTCTCTTCAGAGACGATGTTGAACTCGCGTCCAAGGATGTTGAGCGTGTGCTCTGCCTTCATTTACGACCCCCGATGGTTGTGATCGACCGTAGGAGCGGTCCGGGCGGGCGTCAAAAAATTAGCCGGGTCAGAGAGAGATTTCGGCGGTCTGCCCGGCGAAGACGCCGTGACGCCTGGCCCAGCCGGCGTCGACCTCAAGTACGTAGCGCGAGGGCTTGCCCGACTTGCGGGAGGTGCGGCTCAGCGGCTCCGTCTCCTCCACCACGCCCACGATGTTTCCGTGGGCATCGATGAACAGCATGTCCAGGGAGATGTACGTGTTCTTCATCCAGAAGCTGTGGTCGGAGTCATCGTCCATGATGAACAGCATGCCTGTCGAGTCGCCCAGCGGCTCTTTGCGGTACATCAGGCCGACGGCGCGCTCGCTGGCTGTGGCGCGCACCACGGCGGTGACGGAGGCCTTGCCACGCGACCCGTGCACCACGATGGTGGCGGTCAGATCGCCCAGCGGCTGCGCAGACGGCGGGTCCGTATCCCAGGTGTCCCCGGCGCAGCCGGCGCAAAGGAGCGCCAGCAGCAGGCTCGGCAGCGTGCGGCTCAATCCAGCGGCAGGATCCGCTGCAGATATGCGCGGTTGTTGGGGGACCAGAAGGCCGGGCCCTGTCCGTCGATCTCGCAGCGCTCCTCAAAGGGGCGGAAGTTGCCGCCGTCCATGATCCAGCCGGGGTTGTCCCCGATGTTGTGGAACTCACCTTCGATGTTGGCCAGGCCGAGACTGTGCCCGATCTCATGCGACACCGTGTTGCCGATGATGCTGCCCAGCGCCCGGATCGCCGCATCGATGAGCGGCTGGCGCGGGCCACCCAGCTCGGCGGCGTCGATCGGCTTGCCTTTCAGCTCCAGCATGAAAGGGCCAAAGAGGTCATCGAAGCGCTGCGAGGCGATCGGCAGTGGCGTTGTGCCCCCCAGACCCGACGGGCTGAGCTGGAAGAAGCTGCGCACAAACACGCCGCCAAACGCGTAGTAGCCCTGCTCCGCGGTCTCGGCGTTGGTCCCGCCGATCACGTCGTTGAAGCGGAGGTTGCCGACGTCCTTGCCCTTGGTGTTGTCCAGACCAAAGAGGCCCGCCTGGTTGGGGTCCGCACCGCCCACCTCGATAATGGAGTACTCGACAAAGTCGTCGGGGCGGGAGCCGCGGAACTCGATGTTGACGCCCGCGTAGTCCCGGTTGACCACCTCCAGCACGCGCGAGCGCACCTGGGTTTCGACCACGCCCATGCCCATCTCCAGCATGGTCGTGCTGAAGCCGGGCAGGAACTTGATGAACACGATCTGGCGCTGCGGTGCGACCTGCAGCGTGAAGTTGACGCCCTGGCCGAGGATCATCTCCGGACCGCTGATCAGCATCGGGATGATCGAGCCGACAAAGCCGCCCGCCAGCAGTCCGAGCCCCTCCAGCTCCCCGCTGGGGGTCTGCGTGACGCGCAGGATGTACTCCATCTCCCGGTTGCTCACGATCGCGTCCGGGAAGAGCGCCAGGGCTGTCGGTCCGGCCAGGGTCAGGACCGCCGAGGTTTTGGCGATCGTGAACTCTCCCTCCAGCCGAATCAGCGTGGTGGCCTCATAAAAGGGGTCCGTCTGCAGAAAGCCGCGCCCGGCGACTGAGATGCGCTGCCCGCGCGCCGCCACCGACGGGGACACGCCGACGACCTTTGGGGCCTCCACGGTGCGCGTGAAGTCCGGCAGTCCTGTGCCCGGTCGGGTCCCGTCCGGGGTCTCGTTGGAGACGGTAAGCGCGCCCTGGAATGTGCCGGGCCGGATTCCCAGCACATCGGGCGTCAGTGTGAAGCGAATCGTGTCGCGTGTATCGCCCGTGACCGGCAGGACCGCCTGCACGGAGACCGTCTCGGGCGGCACGAGCGTCACGAACGAGCCCTCGAGCACCATCACGGTGTGCCCCTCGCCTTTGAGCAGGAAGTCGGCGCCGCGCACGGTGATCTCATCACCGGGGAAGAGGACCTGATCTTCGCTCTCGAAGGCGGCGATGGTCGGGGTGAGGTTGGTTTCGACGCGAAACTGGACCGGGATCGATGTCGCGGTCCTTGACCCGTTTTCGCTGAGTGTGCGCGTCACCGTGAAGCCGCCCGTTACCACGCCCGACCCGGGCGGCACGGCGGCCAGCAGATCGCTGCCCACGGCCCAGGTGAGTGTTTTTTCGTCCACAAATGTGAGCGGGGTATCCAAGATGTTGCCGTTGACGAGCAGTCTGCCGACCTGCGTGCCGAGCTCTGGCGGCAGAAAGCCCGAGCCGGAGACGGTCATCGGCGTGCCCGGCATCAAGACGTCCCGGTCGACCCACAGCTGGACCTCCAGCGGCGAGAGCACGATATCGGCGCCTGGGACGGTGGTGGTGCCGCAGCTTGCGATGAACGCTGTAAGCAGCAGTGGGGCGAGCCGTGTCATAGTTGCGGATTGTAGTGAAGCGCTGCGTTTGCAGCAAGCGCGTTGACTTGCGACAATCCGGGCCCGCTCCTACAATGGGCCCCCGGCCGATCCGGCGGCGCGTTAGGTTCATGAGGCACGAGGCTTTTGGCAAACGAAGAAATCTTACAGCTCATCAAAGAGAAGGCTCGAGCTGCTGAAGAAAACGACTACTTCGAGTTGTTGGGCATCGCGCCCGATGCGTCGAAACCGGAAGTCCAGAAGGCCTACTTCGACCTGGCGAAGCAGCTGCATCCCGATCGCATCGCCAAGTACGATCTGAGCGACGTCGGCGTCGAGCCGGCCCGGATCTTCAAGACGCTTTCGGACGCGTACAACACGCTGATGGATCCCAAGCGCAAGCAGAAGTACCTGCAGTCCAACCCGCCCAAGGGCGCGGGCGCAGGCGACAGCGAGGCGGATGTCCGGTCCACGCAGGAGCTGCTGCGCTCCAAGCCGAGCGATCCCGGCATCAGTGAGAAAGAAGCGGCCAAAATCTTCTACCACAAGGGGATGATGGCCATGCGCAAGGGCGGCTTCTCCGACGCTGAGGACTTCCTCACAAAGGCGGTCACCCAGGACGACGAGAACGCGCGCTACTCCCTGCAGCTCGGCTGGGCGATCTTCCAGAACCCCGACCGGCCCGAGGTCGAGCGGCTGCGAGAGTCGCGCCCACATCTGGAGAAGGCCGTGGGCAAGGATCCGAAGAACCCGGAGGCCCACTACTACATGGCGCGACACTTCAAGCTGGCGGGGGACAAGGTGTCCTGCCGCAAGCACCTGGTGATGGCGCTGAAGTTCCGCAACAAGTACATCGAGGCCCGGCGCGAGCTGCGGCTGCTGGACATGCGCGCCGGGAAGAAGCCCGCGCCCTCCGGCAAGAACAAGGGTCGTGCGGCGCCTGCCGATGCGGATCGTGAAGGGCGGTGGCCGTTTGGGCTGGACCGGCTCTTCAAGAAAAAGAAGTAGCCTTCCCTCACCCTCCCACTATTTGAGCAGGACGGAGTCGCGGCTGACGAAGAACGCTTCGCTGCTGTGGATGCGTGCGGTGCGGAAGCCGGCGCGGCTGATGCGGCGCGTGATGAGCTGCACTGTAGAGTCCGACTCGACCGACCCGGCGATGAGGGACACGGCGTCGTGCGGCAGCGTCGCCATGCCGGTGTCGGGCGCCACGCAGATCAGCGAGGTGGTGCGGTCAAACTGCAGCACCGCCAACTCGATGTAGACCGGCACGTTGTGGTTGGGGGACGTCTCGGCCACGAGCCAGCGCACGTCCAGATCCTCGTCCCAGTCGATGCCCGCATACGGAGAGCTGACGGGGCTCGAGCCCAGCGCGATCAGGCGCGGAACCGGCGGCACCTCAACGCGTACGCGGAAGTCCCCAACCTCGGAGGAGCCGCGCCCTCGCAGCGTCAATGAGCCGCCCATCATCGGGGCGTGGCCGCCGCCCAGGGCGCCCTCGTACGTGAGGCCGTTGACGTTTGTGAACAGCTCAGGGAAGGAGCGGCGTTGCAGGCGTGCGCCGCGATTGCCGAACTGCATTCGGATCTCCCCGGCGTCCAGCAGCTCGACGAACGACGTGTCCTCGACGGGCGGGCGACCGAGCTCGCGCTCGACGATCTTGCAGTCGCCGATGCGCATGCTGAGCAGCTGTGGGTCAGGGACGTCCGGCTGGTTGAGGATGCGCAGCACCTCGCCGCGGTCGATGCCGGCGTGGCGCGCAAAGAAGCCGGAGATGTGGACCTGAGGTCGCGCGCCGCCCGGGACGCGGTGTTCGACGTACGAGACAGTGATCTGGGCGAAGCGGTCGGCGGGTGTGGAGCGGTCCAGGTCTTCGGGCGGCGCCTCTTCCGCGCACGACGGGAGCAGACATACAGCCGCGAGACACGCCACGAGGACGAGCAGTGGTTTGTTGACGCCGGTTTCTAAGGTGAACACGAGGCTCCCGACAAGATAGCACGACACCTTGAAACACGGCCCCACACACATTGATTCCCGGGCGGCCGTGCGAGGTATACTGGGTGGGCGATGAACGCGGCGCTTCGACGGCTGGACCGGGTCCGATACAAGGCCCAACATCGCGGCCTGGCCGCGTCCCTGGCGCTGGGTGTGCGCCTGTTTCACTTCATCCTGGAGCCCAGGCTGACGCCGCCTCCGCTGTCCGAGCTGGCGGCGTTGGACAAGCGCTTTGCGCGGCTGCTGGCGGCGGATCTGGCCAACGTGGAGGCCGGCTATTACCCGCGCGAGTTGCTGTTTCAGTTTCCGCTGCGTCGCTACGCGCAGCAGGCGCCGACCGGCTTGCTGGAGTGGCCGAAGGTGGTGTGGCGCAGGCGCTCCGGGCGCAGCGACGACCTGCCCCACGGCATCGATGAGGCCACGTATCCGGCGTATTACCGGCGCACTTTTCACTGGCAGACGGACGGCTGGTTCAGCGCACACTCGGCGCGGATGTACGACGTCGGCGTGGAGTTCTTGTTCTTGGGCACGGCCGACATCATGCGCCGCATGGTGATCCCGCCGGCGATCGATGCGGTGCGCGACGTGGCGCGGCCCCGGGTGCTGGATGTGGCGTGTGGGACGGGACGGATGCTGGCCCAGCTGCGCAGCGCGATGCCGAGGGCGGCCTATTACGGGCTGGATCTGAGCCCCTTCTATTTGCGCGAGGCCGACAAGACCCTGGGCCCCGACCACGACGTCAGCCTGGTGGCGGAGAACGCCGAGTCCATGCCCTTCGCCGACGAGTCGTTTGACGTTGTCACCTGTGTCTTTACTTGTCACGAACTACCCAGGGACGCGCGCAGAAACGTGGTGCGCGAGGCCCGTCGCGTGCTGAGGCCGGGCGGGCGCTTCATCGTGTGCGACTCGGCGCAGCGCGTGGACGGCGCCGGCATCATCAGCCACCTGGACGCCTTTCCGCGGCTGTACCACGAGCCCTACTTCAAGGGGTACATGAAGGACGACCTGTCCGAGGTGCTCAGCGAGTGTGGTCTGACGGTCGAGAGTGTCGAGACTCACATGGTCAGCAAGGTGGTCGTCGCTACTCTTTGATACGCGGAACGACGTACTCGCCCATCTCGACCATGCCGGGGTCGCTCAACATCCATGTGCGCAGCAGCGCCCGCATGCGATTGGCCAGCTCGGGGCGCTCGTGGACCAGGTTCTGGCGCTCATCTGGGTCGTTGCGCACGTCGTACAGCTCCCAGAAGACGCCGTGGCGCGTCGGGATGTAGATCAGCTTGTAGCCGTCGTGCATGACGGCGCGGTGCTTGGCCACCAGGAAGTCGTCGTCGAAGGTCTCGTCGAAGTAGATCTCGTGCGTGTCTTCGTCGTGGCTGAAGGCGCCGAAGCCCTCGGCAAAGGTCATGGTCTTGCCTTCGAGCACGGCGGCCTCGGGGTTGAGGAACCACAGGCCGGTCTCAAAGAAGACGGGCGGGTCCTCAGGACGGGTCTGGCCGTTGACCAGCCGCTTGAGCGACTTGCCTGTCGCGCCCTCAAGCGGCGCGAGGCCCGCGTAGTCGAGCAGCGTTGGCGCGATGTCGATGGAGCGCACCGGATTCTGAATGGCGCGGTGCGGGTGTTTTGTGCCGGCGGGGCGCAGCATGAACGGGATCCGCAGGCTGTTGCTGCCGCGCAGGTGGTCGCCGTGGCCGATGCCGAAGCCCTGCTCGTACAGGTTCTCGCCGTGATCGGCCGTGACCACGATGTGCGTGTTGTTGAGCAGATCCAGCGCGACCAGGTCGTCCAGGAGGCGTCCGATAGCGCGGTCGGTGGCGTAGAGCGCGCCGTCGTACAGCGCTTTGACCTGTGTGCGCTCGTTCTCGCCGGGCGCCTTGGCGGCGTTGGACCAGCTGGCTTTGTGAAAGCGTGACGGGCCGTCGTAGGTCTCGGACGTGTAGCGCCCGTAGGACGGGTGAGGGACCGAGTAGGGAAAGTGGGGCGCCGAGTAAAAGACGACCAGCGCGAAGGGGCGTCCGTCGCCCTGCCGGATCCAGCGCCTTGCTTCGTCGGTGAGCGACTCGGGGTCGGCGGTGCGTTCGTATAGCTTGAGAATGGGGAAGCTGTGGGACCCGCCCAGCGCCGTGAGCAGGTACGGCATCAGGTGGTAATGCAGCTTGTAGCCGCCGAGCTGGACGTTGGACTGCAGGGTGAAGCGGGGGACCCGGACGGTCTCAAAGCCGAGCTCGATGCGGCTGAAGATGTCACCGGCAAAGTCGCTGACGACGCCCGTGCGGTAGCCGGCGTCGGACAGCCGCGTCATCAAGGTCTCGCGGTCGACTGCCAGGACTTTGGGACCGGGGAACATGTGGCGGACGCCGTGCTCGTGCGGATAGCGCGCGGTCAGGATCGAGACCCAGGACGGGAACGTGCGGGGCATCACCGTCCAGGCGGACGTGAACGTGGTCGCCTCGTTGGCAAACGCATCCAGGTTGGGCAGGTCGCGGAAGCCGTCGTTGAGGATGCGGTCGGCGCGCAGCGAGTCCACCGCGATGATCAGGATGTTGTTGTTGGTGACGGGCGGGCGCACGGGCTTCAGCGCCATGGCGGCGGCGACTCCGCAAACCAGCGCGGCGCCCGCCATCGCGCCGTACATGCCCTTGGAGCGCGAGACGGCGCGCTTGATCTTGGTGGCCAGGCGTCGCTGCAGCACGATCAGCGCCGCGCCGGTGATGACTGTCACGTAGGCGAACGCCAGGGTGTCCAGCAGGTCGGGCGGCATGTACTCGCTGACGAAGACCTGGAAGCGGGTCCAAAATCCGCCGGCGCCGTAGAAGTGCTCGTACATCACCTGCGGGTGGGTGATCAGCGCGCGAATCAAGAACCACAGGTGGTAACCGGCGACGGTGAGAAACACGCGCCAGGCACGATCCCGGCCACGCCGTGGGCGCTTGCCCTGCACGGCGGCCACCACGATCCAGTGCATGTTGGCGAAGACGCCGGCGCAGGCGCCGACCATCAAATAGATCCCCAGCAGGCGCAGCTGTAGGGCGATGATCTCCTCCTGGAACAAGGAGATGATGAAGTCGGTGATGCCGCTGTCGCTCATGCCCATGTACTCGGCGCCCTGGTGACGCAGAAGGCACCAGCCGAAGAGCCCCGCATAAAACAAGGCGCCCATCAGCGGGCCGGTCCAGGTGAAGGACCAGAGGCGCCGTGACAGCGAGGCGGCGGGTTTGGGCTCGTCGAACAGCGACATTGCCCACGGATTAAGCCGCGCAACCCGGCGGTGTCAACAGCTTCACCCTTCCTTGACACGGGGGCACCCACGTATTTAATCCGCGCATGCTACGCGTGCTCGTTGTGCTCTCGCTCTCTCTGCCTCTTTCGCTGCCGGTTTGTGCGGAGGCAAAAATTCCGCCGAAATCGCAGCGGGGTGTCCGGGATCTGCTGCTTGTCGCCGGTGGTGATGTCGCCTACCCGCGCGGGTGGATGGATCGCCTGGTGGAGAGGCAGAAGTCCAAGATGTTCGACTTTGTTCGGGGCTATGCACTGGCGGCGGACCTGGCGTTCTTGAATCTGGAGTCGCCGTACACCGAGGCCGAGTTCGTCTTGAAAAAGAAGTGGCCCATCGCGACGCCCCCGCATCGGTTGGACTACGTGCTGGACGGTGGGTTCAACATGTTCTCGCTGGCCAACAACCATATGTTCGACGCCGGCAAGCAGGGGATCATCGACACGCTGGATCTGCTGGCGGTCAAGCGAAAAGCGCACCGGCGGATCACGAAAGAGACCGGCAAGCGCAAGCACCTGTATTGGACGGGCGCGGCGCGGCGGGTTCGCGATGCCTACAAGCCGTCGGTGTTCAAGCTGCCGGGCAAGCAGCTGAAGGTGGCCTTTCACGCGTTTGGCTACGCCCGGTCCAACCTGGTGCCCATGCCGTACAGCGCCAAGGCCTACAAGGCGATTCGGGAGTACGCGTCCAAGGTGGACATCACGATCGTGTCCGCGCATCACGGCAAGGAGTACACGCACATCCCCGACGCCAAAAAAGCGGGCGTGTACCGCAAGTACATCGATGCGGGCGCAGACGTGGTGCTGGGTCATCACCCGCACGTCATTCAGGGCGTCGAGGCGTACAAGAACGGAATCATTTTCCACAGCCTGGGCAACTTCTCGTTTGCGTCCAAGACCAAGCGGCATCTGAAGACGGGCGCGCGGCTGTACAGCATCATGCCGCTCATCTACTTCAAGGACGGGCGCGTCGAGCGGGCGGAGGTGCTGCCGCTCTACGTGAACAACTCCGCGCCGCTCAAGGTGCAGGGCCAGGTACTGCGCTCCACAAACTTCAAGCCGCAGGTGCTGAAGGGCGTCTTTGCGGACCAGGTGCTGCGGGAGCTGAAGCAGTGGACACGGGAGATCCCGGGGGTCAACAAGCGGGCGGCGCGCGCTTTCAAAATCAAAGGGGATCGCGCGTGGATTCAAGTACGAAGGTAGCGTTGGCGCTGGCGGTGCTGCTGTGCAGCGCCGATGCGCAGGCCGATCGCTTCGGCAAGGCGGGTCAGTTCCGGCATTACCACCGCGATCGTGTCGCCGACGTGCTGCACACGAAGGTGGCGGTGAAGGTGGACATCCGGGCAGGGACGGTGGCCGGCACGTCGACCATCTCCATGACCCTGATTCGCGACACGCGTGAGGTCGTGCTGGACGCCGGCGACATGACGGTGCACTCGGTGACGTCCGGCGCGACCGCACTGTCGTTCAAGCACCGCGACCACGCGCTGAGGGTCGCGCTGGCCGGGGAGCTGAAGGCGGGCCGAAAGCTGGAGCTGGTCGTCAACTACGACGCCAAGCCGCGGCGCGGGATGTACTTTGTGCGGCCGGAGAAGGGGTACAAGAAGCGGCCCTGGCAGGCATGGACGCAGGGCGAGGCCGAGGACAATCGGCACTGGTTTGTGGGCTACGATTTCCCAGACGACCGCTTCACGACCGAGGTGCTGGCCACGGTGCGCAAGCCGTTCGTGGCGGTCAGCAACGGCAAGCTGCTGGCCACGAAAAATGCCGAGCCGGGCTGGCGGACGTTTCACTGGAAGCAGGCGGTGCCGCACGTCAACTACCTGGTCACGCTGGTGGTTGGCGACTACCAGCGTATCGAGGTCGAGGGCCACGCGACGCCGATGGCGGTCTGGGTCACTCGTCGCGATGCCCCGCACTGGAAGCGGTCGTTTTCAAAGACGGCCGACATTATTCGGTTTTTCGAGGGGCTGACGGGTGAGCCGTTTCCGTTTGAGAAGTACGATCAGGTCGTGGTCGACGACTTCTTGTACGGCGGTATGGAGAACTCGTCCGCGACGACGCTGACCAATCACACCATTCACGACGCCCGCGCTGCGCTGGACTTTTCGAGCGTCGGCCTGGTCGCGCATGAGGCCGCGCACCAGTGGTTCGGGGATTTGATCACCTGCAGAAGCTGGCCCCATCTGTGGCTGAACGAGGGCTTCGCCACCTATTTCGAGATGCTGTACGGCGAGGCGCGCAAGGGTAAGGCCGAGTTCGACTGGGACCGGGTGTCCTCGTTGGGCTGGTACATGCACGGCGGCTACACCCGCCGGATGGACGAGCATCACTTTGACCATCCGGACGACCTGTTCGACGGCCACACCTACATCAAGGGCGCATGGATTCTGCACATGCTGCGCGTGCGCGTCGGCGATGTGCAGTTTCGCAAGGCCGTGCGCCATTACGTGGCGACGTATCGGCAGCAGGTCGTGGAGTCGGACGATCTGCGCCGCGCCTTTGAGCACGCCACCGGCCATCAGCTTCAGCACTTCTTTGAGCAGTGGGTGCATCGGCCCGGACATCCCAAGCTGACCGTTACCTGGCGCTGGGACGCCAAGACGCGTCACGCGCGGGTGAAGGTGCGCCAGACGACGAGCAAGCCGTTCAAGCTCACGGTACCCGTGCGGCTGCAGGGTGCGTTTGGCAAGCGCCGCTGGAAGCTGCCGATCAGTGGCAAGACCCACGAGTTTGCCCTGGCGTTGAGCGACGAACCGAAGCTGGTCGAGGTGGACCCGGACGCCACGATCTTGATGGAGGCGACCGTCACGAAGCCGTTGTGGGAGCGCACGCATCAAGTCCGTCACGGCACGACAGCCATGAGCCGGTATCGGGCGGCGCGGGACCTGGCGGATGTCGGCACAAAAAACCCGGCAAAGGCGGTGCCGGTGCTGCGTGACGTGCTGGGTGACAGCAAGGAGTTTCACTCGGTTCGAGCCGCTGCGGCGAGCGCCCTGGGACAGCTGGGCGGGGATGTCGCGGAGATCGCGCTGATCGCGGCATTGAAGGACCGGGACGCCCTGGTTCGGCGGGCTGCGGCCAACGCGCTGGCGAGCTTTGAGTCCAAAGGCACCCTGCGCGCGTTGAAGGACGCGTTTGAGGACGATCGCAGCTACAAAGTGGCGGCGGCGGCGCTGACCTCGTACGCCGCCATTCGCGGCTCTGACGGCCTGTCGCTGGTCAAAGACGGGCTCTCGCGCAAGAGCCACCGGGACGTGATTCTGCGCGCCGCGATCGACGCGCTGGCGGAGATCGGTACGGCAAAGGCCTTTGACCTGGTGATGGATCAGACGAAGTGGGGTGAGCCGACGAATGGCCGGCGCAGCGCAGCGGCGGCGCTTGGGACCATGGGCGTGGCTGAGGCCCGCTTCAAAGAGCGAGCGCGGGTGCGGCTGGAGGCGCTGTTGGACGATCCCAGGTTCTGGCTGCGTCTGGACGCGGCAGAGGCGCTGGGCTCGCTGGGCGACAATCGGTCGCTGGCGCCGCTTCAGAAGCTGTTGGCGCGGGCCAGCACACGGCGCATGGCGCGCACGGTGGCGGTGGCTGTCGAGGCGTTGCAACACAAGGACAAGGGCGCACAGGATCTCGGGGACCAGCTGCGGGAGCTGCGTCAACGCCTGGAAGCGCTGGAGCAGGAGCAGCACTAGATGTCCTCGACGAAAATGACAACTCATCGGCGGGCCGTCTCGCCGCCTCGCTGCGTTGGATCGCTTCGCTCTCGCTCGACGGGGCACCACCCCGCCTTCGCTCGCCCGCCTTGCGAGGCGACGAGCCGTCCGCGCCAATGTGTCACCATTTTCGCCGAGGACATCTAATGGAGCGCAGAACGTTTGTGAAAGGCGGCGTCGCGGCGGCCGCAATGGTCGTAATGCCGGATTTGGCAAGCGCCAAAAAGGGCGGCGACTCGTTCGACCCCAAGGGCGTGAGCATGTTTCGCGGCAACCCGTCGCACTCCCACTATGGGACCGGACCCTTGCGCGACAAGCTGGAGATGGTCTGGCGCTTTCGAACCGAGCGCTTCAAGACGACGCTGCGCGAGAAGCCGTACACATGGACCGGGACCGGCTGGTCCGGCCAGGCGGTGCAGGTGGGCGACGACGTGATCGTCGGCAGCGTGGACCGCAACCTGTATTGCCTCAACAAGCGCGACGGCAAGGTCAAGTGGAAGCACGTGGCCGCGCGCATGTTCAAAAGCTCGGCCTGCTACTACGACGGGCACGTCTACATCGGTAACGTGGACAACAAGCTGCGCTGCGTCGACGCCAAAGACGGCAAGCAGAAGTGGCGCTTCTACTCGCGCGCCGATATGGACAGCTCCCCGGTGGTCGCGGATGGGCGGCTGTACGTTGGCGGCGAGGATCTCAGCATCTACTGCTTCGACCCCAAAACGGGTGAGAAGCTGTGGCGCTACATCGTTGACGAGAACCGTCCGGAGCCTTTGGGTGGTCGCGGTGTGGAGTCCAGCCCGGCGGTAGCCAACGGGCGGGTCTACGCGTCGGCGTACGCGGGTTATCTGTACTGCCTGGACGCCAAGACCGGGAAGCGGCACTGGCGCTTTCGGACAGGCGACGACACCGACTCCAGCCCCGTGCTGGTCAACGATCGGGTCTACACCGGCTGCGAAAACGGCAAGATCTTCTGCGTCAGCCAGGAGACCGGCAAGGAGATCTGGAGCGTGAAGACGCGGTCAGGGATCTGGTCGACGCCGGCGGTCGTCGGCAACCGGCTGTACATCGGCGGCAACGACCAGCGCATGCATTGCCTGGACGCGGACACCGGCAAGGAGATCTGGCAGTTTCGTGCCAAGGCGCCGATCTGGACCTCGCCCGACGTGGTCGACGGCAAGGTCGTCTTTGGCGCATACGACGCGTTTTTGCGGATGGTCGACGCCAAAACCGGAAAGCTGATCTGGGAACACGAGACCGGCGCGCGGATCGTCTCCAGCACCTGCATCTCAGAGGGGCGTGTTTACGTCGGTAGTCGCGATGGGTTCTTCTACTGTTTTGCCTAGCAGTTTGCCTAGTAGACAACTAGTGCAAATACCGCGGAGGCTCATCATCATCCGGCGGCGGAACCACCCGCAGATGGCGCTTCTTGGGCTTGCCGAAGCGGCCGTCCACGTATGACTTGATCTTGTTCAGCCGCCAGTAGCCGGTGGTGAGCAGGATGGCTGTGATGATGCCGCCGAAATGGGCAAAGACGGCGACCTGGCTGCCGCCGATCAGGTTGATGAGGTCCAACCCCACCGCGATGATCAGGAAGTATTTGCCTTTGATCGGGATGACCAGGCCATACAAGACGCTCTGGTTGGGGAAGTAGACGGCGAAGGCGGCGATCAGACCCATCGTGCCGGCCGAAGCTCCGACGACGCTGGCGCCGGTGAGCCGCGGGAACGGGTACCACATCATGGTCGAGAGCAGGCCGCCGCCGATCAGGCACAGGGCCCAGAAGAGGAGGAACCGCTGCGGGCCCCAGCGCGACTCAAACATGTGGCCGAAGAAGTAGAGGGCGATGAGGTTGCCGCCCAGGTGAAGCGGGGCGCCGAAGCCCAGCGCGCCGAGCAGCATGAAGCCGGCGAACACCGCCAGAATGAACAAGAAGAACTCGCGCCGCGCCCACTGGGACCGATACGCAAGCACCAGGCCATAGAACGCGCCCCCGCACACCAGCACCGACACCAGCGGGGCAGGGCCCAGGTCGTGCAGCCAGCCGTATGTGAACAGGGTCCACAGGCGCCACCCGCCAAACACCGAGTCGTGGCTGAGGCGCAGATTGGTCCAGAGGGCCGCCCAGGTCGTCTCCGGCAGGAAGGTCTGGCCCAGCACGGTCGCCAGGTAGATGCCCGTCATGACGGTCATGATCTTCTTGACCATCGGGGACACCGGCATGACCAGCGAGATCCGCCCGTCGCCGCCCTGTCCTCCGCCACCGCCGTACGTGCCGCTCATTGACGGCTTACCTGAACTATCTCGGCCACGATTGCAACCGCGATCTCCTCGGGCGTCAGGCTGCCGATGTCCAGGCCGATGGGCGCGTGAAGACGGTCGATGCGCGCCTGAGGCACGTCTTTGGCGCGCAGCTTCTGCAGTGATTTATGGACCTTGCTCTTGCTGCCGATCATTCCGAGGTACGCGACGTCGGCGCCGATGACGGCCTCCAGGATCTGCTGATCAAAGTCGTGGCCGCGCGTGACGATCAGCAGCGCGTCGGTGGCGCGCGCGTCAAAGCCGGCCAGGTAGTCCTCGTATGGGTCCAGCACCCGCTCGGCGACGTCGGGGAAGCGGTCCGCGTTGTTCCAGTCGGCGCGATCGTCCACCACGACCACGCGCCACCCCAGCATGCCGGCGATCCGCGCCGTGGGCCCGGCGACATGACCCGCGCCGAACAGCACCATGCGTGCGGCCGGCGCCAGCTGCTCCACGAGCGTCCGGCTGTCCGGTGTCTCGATGACGCCCGCGTGTTTGAAGCGCCGCTTGCCCGGCAGCGCCTCCACGGGGCCGCCCAGCGTGCGCTGCCCCAGCGTCGCCTCGTCCAGCGAGGTGTGAAGCCAGGTCTGGCGCCCGCCCTCCAGCCGCCGGACCACATCGAACAGCCACTGGGCGTCGGTGCTCAGCGGCGTGATCAGCACCTCCATGATGCCGCCGCAGCACATCCCCAGCTCAGCGCCCAGCTCCAGGGTCAGCAGCTCGCTGTCTCCACCGCCGGCCGCGTGCCTGGCGCGGGCGGTGACCTCGTGCTCGAAGCGCCCGCCCCCGACCGTGCCCTCAATCGCCCCGTCCGCGCGCACCAACATGCGCGCGCCCACGACCTGGGGGGTGTGCCCGGCCGCGCGGGTGACGACCACCAGGGACGCCGGGATGTGTCGTTGCGCGCTCTGCGCTGCATGTCGGTAGACGGAATCCACACCAGAATTAATCCACGTCGCACACCGCGCGTCAAAGCTGGCATACTCCCGCGATGCCTCGACGAGCCGTACTGATCGGACTGATGCTGCTGATCGCGCCCGCCGCTGCGGCGGACGACTATAACGAGTTGGGAGCGTTTGAGCGCGAGACCGTCGATGCTGTTCTGGCCGACAATGGGCTGGTCGTCGAGCCCAAACCCGAGGGCAAAACCATCGGCCGGATCCTGGTGGTCAACTCCGAGGTCTTCTCCAAAAAGGACGGCTTTCTCTCCTGGTTCAACATCTTCCACTGGACGACCAAAAAGCACGTCATCGAGCGCGAGGTTCTGCTGCGTCCGGGCATGAAGTGGGACAAAGAGCTGGCCGACGAGTCGATTAGACGCATCCGCGACCCGATCCTCTCCAACATCGTGGTGCTGCTGGCGATCAAGACCGCCGACCCCAAAGTCGTCGACTTGCTGGTGGTCACCCGCGACGTCTGGAGCCTGCGCCTGAACTCGGACTTTCAGATTCAGGACGGCGACCTGACGTTTCTGACGCTGTCGTTGGCCGAGAACAACTTTCTGGGGCTGCGCAAAAAGACGGCGGTGACGTTCTTGATGGACCAGGGCGCCTTCTCGATCGGGCCGCGGTACACCGACTCCAACATCGCGGGCACGCGGCTGACCCTGTCCACTGCGGCCAACGCCATCTTCTCCCGCGAGACGGGCGAGTTCGAGGGCTCCGCCAGCTCGACCAGCTTCGCGTACCCGCTGTGGTCGCTGGCGACTCCCTTCGGCGCCAGCATCTCTGTTGCGCACAACGACTCCGTCCAGCGGGGGTACCGCGGCTCAGCGCAGCAGTACGAGTATCGGTACAGCGCCTTCGACGTGACCGCCAGCGCGACATACAGCACCGGGACGACATGGAAGAAGCGGTTCAGCTTTGGCTACGAGTACTTTGCCAACGACGCTGAGCTGCACTTTGTCGATCCGGGCTTCGGCCGCGGCGTGCTTCCCCGGGTGGAGCGGTCCAGTGGGGTGTTCGTCAAATGGCGCTTCTTCACCCCGCGCTACCAGACGTATCGCGACTTTCGCACGTTCGACCTGCGGGAGGATTACAGGCTTGGGCCCGAGTTCACGTTTCGCATCGGCCAGGCGCTGCAGAGCCTGGGCTCGACCTCGGACTACACAACCATGGCGGCGGTGCTGGAGTACACGTTTGACCCCGGATCGCGCAGCTACGTTCAGCTGTACGGCGGCTTCTCGGTGCGGCTGCAGCACGACAACGCCGTCGAGTCGCGCGTCGAGGCCAAGGTCTACGTGGGTACGCCCACGTTGTGGAACGCCCTTCGGGTGGTCGCGCGGGTCGACATGGACGCGCGCTTCAATGAGACCGCCAACCGCTTCTTCTCACTTGGCGGGTCCAACGGGCTGCGCGGTCACGACATCGGCGCGCTGACCGGCGAGCGGCGCCTTCGCGCCAATGTGGAGCTGAGAACCCGTCCCCTGCGCTGGTACTTCTTTCGCCTCGGCGGCGTGGCGTTCTACGACGCAGGCGGCGCCGCGGACGACTTTGATGATCTGCACATACTTCACGACGTCGGCATCGGCCTGCGCATCCTGACGCCCCAGGTGAACCCCTTTGCGTTTCGTATCGACTGGGCGTTCGCGACCGAAGGGGCCACGGCAGGCTGGCCGGGTCGCTTCAGCGCAGGTTTCTTCCAAGCATTCTGATGTACACTGTCTCCCGCGTGGGAAACGCCAGGTACATCATGTCGTTGTCCGTGGTGCTGGTCGCAGTGTGCGGGTGCACGGAGTTTCGGCCTCGGGCGAGCACGGCCGACACCGGCGTCGAGCAGCCTGAGGACGTGGTGACCGGACCGTGCGTCGGCAAAGTCTGCGACGACTCGGATCAGTGCACGCAGGACGTCTGCGACGCCGAGACCGGGGAGTGCGTCTACAGCCCGGTGACCGCTGGAAGTACGTGTGACGACGGACTCTTCTGCACTCAATCCGAGACCTGTTCGGACGGTGTCTGCGGCGGGGGCGTGGCGCGTGACTGTCCGGGCGGCGCCGGCGGGTGCATCCTGGGCGTCTGCAACGAGGAGACCCGGGAGTGCGAGACACAGCCCGCTCAGGCCGGCGCTGCATGTGACGACGGCGATCCCTGCAACGTGGGCGAGACCTGCGACGGCGAGGCATGCATCGGCGGCGGGCCGATGGTCTGTGTCGACCCGGATGACCCCTGCTTGACCGCAAAGTGTGACCCCGAGACCAGCGAGTGTGCGTCCGTTCCGCTGGCGGACAGCGCCCAGTGCGAGGACGGCGACCCCTGCACCGTGGAGGACCAGTGCACGGGCGGCGTGTGCGGCGGGGTGCCTCGCGACTGCTCGGGGCAGGACGAGGGCTGCACCGTGGGCGTGTGCGACCCGCTGACCGGCAGCTGTGTGGAGCAGCCCGCCGAGCAGGGCGCATCGTGCGATGACCTGACGGCGTGCACGGTGGACGACGTGTGTGACGGCAACGTCTGTGCGGGGATACCGACCGACTGTGGCGACCTCGACGGGCCGTGCACCGAGGGCGTTTGCAACGATCAGACCGGCGAGTGCGTGACCAAGAACCTGGACGACATCCCCTGCGAGGACGGCAGTCTGTGCACCGGCCCGGACGCGTGTGTGGTCGGGGTGTGCGTGCCCGGCGCCTCCACGGAGTGTCCGGACGGCGACGATGTCTGCCAGGTCGGCCTATGCGACCCTGAGACCGGCGTGTGCGGTGAGGGTCCCGGCAACGAGGGCGGCACCTGTGAGGATGAGGACCCGTGCACCACAGAGGATGTGTGCGTGGCGGGCACCTGCGCCGGCACGGCAAAGGACTGCTCGGACGTGGCGGATCTGTGCCAGAAGGGCGTCTGCCTCAAGGAGTCCGGCGTGTGCGTCGCGCAGCCGGATCCGCTGCAGGACCTGCAGGCCTGCGACGACGGCCAGTTCTGTACGGTCGACAAGCAGTGCGTGGAGGGCGTCTGCCTGGGGGACCCGCGTGACTGCTCGGCGCTGGACGAGGAGTGCGTCCAGGGGACATGCGACGACTTCCTGGACGCGTGCGTGCCGATCGCGATCGCCGACGACGACCCGTGCTCCGACGGGCAGGTCTGCACGCTTGGGGACACCTGCAAGAACGGCGAGTGCGGCGGGGACGAGGTGTTGGACTGCTCGGGCCTGAACAACCAGTGCCAGAACGGCTTCTGCAGTGAGGCGGATGGCGGGTGCATCGCGGTGTTTGAAGACCCGGGCACCGTGTGCGACGACAACCTGGCCTGTACCAACACCGACACCTGCACCGACGGTGTGTGCGGTGGTATCCCGGTGGACTGCACCGACCTATCGACCGACTGCCTTGCCGGCGCGTGCAGCGAGACCGCGTCCGGGTGTGTGACGGTGCCGGTGCTGGACGGCGCGACCTGCAGCGACGGGATCGAGTGCACCGCGGACGACTTTTGCTCGGCCGGCAAGTGCATACCCGGCGACGCGAGTGAGTGCCCGTGTCTGGGTCCAGCGCGCAGCCTGGCGTTTGGCGGCGGGTGCGTTGAGGTGCCCGGGTCGCCGTTCCTGCAGGCTGAGACCGGCTTTACGGTGGAGTTCTGGCTGCGTACGGAGTCCAAGGCGCCTGCGATCCTGATGGATCAGCGGATCACGACGGCCGTAGGCGAGAGCGACTGGCACATCGAATACCAGCTGGCCGGGGGCGACGGGCAGCTTCGGTTCCGGTATGGCAACGTGACGGGCGCGGACTCCCAGATCGGGATGCCCAGCGTGGAGCTCAACGACGGCGAGTGGCACCACGTGGCTGTGACGCGCGACGACAAGACGCTGCGCTGGTGGGTGGATGGCAACGGACTGCCCGGCAACGTCACGACCAACATTCAGTCGCTGAGCAATGAATCACCGCTGTGGCTCGGGTGCAGCGCGTTTGGTGGTCAGGCGTGGGATGGGTCCCTGGACGACATTCGCATCTCCAGCTTCGCGCGGTACTCCAAGAAGTTTACGCCGCCCGGGCGCCACAGCCGGGACGCCGCGACTGTCGCATTGTGGCACGCGGACGACGATCCAGGTGGGGATCTGCTGCTCGACGTGACGGGACAGAGCCATAACGGGACGCTGTCCGGAGCGGTCAGCCTTGAGCAGGATCCGGCGCCCGGGTTTACCGGTTGCTGCGGGGACACGTTTTTGACGGCCGGCGAAGAGTGCGACGACGGCAACATCGCGCTGGGTGATGGGTGCACGAGCGCCTGCGTGTTGGACTCGGGCCCGCCGCAGCAGAGCATGTCTCTGGGTGGCGCCGGCTGTATCCAGACGCCCGGGGACGGCTTGTTGAAGACGGTGGGTGATCTCACAGTGGAGTTCTGGATCCGTACGCCGGCGCTGGGTCCGGCGCGGGTGTTGGACAAGAGGAAGGGGCAGGCCGGCTGGAGCATCACGTTTGGCGCCGACGGTCGGCTCAGCTTTGAGGCGGGCGCCAACGATGCGGACAACCCCGAGGTGTTCACACAGCAGGCCCCGATCAACGACGACCAGTGGCACCACGTGGCCTTCATCTACAGCTCCGTGAAGGTGGTGCGCTGGTACCTTGACGGCGAGCCGGGACCGACGGGCAAGTTGGATGCCGCCGGCCCTCTCGGCAACGACGCCGACCTGTTCGTGGGCTGCAGCCAGGGCGCGGGGCAGTTCTTCGTCGGGTACCTGGACGGCCTGAGGATCACCGACAAGCTGTTCTACACCGCGCAGTTCACGCCCGAGCCGATCGTGCCGCCGCTGAACAGCAGTCTGCTGCTGTACACCTTTGACCAGCCTATTCTCGACGGCGTGGTGCAGGACCTGTCCAGCGGCGCGCACCCGGGGACCGTGACCGGGACCACGTTGATTCAGTCTGCGGTCGTGCCATGACCCTGGCGGAGCTCGCGAGACGCGCGGGCGTGTGGGTGGAGACTGTGCAGCTCTTCATTCAGCGCGGGGTGCTGCCGGCCGCGGGGCAGGGCGGCAAGTTCGACCAGCAGCATCTGGATATCGTGCGCTTTGTGGGCCGGATGCAGGCCGAGCACCATCTGGCGTTGGACACGATCGCGCCGGTGCTGGTGCAGCAGTGCAGCTTTGACCTGGACCGGGCGGAGGAGGCGCTGTCGGCGCTGGTGGAGCCGGATCCGACGCGGGCAGGCCCTGGTCCGACGACCCGCGCGCGACTGCTGGAGGTGACCAGCGCGCCGCCGGATCTGGTCGAGGGGCTGGAGGCGGCGGATCTGCTGCCCTCGCAGGGGCCGTACGGCGGGCATCACGTGTGGATCGTGGAGGCCGCGCTGGAGCTGCGTGCGGCGGGGCTGGACGACACCCACATTCGGCAGATCGGGCGGCTTGGGCTGGAGATCGCGACTACAGAGGTGGATGCCGTGGTGTATCAGGTGGGTCGCGGGGCTCGGCCGGCAGAGGCGCTGGCACGCACGCGGGATCGTCGCTCTGCGGTCGGACGGCTGGTCAGCGTGGCGCGACACGGGGCGACGCGGCAGCTGATGGCCGAGCTGGCGAAGGCGAGCGATCGCAGCAAGCAGCTGGCGCTGGAGTCGGTTCACGTCCCGAGCCGCCTGTTTATGGCGCGGTACCGATTGGACGCGGTGCTTCAGGACCTGCAGCAACAGGTGGAGGCGCTGACGACCGGGGAGGTGACCTCGCTGGATGCGTCGCCCCTTCGGGAGCACGGGCGGCTGTTGCTGGGCGTGGGCCGGTTTGCTGAGTCGGCGCGGGCGCTGAGGACGGCGGTCGGCCATCCGGTGCTGGCCGGGGACGGCGAGACCTGGGCGACGCTGGCGTTGAGCCTGGCGCTGGCGGGGCAGGACGAGGAGGCGCTGGAGGCGGCTGAAGCGGCGGCTGGTATGGCCCCGAGCAGCCCGCGGGTGCACGTCTATCGGGCGGGGGTGCTGGCCATGCTGGCGGGTCGCGCGGGGGATCTGCTGCTGGCCACGGCGCGCGTGCACGACGCGTTGAACGCCCTGGAGCAGAGCCGGCAGCACCCCTCTCAGAGCACGGTGGAGGCGATCGAGGTGCGGCTGACGCGAGGGCGGATCTGCACGCTTATGCCGGCCGCGTTCGGCGTGCAGGCAAAGGGGCTGGCCGACTTGCGCCAGGTGCTGGCGGACACGGAGGACGCCGGGGATGAGGCGCTGGGCTTCGATGTGCCGGGCAGCCGTGATCTGGTGCGCTTGAATGCGCTGTTCTATCTGGGCCTGGCGCTGACCGACGCGGGTCGGGCGGCGGAGGCCGAGCCCCTGTTGCGGGAGGTCATTGCGCTCGATCCGGTCAGCGCGTATGCCACGCGGGCCTACCAGCGGTTGCACGGCTGATGCGCCTGTCGACGAAGGTGCTGCTGCTCGTCGGTACGGCGTCCGTTCTGGGCTTCGGCACGCTGGTCCTGATCACGACGGTGAACGAGTCGCGCGAGCTGCTGGCGGCGCATCGGGCACGCAGCGAGATGCTGGCGACGTCGGTGGCCACGGGCATCCAAAACATCATGCTGACCGGCAAAGGCGTGCTGGCGGAGGAGCTGGTTCAGGACAGCCGGGAGCTGCCGGGCGTGTGGGCGCTGAAGGTGTACGACCGGCATGGGTTCGAGGTGTATCTGCCGCGCGAGAAGCGCACCGGAGATCTTAACGCGGCGGCGGCCGACGTGCTGTTGCAGGGCGTGGAGGTGCGTCGCGACGGCGGACTGGTCAAGCCGCTGGCCAACGAGGAGGCCTGCACGCGGTGTCACGATGAAGAGGGCCAATGGCGTGGCGCCATCGGTATCGAGCTGGCGGACACCGCGGCGAGCAAGCTGGTGTATCGCTTTGCGGAGACGGCGCTGAAGAACGTGATGGTGTCGGGAGAGGCCGATGAGATCACGGGCTTTCTGGTCGCGCTGCAGAACCTGTCGTACGTCAATGCGGCCTTTGTCATCGACAACGAGGGCGGCATGCGGTTTGGCGCGGAGGGCGACCTGAGGCCGGCGCTGGTGGAGCCTGTGGCAACCTTGTTGAAGGACGGCGGCCGCAAGCAGGTGGAGGGCATGCACCTGTTTGCGGTGCCCAACGAAGAGAGCTGCCACGTCTGCCACAGCGATGACCACGACTATCGCGGGGTGATCGCGGTGGGGTTGAACCCGATCGCCGCCGACAAGCTGGTCGATGTGGCGGCGGAGCTGTTCGAGAAGAGCCTGATGCAGCTGATGCTGAGCGACCGCGGCAACCAGCTGGACACCTACCTGTCGGAGCTGCGCAGCGCCGATGTCATTCGTACAGCCAGCCTCTTCGACGCGGACGGCGTCGAGGTGTATCCGCCGGCGCTGGATGCCCAGAAGCAGGTGAGGGGGGCCAAAACCCAGGACACGCGGGTGCTGAAGTCGCTGGAGGACGCCGAGTCGCGCGGGTTTGAGGAGGGGGACTTCTACACGGAGGTTGTGCCGCTCGAAAACGAGGTGCGGTGCCAGGCGTGCCATGGGTCAGACCATCCGGTGCGTGCGACGCTGGCGGTACAGACCGACCTGCGCCCGGCCAAGGCGGCGATTCGGGCCAATCGCGTGCGTGCGTCGGTGGTGCTGATCATCTTTGTGGTGGCGTCGTCCGTGCTGCTTTACGCGGTCTTCCGGCGCTTGTTTGTGCAGCCGGTTATTCGTATTTCAGAGGTCGCCCACGAGGTCGGACTGGGCAACCTGGATGTGCGTGTGGACCACACCAGCAATGATGAGGTCGGGCGGCTGGCCAACGAGATCAACGAGATGATCATGGGCCTGCAGTCCAAGCTGATCATGGAGCGCTTTGTCGGCGATCACACCCGCAGGATGATCGATGAGTCGGTCCGCGGGGCGGGGCATACGGGTGCGCCCATCCGGCGTGAGATCGCCGTGCTGTTCAGCGACGTGCGCGGCTTCACGTCCTACTCCGAGCGGACGGAGCCCGAGCGCGTGATCGAGACGCTGAACGTCTATCTGGGGCTGCAGGCTGAGGTGATCGAGCGTCACGGCGGGTACGTGGACAAGTTTGTCGGGGATGAGGTGATGGCCCTGTTCGAGGGCCCCGACAAAGAGCTGCGTGCAGCGCGGGCGGCGCTGGAGATGCTGGAGGTCGTGGCAGGCGCGCCCGAGGTCGACCGCATGCAGATAGGGGTCGGGGTCAACTGTGGGGACGTGGTCTTCGGCTCGACGGGGTCGGCGGAGCGTCAGGACTACACGGTGATCGGCGACACGGTGAACCTGGCCGCGCGGCTGTGCAGCGCGGCGGCGGCGGACGTCATCCTGGTCACCGAAGAGGCGCGTGAGCGCATCGGGGACGCGCTGACGTTTCGCGATGCGCGCGAGCTGCAGGTCAAGGGAAAGATGGCGCCTGTTAGGGTCTACGAGGTGCTCGCGGAGGCTCAGTCCGGGTCGGTGACGGCCAGCCCGCCGGCCGATGCGGACACGCTGAGCTGACCGGCTGTCTCGGCGCTCTCGACACGCGTCACTTCTACTTTGACCATGGGTCCGACCATAACCCGACGCGCAGTCCCTCGCATACCGAACGGCACAGTGTATGCAGTGGGATTCTCCTGGGACCAGTGGGAGCGACTGACATACGAGGGGGTCTGCGATGAGATGGGTCGCAGTGGTGTGTTTTCTTGTTTGTTCAACGAGCGGCGTCGGATGTGCGGGGTGCGGCGCATGCTGTCCGAGAGCCTCAGAGCCTGAACCTGAGCCTGAGCCGCCGCCGCCGCCCTCCAAGCCGTCGCGCGGCTGCGGATTTGGGCTGAGCTGCGAGCCGATGGGTGGCTTTCCCGGTGCGGATGAGGGCGACGACTGGAGCACCGCCGACACCGGGGGCGACTGGCACCCGGGCACGGATACCGGCGGCTGGGACGACCCTGACTTTGGTGGCGTGGACACCGGCTGGGACACGGGGGGTGACGACGATGTCATAGTTGCCGCCGACGAGGTGACGCCGCCGCCGGATCCGGCGCCGGGCGTGTGGCTCGGACTGGGCGGGAACTCGGCGCACACCGGGCAGTCGACGCTTCTCGGGGCGGCGGCCGGTGTGGAGTGGACGACGTTGATGCTGCCCGTGGCGACGTCGGACTGCCGCATCGCGCCACTCGCGTCGGGTGCCGGGGGGCTGCTGGTGGTGAACACGCCTAACCGCATGGCCGTCCTGGACCCACAGACTGGTGCGATCGTGGCGTCCCTGACCCTGGCGGAGGACGAGCCGGCGGCCTACAGCGCGGCGATCGCCGAGTCCGGTCGCATCTACCGTGCCGGCCGCGGACTGCGTGGGTTCTATCACTTCGGCAAGCCGATTTGGCACTTTCGGGAGCAGGCGCTGGCGGGAGCGGCGCCGACCGTGTACGGCGAGGTGGTCTTCGCAGGCTTCAAGCGCGAGCAGGACAATCCCGAGCGGGCGGGCGTGTACGCCGTGAGCCCGGAGGGCGACGAGCTGTGGTGGGCTGACACGCACGACGTGGACGGCGCGGCGCCCGCGATCGCGTCCGGCGGGGATGTCGTGGTCGGGTGTGGCCAGGGTCATGTGCACCGGCTGGCGGTCAACACCGGCGGGCATCAGTGGCTGTACGAGGCCGCGGCGCCGATCCGGGTGGCGCCGGTCGTCACCGAAGCCGGCGATATCGTGATCGTCGATGATAACGGCACCATGACCGTGCTCAGTGCGGCCGGCGCCCCGCTTTGGTCGCACAGTCTGGGTGTCGTCGCCGCGCCGGTGGTGACGCACGATGACGCGATCATGGTCGGGGCCGCGGACGGTGAGCGACGCGTCTTTGATGTGGCAGGCGCGCTGCTGCACACCGAAGCGTTGGGCCCGTGGACCGGACGCGCCGCCGTCGGCGCCGATGACACCGCGTACGTCACCATGCAGGGCAAGACCGGGGCGCTTGAGGTCTTTGGGGAGCGTCTGTGGGTGGCCGCGTGGCCGCAGGACGTGTGCACGGACCCGATCATCGGCGCGGACGGCAGCATCACGGTCGCGACCAACGACGCGCTGGTCATCCTGGGCGAGCCGGTTTGGCCTGATCCTCAGTAGTGGAATCACTTTGATCCGATCCGCTCCCCGGCGGCAACATAGTATGTGCCTGGGGATTTGAGAGAACGGGCTGGGGACATACATGAGCAGACTGTCTTTGTTTTGTGTCGGTGCGTGCGCCGGTGCCGTCCTGTTTTTGCGGCCCGGCGTCGCCGAGGCTGACGACGAGTGGCCGCTGCTGCATCACGACGTGGCGCAGACGCGGGTCGTGGATGCCAAGGGAGAGATCACCAAGCCCGCCGTCCGGTGGAGCAAGCGGCTGGGCGGCACGGACGCGCCCGTGCTGGCCCAGGACGTCGATGATGACGGCGCCGTGGAGCTGGTCACCCTGGAGGCGGGGCGCGCGATCTGTCGCAACCCGCAGACCGGCGCTGTAGAGTGGGCCACCCAGAATCTGGATCTCGGCTTCTTCATGCTGGCGGGCGACCAGGCTGTGGACCTGAACCTGGACGGAACGACCGACATCATCGTCTCCAAGACCGAGCAGATCGGCGACACGCGCGTGTACGTGCTGGACGGCGAGACCGGCGAGGTGGAGATGACGTTTGGCGGAGGGCTGGGAAAGTCCTCCGGCACGAACGGTCGCAATCGGCACTTTCTGGGGGATATCGACGGCGACCCGTTCCCGGAGTTGGTGCTCTTCGTCCCGTTTGCAGACAACGGCGCGGTGCTCTACGCCTTCGACTTCTCGGGCGGCTTCAAGGGGTGACGTCCTGCAGTGGCAGACCGAGGGAGGCGGGCACAAGGGCAACAGCCAGCTGGCGGTCTTTGACGCGACGGGCGACGGCAAGAAAGAGGTCCTGTTTGCACAGGGCACCGAGCTGCGCGTTCACAGTGGGATCACGGGAGCGCTGCTGGGCAAGTCCAACAAGGGCTGGTACGGCCCGAGCGCGTCCGCGCCGTTTGGGGCGCGGGTGGAGCCGATTCAAGTCGACGATGATGCGGCGCTCGAGTTTCGCATGGTCTTCGGATCCGGGCAGCCCAAGGGCTTCTTTGGGGTGTACGAGCTCAGCGAGACGTACAAGCCGGTTCTCTTGTGGCAGCAGTATGTGGCGCATCCGATCCTGGCCGGACCTACGGCTGACCTGGATGGGGACGGCAAGCTAGAGGTCGTGATGTCGGTCTTTGAGATCGACGATGGGCGCTGGTACACGCGGGTCTATGACGGAGCGACCGGCAAGCTGGGATCGCAGCTCAAGGACTGGGTGACGAGCCAGGTCGCGCTCGACGTACAAGGCGACGGCAAGTCCGAGGTCGTCGTGCGGCATGCGCCCCAGAAGACGCTCTCCGACCTGTCCAACGTCCAGCTGGCGCACCTGGGCAGCGCCGGGTTTGTCCCCTGGTGGGCCGGTGGCGTGACCGGAGCGACCGTGGCTGCCGGTGTGGACCGCTACGGCGACGGCAACGACGAATTGTTGGTCTATCGCGACCTGGACGGTGACGGCGTGCACGACGTTCTTCAGCTGCTGGAGGGCGGCTCGGGCAAGGCGCTCATCGCGGGCAGCTACACCTTTCCCAAGTCACACTCCATCACGTACAAGCTGTCAGCCGACCATATGGTCGAGGATGGCCCTGACCAGGTCCTCATCTATTCCAGCGACGGCTACTTCGACGTTCTGACCGACGAGCTGGCCCACAGCGGCAATCGCGTGCGGTTGGGTGGTTTTGGGCCGGCGGTGCTGGCGGCGTCACTGGCGGCCGGGCAGCCGAAGCAGGCGGTCGTCAAAGACTCGGTAGGACGAACCATTCTCGTGGACCTGGCCAGCGGCTCGGCGGCCTCACCGCCGGAGCACAAGACGCTGCTGACTGCCAAGAGCAACCAGACTGTGCACGCGCTGATCGATGTGGACGGCGACGGCGACAAGGAGATCCTCACTCACGAGCTCGGTCCGGGAGCCTCCGCGCTGCTGTTGCTCGATTCTGACGGCCAGCAGCTGTGGCGCTTTGAGAAAGACGGGATGGAGGCCGGCGTCCACACGGGCGGGGTCGGTGCCGGCGGTGATCTCGACGGCGACGGCACGCTTGACTTTTACCTGATGGGCGCCGTCTACGGCGTGCTCGTCGGGCTGCCCGTCAGCGGCAAAACCGGCAAGCAGCTGGACTGGGAGTACGCGCCGTCACAGCCGGGTGGCGGCTACGGAACCGCGTACTCGCCGGCGCTGCTGCTGGACGCGGACGGCGACGGCGACGACGATGTGCTGGTCAGTCACTACGGCGACCTCGCGTATGGCGCGGCGAGCGGACCGGACGACGTCTCGGCCCCATTCCACATTCTGGACGGGAAGACGGGCGCGGTGCTGGCGTCGTCCGTGCTGACCGGCGCGCCCGCGTACATGACGGTGGCGGAGCTGGACGGGGTGGAGGACACCTACGAGCTGCTGGTGTCCTGGTGGAACGGCAACGGGGCCATGGCTCTGAACCCGCCGGCGATGGGCGCGCTGTGGTCGGACTCGCTGGGCGGCGTCATCACGAAGGGTGCCCCGATGGCCGTCGATATCGACGGCGACGCCAAGGACGATCTGGTGGCGTACGAGCACATCAGCGGGCGCATTCGGGCGTATCGCGGCCATGACGGCGCGCCGCTGTGGGTCGAAGGCGGTGTGGTGTCGGGCGAGCGGCAGCTGGCGAACGGGCGGATCTACAAGGTATTGGCGGCGGGCGGCTTCGAAGACGTCGAGGACGGCTCGTTCGAGAAGACCCTGGCGGCACAGTCTCTCAATCAGCGGTCGCTGGCGGTGACCGATCTGACTGGGAACGGACATCCGTCCGCGCTCTACGCCGACCGCCAGGGGCGTCTCTACTGCGTCGACCTGGTGGAGGGCGACCTGGACTGGGTGTTGGAGCTGGGCTTTCAAATCGCCACCGTTATCGCAGCCAATGTCGACGACGACCCCGAGATCGAGCTCCTGCTGACCGCGCTGGACGGCAACCTCCACGCGATCGACCAGTCCGCCGACGTGGGTACGGTCGCGGTTGTCAATGACGGGTTGACTGGGGACGAGGACTCCGTCACCACGGCCGCGGGGGGCATCAGCTACACCTCTTTCGCCGCCAACTGGACCGCCGCGACCGGGGGCACCCAGCCGCTGGCCGGCTATCTCGTGCGCTTGCTGACCGAGTCCGGCGCGCTGGTACTGGACTGGCAGGACGCCGGCATGGCCGAGACGTTTGAGTCGGACCTCGTCGCGCTGGTGCCGGGCGTGACTTATCAGGTCATGGTGATGCCGTACGGAGATGAGGGCGGTGGCGAGCCGGTGCTCAGCGACGGGTTCTGGCTGGGGGATATCGACGGCGACAATGTCCTGGATCCGGACGAGGAGGCCCTGGGCACCGATCCCGAATCGGCGGACAGCGACGGTGATGGTCTGGACGACGGCACCGAGTCCAAGCGCGGCAAGGACATCGACACCGACGGTGACGGGATCATCGACGCGCTGGACCTGGACAGCGACGGCGACGGCCTTCCCGACGCCGAAGAGGGCCTGAAGGACAGCGACAATGACGGCCGCCCGGACTTCCAGGACGCCGACGACGACAACGACGGCATCGCGACCAGCAAGGAGGTGGCGGATGCCGAGACATTCGGCGCCGATCCGGACGCGGACGGCACGCCCAGCTGGCTGGACACCGACAGTGACGGGGATGGCCTGCCGGACCTGGAAGAGGGCACGCTGGACGCCGACGGGGACGGCAACCCGAACTACCTGGACAGCGACGGCCGGTCCTCGAGCTCGCCGTTCGAGCCGTGGGTCGGTCCGCAGGTGATGGTGGCACCGTGCCCCGATGAGGGTTGCTCATCAGCGCCGGTGTCGCCCGGCTCGGGCCCGCTGCTGGTCGTCCTGCTCGGACTGCTGGGCTTGATTCGCCGGCGGTTGGCCGTGTGAAGGACGTCAGGCGCGCGGTGAGCGCCGCTCGTGCAGTACCGAACGCACCTTTGCGAACTCCGCTTCCAGCTCCGTCACGGCCATCTCGGCCTCTCGGAGCGCGCCGCCGCGGCCCAGCTTCTCCAGCTGGTGGCACAGGTCGGACATCTGCTGGGCTCCGAGCACGCTGCTGCTGGACTTGAGGCTGTGCGCCATGGCGGCCAGCCGATCGGAGTCGGCGTCCGCGATCGCTTCGCGCATCGTGCCGCAGCGCCTGGCGGCGTCCTCGATGAAGAGATCGATCATGCGGACCAGGAAGTTGGGCTGCCCGGGGCGCTGCAAGCCTGACAGGCCATGTAGGATCTTCAGATCGACCGGCCCGTCCCCATCCGCGACAGCCGGCGAGCCTTGCAGCTCCTCCAGCTCGGGAGGCGCCAGCAGCTCGGCTGACGACTCGCTCAAATGGCCTGTCCAGCGTCGCAGGGTCGCCGCCAGCTGCTCGGGATCGATCGGCTTGGACACAAAGTCATCCATACCTGCGGCGATGCAGCGCTCACGGTCGCCTCGCATGGCGCTGGCGGTCATCGCTACGATCGGCGTGCGATTGACCGGGCCCTCCTGGCGGCGAATCGTCCGGGTCGCCTCATAGCCGTCCAAAAGCGGCATGTGGCAGTCCATGACGATGGCAGCGTACGGCGTCACCATCACCCGGTCGACCGCCTCCTGGCCGTTCTCGACCAGGTCCACGTCGTACCCGAGCTTCTCCAACATCCGTAGGGCGACCTGCTGGTTTACGGGGTGATCCTCGGCCAGCAGCACCAGCGGGCCGCGCGGCGGACAGTCGGCACTGCGATCGCGCGCGTGAGACGCGGTCGTCGGTGGTGCGGCGGCGTCGTGAGGCGCATCGAGCAGACCGAGCGTGACCGCGATGTTTCTGTACAGCGGCTTGCGGCGCACCGGCTTCATGACCCGGCGCGTGGTCACGTCCAACAGCCCGCTGCTGCTCGCGGCGCCGCGCTTCATGGGCGTCAGCAGCACCATGGGCGGCGTGCTGATGCCCTCGTCGCTTCGAATGCGGGCGATCAGCTCGGCGCCCGGTGTGTCGGAAACGTTGGCGTCGATCAGCGCAACACGGTACGGATCACCCGCCTCGGTGGCGCGGCGCAGCAGGGCCAGCGCCTCCTCGGACGTGCCCGCGTGGTCCGACCGCATGAGCCACTCGGCCGTGAACTGCTCGATCTGCTCGCGGGAGGTCGCGTTGGCGTCGACGATCAGCGCTCGGATGCCCTCCAGCTGAGGCAGAACGCGCCAGCCGTGCACCTTGGTCGACTCATCCATGGCAAACGGCACGTCGAACCAGAACGTGCTGCCCTCGCCCGAGCTGCTCTCGACGCTTATGGAGCCACCCATCAGCTCGACCAGCTGGCGGCAGATCGTCAGGCCCAGACCCGTGCCGCCGAAGCGCCGCGTGGTGGAGCCGTCGCCCTGCGCAAACGGTTCGAAGAGGCCGGCCTGGGCGTCGTCCGAGATGCCGATGCCGGTGTCCTGGATCACGAAGCGTACACGCACCCTGTCCGCGGACCCGTTGACCACGGACAGCCGTACGACGACCTCGCCGCTGTCGGTGAACTTGACGGCGTTGCTGACCAGGTTGGCCAGGACCTGACGCAGGCGGCCCGTATCGCCGATGACCAGCTCGGGTACGCCGGACCCGATGATCGACACCAACTCCAGCCCCTTGGCGAACGCGGCCTCGCCGGACAGCTCAAGCACGTCCTCAACGGTTCCGCGCAGGTCGAAGCGCGCGGCCTCCAGCTCCATGCGCCCGGCCTCGATCTTGGAGACGTCCAGGATGTCGTTGATGATGCGCAGCAGTGCGTCACCGGACGTTCGGACCGCCTGGGAGAAGTTGCGCTGCTCCGGGTTGAGTCGCGTATCCAGCAAGAGCTGGGTCATGCCGATGATGCCGTTCAGCGGCGTGCGGATCTCGTGACTCATGTTGGCGAAGAACTGGCTCTTGGCCAAGGCTGCTTCGGTGGCCTCGTCGCGCGCGTCCTGAAGCGAGACGTTTGTGGCCGTCAGGTGAGCCAGGGCGCGCTGCGCGACGCTGAGCGCCTCCTCACGCGACTTCTCGTACTGCCACGCGATGAACCCGATAAACATCGCGGCGGAGGCCGCCGACAGCAGGTCCACCCACTGCGAGTCGTCGCTGCCCGCAAACGGCGGAAACTGGTGTCCGACAGCGTGCAGCCAATACAGGCCACCGACTGAGCACGCGGTCAGCACCGCGCAGGCCATGCCGAAGCCGGGCCCCACGAAGAGCGTGGCGACCAGCGGAATGGTCATGGCCCACCAGAGCGCCGGCGACGTGAAGCCGCCGGACGTGTAGCTGAGGTGTCCGATGACGGCGAACATCTGCACGGTGAAGATCACGCCGACGACGCGCGGCCTGCGGATCATGCGCAGCAGAAAGGCGTTGAGGACCATGATCGCGGCCCCGGTCAGGTTGCCGATGGCGCCTGCGGAGTCCGCGTAGAAGAGGTCGTTTGCAACAAAGATGAGGTGGAAGAGGGCCAGCAGCAGGCATGTGGCGATCAGTAGTCGCGCGCGTCGCAGGGAATCTCCGCCGTCTGCGCGGATCGCCCGGGGCACAAACCAGTCCACCAGCATGGCGCGCCCGGCGCTGTGACCATACGACGCCTTCATGGGGTCTGGTGCTCCCGGCTTGGCCATCGCGTCAGTGTACTACGTCCGTTGCTCACTCAAATACCGATCGTGCCTATCACGCCGCGTGTTGAGCGAAAGTCTTCAGGATGTCCTCGAGTGGGGTGGGCTTGTTGATGCCGTAACCCTGGGCGTAGTCGACGCCGATGCTCTCCAGCGCCTGCAATGTGGCGTCGTCCTCGACGAACTCGGCGATGGTCTCGATGCCCATGGCCTTGCCGATGGCGCTGCACGCGTCGACGATGGCCCGCGCCATCGGGTCGTTCACCATGTCTTTGACGAAGCCGCCGTCGATCTTGAGGTAGTCGACCGGCAGGTTCTTGAGATACGCGAAGGAGGAGAGGCCGGCGCCGAAGTCATCCAGCGCAAAGCGGCAGCCCAGATTGGACAGCTCGCTGATGAACTTGTTGGCGATCGTGAGGTTCTGCACCGCGGCCGTCTCGGTGATCTCGAAGCAGATGCACTGCGGGTCGACGTCGTATTGCTCAAAGAGCGACTGAATGAGGCGCAGCATGCTCTCGTCGCCCATCGACGGACCCGACAGGTTGATCGAGCACATGGGCGGCTTCTCTCCATCGGCGCTCAGCCGGCCCTGGTATCGCTTGAACACGTTGCGAATGACCCAGCGGTCGATATCGCCCATGAGGTTGTAGCGCTCAGCGGCCGGGATAAACGCGCCCGGCGGGATGATCTTGCCGTTGTTGTCCAGCATGCGGACCAGGATCTCAACGTGGTTGAACAGGTCGTCTGTGCCGGTCGTGGGGATGATGCTCTGGCAATAAAGCGTGAAGCGGTCCTCTGCCAGCGCCCGCGTAATGCGCGAGACCCACTGCATCTCGCCGCGGCGCTGGTGGGCCACGCCCTCGTCGGCGTCGCTGTACGCGTAGACCCGATTGCGGCCCTGCTCTTTGGCCACCTGGCACGCCATGTCGGCGGCGCTCAACAGGGCGGCTACTCCTCGGCTCTGCTTGTCGATGGCCACGAGGCCGATGCTGGCGCCCAGCTCAAAGCTCGTCGCCTGCCACACAAAGCGGAAGTTGCGTACGCACTCGCGCAGCTTCTCGGCCACGCCGCGGCCGTCCGCCAGCGTGCAGCCGTACAGGATTATGCCGAACTCGTCGCCGCCCAGGCGCGCGACCGTGTCGATCTCGCGAATCTCGCCGCCCAGCAAAGTGGTCAGCTGCTTCAACAGCTCGTCGCCGGCGACGTGCCCGCAGGTGTCGTTGACGACCTTGAACTGATCGAGGTCCATGTACAGCATCACATGGCTCAGCTCCTGGGTGCGCGCGTTGTCCAGCGCTTGTCCCACCAGGGCCTGGAACTCCTGCCGGTTTGCAAGTCCGGTGAGCGCATCGTGCTTGGTGTGCCAGGTCAGCTGCTGGGCCATGGCCCGTGTGCTGGTGCAGTCGCGGAACGTGACGACCGTGCCGGTGACGACGCCGTCGAAGTCGCGCACGGGCGAGACCGAGTCGTCGATGGAGAACTGTTTGTCGTCGCGCCGAACGACGCAGCTGGTCGCCGTGCTGGCGATGGAGCGCCCTTCGCGCAAACAGCGCAACGCCGGATTCTCGATGGGCTCGCCCGTGGTCTCGGACGCGACCTGCAGGACCTCCGCGACGCCCACGCCGATCGCCTCCAGCGTCGTCCACCCGGTCAGCCGCTCGGCGACCGGGTTGAGGTAGTCGATGATCCCGTGAGCGTTTGTGGTGATGACCGCGTCCGCGATGGAGTGAAGCGTGACCTCTGCCCGTTCAGCCTGGGCCTCGAGCTCGTCAACCAGCTGGGTGTTCTCGGCGACGGCGGCGTCCGCGTCGGCCTGGCGGTCGCGCAGCTCCTGCTGGAGTCGCGTCGCGTGCCCGCGGGCCCTGAACAATAGTCCTGCTAAACCGCCCGTTAGAACCACCCCGAGCAGACACAGGATTGGGTAAGCTGCTGCCACCAGTTAACCAAACCTTGGAAAATGAAATCGATGTCGCTGTAAGGGAAATCGGTGACCGCGTCATTCGGCTTAAGGTGTCCCTGCATTCGGGTGATAAACTGTGATGAAGTGAACGGGATTGCGTGGCTACGCGGCGAGGACTTTGAGTTCCCGCCGATCGAACAAGCCAATGAGGACGGCGTGCTCGCCCTCGGCGGACACGTGACTCCCGCCAGCCTCCGTCGCGCATATCGGGCAGGCATCTTTCCCTGGCCGATCGAGAGCCGCTTTCCTGTGCTGTGGTTCTGCCCGCCGCGCCGCTTTGTCATGGAGCTGGATGCCCTGAACCTGTCGCGCAGCCTGCGCAAGTCCATTCGGCGCGGGGACTTCGAGATCCGTTGGGACACCGCCTTCGCCGAGGTCCTGGCGGCCTGCGCGGAGCCCCGGCCCAACTGCGGCGGCACCTGGATCGACGACCGGATCGCGCCGGCGTTCATCGGCCTGCACGAGTCCGGACGGGTCGACTCGGTGTCCGCGCACTCTGTCGAGGCGTGGCGCGACGGTCGCCTTGTCGGCGGGCTCTACGGCGTGGCTGTCGGCGGGATCTTCAGCGGCGAGAGCATGTTCTTTAAAGAGGACAACGCCAGCAAGGTTGCCCTGGCGGCGCTCGTCGAGCGCATGCTGGAGCGGGGCTTCGACCTACTGGACTGCCAGGTCCACACGCCACATCTGGAGAGCCTGGGCGGCAGCCTCATCGACCGCGCTCACTTCTTGGGGCGCCTCGCCCGTGTTGTCGACGGACCCTGCCGCTTGCCCTGACCGCGCTTTCGCCGGCGCTCGGGACGCGGACCCTGCCCCTGGCGCCCGGCCGGACCCTCGGTGCGCCGAAACATGATCAGATGCTCCATGCGCGGCTTCTTGCCGAACGCCCGCGCCGTACCCTGGTGAAAGTGGGGGCGCTCCTGGCTCGCAACGGCGACAAACTCCATCGGCAGGTCGGCCGCCTGCGTCTCCAGCGCCCGATCGGCCCGGATCACGCGGTCCTCCATGACCCCGTCACCCACAACCAGATAAAATGGGCTGCCGGCCCTGGTGGTGCGGCAGACCTGTTTGAGGACCATGCTCATGTCGCGGGTCCAGCGCGCCTGGGTGTCGCGGCGCCCAATCTCTTTGGCCCGCGTAGTCGCCAGGGTGTCCGCGCCCCCCAGCCAGCGCAGCCGCCTGGCCTGCATCCCCGCGTAATCATACACGCCAGGGTAGGGTGGGCTCGTGACCAGCGCGCCGGAGGTGTTGGGCTTCCAGGGCAGCCACTTGGCGTCCGCCTGCTCGACTTCGGCCCAGCGAAACGGCTCCATGGATGCCCAGGCCGCGATCCAGCTCTCCACCCTGCGGCGGAACATGTCCCGCACCGCCGTGCGAGGCACCCGCGGGGCCGGCCGGCCCTGGCGCTCAGCCAGCTTGTCCAGCAGCGGCGACATACAGAACAGCAGGATCTCCCGCGCTTTTCGGTCGTCCACCTTCTCGATCTCATCGCGCAGGCTGATCAGGCCCGCGAGCACGTGCTTCGGAAAGGCGGTCTCACCCTGCGCAAGGGCCGAGAACGGCGTTCGGCGGCGCTCGGTGCACTTCTCAAAACAGCGGTCGGCCTCGGACGCGACCACCTGCGGATCCGCGTGCGGAATGCACTTCAACCGCGCCAGCCGCACCGCGATCGGGTTGATGTCCGAGCCGCGCGCGTGCAGCCCCAGCTTGCGGGCCTCAACAAGCACCGTGCCGCCGCCACAGAACGGGTCCAACACCGACGCGTCCTTGGGCAGGTCCGCCATGATTCGGCGCGCCCACAGCGGGTGCATCCGACCGGGCCACGGATGCAGCGCGTGCAGGCCACTGACCGCCTCTTGACCCTCTTCTTCGCCCACGCGCAGATACCCGGCCAGCTTCTCGGCTTCGGCCGGATCGCCGCGCAGGTGCTCGCGTCCACGCACATGGGTCAACGGCGTCTTTTTGATGTCGCTAATCGCTGCCCTCGTTCAACCCGAGCCAGCCAGACTTCGTGACGACCTCGACGGGGACGCCAAACGGGTCTACCGCCTTGGCGGTCAACGTCAGCGGGGTCAAAGACCAGGCATCGGTCGGCGGCAGGTTGTAGATGAGCGTGACTGCGGAGCCGTCGCCGATCACGTTTCGGTTCTTGCCCAGGATCAGCAGTCGCACGCCGTCGTTCTTGTCCGTGTTGACCGTCAGCGTTTTGCCCGCAGCCTCGGCCAGGTCTCCAACAAGCGGCGTGGGCGCGGCCAGCGGCATCTGGGCCAGATCGATCTTCAGGTCGATCAGCAACGCCGCGGGTTTGGCGGCGCCGAAGACCTCCACCTTGACCGGCAGGTGGATCGGCACGCCGTCGGTCTCGACGACCCCGTCCACGCTGACCAGCACATAGTCGCTGGGAGCCCCCTCTTCGTAGGTGAAGCCCGCCGGCAGCGTCGCGATCTCGCCGTCCACTTCCACCGTCACGTCGGCCCCGCCGGGTCCGTTGGGCGGCGTCGTGACCTGCACGATTCCGCGGCTCAGCGCCTTCACCTGTGTGGCCGGGGCGCCGCCGAACGTCACGTCGGGCAGGCTGTCGCGGAAGTCGGTCACGTAGCCCACGGTCAGCACCACCGTCTCGGTGCCGCCGCCCGTCGGTCCGGACTTGGTGCTCAAGCTCAGCACGTACGGATCGCTGATCAGCGGGCCGTCGTCGCCCCCGGTGTCGTCGGTGCCCGTGTCGTCAGCCCCCGTGCCGGTGCCTGTGCCCGTGCCCGTCGTGTCGCCTGATCCGGTGTCGTCGCCGGTGTCATCGCCCGTGTCGTCGCCGGTCGTGGCGGGCTCCACGTCGGGGGTGAACGGCACGTCCGTCAGGCTCATCGAGGGGTTGGTCAGCGTGGGATCGGTCTCATCGTCGTCGCCGCAGCCGACGGCCACCAGCAGAGAGAGGGCTACGATGGTGCTGAGCGCTTTCAATTGCTCACCGCCAGGCCCAGCGCGTTGGACTTCACGCCGCCCACGTCCACGGTCAGCTTGCCGGTGACCTCGCCGTCGGCGGTGGCCAGCATCGAGATCGGTCCGCTGTCCGTCACGGTGAATGTCGCGCCGGCCGCCGAGACCGTCGGGGCCGCGCCAAAGTTGCCGCCGATGAGTACATACGTACCGGCCGCGTCCTGATGCACGCGCGCCAGCACCGGCAGCCCGCCCACGCCGGTCGCCAGCAGCTGGGCGTCCGAAAGTGAGACCTCGCCGTCGCCGTCGATGTCGCCCTCGGGTCCGAGCCCGCCTTTGTCGACGAGGTGGTCGACCATCAGCCCGAGGTCCTTGTCGTCGACGGCGCCGTCCTCGAACACATCCAATGGGTGCCGCGGACTGATGGTGATCGAGCCCGACGTGCTGGCGTTGCCCAGCGGATCCGTGGCGGTCACTTTGACGGTAAACGCCTCCTTGATCAGGCCGTCGCCCGTGAGCCCCCAGAAAAGGGAGCCGCCCGCCCAGCGCATAGGCGTGCCGTTGACGGTGGCCTCCAGAATGCGGGGCCCCGTGTCGCTGGTGTTGGCGTCGGACACGCGCGCGACGATCGGGACCGGTCCAAGATACGCGCCCAGCGGGCCGGCGGCGTTGACGTGCGTAATCAGCGGCGCCTTGTCGTCTTTGGGACCCGTGTTCATGTACACGCGGTTCTCGTAGGAGCCGCTCTCACCCTGAGCGGTGACGATATCGGCCCGCCCGTCGCCGTCCAGGTCGCCGATCTCCAGGTCCAGCGTCGCATCGGATACCGCGCCGAACGCGCCCTCTTGCAGGGTCAAAAAGCCGTTGCCGTCGTTGATCAGCACCCGCTCGGCGCCGGGGCTGATCGCGGCCACGATCACGTCAAAGTCACCGTCGGCGTCCACGTCAAACAGCTCGGTCTCGTTGTCGTCGGCCTTGGGATTGACCCCGGCCGCGCCCATCAGCAGGTCGGTGCCGTCAACAAAGCCGGTGCTGGCGCCGTCGACGCTGTTGATCATCAGAAGCTCCTTGGTGCTGGAGCTCTTGTGACCATTGGCGACCAGCAAGTCGATCAAGGAGTCGCCGGTCAGGTCACCGGCTTGGATCTCGTAGCTGTGCTTGCCGTCGGGGACAAGCAGAAAGCTGCCGTCGGAGAAGTGCCCGCTGCTGTCGTTCAACAGCAGGTTGCTCTTGATGTCGCGGTTGGTCACGACCACATCGAGATCGGTGTCGTTGTCGATGTCGCAGAACCGCACCTGGATGGTCGCGCGCGTCTTGAGAACGGGCATGCGCCCGACGGTCTCATCGGTAAACAGGCCGCCGCCCGCATTGATCCACAGCCGGTCCTGGCCGCCCGGGGGCCCGAACATCTTGGTCCCGGCGTTGGTGAAGTACAGGTCCAGGTCGCCGTCCATGTCGACGTCGCCCACGGCAGTTGCGGCCCCCCACCACCCGTCATAGGCGGGCGCGCGTCCGGCGGTCTCGTCGGTGAAGTTGCCCTTGCCGTCATTGATCAGCAGCTTGGGCCCGAAGCCGAAGGCGCCTGCCAGGATCAAGTCCAGATCGTTGTCGGCGTCCAGGTCGGCGAGGTCGGCGTCGCGGTACCAGCCGGGCTCCAGGTCCAGGCGGGCGGCCGTCTCGTCGGTGAAGACGCCCTTGCCGTCGTTGATATAGAGGCGGCTTTGATGGACCGTCGCGTCGACCGCCGGCTTTTCGTAGGCGTTGGCGTTGGCGAAGACGATGTCCAGGTCGCCGTCGCCGTCCACATCACCCAGCGTCACCTGGTGCGTGTAGTCCTTGGGATTGGGGTTGGGAAAGCGGTCCTTGGTCTCGTCCACAAACTGCTGCGCCGCGGCTGTCGTCAGCAGCAGGAACGGGGCGAGCAGGGCGAGCAATCTCACGCGCGATACGTTACCATCGCCCCCGCTTTAGTGACAGGAGGGGGTTTCCGAGATGAGCGCGCTAAACGACCTGCTGAATGCCGATACGCTGGACACGGATGCAATCGCCGCCTGGCTGGACAACGCCAGCGCTGAGGATCGTCTGGCAGCGGTGCGGGTCATCAACAAGGCTCAGCAGCAGCAGCTCTTCAAGGCCGCCACCGGCAAGGTCGACCTGGAGTACATGGTGCCGTCGTCGCTGGGAACGCTCAAAGAGGTCATCCACGAGGGTCACAACTCCCTGCCGATGTTCACCATGTTTCAGAAGCGCTTCTGCCGGGTGCCCGACGACGCCGCGTCGCTGTCCGGGTACAACGAGCAGGCCATGCGCTGGGCGACCGGCCCCGGCTTCTTCGTGGCGCGCGAAGAAGGGGATGAGCTGGCCATCGACTACACGAAGCTGCCTGGTCAGAAGGCGGAGGGTTGGCCCGAGATCATGCCGCAGAAGGCGCGCCTGGGCCGGTTCGTATACGCCAACATGGTCGACATGCTGCGCCGGGTCTCCAATCACGTGACGATCGGTCGCGCGATCAAAAACGGCAAAGAGACCGAGAACTACTTCCTCCTGTGCCGACAGGACCCCTGAGAACCCGACAGCCCGGTTTTTGCTACTATGTTGGTGGGTAAGACGTCGATTCTCTTCGACCTCGACGGTGTCTTGATCGATTCAAGGGCCAACATGCGGCACGCCTGGTCGCGTGTGCGCAGCGAGCTTGGGGTTGCCGCGACGTTTGAGGAGTACTTCGCCGTGATCGGACGGCCCATGGCCGGCAACCTGGAGGCGCTTGGACTGACCGCCAGGGCGGACGAGATCATCGACGTCTATAAGGCGGCATCGCTGGCAAACCTGGCGATGGTTCGGCCTTTTGCCGAGGTCCCGCGTGTGCTCGATGCGCTTGCTGAAAGCGGTCTACGCCTGGGCGTCGTCACATCCAAGGATCCGACGCGGACCCACGCGATGATGGCGTGCCTGCCCGACGTCTTTGAGGTGGTTGTGGCGCCGGACGGGTCCATGCCCGGAAAGCCGGCGCCCGATCCGCTGCTGGCGGCCGTCGCTGCGATGGATATCACCGTGGACGATGCGGTCTACGTCGGGGATATGGCCCACGATTACGAGGCCGCGCGCGCTGCGGGGATGGACTATCTGCATGTCGGCTGGGGCTTCTCGCCGCCGCCGCAAGGTGTGCGGGTGTTGACGTCCATGAGCGAGCTGGAGGACGCGCGATGAGCGTTCGACTGGGCACCTGGCTGACCCTGGGCAGCCCCGCCATCGCGGAGATCGTCTGCAAGGCGGGCTTTGACTGGGTGTGCGTCGATCTGGAGCACAGCACGACCTCGCTGGAGACGGCCGAAGCGCTGCTGCGTGTGATCGATCTGTGCGGCAAGCGCGGGTTCGTGCGGCTGTCGACCAAAGACGATGCCGTGCAGATCAAGCGCGTGCTGGACAGCGGGGCGCACGGACTGATCGTGCCGATGATCAACAGCGCAGAAGACGTGGAGCGCGTCGTGCTGGCGATGCATTACCCACCGCGGGGCCATCGTGGCGTGGGGCTGGCGCGGGCGCAGGCCTACGGTCCTGGGTTTGAGGCGTATCGGCGGCGCCTGGCCGAAGAGGTGGAGCTGATCGTGCAGATCGAGCACGCCGACGCGCTGCCGCACCTGGATGCGATCTTCGCCAGCGAGGACGTGGGCGGCTGCATGATCGGGCCGTATGACCTGACCGCGTCCATGGGTATCGCCGGGCAATTCGACCATCCCGACGCCGTCGCTGCGATGAGCCGGATCGCGCAGGCGGCCCAGAGCGCGGGCGTGGCGGCGGGCATCCACGTGGTCGAGCCGGATCCGGCCGCGCTCAAACAGCGGATCGACGAGGGCTACACTTTTATCGCGTACAGCGTGGACTTTCGCATGATCGACGCCGCCAGCCGGCTGGGACTGGATGTCCTCGACCGCTGATCCACCACCGCTTCGGGCGGCGGTTGCGGGGCTTGGCGTGGTCGGCAAGCGACGGCAGGCGGTCATCGAAGCGCACCCCGACCTGGTCTTCGTGGACGGTGAAGACACGGATTACCGGCGCTTGCTGGAGGATCCGCCCGACATCTTGTTCGTGTGCCTGCCCACCCATCTCAACGCCGAAGCGACCATCGCCGGCCTGCGCTCGGGCTGCCACGTCTTCTGCGAAAAGCCACCCGGCGTGAGCGTGTCTCAAGTCGCGGACGTGCGCGAGGTGGAGGGCGAGCATCCGGCTCTGAAGCTACAGTACGGATTCAATCACCGGCACCACGGCTCTGTGAAGCGCGCGGTGGAGGTGGTCCGCGCCGGGAAGCTGGGTCGCGTCACCAAGCTGCTGGGCGCCTACATCAAGATGGGCATCGAGGGCTGGCGCGCCGACCGAGCGCTGGCCGGCGGCGGCATTCTGTTGGATCAGGGCATCCACATGTTGGACATCATGCGGCTGCTGGCCGGGGAGTTCGTTCAGGTCACCGGCGGCGTGTCTCGCAAGGCGCTCGGGCTCAGCGTTGAGGACGACGCATACGTGATGATGTACACCGCGGGCGGCACCAGCGCCTCACTGCACTCATCGGCCCACGGCGACCGCCACCTCTTCTTCCTGCACGTCGAGATGGAGCGCGGATCGATGACCCTCGACGGGATCTTGTCGGGCAGCATGGCTTACGCGCCTGAAACCATTGAGATCGATGGGCAGCGCTCCGTGTATACTGTCGATCGGTCGTGGAGCGACGAGGTTGCCGAGTTCGTCGCTTGCATCCGGGAAGATGTGGCCGTAAAGAACGGCTCATCGCATGACGCGATGCAGGCGATGCGTTTGGTAGAGCGCGTCTACGCCGTCGAGGTGTAGTTGGGTTGGGCATCACATGAACGAGATCGAGAAGCTGTTCGGGCAGGCGTCGTCGGCCAAGGCCTTCACTCGCCGATATCTCGAGTATACATCTGAGATCCTGCGAGACATCGACGACGACGCCGTGTGCGCTTTCATCGACGCGCTGCTGGCGGCGCGTGATGCGGGCGGCACGATCTACACGATCGGCAACGGCGGCAGCGCCGCGACCGCCTGCCACTTCGCCAACGATCTCGCTATCGGGGTCCGCTCGGCGGTGCCGTTTCGCGCGGTCAGTCTGGCGTCCAACGTCTCGACGATGACGGCTATCGGCAACGACTTCGGCTACGACCACGTGTTTGTGAAGCAGCTGGAGGGGCGCCTTGGCGTGGCCGACGTTGTGGTCGGCATCTCGGCCTCGGGCGCGTCGCCCAACGTTGTCAACGCGATCCGCTACGCCAATGAGAACGGCGCGGTCACGGTGGGGCTCACGGGGTTTGACGGCGGCGGCGTCGCTGAGCTGGCGGCGGTCAACGTGCATGTGCAGTCCACCAAGGGCGAGTACGGGCCCGTTGAGGCCGTGCACACCGTGCTGCTGCACATCGTCTCCAACTACCTGATGTTGCGCTGCCGTTGAAAGATCCGGCCCCGGTCGCGGTGTGCTCGCGCTCGTTCTCACGCGACAAGACCCTGCGCGCTATGCTGATGGCGCAGCGCTCTCACGTGAAGTTCAACGATGCCGGCAAGACGCTGGTCGGCGACGAGCTCGTCGAGTTTCTCTTCGGCGCTGAGAAGGCGATCGTCGCCCTGGAGACCATCGACGACGAGGTCCTGGATAAGCTCCCGGATCTAAAGGTCATCTCCAAGTTCGGCGTCGGGCTGGATCGCATCGACCTCGCGGCGCTGGAGTCGCACGGCGTGCAATTGGGCTGGACGGGCGGCGTGAATCGACGTGCAGTCGCCGAGTTGGTGCTGGCATTTGCCATCGACCTGCTGCGCGGAATCCACGTCAGCGCTCGCAAGGTTGCGTCCGGCGGCTGGGGTGCGATTCGGGGGCGGGAGCTGGGCTCCGTCACGGTCGGCATCGTCGGCTGCGGCCACATCGGCAAGGAGGTCGTCCGCCTGCTGCAGCCGTTTCAGCCGCGCATCCTGGCGCACGACATCGTGGATTACGCCGACTTCTACGAGGCGCACAACGTGACCCCGGTATCGCTGCGGGACCTGCTGCGCAGCGCCGACGTGGTGTCCCTGCATGTCCCGCTGGACGACTCCACCAGCAACCTGCTGGACGAGGAGCATTTGAGCCTGCTGCGGCGCGACGCGTGCTTGATCAACACCGCTCGCGGCGGGCTGATCGACTCCACAACGCTGCACCGCATGCTGTCCACGGGCCGACTGCGCGGGGCGGCCTTCGACGTCTACGATCGCGAGCCGCCACACGACAGTCCGCTGCTGACGCTGCCCAACTTCATCGGCACGGCGCACATGGCCGGCAGCAGCGAGCAGTCCCTGATGGCGATGGGTCGCGCGGCGATCGATGGGCTGATCAACCACCGCCCCGCCGCGTCCTACATGCCGTGAACCTCAGCCTCCTGCGGGCCGTCCGCATTGTCGCCTTCAAGGACAGCCAGCCGTTTCGTCAGGCGATCTTTGATGATCTGGCGCGGCACAAGCGGCTGGTGCGCTTCTTTCGCGGCCTCTTCGACGCGCTGGGCACGCTCCCTGCGACGCTGTTGGTCGCCTCCTACGGGGTCAAGTCCTTTGTGGCGGTGCGCCTTCCGCCAGGGGGCACGCCGATCGTCGCCGCCGCTCGATACAAC
>CAZJHX010000014.1:0-96375 GCA_964545715.1 uncultured Myxococcales bacterium
CCCCAGCGACCCGGCCGAGACCGCGGACACCGACAAGGACGGCGTGGGCGACAACGCGGATGCCTTCCCCAACGACCCGACCGAGACGGCCGACAATGACAAAGACGGTGTGGGCGACAACGGCGACAACTGCCCCGAGCTCAGCAACGCGGACCAGGCGGACCTGGACGACGACAAGCTGGGTGACGTGTGCGACGACGACCTCGATGGCGACGGCGTAAACAACGACGCGGACGCCTTCCCCAGCGACCCGGCCGAGACCGCGGACACCGACAAGGACGGCGTGGGCGACAACAGCGACAACTGCCCCGAGGCGGCCAACGCGGACCAGGTGGACACGGACAAGGACGGACTGGGCGACGCGTGCGATGCGTTGACAGACTCCGACAAGGACGGCGTTCCCGACGACCAGGACTGCGCGCCCAACGATCCGACGGTGCTGGAGTGCGGCCTGCCGCCGGCGCCAATCGACACGCTGAATGGGCTGGGCTTGTCGGCTTGGGAGTTGTTTTTCGACAACCTGGGCAACAGCTACTTCGCGCTGTTCTTGAGCGGGCAGGACAGTATTCACAAGGTGGCGCCGGATGGAACCAAGACGATCTTCGTGGGCGAATCCAACTGGGATCTGGGCTTCGGCGCGGCCAGCCCGGACGGCAGCGTGGTGGTGGGCGCCTACAACTACCCAAGCGCCACGGGACTGGGCGTGGCCGACGCCGACGGCTTGCTCAAGCAGGTCGTGACGACCGTAAACAACTGCACGCCTTGGACGCTCAACGGTAAACACAAGGTGTGTGGACCCGCCGACGTGGAGTGGGGCTGGGACGGCTTCTTCTACTTCGGCAACCTGACCAAACCAGGCGATGTCTCGCGGTTTGCGCCCGGCGAGGCCGCCGAGGTCATCGCGACGCTGCCGGACCTGGTGGTGTCCATCGGGACCACGTCCGACCAGCGGCTGTATGCGGCGGCGGGAACCTCGGTGTACCTCATCGACAAGGCGACCGGGCTGGTGACACCGCTGCCCAAGATGGCGCAGCAGGTGGTCAGCATCGATGCGGCGACGGCGTATCCCGGCGTATTTGCAGAGACGACCGCGGGCGCCATCTTCCACCTGTCCGACGCCGGCGAGGTCACCGGGATCGCGCGGTCGCTGGCGGGCAAGGGTACGCTCACGATCGGGCCGGACGACCTGCTCTATCGGGTGGAGGTTCCCGCGCTACACCAGCCGAGCAAAATCACGACGTATGTGCCTCGCTTACCGAGCGCGCCGCTCAACACGCCAGAAACCGCCGAAAAGGACTGCGCCACGCTGCAGGCCGCCAGCGCCGCGACCGACGGACGCTACTGGATAGACCCGGACGACGACGGCCCCATCGAGCCGGTCGTCGTCGACTGCGACATGACCACAAACGGCGGCGGCTGGACGGTCATCGCGCGCGCGCTGGACACGGTGTACGAGCCGATGCCCCCTGCGATCGGCTACGGCACCGACGGCACCTGGGCAGAATGGCGCACGCATCAGTGGAGCAGCGGCGTCAGCTATTACGCGCCGCTGGATGTCTTTGACGCGCTGACCGGCGGGGACACCCAGGTGGCCCAGATGAACCGCGACACGAACGGCCAGATAACCGACCTGCTGGTGCACGAGGCGTTCGACTACAGCGCCGATAGCAACACGTCGTCTTCCACCGGCTGCGTGGACGTCATAGCGGCACCGTGCTCGTCGGCGAACTACAGCTGGGCCGGCAAGCCGCCCGGGTTCGACGGCTACCAACAGCCGGACGGCTCAGCCGCGTACTGCAACACCAAGTACGGCAACGCGATCTTCGCCTACCACAACGCCTCCTACTGCGCCTCGGACAGCGGCCTGTTCACGTGGCTGAGCGCCCCGGACGCCCGTCCGCAAAGGCTCGGCAAGTACACAAACGTGGCCTACGAGAACGTCATCATGGTTCGCGAGACCCCGATCTGGGGCGAGGTCGACACCGCCGTGGCGACCGCCACCAGCGGCTCGGTGAGCTATGAGTTGGAGGACGCGGGAGCCCACACCGAGTACGTCCTGCGCGCCTGGGGCTGGCCGACCAGTGGGGACCACTGGGAGGACACCTACGGCTACGTGTTCTCTGACGCCGACGGCAATGACCTGAGCACCGGCAAGTACGGCGAGGACTTCACCTGCACCATCCACACGGACGGGACCTGCGCGGGGTACTGCGACGATCCCGGCACGTGGTTTGACGGGGTCAACGACAAGTACGGGCCGCATTACAGCACCTGGTACGAGCTGCGTTGCGTGTTCGAGGCTCCCGTCTCTATCCGCGGCGTCAGCGGCACCCACTACAGCGCCTCATACGCCCACGGGCCGCGCGTATGGACCTATCGAGACGGCGGCGGCAAGCTCCAGCCGATCAAGGCCACGTCGTGCACATCCGGCTGCAACCTGCAGGCGGTCGTCATCGAGTGGGGCATCGACACCGAGTGGTTCACGCAGGACGCGGCGCCGTGAGGCACGCCGGCTGGTGGTTGATGCTGGTGGCGGTGGCGTGCAGCCCCGCCGAGGCGCCACCAGTCGCGACAACGCCCTCCGAGGGATGCCTGGCCTCCGGCTGTCATCAGGAGGTGGAGCAGATTCACTACGGCGGCCCGCCGCTGCGCTGCGTGGACTGTCATGGCGGCGATCCCATCGCGCTGACCAAAGAGGCGGCGCATGTGACCGTGGATGTGTCCTTCAACCCGTCCACCGCGGGCAGCCAGCCGCTGGTCAACCCGTCGCTGGACGCCCTCGACGCGCTGCCGCCCGAGGTCCTGCAGTTTCTCAATCCGGCCGACTACCGCGTGGCTGCGCGCACTTGCGGCAGCTCGACCCTGGCCGGCGGCAACTGCCACACCACCGTCACACAGAACAGCCTGCTGCTGAACCGGGCCACGCTGGTCGGCCAGCTGGCCGGCGGCGGCTTCTTCGGCGGCACCCAGCAAAAGGCACCCCTATATGGGGTGGTGGCCGCGACCGACGAGTGGGTGCCCGACACACTGCCTCCTGGCACGGTGAAGGCGGTCGAGCAGCTGCCGGCGGACGTGCCGGACCACGTGACGGATCCCATCGCGCAGGCCTTCTATCCGGCGTTTGAGCAGCTGTGCCTGGAGTGCCATGTCTACCGGGACGGCCCACCCACGCCCGGGCGCTACTACTCCTCGGGGTGCAACGCCTGCCACATGCTGACCAGCGACTCCAGCCGCGCCGAGACGGCCGATCCGACCCAGGACCGAGAGGAGCTGGGACACGTACAAAAGCACCGCTTCACGAACCGGATCGACGACAAGCAATGCTCCCGCTGTCACATCTCGCACCTGGGCCGCTCGCTGCTGGCGCAGGGCGTTCGCGAGCGCTCCGAGCCGGAGGGCGATACATTGATCGGCGGCCCTAATCACGGCGTCGAGGACCCCGAACACCATCGGCCGTGGGGCCAGGAGAACTACGTCAAACACCAAGGCGGACTGCAGATCTACGGCAAGCCGTACCCGTTCTTTATCGAGGACGAGGACGACCGCAACGACGTCGACGAGACGCCGCCCGACATCCACACCGAAAAGGGGATGGGGTGTATCGACTGCCACAACATCCGTGAGGCGCACGGCGACAAGCAGATGGCCGAGCGCATGGACGGCGAGATCGACGTGCGCTGCGAGAGCTGTCACGGGCGGCCCGGTGAGCTGGCCACGCTGGAGTCCGACGCGGGCCTCGCCTTCTCACGCTCCGAGACCGCCGTGGGCGGGACGGGCCACAACAAGCCGGTGTTCGATGTGCAATCCGACGGCACCGTTCGCCAGCTGGGGCGCTTCTCGGAGCGCCGCCATCAGGTCACGCAGATCACCCACCGCACCGTGCCGGGTACCGACTTTTACAACCCCAAAACTCGGATGGGTTGCGAGCTGCATGCGGGCACCGCCGAGGCCCGCGCGGCGCTGAAACAAGCGGTCAACGACGCCGATCCGGCCAAGGTGCCCGAGCTGTTTCCGGGGCTGCCGGCGGGCTTCACCTTTACCGAGACCGGCGCCGACGCGGATGGCCGTGTGGAGTGCTTCACGTGCCATAACCAGTGGACGCTGAACTGCTACGGGTGCCACATGGTGCGCGATGACCGCGAGTGGTACACCAGCCGCCTGACCGGCGAGGAGCGGCGGGGTCGCATCTCCAGCTTCGGCATGAGCGTGGTGGCGGACGCGCTGGCCATGGGCTTCAACCCGCGCGGTCGGATCAGCCCGCTGGTCGGCACGTCGGTCTTCTTCTCGCATATCGGCGAGGACGGCGAGTCGCTGATCGACGCGGCCGCCCTGCCCGCAGGCGACGGCATGACCGGCGACGGCAACGCGCACAACGCCGTCCACCACCACACCATTCGCAAAGAGGCGCGCGACTGCGAGGGCTGCCACCCGTCAGCCGACGGCTCTCACGACGAGACGGCGATCCTGCGCGCCGTCGGCCTGGGCACGGGCGAGTTCACGTTTACGGACGGAGACGGCCGCATCCACTGGCTGGACCGCCTGGTCGAGGCCGACTACGACGGCGACGGCAGCCCCGACCATCCGGCCCCCCCAGGCATGCCGTCCCAGCTCTTCGCGGTCTGGCCGGTCGCGGGCACGACCCACCCGCCGCTGCTGGACCCGGACGACCCGACCCGCCCGGGCCCGGGCCCGCTGGATGTGGAGACGATCAACCGCGTGCTGATGAACGTGGTGGTGCCGCAGACCGAGCCGTAGCGAGACAGCCTGCCATCGAGTACATTGGACGCCTCGTGTACCGCGTGTTCGTCAGCTCCACGTCCGTCGACCTGGCGGCGTTCCGGCAATCGGCAGTCAGCGCGCTGTCCGCCATCGACGAGATCGAATGCGTCGTGATGGAGGAGTTCGGGGCGCAACCCGTCCGACCGGATAACTACATTCGACAGCGGCTTGGTGACGTCGATCTGGTGGTGGGCATTATGGGCGACCGCTACGGCTCGATCGTGCCCGAAAAGAGCCTGTCGTACACAGAGTTTGAGTACGAGACCGCGCGCGTCATGGACAAGCCGTGCCTCATGTACTGCCGCAACCCGAATCATTCGGAAGACCGCCAGGCAGCCTTCCGGCGTCGGGTCCAGCACGAGCTGACGACAGCCCCCTTCGGGTCGCTTGGAGACCTGCTCCATCAAGTGGAGCGCGATGTGGCGCGTTGGGTGCGGGATGTCGATGACATGCGTGACCGAACGAAGCACTGGGGCACGTTTCGCACACGCTACCTGTCCGCGCTGCGGGATCAGTTCGATCACTGGCGCAGCAGATACACAAACCTCAAGACGACGACGGACATCCGTGTGGCCACGTACAAGGGGGCGGCGGCGTCAGGGGAATCGGAGCCCGGGGCCTGGTGGTTCGCCGACGCTCTGCGGCCGGAGGGCCGAAGTGATCGCCCCCGCCCGGAAACCGTGATCGTGCTGGGCGATCCCGGGGCCGGCAAGAGCACTGCCTGCCAGAATCTAGTGCGATCGATGGCCCAGCAGGCGGTCGACCGGCCGGACGACGAGACCGTGCCGACGCCGATATATCTCGAGCTGGCCGGGGTCAGAAGCCAGCGAAGCGAGGGTGGGGCGACAGCGTATCAGCGCGTGCTCGGCCTGCTCGCCGGCGAGGTGAATCGCGTGTTGGCTCGCCAGGGAACGCCGCTTCAGATCACCTGGGAGCGATTGAAGACGTGGGTGGACACCGGCCCCTTCTGCTTCGTGTTGGACGGCGTGAACGAACTGGGGCTCGATCACCGCGCATCGGTAATCGCCGATTTGGTGGACTTCGTACGAACGTTCTCGGGCAAAGGGCACCAGTTCGTGCTCACAAGCCGCAAGGTCGACTATGAATACGATCTCCTGCCTTTGCTGCCCGCCAGCGAGTTCGCCCCGCTCGAGATCCTGGAGTTGGACGCGGCGGGCATGAACGAGTTGGTACTTCGAGAGTTGGGCGGCTACGCCGAAATCCTGGAAATGCTGACGGGCTGCACGAACAAGAAGAAACGGCGCGCAGCCCAAAAAGCACTGGCTCGAGTCGTTGCGGGCGTGGGGTCCGCGCGTGAGTCGAAAGCGCGCCTTGAAGACGCCCTGGGCGGCCGTGGCGCGGAGGTGCTGGAGGCCTTTGATGTGGCAGCGTCACTTGTGGAGACGCTGCAGGAGCCCGATTACAGCCGGATGCTCTGGCTCGCGCAGAATCCCGCCACGCTGCATGACATCGTCCGCGTCTACGCAACCGAAAAGCAGCTACCACATAGCCGGGTGCAGCTGGCGGGCCGGGCGATCGCGCTGCGCATGGGCATCCAGCGCTCCAGGGCCGGGCCACGCCGCCACACGGTCCCGGATGAAGTCAAGTATGAGTGTTTGGAGCGCCTGGCGATGCAGATGATGGATCCCGGACAGGGCCTGCAGGTGCCTCGCCCGGATGTCCTGACGCTGATCCGCGCGTCCATGTCCGACCACGGGCGGTCCACCACGGACGCTGAGCTGCTCCTCCACGAGTTGCTGTTCGACGACGCGCTGCTCGTGGAGCGGCGATATATGTGGTTCGGCTTCGCCAAGCAGCCCTATCAGGAGTACTTTGTGGCGCGCGCGCTGGCACGAAAGTGGGCATCGGAGCGCGAGGCGCAGCGGGCCCCTTTGAACAGCAAGATGTTTCGGCAGCTGCTCGACCAGCGCACGCACTTCAACATCACCGCCCAAATGGCCGGCCTGCTCTCGCCTGAGCAGGCGTCGGAGTTGATAGAGACGCTCTGGTCGAGCCGATCCTCACGGCGGCTCGCGGCCATGTGCATTCGCAACGCGGAGAAGCTGCCGGACGGCTTCGTCGAGCGCTTGACGCAGTGGGCGCGCATGCGCGTCCGACGCCTGACTCTGCTCCCCGACGATGCGGCCAATGTAGCGCTGATGACCGGCGCCGCGATCGTGGTGGTGGCGTCAGCGACCTCCTCCTGGCAACCGCTCAAGCCCTGGATCGTAACAACGGCGGGCCCGGCTCTCGCCGACAATCCAGGCGGGATGTGGGCCCTGGCTGTCGCCGTCATCGCTGCGGGCGGTTGGGGGGCGGCCGGGGTCTGGCGGTCCAGTATTGCGGGGCAGGAGCCGAAGGTCCGCGTCGCGCTCCTGGCGGCGCTACCGATCGTGCTGGTGCTCGGGCTCAGTCACTCGCCGTGGGGCGCGATCCTGGCGACGGCCACGTTTTTGTCCAGCATCGCCCTGGCGATGGAGCGGCTGTTCGATGCGACCTCCGGGTATGCCCGTGAGGCGACGGAGCACCTGGAGGACGCGCTTGTGCGCAACCGTCTCATCCCAGCGCTGGAGATCCTGCGGGAGACGGGTCCGGAGGGCGCGGCCCGGATCGACGCGCTCAAAGCCGAAGTGGCGGACAACGCCAGAGTCTCCAAGCGCATCAAGCGCGCGTTGGAGCTCGCGTGGACGCCCAGCCCGCGCAGTGTGCTGCAGCTACTGGGGCCGGACGAGGACAACAACATCCCCGACATCGAGTTGGTGCGGGTACTCGTGCCGGTATTGCATGGCGTTGAGGCGCAACCGGACGTGATAGAGCAGGCTGCGGCGTGGCTCGCGCGGATCGCCCGCCAGTCCTCCGACCATGCGGCGGCTCATCGAGCGATCCGGGAGCTGCAGAGCCTGGCGGCGAGCCGCGAGGAGTACGTCGAGTTCGCCACCCGTGTACTGCAGGATGTACTCGCCGGGTCCGATCGGGCGATCCGGCTTCGGTTGACGGCCTGGGCAGCGCTGCGCGACCTCGGAGTCGCAGGCTGCCCACTGCCGAGACCCGTGATCGCGGAGGCGCTGCGCGGCGCCCTGCCGGCGGCTGTGGTGGTCACGGCCATCTTGGGCGCCACGCTGGCCGTCGCGTGGCTGTTTCTGTGATGGGCCGCGTCATCACGTGGGGCCTCATCGCGGCAGTAGTACTTGCAATTGTTTGGTTGATACGCGCTTGGGGCGACACTGTCTTGTGGGTCGCAACGACCTTCCACGTGCCAACCGGGCCGCTCAGCGCCGCGGCTATGATGCTCTGGTTGTTGTTCTGCGGTTTCGGGCTCTACCACCTCCAATACGGAGATACACCGGCCGGCGAGCGTCCATCTATCGCGTCATTCGCCGCCCAACTGGCAGGGGGCTGGATGTACGCACTGATCACGTTGCTGGCCATCTTCTTGCTGGTCTCGCAGGCACCGATCGGCCCGGGTATGCCGTCCGTCGGCGAGGAGGGCACCCGGTCCTTCGGATCGGTGCTCGCGTACCTCTTCAGTGAGCCGGAGCGCGGTGATGCAATCCACTATCGGGGCCGAGACCAGGTCCGCATCGGCCGTATCATCGGGCTGCCGGGCGAGACCGTGGCGATCGCCGATGGGACCATAGAGATCAACGGCAAGCCACTGAGCGTTGCATCCCGCGTCAAGGCTCTCAGCACGCAGAGCCGTGCGCCGATCACGGTGCCGGCGGATGCCGTGTTCGTCGCCCGTGAGCGGATCGTCGGCGAGGACAGCGTGTGGACGGTCGTACCACGCGCGAAGATCGTCGGGCTGGTGCTGGTGGCGTGGCGCTCAACGCTGGATATCGCCACCGTCGCCAGGGGGCTTTTGGCGCACCCCGATGAATTGGAGGGCGACGCGTTCAGCCGCTGAACTCGAGCAGACCACGCTTATGAGCGGTATGGTGCCGAGCATGACACGCCAACTCCAAACCCTCCTGTTGCTCGTGTGCCTGACCGTCAGTCCCCCGGCGCTGGCCGGCGATCCCTGCCCGATCTCGTTTGTATTTTTCGACCTGAAGGCGCCGCCCTGGCTCGATCACGCTCAACTGCTGGACGCGCTGGAGTCCAAGGACAGCTGGGTCGGGATCAGCTTCGTCTCCGGCAAGGACGGCGTGCGCGTCCGGCGTGTCAGCAACGACAGCCCAGCGGCCCGCGCCGGCCTGCTGGTCAAGGACGTCATCACCGCGGCCGGCGGCAAGACCGTGCGCAGCCACGACGTGCTGGCCGACCTGTTTCGTAAAGCCGCGCCCGGCACGCGCATGAAGCTGGACGTGCTGCGGGCGGGGACCAAACGCTCGCTCAACCTCACTATGGGCGCTCAAGATCCCGTGGTAGGCGCCTTGATCGACCACGCCTCCAAGCAGGAGTGCGCCCGGGTGCGGCGCGCCAACCTCACCGCGGAGCAGGTGACGAGCATTCAAAAGGCGCTGTTCTCCAAGGCGCGCAGATTTCGCTGCAAGGACGCGCACCGGGCCCTGCGCGGCCTGAAATACGGCGGCCGCGACACGCTGGAGGGCGGCGACCTGGTGGTGGTGCGCGGATCCAAGCGCCTGCTTGTAACAAATCCGGGGTGGCGGACGACTTGTCTCAAAACGGCCGATTTCGACGGAGCGCGACTCACCGACAAGGCCATTGCGCGCCTGTTTCGCAAGGTCACCGGGGCCTTCGTCGCGGACCGGCACGCAAACCCCTGAGAGAGGTCCATACATGCGTCTAGCGGTTGTCCTTCCGAGCCTGATCGCGCTGGCTATGCCGGCGTTGGCCAAGCCGCCGCCGCCCAAAGCGCGCGCCGTTCGCGGAGCGCCCATCTTGCCGATCACCAGCAATGAATACGGCGCCAACCCGCGCGCGCCCAAAGCCATCGAGGTCGGCGCCGTGGCCCCGGACTTCACGCTGCTCGCAGCTGACGAGTCCAGGGTGACGCTGTCAGAGATCGCAAAGCGCGGAGAAGTCGTCCTGGTTTTCTACCGCGGCCATTGGTGACCCGCGTGCAACGACCAGCTCGGCGAGCTGGTGAGCAACACCGCGCTGTTTCAAAAGCGCGGAGCGTCGATCTTGGCGGTCAGCGTGGACTCCACGGCCTTGAGTGCGGGCTTTGCCCACAAGCTGGGCATTACGTTCCCCCTGCTGAGCGACCCGGACCTGAAGGTGATCTCGCGATACGGGCTGCGCAATCCGGAGGTGGATGAGCTGGCGCTGCACTCGGTCTACCTGCTCGGACGTGACCGGCGGGTCCTGTACCGAAAGGTGGCGCTGGCCAGGCCGCTGTCCAAGGAGCTGCTCGATGCCCTGGACTACACAAGCGGGCGCTGGCCGACCCCCAAAGCGCTGGCCGATCTGCCCATCCGGGACGGTGACGGCCGACCCGAGCGGATGGCCAAGAACGCGGCGTACTGGCACGCCAGCGGAGTCGCCGCGGGCCGCGCCAACAAGCAGCCCACGGGACTGGAGGCCGCGCAGCTAAAACAGGCGCGAGCGGCGATCCAGCACATGAGCAGCGGCAACCTGGACAGCAGCATCGCGGTGTGGCGCCGGCTGGCCCCGGCCGTCGCGAGCGGCGGCGGCAAAGCCAAGGCTGAGGAGGTGCGCAGCTGGATCCTGCGCGAGGCCTTCCTGTCCGAGCGACCGTGGCAGCGCGCGCTGCTAGATCGGCTTGGCGCCGCAAAGACGGGTACGCCGGCCGGCGACGCGGTGGCCAAAGAGCTGCAGGACCTCAACGGCCCGAGATGGGGCCCGCTGGAGGCGATGTTTGCCGCGCAGCGCGCCTTCGACTACGTGCTGGAACACCTGCCCTGAGCGTCGGTCGGGCGCACAGTTACGGCACGACAGGCGCCCCAACGCCGTCCGAGTAGAGGACGTTGAGCTCGTCCATCGACAAGGCGCGCCGCCAGATCGCCAGGTCGTCCAGGTCAGCCGCCAGGTTGTGCGGGTACGCGCCGGTGCCGTCCTGCCCGATATTGAGTGGATATGTGGAGACCAGCGAGTCGAGCGCGGCTGTCTCCAGCGCCATCCAGCGCATCACGCCTCCAGCATCCCCTGCGACCATGAGCGCCAGCCCCTCGGGATCGTACGTCACGCCCAAAAACCACCACTGCGTGTCGGTGTAGTCGATGTCCTCCAGGTCCACGCGGGCGTCCGCGCCACTGCCGAAGTTGGCGCCAAACGAGTTGTCGCCGCCCTCGTTGGCCAGCATGACCCAGCCGGCGTTGAACCCGGAGTCCCAGTCCTTGTTGCCAACAATGACCGGATCGCCCCCCTGCGTGCCGTGCGACCGAAACCACAGGGTCACTGAAAACGGCTGGTCGGCCCCCATATCGAGCGCCGGCGGCGTGCCCAGTGAGACATAACTGGCGCCGTCGCCACCCGGATCGTCGACTTTCAGGTGGCCGCCAAACTTGCCGCCGCCTGCCATAACGGTCGGCGCGACGTCCGCGTTGGCCCCGATGGTGGCATGAAGCTCGGCTCCCGAGCTGTCGGAGAGGTCGCCGTCAAAGCGATAGTAGACCGCAAGACCCTCGGTAAGGTCTGCGACGTCGGGCGCTGTGACCGTGTCGCCGCGCACCGATCCGGTCAACAACTCGGGGATAGGCACGCCCATGTGGTCGAGGACGGTCGGCGTTACATCAAAAATGCGGGTCCCGGACGGCAGCCGGCCTTGGAGTACATCGCGGCCCGCCACCAGAAACGGGATGGTGTGTTCGGGCGCGCTGCCGCCGCCGTGCCCACCGTGGTAACCCCCGTGGTCGGAGGTGATGACAATCTGCCAGCTCTCCTGAGCAAACGTCGGCCGGGCGGCGATCGTGGCAAGCAGCGTCCCGATCTGCGCGTCGACGGACGCCAGCTCCTCGAGGTAGGGACCGACCCCGGGCTCAAAGCCGTGGCTGTGGCCCGCGTGATCCGGATCATCCAAAAAGAGAAAGACGGCGTCGACATCGGTGGCCAGCACGTCGGCGAGGGCGTCGACGTTGTCCTGGTCCGACGCGTTCTTTATGAAGTCCGCGCCGCTGGGGATCTCAGCGTCCGTAAACCAGGTGAACAAACACGCGGTGGAGGTGTCCGGGTCGGCGGTTTCGAGGAGGCTCAGGTAGTGCGGGTACGTGTCGAAGTCGCCCATCCAGACGTCGTGGTTGCCGGTCACGCCGTGTTGGCTGCCTGTTGCGCCGGTCATGATGGCCGCGTGGTTGGGGCCGCTCACGGTGTCCGCGTCCGTCAGGTTTTGAGCCGTTGGGGTGTAGGCGCCATGATAGCCGGGCCACAGCGTGCCGCCGATCAGCGCGTCCAGCGTGGGAGTCGCTGCCTGGGCCATCGCGTCAGGCCGCACCCCGTCGAGCGCGATCACGAGCGATCGCGGACTGAGCGGTACCGAGGTGTCCGGGGTATCCTCGCCATCGGGCGCCTCAGGCGTGTCCTCAGCCTCGGTGACGTCGTCCGCAGAGGCGTCGGTGGCGCCCGTCACGTCCGCGGTGTCCGCGCCCCCTGTGAGATCTGCGTCGTCGGCCGCGCAGGCGGAGCCGAGACAAAGACACAGTGCAAAACCAATCGTTCTCAGAGGTCATCTCCCCGATTTCGAGCGTGCTGACGGGCGATGATGCCACATCGAACCGGCGCCGGCTTACAGCGAGCGCACGCAGCGAAAGCCCAGCGCATGCCAGGCGGCGTCGGGCTCCACGTCGCCCCGAATCGAGGTGCGCTGGCCGTCGCCCTCATAAAACAGAAAGCTGCCGCCTCGGATTGTGCGGCCCTCGCCGGCGTCGGGTCCGAGTGGGCTGACGGCGGGGCTCGAGTCGTAGTAGCCCGCCTCATACCAGTCGGCCGTCCACTCCCAGACGTTGCCGGCCATGTCCAGGGCGCCGTACGGGCTGGCGCCGTCCGGGTGGCTGCCGACCGGGTCCAGGGTGCCGTCACACGACCAATAGTTGACCAGCTTGCAGCTCGGCGGGTCCGCGCCCCAGGGGTATACCGCGCCGTCCGTGCCTCGCGCCGCCTTCTCCCACTCGGCTTCGGTGGGAAGCCTGCCGCCCGCCCACTGGCAATATGCGGCGGCCTGAGACCAGCGCACGCAGTTGACCGGATGCTGGTCCTGGGCCGACTTGCTCCAAGTGCACAGGTCGTCGTTCTGCTCCGGCGTCTCGCACGCGCCCGCAGCCACGCACTGCGCGAACTGCGCGACCGTCACCTCCGTCTTGCTGATGGCAAAGGCGCTCAGAGACACCTCGTGCTGCGGGTACTCCTCGTGACCGCACTGGGCGTCCAGCGTCTCGTTGCAGCCCATCCAGAACGGCCCGGCATCGACGACGACCTCGTCGCAAAGGGGGGCGCCTTCGGCCGGCACGCAAGGCGGTGCATCGGGCGCTACCACAGCGTCCGGGGACTCGGGATCGGGCTGCGGCGGCGGCGTCGGAGCAGGTGTACTGCACGCGCCGGCCACCAGGCAGGCCAAGACCACGCGCCGGATGGCTGAAGTCGAAAGGGTCATCACCACCGATTTTAGGCGGCGGGGTACCGCAAACCGTTGATCGGGATCAGCTTCGCGCGTCGCGCGCCCCCGTCAAGCGCAGCAGCCCTATAGCGTGGGGGCGCACGTGCTGTGTGGAGACGACGCGATGGTGAAGTGGTGGTGTGCGGTTTTGATGCTCACGATGGCGAGTTGTGGGACCCCGTCGGCGGTCCCCGGCGACCCGCCCGACATTCAAGAGACCGATGACGTCGCCGACGTCGCCGACGTGGCCAAGACCACGGACGCCGCGCCGGATGTGGCGCCCGCACCGCCCGAGGACGTCCCCCCGCCGGAGCCCGAACCCGACCCCTGCCTGGCCAGCGACGCCCTTTTAGACCGCATGTCGCCGGACCGAATGCTGGCCGACATGCAGTTTCTGGTGGGGCTTGGGGAGCGCGCCACCTGGGAGTCGCAGCACACGGCCGCGGACTACATCGAGGAGCAGCTCAGCGGGCTGGACGGGCTGACCATCACCCGCCACGAGTACACGATGTTCGGCAACTACTGGCACAACGTGGAGGTGACGCTGGCCGGATCGGAGCTGCCCGAGGAGTACGTGCTGGCGGGCGCCCACGTCGACTCGACCAGCGAGAAGTCCATGGTCGACTCCCCCGGCGCGGACGACGACGCCTCGGGCGTGGCCACGCTGATGGAGACCGCTCGAGCGCTGGCCGGGTGTGCACCCAAGCGCAGCGTCCGGCTGCTCTTCTTCTCCAACGAGGAGCTCGGCACCGTGGGGTCCGAGGAGTACGTCAAGACGTTGAAGACCGAGCTGCCGCCCGAGCAGGTGCTGGCCTACATCAACGTGGACATGATCGCCTACGGGCCCGACGACGAGGACCTGGACCTCGCGACCAAGCCCCAATACGGGTATCTGGTGGAGGCCATGGCCACCATCGTAGAGCAGTGGACGGATCTCGAAGTCGTCAAGCACATCGACGACCACTGTGGGTGAGGCGACGAGGGATCCTTCTGGTCAGGAGGATACGCCGCGCTGTTCGCCATCGAAGAGTACGTGCCTGGGGCCGACGAGCCGACGCTGAACCCCAACTATCACTCGTCCACCGACACGATCGACACGCTCAACCTGGGCCTGCACCTGCAGATCAGCCGCGCCATTTTGGCGACCGTGGCCACGTTTGCGAACCTGACGGATCAACCGGCGGAGTAGCTGCGGATCACGCTGCCGTAAGAGCCGCCCTCCAGCCCGGTGGGGGTGTGCGCGATGAGCTGGCCCGGGCCCAGCTTGCTGGTAAACACCGCCCCGCCCGCGGGCAGCGGCAGATCGCTCTTGCGCGCAGCGTGCTCCGGGAGATCGCCCGTGCTGTACAGCAGAATGTCGGCGCCCGTGTTCATGCCCGCCGTGACGCTGCCGTAGCCCTGGCCGGCCATGTAGCGGTCCCAATCTTCCAGTGACGGGCCGCCGTTGGGGTTGACGTCGGGAAAGCCCTTCACGTGCCGATCGGTGATGCCCAGCGCCCACGCAAAGCAGTTGTAGGCGCCGTTGTCCTTCCACTCCAGGCACGCCCAGTTCGACTCGTTCAACCCTGGAAACATGTCCTCGATCTCACGCCGCATCTCCTTGTTCATCTCGATGAAATGCGGGTGACCGGTCGGGCTCAGCGCTGCAGACGCCTCGTCGTAGGACAGCGCGCCAAGCTCCGCCGAGCCCCGGCCGGCGGTGGTCGGCACGGCGGACGATGTCGTCGTCGTAGGAGAAGCAGTCGTGTTTTCGTACTCGCCCATATCAGCGCTATCTTGCCACAGAAGTCATTTTGGGGGCTGCCGCTCTCAGCTGATCGACGCACAGACCACGCTCGGCGCCCGCCTCCAGCCGACGGCCCCGCAGCCACTCGACGCGGTCGGTGTCCATGCCCTGAGCGGCCAGATGGTCCAGCGCCCAGTCCGGAATGAACCGATACGCAGGCACCACATTCACAAACAGCCGAAAGCGGGGTTGCGCCGATTTTGCGAGGTGGCTCAGACATCCGAGCAATCGGGGGGCCCCGTCGAACAGGGACGTCCGAAACTCCGCCAAAGAGTACGACGCATCCACGGTCTGGTCAGCCGCGGCAGAGGTCCCGGGACGCGCGACCTTGGGGCAGTCGGCCGTCAGCCCGGGCGTGGTCGTGGGCGGCGGTAACGTCTCGACCGGCATCGCGACCTTGCGCAGCGCCTGCCTCTGCCGCGCCGTCACCTGGGCCAGCGTGAGCGGCAGCCCCCGCAGAAGCTTGACCAGGCCCGCCCGCTCGGAGGACGGCGCCCTCGTGATCTGCGCCACCGCCTGCCCGATGCTGGGTCCCAGCCCCGACGCGCTCAGGCTGCGGGTCACCTCCAGCAGTCGCTGCAGCTCGGCGTTGGTGGCCACCGCCAGGTCCACCTCGAGCTGCAATACATCCCGCCCGTATCGGTCCAACCGGCAGCCTGCGGCCTCGACGCTGCGCTGAACCTCCCGCTTGCAGCGGCCGCTCAGCCGGTCTCGCCACGCCACAAGACGCGCCCCCAGCTTGGGGTTGGCCGCCGTCTCCCGGGCGACGCGAGCGCCGAAGACCTGCCGCTCCCACTGCAGCCGGTCCAGCCGATCACAGACCACGTCCGCGTCCGCCGTCAGCAGCGACGCCCGGGACACGGCCCCCGCCCCCGAACACAGCTCGGTGCGCAGCGTCTTGTACGGTGCGTCGTAGTTGGTCTGGACGAACTTGCGCACGACCCCGGCCGAGCGCAGCGCCGTCTGCGTCCACGCGCCAAACTCTCGAAAGCGGCAGTTCTCCAGCGCCACCTGCGCGCGCAGCAGAGCGTAGTCCGGCGTCCACTGGCCCCCGTCGCGCGTGGCCGGATCGGTCGTCCGCCGCGCCGCCGTCAGCGCTGCTGCGGGACCGTGCGCCGCGTAGGCCATCATCACGCGCTCCAGCGGCGGCACCTCTACCCCACCCACGCGGGCGGTGGCCAGGCCGTCGTAGATGGAAAACGCGGTCCCCGTAGCGCCCGTGTGAAACAGCAGGCGCCCCAGCTGCAGCATCCACGCGCCGTATAAGCCCGGGTCCGCCGCCAGCGCGCGCCAGGCCGTCGCGGGCAGCGCCAGAAGCTGGGCGGCCGCCTTCTCCAGCCGACCCGTATCGACCGATTCCAGACGCTTGCAGGCCGGACCCGGCTGAGGACTCAGCGACGCCATTATGTGCGCATATCGAGCCCTCACGTACACGGACGGGCACGCCTGCGACACGCGCGCATAGGCCTGACGGGCCGCCACACGCTCTCCGGCGTCCGCCAGCAGGCGCCCCAACAGAAAACACGCGAGATCGCCGGCGGCGGTCGGCTTGGCGCCGTAACAAACCGGCCGTAGCAGGGCCCGCACGCCCGGACCGAACCCGATCTCCGCGCTGCTGATCCGCAGACGTCCGAGCCAAGCCACCGGATCCCCCAGCGCGAGGACGCTCTTCACGCCCCCGGTCAGCCGCAGCTGCTCCGTAAACGCCGCGTAACGCCCCGTCTGCGCCGGCTGATCCGTCACGCAAAAGTCGCACGGCTCGCTGCGCGTCGGGCTGGCCCCACGCCGAGACAGCGCCAAAAAGACCTCCAGCCGCCGCCGCGCCTCATCCACCATCGACGCGCCGCGCGCCTCCACCCCACCCATGATCGCGGCCACGATCGTATCGGGCACCCCCTGAGTCAGCAGAGCATCGATCTCCTGGCCGTGCAGGCTCCCCGAGGTGCCGGCCTGTCGCACCTCTTGCAGCAGCTCGCGCTGGTCGGCGCCCATTCGCGCCAGCTCCGCCACGCGCTTGACGCCCTCGGCAAACGGCGTGTTTGCATCAAAAACATCGCCGAGATGCTCCTTGCGCCGCAGGGCCGGTAAATCGACTCGTGTGCAGCGATCGTTTGCGCCCGCCGGCGCCTTAACCTCGGGCAGTGGAAAGCGGCCGCCCAGCTTCACACCGGTATCCACCACACAGCCGTCAAACGCCGCCACATCGACCTGGTTGCCCAGAAAGTCCAGCCGAAACGCGTCGCCCACGCGCTCTGCCGGCAGCTCGAGCCCGACAGGCAGGTGGCGGATCAGCGCTCGTCCCAGACGCTCTCCCTCAGGCCGCGGCTTGCACACGACGCGCACCTGAAGCCGCTCATCGGCGCACTGCGTTCCCGCCACGATGGGCTCGCGCCGGCGCAGCTTCCCGTCCACCGTCAGCTTCGACCCCGCAACCCACCCCGACTGGCCGGCGTAGCTGACCCGAAACCAGCCCTTTCGGCGGCTGGTCGCGTCAAAACCCTCGACGGTGACGCGCGCCCCGGCCGGCAGCCAGGCCATGGGCTGAATCGCGTTGTTGCGCAGCGGGTCTCGCCCGAACATGGGCGTGAGGGCCCGCGGGACGGCCTCATAGAAGCGCTCATAACAGAACACCCCGCCGGCAGCGCCATATGTGATGTCACGCTTGTCACAGCGCACGTCGAGCCCGGCGGGCGACACCAGCAGCTGTTGCGCTGGCGAGCGGGCGATGGCCAGACGTCCCAGCCCGCCACACAGGAGCAGCGGCGTGTCGCGCTCCAGCCTCACGACGGACTGGATCACGTACGGCGGCTCTACTGGCGAGCGCAGCACAAACGCGATGGCGCCCCCCTCCCCCGCGACCGCCTCGGCGCACGCATGCCGCGTCTCCACCGGGTCCGCCGGCAGCTTGCCCGGCACCTTGATCCCGCGCACGTGGCGGCGCGGGACAAGCCACTCATCGGTCCCACCTGCGATGCGCACCAGCGCGAAGCGGGCGCCGCATCGGGTGACCTCACCACAAAACGTCAGGCTGCGGATGTCGACCTGCTGCTCGGACGGCAGACGCCTGGCGCAGCCGTCGGAGCCAACCTGGTGCAGCACCGGCTTTCGGACCGCGCTCTCCACCGGGACGCAGCGCTCGTCGGCCCGGCCGTCGACCGCGACAAACACCACCAAAACGACGACCAGACGGCGCATCAGCGCACCCGCCCCAGCTCGACTCGAAGTGTCTCCTCCAAGTCGGGAAACCGAAACTCGAAGCCGGTGCGCTGCAACGCCGCGGGCTGCACACGCGCGCCCTGGAGCAGCGTCTCCTGCCCGAGCTCGCCGAAGATCAGGCGGACCGCGGCTTTGGGTAGCGGCACGAACACGGGGCGACGCAGCACCCGCCCCAGGGTCTTGGCGAAGCCCTCGTGCGTCTGTGCGTTGGGTGACACGATGTTGAAAGGCCCGACCAGCGCGGGCGTGAAGGCGGCGTGGTGCAGCGCTCCGAGCACGTCATCCAGCGCGACCCAGGACAGCCACGGGCGACCGTCGCCCGCCACGGCGCCCACGCCCATGCGAAACGGCGGCAGCATCTCCGCTAACGCCCCGCTACGCTGCGACAAGGCGACTCCAATGCGGGCGTTGGCGACCCGGATACCGGCGTCCCGAGCAGGTTGAGACGCCTGCTCCCACCGGCCGCAGACGTCGGCCAGAAAGCCGCCGCCCTGGGGGGCCGTCTCGTCCACTGGCTCATCCCCACAGTCGCCGTAGAAGCCGATCGCCGAGGCTGAGATCAACGTGTGCGGCTTGTTTGTCAGCCCGGCCAGCGCAGTGCTCAGGACGGTGGTGCCATCGACTCGGCTGTCCATGATCAGGCGCTTGCGCGCGTCGGTCCAGCGTCCTCCGGCCACGGGCGCACCGGCCAGGTGGATGACGATGTGGGCGCCCTCCAGCGCTGCCGCGTCGATCTCGCCGCGGGCCGGATCCCAGGCGATCTCATCCTCGCCGGGCTGACGGCGAACCAGCCGGCGCACGCGGTGGCCACCGGCAGTCAGAAACGCGGTCAGCGCCTGCCCGATGAGGCCCGACGCGCCGCTGATCACGACGTCGGCAGGCTCGGCGTCCACGGCGGCATGGCGCAGCAGATCATGCGCGACCCGGGTGTGCCGCCATCGAAAGGTGCGCTGCAGATTGCGCTGAACGTATCCCCCGGCGACCAGCGCGCCAAGACCGCCCAGCGGCAGGTCGTATTCGATGCTGTCGTCCAGGGTGCAGCCGTCGCCATCGGGCACAAAGCGATGCGTGTGCTCCCAGCGGGAGAACGGCCCGGCCAGCTGGACGTCTTTGAAGCCCAGCTCGTGGCAGTCGCGATGCTCCGCCACCCAGGTCAGCGTCAGCGGCCAGCGCGACAGCTTCAGGTCCCACCGGCTGCCGTCCTCGACTCCGCCGGTGCGCGCGGCGACCCGCAGATTCTCCCAGGGCGGTACCAGCCGCTCGAAGCCACCGGGTCTGCCGTGCCAGGCACACGCCTGCTGCGCGCCGACTCCGACTGAGCTGCTGTAACTGAAGGTCGCCACCGAAACTACGATCCCATGAACATAGCCCGGGACACAACGACGCGCATCGGTCAGACGACGTAGATACACCTGGAAAAAATGTCCCAAAAACGGTACAAGGGAGCCGATTATGGGCGAACCAAAAACCACCACTCGCAAGGCTGAAGCTCAGAAGGCGACGGACGGCCCCACGCCCGCGCCACGCAGCAATACAGCCGTCCAGCTCGCGGGCCAACCATACGACGTGCAACGACGCGCGCTGCAACCCGGCCAGGGTGGCTACAACGCCCAGGCGCAGGCGTTGCGCCCCGGCGGCAACCTCATCCAGATGAACAAAGAGGGCGAGAAGGACCCCAATCCGGCGCCCGGTCCGCACGCCGCCGACCCCAGCGCGGACGCTCTGACGTTTGCCAATCCGGTGAGCATCTCGGTGCCCAAAGTCGCGAACATCGCGCGCATCAAGAACGTGGTGAGCCGCAACGACGTCATCAACCAGAGCTACAACCAGTTCGACGGCGCCATGACCCAGTATCTGGGCCAGCCGACCATCTCCAACTGGCTCACCTACGGCCAGCATGCCTCCCGCGGTGTCGGCGACCACCTGCGCAACATGGAAGCGGCGCTGCGCACCATGAACGAGGCGTTTACGATTTTGAACGCCATGCTGTCTCTGAGCATGGGCACGCTGCTGAGGAAGCTGCCGGATGTGGGCAACATCCTGTCGCGCGTCTACGCGCTGACGACCGCCCCCGGTCTGATCGGCATGGGCGTCAAGCTGGCGCTGCAGAAGGCGGGGATCTCGCCCAAGATGCTGCGCGATACCGCCAAGTCGGCCGTCGATCTCGTCAGCAGCCTGGACTGGCCGTGGAAGAAGATCGAGCAGGCCGCCGAGATCGCCGCGTTCCTGACGCTGCTGGTCGGCGCCATTCCCGGCGTGATTCGCGCGCTGAAGAAAATCTTCAAGAACCTGTCCATCGGCAACCGCGCCATCTACCAGGCCATGGCGCCCGTTTACTCGTCGTTCTTGAACGCGGCCAACAGCGCCTCCAACGGCGTCCCTGGCAAGATGACGTTCAGCGCCAAGGTGGACGGCAAGTCGGTCGATCCCAACGGGCTGCTGTCCGCGGGCTTCGAGCTGTACGGCAAAGTGAAGGCGCTGTCGGACAAGGCCGCGTCGCCGCTCAACGCCACCGAGAGCGGCAAGGCGCTGGCAGAGCGCCAGAGCCTGGCACATCGCGCCAACATGATGATCGTCACCCAGGAGCAGGTCGGCGCGCAGCCGCTCTTCGACCAGATGAAAGCCGAGTTCGGCGCCATCGGCGAGGGCGAGATCGGGCTGCCCAAGGGCCAGGTCTTCACCATGGTCAGGGGCAACTGGGCCGACTTCGCCACGCGCATGGGCTACAACCCCTCCCGAGTGCGCGACCCCAACAAGATCACGCCGGCCGACTTCGAGGGCCCCAACTCGCTGCTGTCCAGCAAGCCGAAGAAGGGCACGATCCAGGACCTCTTCTTGTCGAACCTGACCGACACGAAGGTGGTGCACAACGCGCCGTCGCGCATCTCCCCGATGAAATAGGGGCGGCACGTGAGCACCGAAGCCGAGCTGGTCGCGCGCATACAGGCCGCAGAAGCCTCCGAACAATACGCCGAGATGGTCAACGTCCTCACCGAGCTGGGCGCGCTGATGGCCGCCGAGCAGCGCCTGGACGAAGCCACGGACTCCTTTCGCGCGGCGTCAGAAGCAGCGGTGATGGCAGGCGACACGCTCGCCGAGGGCAACAGCCTGCGTCGGGCCGGTAAGCTGGCGCTGGCCCGACAGGAATACGACCAGGCCCGGTCGCTGCTGAACAAGGCGCGGACCAGTCAGTCGGTCAACGGCGACCTCAGCGGCCTGGCCGAGACGCTCAAGGCGCTGGCCGCTCTTCACCGCGCGCAGGGCAACAACGCGGCAGCGGACGAGCTCGCCGCGGACGCCGCCCACTACGAGCAGCTCAAAACCCTGTAGGTCTTACTCTTCGAACGGGAACGCGACGCCAGTGATCTTCTCCAGCGCGTTGGCGGCCTGAATGAGCCCGCCGGCGGAGTGATGAATCTTCATCTCCTGGTCCACCACGATGAAGTGCGGCAGGACCGGGTTTCCGCCCGTCCAGTGGGCAGCCGCGGGGCGCACCGCGTTGAAGTTGGGGTCGTTCACGGTCAGGATCGGGTCCCCCGTGTTGAAGTCCTTCTCGTACTGAGCCGCGAAGGCCTGGGTCGAGGGGTTCTGGAAGTTGTCCTGGCCAACGATCATGATCACTTGGACATCGTGTTCCTCGTAGAACTCTGCCATCGCACGGACGGCCGGCGAATTCGCCTTACAAGCCGGTCACCAGCCCGCCGTTTCCATCATCAAGACGGCTGATTTCATGCCGCAGTACTGGTGGAGCTCGACCGGATTCCCGGCCGTGTCCTTCCACAGCACGTTCTTGATCTGGCTGCCGACCTGGATGCCGGTGCCGGCCGCCACGCACATGTCCTGGCTGCCGCACTGGCCGTATTTGTTGCACAGCGCGCCGCCCTCGCACTCACCGCAGGTGCCGCCGCATCCGTTGGCGCCGCACTGCTTGCCGTTGCAGGCCGGAACGCACTCTGTGGTGCAGGAGGCCGTGTCCGGGTTGCAGACCATGCCCGCGTCGCAGCTCTCCACGTCGTACCAGGCCAGCCCGTCACCCTTGCAGGCCACGACGACGCCGTCCTGACAGGTCACGGTGCCCGGATCGCAGACCGGCGTGGGCTCGATCGGGTCGACCGGATCCTCGACGCCCGTCGCCTCGGTCAGGTCTTCTTCGCCGGTGTCGGCCTGCGGGTCCAGCTCCTCTTCTGGAGGCGCTTTGTCCGTCTCGGCCGTTGGATCCGACTCATTGCCCGCGTTGCCGCCGGCGTCAGGCGAGCACCCGAAGATCAGGCTCGCCGTCGCTAGCGGGATGAGAAAAAAGGGAGTGCGTACAACCAACTTCATGCTCACTTAGTACGACTGACCGTCGATCAATTCAATAGGGATCTGGAATGCGTCGACGCCCTCAACGCATCCCAGGTTCACCCGATACTTGCCCGGAAAGGCCGGCCCGTCGTGAAACGGGTAGATCCCACACGTGCTGCAGAAGTGGTGATAGACGTCCAAGTCACCGAACTGATACGTGGTCAGCTTGTCCAGCCCCTCGACCGACTCAAAGTCTTCCGGCGGGTAGTATTTCACCGAGACCACCGCGCCTTTTCGGCGGCAGATGGAGCAATTGCACCGCTTGCCGGCGGTGATCTCTTCGCTGCGAAAGACAAAGCGCACCGCGCCGCAGTGACAGCTTCCCTCATATGTATGCAGTTCGGCCATGGTGGCGCGGACCATAGCATGGTGAACTGAGGTCATGAGATGGCGTCACATGGCGGTGCTGGCGATCGTCGCAACGGCGTGCGGCGGGTGCACGTTTGCCACGTCAGCGGGCTTCGCGGGCGCGATCCCCGACGATCCCGAGCAGCGCGGCGGTTATGCGCACATCTACACCGGGATCGGGGGCAAGACGCTGCATTACACCGCCGACGTGCGGGGCCACATCAGCCGGCAATCGGGCGCGATCGGCCTGGGCGGCGGCTTGCTCTCGCCGTGGTTTCCGCGCTCCGCCGTCACGCCGTTCAGCCACATCGGCATCGACTCGCTGGACTTCGGCTGGGTCGGCAACGAGTTCTCGTTCGGCATGCTCTCGCCGTGGGCCGAGCTGGGCGTGCGGTTCGGCCGCCGGCGCTTCTTTGTGATAGGCGCGGGAATCGAGTACGTCGTCCGGTTCACACACGCGTCGTCGCCTGTCTACATGGTCTTTATCGGCCTGGGCAGCTACAAGCCGCTGCGCCTGCGTTAGTTGTCGATGCCACAGCCGTCGTCGGGGTCCAGCGGGCAGGGGTCGCACACGTCGCCCTTGCCGTCGTTGTCACTGTCCTGCTGCGCCTGCAAGATGTTGGTGATGCAGTCCACCGACTCGTAGTCGCCGCCGTTGTCGATCAGCGCGTGGAGCACCGCCGAGCCGTCCGTCTTGTCGACCTTGAACAGCCCATTGAACGTGGTCCCGATCAGCTGCCCCTGCGGGTCGAAGCCCAGGCCCTCCATGTCGTCGATCGTCTCGCCGTCCTCGACCAGCGGCCCCACCACTTCAGTGGCGCCCGTGTCCTTGTTGACCGTGATGATGTGCGTCTTGGTCCCGCTGTTGTTCTGCAGGGCGTACATCACGCCCGTCGTGGGATCGATCGCCAGGTCGTCGATGTCGTCGTTTTTGCCGTTCTTCTCGATCACGACAAAGTCCTTGCCCGGGCCGAAGGCGCTCTTGGTCACCAGGCCGGTGAGCACGTCGATGCGGATCAGCAGATCCGGCGACACCTTGCGCACGCTGCCGTAGAGGACGCCGGTAGCGGGGTCGAACGACAGCCCATCGACGTCGGCCACGGACTGGTCGTTGGCCTTGCCAAATTTGTTCGGCAGCGCCACAAACACGCCGGTGGTCAGGTCCAAGGTCCCCAGCTGATTTGCGTCCGCCGCGTAAAGCTTGCCGGTCAGCGGATGGAAGGCGCAGGCCTCCACCGTATTCGTCCCGGTACCCGCGCCGATGTTCGTCTCGTTTGTCTTTGGGTCCGGATTGCTCTTGTCGACCAGCGTGAGGATGTCGTCGCCGCCCGCGCCGCCACCGTTGTCCGCCACCAAAAAGCACGTGTTCACGTCAGCATCGTCGCCGTTGGGCACCTTGGGGCAATTGTCCACGTCGCCGCAGTAGCCGTCGCTATCCTCATCGTTGTTGGGATCCGCCGGGCACGGATCGTCGATGGCGCACAGTCCGTCCCCATCCGCGTCGTCCAGCGGGTCCAGCGGGCACTCATCACAAGCGTTGCCGACGCCGTCCTCATCGGTGTCCAGCTGCGCGGTGTTGGGCGTGTCCGGGCAGTTGTCGCCTGCGCCGCAGACGCCGTCGTCGTCAGGGTCGTTCAACACATCGCTCAGGCACGGATCGCACACATCCCCAACGCCATCCGCGTCCTCGTCCGCCTGATCCAGGTTGGCGATGTCGGGGCAGTTGTCCACGTCGGCGCACAGCCCATCCGCGTCGCCGTCCGGCGCGTCCACCGGGCAAGGCTCGCACGCGTCTCCTTTTCCGTCTTTGTCCGCATCCAGCTGATCCGCGTTGGCCACTGTGGGGCAGTTGTCAGCGCCTGCACACAGGCCATCGCCATCCTCGTCATCGGCGGCGTCCTTGGGGCACATGTCACACGCGTCACCGGCGCCATCCAGGTCAGAGTCCAGCTGATCCCCGTTAGCCTTATCCGGGCAGTTGTCCACGTCACCGCACACCGAGTCCCCGTCCGCGTCGTTCAGCGAGTCGAACGGGCACAGGTCGCAGACGTCGCCCTTGCCGTCGCCGTCGCTGTCGATCTGCTCCGGGTCCGGATCCGTCGGGCAGTCATCGATGTTGTCCGGGATGCCGTCGCCGTCGGTGTCTGAGGGCGGCGGCGTCCCACAGTCCGCGTCGCAAAGTCCCCATCCTGCCGAGCCGAGACACACCTGCTCGCCTTCGCAGGGTCCGGCCTCCTCTTCGACCGTGCACGCGACCTTCAGGCCCTCGGTCGCGGTCCCGCAACACGGCAGCTCGCCCGCGGGCTGACACAGCTCGTCCACGCACTCAAACCCGTCCTTGCACAGCCCCAGCTCACCCTCGCACGTGGCCAGGCACTGCCCGTCCCGACAGGCCGTCGCGCCCAGGCAGGCGGCGTCGTCCGTGCACTCGCCACAGACCGCGCCCGGCTCGGGAACGCACAGGAAGATGAGGTCGCCGCCCTGCCCCGTCGTCACGCCCTTGCACGTCCACGCCTCAGGGCACTCGGTCACGCAGTTTTCGGTGCAGATCGTGTTGTCGGGGCCCTCGACGCACCAACCCTCGGGGCAGTCCTCGTTGCTCTCACACGCGTCGCCGAAGTGTGGTCCGCCAAACTCTTCGGCGCCCGTGTCCGACGTCCCAGAGCCTTCCTCATCCGCGGTGCCGGTGTCGGTCGCGGCGGAGCCCTGCGTCTCGTCGGTCTCGGTCCCGCTGTCGCCGGTGTCCCCGACGCCGCCGGTCCCCGCTGTGCCCCCGCCGTCCACGGCCGCAACAACGTCTGCCAGCGCGCCGTCCGGGTCGTCGTCTCCACACCCCAGCAACGCCGAAAACATGCTCAGAAGTGCCATGACCAAGAAGAACCGCATAGGCAAACCGTACCACAAACGGGCCACGCAAAGCCCTTCCGGCGCCAAACTCAGGTGGGGCCGAAAGTCCGGCACGGGTAATGCAGTACCCCCAGACGGCAGCCGGTGGGACGGCGCGCCAGGGAGGAAGACCGATGAAAATGCAAGCCGCCATGATGGCCCTTTCCGTTGTCTTTGCGCTCGGCTGCGCCGCCGAAGCCCCGACGATCATTGGTGAGGTCGACAGCTGGGCCGACGCGCCCTTCGCCAAGGGCGACGGCACCGATGAGGCCGACACCTCCTGCCGCGTCGTGCTCCGACAGATCGGCCACTCCAAGACCAACGTCTACTCGGGCGACCTGTGGGTGACCTTCTCCGGCAAGTTCGACGTCGCCGAGTCCCTGATCGCCGACGGCGCCACTCCCATGCTCATCTACAAAGCCGGGTCCGAGAGCAAGTTCAACTGGGCCAACGGCACGCCGTCCGGACGCGGGCCGACCGGCTTCAAGCGCTTCTCCTTCAAGCTGGACGCCGGCACGCTCATGCCCCACGACGTAGAGTTCAAGCGCGACACGCTGCAGGTCATCGCGGTCGCCAGAACCGCCGACGGGCGCATTCTGGACCACAACAGTCGTGGCCTTGAGAGCGCCGGTGTGGAGCTGACGCCGGAGAACAAGTACCGCTTCTCCGCGCCGAGCTCGACCTGCTCAGCGCCGATGCGCGCCGCCGAGGTCAACAAGGACGACCCCGACAAGGTCACCCTGGTCGTCAAGACCGGGCCCGCCAACGAGGATCCCTGCGCCAACGGCGCGCCGCTGCTCAACGAGTACACCGTGCGCGACTATCAGACCGACGCCGGCAACAGCGTGCACCTGTGCGCCTTTGTGGCCAAGACCGGCGTCACCGACGGCTGGGGCACAAGTCCGGAGACCGCGGATGTCTTCGACGTGAAGCTGCAGTACCGCTTCGCACGCTCAGGCGACTTCACGCCGACGTCCCTCACCTTTCACAAGGTGGCCAACAAAACCGCCGTCTACACGGTCAACTTGAACGAGCTGGACCCGTTCCCCGAGAGCGGCTGCCCGGCGGAGGGCGTCGCCCTGGAGTACAAGGAAGAGGCCTTCAACATGTGGGCCCGCGCCGAAATGTACGTGACGGTCGGCACCAAAGAGTACAAGCCCCAGGCGGGCGGCTTCTTCAGCGCCCTGTACGGCGCCTTTCCCGCCTTCGAGTGCCTCCACTGAATCAGGCGGCGCTGACGGTCACTCTAAGGTTGCGCGCGCAGCGACTTCAAAAAGCGTTTGGTCGGGAACCGCTTGCCCGGGCACTGAGTCAGCCGCCCGTCGACGCCGGTGTGCGTGGTCACCTTCTCCACGGGGATCTTCAGCCGCTGCATCAGCGTCCTGGTTAGCGCCGTCAGCGCCTCGATCTGCCGCGGGTGCGGGCGCGTCTCTTCAAAGTTGCCGACCAGGCAGATCGCGATGGCCTCGGGCGCCTTTTCGGGCTTGAACAGATGGATGGAGCGCGCCTGGTGCTGCCAGCGCGCGACCTCGATCTTGCCCGCCGGCGCCTTCTTCCCGTTGCCGATCAGAAAGTGGTACTCGATGCCCAGCGGGTCGTCGAAGCGCTTGCGATGGTACCGATCGATGCCGGCCAGCGACGCATACGGCGCCGCAGTGTGATGGACCACGATGCCCTGCCAGCGCAGCAGCGGCTGCTTCAGCTCAAACAGGCCGGCCAAAACCCTGGCGTTGTGTTGCTCGGTCTTTTGTCGTTGGGTCAGCCGCGGCGGGCGGGCCACCGCGGCACTGATGAGGCTCTGCAGAAACTCTCGGCGCAGCATGGTCAGCCAACGTGCGAGGCGCCTCCCCGCATTCCGCGGTCTACTCGGCCGACTTGACGCGGTACGACAGCCTAAAGGGCGGGGAGGTCGTCGTTGTCGTCCTGCCAGTCGACGCGAGCGGACGCGGGCAGCTCAGCGATGGCCTTCTGGACCATGCGCACGTGCTCGACCTCCTCGTCGCGCAGCTCGGTGAACAACGCGACGATCTCCGGATCGCTCACGTGAGGCAGGGCGTGGGTGTAGAAGTCCAGGGCCTTTCGCTCACATTCCAGAGCGACCTTGAAGGCCTTCAACGCCGACATGTCCGACCGCGCCGCGCCCTGCTCCGGCGCCTCCACATCGAAGAGGGCGTCGCGCGAGACGCGCATCGGGGTATCGCCGAACATGGCCTCCCGGCGGCTTGCCAGCTGGCTGCCGTGCTTGGCCTCGTTCTCGGCCATGGAGGCGAAGACGTCGGCCGCGTCCCCATCGGCGCGATGACCGAGCTGGTCGGCGAACATGCGATAGCGCTCGTAGGCCTCCACCTCGATGAGCACGGCGAGGTCCAGGGCGTCCATGAGGTCGAGCGTTGCAAAGTCGAGGCTGACGGACATCGGAGCTCCAAAGTTAGTTCGGACGCAATCTTCCCCCAAACGAGGCGGCACTGTCCCCGACCGGCGTCAGACTGGCTGCCGACACGAGCCGATCCCCGCGCCCGGGTCGTCCGCGGACTTCCCGAAGATGCGGTACAATGGGCAACAATGACGGAGCAAGTCAGACGGGTCTGGTTGCGAAAGGGACGTCTCGAAGACCAGGAGGGCCAGCAAGAGTTCGAGCAAGCGTTCTGGCAGTCGATGACTGGCGTTGAACGCGTTGAATCGCTGGACCAGATGTTTGACGACTACTTGGAGCTAAATGGCACAGCGGACCAAAGACTTCCAAGAGTTGCTCGCCGCGTTCGCTGACCACGGCGTTCGCGCGATTGTCGTCGGTGGGTACGCCTACTCTTTTCATGCGCGGCCGCGACTCACCAAAGACTTCGACGTGTTGGTGGAGCCGACCCACGATAACGCCGTCAGAGTCCTGGCAGCGCTAGACGACTTCATGGGTGAGCTCGGCCTGTCTGTCGAGGACTTCGATAAGCCGGGACAGATCGTCCAGCTGGGCGTCGCTCCATGGCGGATCGACCTCATCACATCGATCGCAGCGGTCCCTTTCGACGACGCTTGGCGCGATCGGGTCGAGTCGACCTTCCACGGCGCGCCGGCCGCGTATCTCTCGCGTGAACATCTCATTGTTAACAAGAAGACTGTCGGACGGCTGCAAGACCTCGCGGATGTGGAGAAGCTGGAGGCCCTGGACGCCGACTGAGCGGACAGTCGGCGCGGCTCGGAAATGGCGGTGCCGCGCGGCTTATGGAAAACTGCCCGCGGACCGTAGGGCTGGTCATGAAAGCGTGCACAATTATCAGTGTGGCAGCGATGGTGCTGGGTTGTGGCCCCGGCGGCGGGCGTGGCGGAAGTCGCGGCTCTTCGGGCCACGACGCCTATCATCACGGCGATGTGGCCGAGCACGGGGACGAGGACGCCTATGTGCCTCCCTTCGGCGACGTCATCGAGGACTGGCTGGACACGGACGAGTTGGACGCGGGCTCCGGTCCGGGCGAGCCGCTGTGCGAGTTCGGCGGTACCTACAACGGCAGCTGGTCCATCAAGAAGGACGACGATGTCCAGCGCATCGAACCCTGCCAGGTGATCACCGGCGACCTCGAGATCAGCTACTGCAGCCTGGAGAACATCACGCTCAACAACCTTCGTGAAGTCGGAGGCCTGCTGCGGGTTCGAAACAACGCGTCCTTGAAGCGTGTCACCCTCAACGGCCTGAAGAAGGTGGGGCACGCGTTTCACTTCACGGACAACCCCGCGGTCGACTGGATGAATTACTCAGCGCTCACTGAGATCGGCAACAACCTCACCGTTCGCAACAACGACGCCTTAGCCTCAGTCGAGATGACGTACCTGGAGACGGTTGGGCGGTCGATCGAGGTCGAGGGCAACGCGGTGATCTCGGCTATCTACATCAAGGCCACGCAGGTGGAGCACTCGGTCGAGGTCAAGCAGAACCCGAAGCTTACCAAGATCATCATGGAGTCCATCCAGGAGATCGGCCACGAGCTCAAGGTCCATCACAACGTCGAGCTCATCCAGCTCTTCCTCCCCTACCTGAAGTGCGTGGGCGCCAAGGTGGATATCGGCCACAACGACGCCTATCCCGCCTGCCTGGTCGACAGTCTCTACGATGCGGTCAAGGACTGCGCGAGCAAGCCGACGTTGTACAACCAGGGCAACGACGGGGCGTGTCCGTAGCCTCGGCACGAGTGGCGCGACGAGCGCAGGCTACTTCTCGGCCTCTGTCTCCACTTTGAGGTGCAGCAGCCAGGCGATCAGGTAGTTCATCTCAGAGGGGCTGAGATGATCGAACGCGGGCATGCCGTCGCCAAGCTCACCGTAGAACAGCTCGCCTGTCGGCTGGGCCATCATGTCGGCCAGCCACTGCTTGCCGCCGAAGCCCTCGAGAGCCGGCCCCTCGCCCGACGTGCCGTCCAGGGTGTGGCAGCCGCTGCAGTCGCCGTCTTCGAACAGGGTTGCGCCTTTCGCCGCCAGCGCGCGGTCGATGGGCGGGTCGTAGGCTTCGCCGCTGAGGCTGGCCAGAAACTCCACCATAGGCGCAAACTGGCCGGGCTCGAGGTCGGCTGCGTCCATGCCTGTCCCTTCGTCCTCGTCGTATTTCAGCTTCGTGACGCCGAAGTGCTTGGGGTGGCTCGGGTTGCGGAGAAAGCGCTCCAACCAGACCCGGCTGAGGTACCCGCGCAGCGACGGACCCTTGTCCTCCTCGATGATCTCCAACGTCTCATGGCACTCGTCGCAGCGCTGCTGGCGAAAGACCTTGTGGCCCTCGAACAGGACAACCGCGCCGCGCGCGTCGATGCCCCACTCCTCGTTGGCGGCATATCGGCGCGCCTCCTCGGCGTCCCGAGCGGCCTCCGCCAGCTTCTCCTGAAACTCGGGGTTCGCCCCGTCCTCACGGGCGGCCACGACGGTCAGCAGGACGACGGCGCCGACGCCCGCAAAGAAGACCACCGCCCACAGCTTGCGCGCAGCCAGTCGGCGGTCCTCGGCGCGGTCGAGGAACGGCAGCAGCACCAGGAACACGGTGGCCAGCCCGGGCAGCACCACCGTCCCAAAGAGCACCATGGGCCCTTCAAAGTACTTGAGCAGCTGGAACAGGAACAGGAAGTACCACTCGGGGCGCGCGTCGTACTCGCTGGCGGGGTCCGCGGGGGCGTCGAGAGGCGCCCCGACCCACACGCTGAGAGCGATGAGCAAGGCCAGAATAGCCAGCACAAAGACCGCGTCCATAAGCACCTGGACAGGCCAGAACCAGCCGCTCTTCGACTTCAACTCAGCCTCGCTGAGGCCGGGCGGCGGGGTCACGCCATGGCGCCGGAAGAGGTACACGTGCAGGCCGATGAGGCCGACGGTCAGCACCGGCAGCACAAAGACGTGCAGCGCGTAGAAGCCGGTGAGCGTGCGGTTACCGTAGTCCGAGCCGCCCTGAAAGAGCGTCTGGATGGTCTCGCCGATGAGCGGCAGTCCACCGGCGATGTTGGTCGCGACTTTCGTGGCCCAGTAGCCCTTCTGATCCCACGGCAGCAGGTAGCCTGTCAGCGAGAAGCCCATGATCAGCCCGAGCAGCATCAGGCCGGTCAGCCAGTTGACCTCCCGCGGCTTCTTATATGCACCGAACAAGAAGACCTGCAGCATGTGCAACACGCACAGCACGACCATGGCGCTGGACCCGAAGTGGTGCAGGCCGCGGATCAGCCAGCCCATCGTCACCTGGTGCTGGATCGCGTAGACAGAGCCCCAGGCGTCGGTGGTGGACGGGCTGAAGTAGAACGCCAGCAGGATGCCGGTGACCGCCTGAATAGTGAACGTGAGCGCAAGCCCGCTGCCGAAGACGTAGGCCCAGCGCGGACCGCCCGGGATGTGCTCGTGCAGCGCGGCCTTGCCAAGGCTGATCAGCCCGGTGCGGTCTTCCACGAAATCAACGATCTTCCGGAGCACTACGCCGGGACCTTCTCAACGACGCCCGACTTGAAGCGCTCGAAGGTGCAGTACAGCACGCCATCGCGTACGACGTGCTCCAGAGCGTCCATCGGGCGGGGAGACGGGTTGGTCTCTTCCCCCTCCTCGACCTTGGCGCCGTCGACGTCGAAGCGGCTTCGGTGACAAGGGCAAATGAAGCCCTCCTCCGCTTTGTTCACGGCGCAGCCCAGGTGCGGACAGATCGACGACAGCACCCTGAATTCGGCCGGCTCGGCCTTGGCGCGCACGACCCACACCGAGCCGATGGTGACGCCGCGAGTCGTGACCCACGCGTCTCGGCGGTCGGCCGTAATCGAAACCTTTTGGGGCACGCCGACCTCAAAGCCGTCGACAGGTCCCAGTCGGCTCTCACCCGCTGACACGCCGATGGTGTCCTCGATGAGCGGGTGAGCCAGAAACACAGCGCCCGGCACCGCAACAGCGCCGCCGATCACCACTCCGACCGCGCCGGTGAGCTTCCCAAGGAAGTCCCGGCGGTCGCCTTCATCATTGTGAGCCACGCCCTGATGATGCGGCGAACTCCCATCCGGAGTCCAGTCCCCCCGGATGCTTTGGATAAGTCGGTTGGAATCAGGGCGCCCGCGACCTGCATACGTGTTGCATCGTCTACTGGATGCGCTTCAGTTCGAACGTGGTGCAACCCGCCTGGCTGCCGCCGCTGGCGCTGGTGACCTTGCCCGTAAACTTGGCGCCCTTGATCTTGCCGTCCAGACCGACGGTCACCCAGAAGCCCACCATTGGGTAGTGAAGCCACTTGACCGGCAACAACACCACGGCGCCGGTGCTGGGATCGTACGTGCCCTCCATCAAGAACGCGCCACCCTGGCCAAAGAAGGACGGATTGTCGGGGTGTTCGTAGAAGTCGAACACGCTGGTAACCGCATGGCTGTCGGAGACCGTGTTGAGGCTGAGCTTCAGCGCCGTCAGGCCCTGGGCGCACACGTACTTGCCACGCCAGAGCGTCGTCGACGGCAGCGGGTTGGGCTCCACGTCCAAAACGGGTGGCGCTGCAGGGGCGGCGTCCACCGTGCCGATATCGTCAGCTGCCACGCCGGCGTCGTCCGGCGTCATGGACCACCCGCCGTGCATAACGATGTCGGTGGGCCGAGAACCCCAGACGTGAGCGGCGCCTGCCGCCCCAGGCCCCATAGCGACATCGATGGCGCCTGACGACACAGCGGCGTCCGCCCATCCACCCGGGGGAACGGCGCCGGGGGTGGGATTGTCGGCACACGCGCCCAACAACAAGGCCAGCCCGCAAACCACCGCTTTCAATTCACATCCCCCCTTTTACGTCTTTGGGCCGGACTTCATGAAGCCCAGATCTTCCATGTCCTCCGCCCAATCCTCGTCGGTCATCACCGGCGCGGGCGGGACCCCATCAGGCCGCGGCGCAGGTGCCGAGGCCGGCGCGACAGAGACGACCGGCGCCTGGCTGGTCTCCGTAACGTTCAGCACCTCCTCGAGAGACGTGGCCCCTGCGACTACCTTTCGCAGGCCGTCCTCGAAGATCGAGACCATGCCGCTTTTTCGGGCGGCGCGGTCCAGGTCGTGGCGGTCGGCGCCGTCCGCGATCATGGCGCGGATCTCGTCGTTGACGATCAGGATCTCGGCGATGGTGTGCCGGCCGCGGTAGCCGGTGTCGAAGCAGTGCACGCAGCCGCCCGGCACGGCCACTTGCTCCAGGGTTCGGTATTGCGGTGGAAGCAACGCCAGCAGCGCCGGATCCGGCGGCCCCAGCTGGCGACACTTGGGGCAGAACCCGCGCACCAGCCGCTGGCTGACAACCGCCCTCAGACTGCCCGCCAGCAGGTAGGGCTTGGTGCCCATGTCGACCAGCCGGCTGATCGCCGAGACCGCGTCGTTGCTGTGCACCGTGGCCAGCACGAGGTGCCCGGTCAGGCTGGCGCGCACCGCGTTCTCGGTGGTGTTCTGGTCGCGGATCTCGCCGACCATGATCACGTCCGGGTCCTGCCGCAGCACCGACCGCAGGATCTGGCTGAAGCTGAGCCCGATCTCGTCATCGACCTGGATCTGGGTCACCCCGTCCATCTGGTACTCGACCGGGTCCTCGATGGTCGTAATGTTGCGGGTGCCGGTGTTCAACGCCTCCAGCGCGGCGTACAGCGTGGTGCTCTTGCCCGACCCGGTGGGCCCGGCGACCAGGACGATCCCGTTGGGGCTGCGCAGCACCTGCCGCAGCGCCAGGTACTGATCCTTGGTAAAGCCCAGGTTCTCCAGCCCCAGCAGCGCGGCCTGCTTGTCCAGGATCCGCATCACGACCTTCTCACCGTGCAGGGTCGGGGTCGTGGCGACGCGGAAGTCGATGTCGCGCCCCTCTACCTGAATGTGAAAGCTGCCGTCCTGCGGCAGGCGGCGCTCGGCGATATCCAGCTCACAGAGGATCTTGATTCGGTTCACCAACTCCGGCGCGATCGCGATCGGCAGCTGCTGCACAGTCTCCAGAATCCCGTCGATTCGGTACTGCACCAGCACGTGGCGCGAGGTCGGCGTCAGGTGGATGTCGCTGGCCCGTCTCACAAGCGCCTGCAAGAGCAGCAGGTTCAGCGTGCGGATGACCTGATTGCTCTCGGCGGCCGCGCTGCTCAGGTTGACGGTGAGCCCGATCCGGGCGGCCAGCGCCGACCCTTGATCGCGTACACCCTCCAGCAACCGCTCCACGCGCCGGGACTTGTAGTGATCGTTGTACTCGCCCAGCTTTTTGGAGATCTCGCCCGCCGACGCCAGCAGAAACTCGACCCGCTTGCGCACGACGCTGGAGATGGTATCCGTGGTCGCGATATCGCCGGGATCGGCGCACGCAACCTGCACTTTGCCGCCCTCCTGCGAGAACGCCAGCACCCGGTATTGCAGCGCGATATTCTCGGGGATCAGCTCCACCACGGACGGGTCCGGCGTCAGCGTGGCCACGTCCACAAACGTGTACTGCTCGCGCTCGGCCCGCAGCATGATGAGGTCGCGCTCGCTGACGTACCCCAGGTCTTGCAGCACGTGGTTCATGGGCACCTGCGACCGCCGCATGACCGCGCGGATCCGAGGAACATCGTCCAGGGGCACGTGTCCCTTGGCGATCAAGGCCTTCAAGAGCCCGCGATCGCGCTTGTTCAAAGCAGAGAGTCCACCCACGCTGCCCCCTTCAACTGTCTGTAGCTGAGCGTGCAGCATACCCGATCGGTCGCGTGATGATCACGGCGCAATCTGAGTCGCCTACTGTTTGATGACGAATGCCTGAGTCGCGGCGTCCCACCCGACCCAGGCGCCGTCGTCCAGCTCGATCTCGAGGACGCCGTCCCCGTCCAGGTCCTGCTCGCTCAGCTCCGCGATGAAGCTGTACGAGCCCAAACCGACCGCGCCCGTGGGCACGACCGTGCGGATCTTGGGACGGCCTGCCACGGGGAAGACGCCGCGCTCGGTCCACAGGCCCTCCACCAGCGCCTGTACGCGGATTGGAGTCAGCTCTCGGTCGGCCAGGTCCCAGCGGCCGTCGCCCAGCACGTATTCGACCAGGTAGACGGCCTCACCGCTGGGCAGCGCCGTGCTCGTGCGGCCCCACACATAGGTCTGCTGGCTGCCGGTCAGCGGCAGGCCGTCCGACTCGCGCAGCACCTGCATGCCCCACAGCCCCATGGCGCCCACATTGGAGGCAAAGCAGCCGTACCAGGCGTCGGCTTTTTCGTCGGTCCAGGTGGGCTCCACGTACAGCTGGTATTGCTTGCTGAGGCACAGATCGACCGGCGCCGTCTGAGCAAAGTAGTTGAAGACGAGGACCTCCTGTCCGTCCATGACGCTGCGCGAGTCCGAGAAGCGATGGATGCAGCCGTCCATGACGTCGGCCGGACGCGCCACCACAGCCGCCGGGTTGCCTGCCCACTGGGCGCCGTATGCGCTGAAAATAGTGGACGCAAAGCCGAAGTAGTTGGACCAGGCCAACGTGCGGGTCGCGGGGGCACCCGGCTGTGACGCCAGGACCGCCACAAAGCGGCTGACGTTACAGTTGTAGTCGGTGAAAGTGCCCACCGGAGCGCCCGCGACGATCGCCTGGCGCAGCACGCCGTCAGCGCCCTTGTGCGCCGCGTGGGAGCCGTAGTTGCGGCCGGAATGGAACCACTTGGGAGACGCCGGCTCGGCGACCGCGGCCACATCGAACTGCAGCGTGTTCAGCACAGCCAGGCTCGCAGTCGAGACCGTGTGAACCAGCGTGTGGAAGATCAGCGTGATGTCCTCGAACCCGTCTCCGTCCAGATCCTGCAGCACGCCGCCGACCTCACGGAAGGCGGTCGGAGACGGGGTACCGGCCGCGGCCCCAAAGCCGGCACCGCAGCTGCTGGAGGTGCCCGGTTTAAAAACGCAGACGGTGCCCCAGGTCGGCGCGGGGCCGCCACCGTCACCGTATGAGGGCGCCAGAAACGGGTACAAAAGGCCATCGGGGCCTGATGGATGATCGACCCAGGCATGTGCGATGCCCGCCGGAGCCACCGCATTGGCCACGACCGCTGCAGCCTCGACATCCACCACCGCCAGCGCGGGCGGACCGGCGGGGCAATACACGGCCGAGACCTCATGCAGCGGTCCGCCGAGGTGGTCGCCGATGACGCGGAGGTGGGTGCCCACGACGTTGCCGCTGCAGCCGTTGGCCAGCGGCGACAACGGGACGCTCGTGACGGCCGTGACTGTGGAGTCAACCACCAGACAGGTCCCCGCGTCACAGGCGGCCACAGACAAGTCGGTGTCGGCGGTCCCATCCCCGTCCAGGTCGTAGGCATACGTCTTGGCGGGCGGCTCGGGGACGTCTTCGCTCAGCACGTCCGGAATCGGCACATCCTCCGGGCCCGGCACATCCGGATCCACGGCCACCGCAACATCAGCGATATCGGGCACATCCGGGGCAACCACGACCTCGGGCAGAGCCGGCACATCCACGGCGATCATCACGTCTGGGGCAGCCTCCGCGGCATCCGAGTCCGCCGTGCTCTGCTTCGTGGCGGACGACGGGCAGCCGACCAGGAGCAGCGCCAGAACCCACCGCCTCAAAGCGGGTCGGCCATCAGCAGCGTGCCTTTCTTAGGCAGCGAGTACACGTTCTTGCCGGCGTCCACGCGCATGAGCACGCAGTTTTCCTGCTGAGGCGCGGTCGGCAGTGCCGCACCGGACGCCGACCACCAGGTGGCGCAGGGCATGGTCCCCGAGTGGGCCTCAGGGATCACGAACGACCCGTCAGACAGCGACTGAACTCTCGCGTGACGGCGCCGATAGCCGTCGAACTGTTGGGTGACGCCGCCCACGTTCTGGTCGCTCAACAGCGCGCCGTCAGCACCGTAAAACGCGGCGCGCAGCGAGTTGTCGTTGGACCGCTCCCAGACCACGACAAAGCCGCCGGCGTCGTTCATGCCCAGCGTGTGGCTGTCGTACCAGCTGCTGTTGCTCTTGTCGCTGGGCACCACGATGACCATGTTGGGGTCCACGGCCTCCCCCGTCGCCGAGAAGCGCTGAAACAGCACCGGGCCACTGGCGTGATTCTGACAGCTGACGACCAGCTCGCCAGTGGTCTCACGCATGGCCACCCGGATACCCCAGTCCTGACACTCGCTCTGCCCAAACGGCACCTTGCTGCCGACCTGCTTGCCGGTCTTGTCAAAGATGACCAGCTTGTTGTGGATCTGGCCCTCTTCGGTGTCTTTGGCGACATACACCGCAGCGGTCTGTCCGGTGTCGCCCATCACGATGTCGAAGTACTCCGACGTGCCCAGCGTGGTCTTGATGCCCAGGTCCTGCACGTCGACCGGCCCACCCGCCACGTTGCACGCGCTGTCCAGCCAGAACAGGCGCCACGTCGAGGGATCCTGCCCGGTCCCCGAGGCGGGTCCCGACTCGAGATGCACGGCCAGGACGGACTCATGCGTCTTGTCCGCCCGAGAGACGTACACGCTGTTCCAGCCCTCCTTGTCCTGGGGCCCCATCTGCGCCACGGCAAACGGCGCCTTGGTCACGACACCGCCCGGCCCGAAGCACGCCGCCGCGATCTCGCCCTTCTTCACTTCCGCCACCGTCATGGAGCCGTCGTCAGCCACGTCGAAGCCCTCGGCCTGCAGCGGCAGGTCCATTTCAGGCTCCGGATCGGCCACACACGGCGGCGCGCCCCCGCCAAAACACGGAAACGTCAGCTCATAAACCGATTTGTAGCCGGCGACATACACGCGACCGTTGGGGTGCAGCTGCATGCCGCGCGGGCTGTCACCCAGCGCGATCGTCTCGGTCAGCTGGCCTGTGCCGGCGTCGTGCCTGTGGAGGGCGCTGCCGCTGAGGTTGGAGACCAGCGCATCCCCGTTGGGCAGCGCCACCAGCCCCTCGACGGTGCCCTCAAAGTCGGCGACAGCGGCAAACGCCCCGCAGAGCTCCGCCCGAAAGACCGACGATGTCGTCACGGCCGTCCAGAACTTGCCGCCCGGTCCTACGCCGATGTTGAGGCTACCCGGATAGTCCTCGGTCAGCTTCTGCACAAAGGCGCCGTCGTCCGCCGCTAACTGATAGACCCCAACGCCTTCGGGTCCGATGCCGGCCACACCGACGTCGCCGTTGGGCAGCTGCACCAGGGCCGACGCCTTCATGGTCGGGCTGCCGAACTGAACCAGCGCCCCGCTCTTCAGCACCTTCACCAGCTTCTGCGCGGGCGCCATCCCCAGCGCCTGGCCATCGGCGGCCTCGGCCATGGAGATCTCGCCGCCGTTCAGCGACTCGCTCTCGTACAGCAGGGCGCCTGTCGCCGAAAGCCGGTACGCCGCCTCGGACCCGTCGTTGGGCACGACGCTGAACTCTCCGTTGGTGTGCCGATAGACCGCATCGATGTTCTTGATGGGCGACGGCACGTCGAACAGCTTCACGACAGCCGGCGACGCGGCGTAGTCAAACGACGCGCTGAGGGCGCCCAGATCGTAGCCCTGAGCCGGCAGAACGGCCGGCGGCGCGGTCGGATCCGCGGCGTCGCACTCGATGCTGGGCGGCACGCACTCGCCGTCCTCGCAGATTCCGTCGCCGGGACACGGTCCGCCGTCCACGTTCGTGTACGCACACTGCTCGTCGCAGGAGTCCGCCGTGCACGGGTTGCCGTCGTCGCACTCCGCGTCGCTGTTGCACACGCACGGACCGTTCGCCTTGCACTGCCCGTCGACACACAGCCCGCCGCCCGTGCAGCCGTCGCCCGGCTCACAGACCGCGCCGTTGACCGGCGTGTGAAGCACCTCGCCGTCCACGCAGACATCGTCGGTGCACGGGTTGTTGTCGTCGACCCACAGCGGCGCACCGAGACACGCCTTTTGCCCCACCTCGGTCACCTGGCAGGTGTCGTTGGAGGTGCACGGGTTGTTGTCGTTGCAGGAGCCCCCGTCCACGAACAGCGTCTGGGTGCATCCGGTCTTCTTGTTGCAGCTCCAGGTCCAGCACGGGTTGTTTTTTTGCTGCGCCGCGCAGGTCTCCAGCTCGCCGGTGTCCGAGCACGCCCCCTCTCCGTCACAGGCCTCCAGCGTGCAGATGTCCGCGTCCGTGTCGCAGCTGACGCCGGCCGGCGTCAAAATCGGCACGCTGCACTCTCCGGTCGCGGGATCGCACTGCATGGCCTCTATGCACGACGACTCAGGCGCCGGACACAGCGTGGCGGTCGCCTCATCGGGCACACACTCTCCAGCCGAACACACGGCGGCCCCAAAACAGCCGACTGAGCATGCCTCCCCGTCGACCAGGTCCGTGTAAACGCAGCCGGTCGCAGGCTCGCAGGCGCCGGTGCGACACCCGCTGTCGTCGTCGCATACCGCGCTCGCGCCGCCGACACAGACGCCGTCCGCACAGACGTCGTCCACGGTGCAGGCGTTGTCGTCGTCACACGCGGCGCCGTCGGCGGCGGTCGAGCACGCCGTGGGGTCCGATCCGACATCGCCGCCCGCCACCTCGACCGGCGTCCCGCTGTCCGTCGCCGGCCCGCCGGCATCCTTGGGCCCACGCTCGGTGATGGTGGTCGTACAGGCGGCCAGAGTCAGCAATAACGCCGCGATTCGAAGCATAGGTCCCTCTTGAAAACAGGGCGCTATTCTATCAGTTTGCGTCGACGCTCGCCGCGGCGGTGGCCAGCATCGCCTTGGCTTTCGGATAGCCCAGCTCAGCCGCCATCTTGAAGAAGCGCACCGCGGTCTCCGCGCACTGGTCGACGCCGCGCCCCTCCCAGTAGTGAATGCCCAACGCGTAGGTGTGCTCGCCGGGGTGCTCCAGGGGGCGCAGGTAGAAGGGATGTGCTGGCATCGATTCGCTCCTCGTTGTGTTGCGGGTCACAGCACATGGACGGACGAGCCGCGCGGGATTGATCGGCGTGGTGCAAATATGGTCTGCTACCGCCATACCTAACGGAGATCCTTGATGTTGTCTGACACAAAAATGTGTGCGATTGCGGCTGCCTTGAGCCTGGTATTTGGTTGCTCCACCGACTCCGGCAAATCAGGGAGCGGCGACGGGACCGGTCCGGCGGACACCGGCGGCACCGGCGATACAGGCGCCACCACCGACACGACCGGCACCACAGACACGGGACCGGGGGACACCACCGATACGGGCCCCGGCGATACAACCGACACGGGACCGGGCGACACCACCGACACCGGCCCTTCGGACACCACCGACACCGGGCCCGGCGACACGACTGATACCGGGCCTTCAGACACCACCGACACGGGCCCCGGCGACACGGGCGACACGGGCGATACCGGCGGGCCGGGAGACTGCGTCGACAACGACGACTGCCCCGGGCAGGTGTGTCAGGTGCAGACCGGCTTGTGTGTGGAGTGCGTCTCCCAGGCGGACTGCGCCGACAGCCCCAACGGCTCCCAGTGCAACGACTTTTTGCAGTGCAGTCACGCGACGTCGTGCACCCACTTCGGGGAGTGTGCGGGCAACCCCAAGGGCGAGCTCTGCGTCTTCTTCGAAGAGCGGTGCGGCCAGTGCCGGACCACCTCGGATTGCGGGGAGGGCACGCACTGTAGTCTGGACTTCGAGTGCGTACCGCTCACCGACGCCTATTGCGCCAAGATCGACGACGACGAGCCCTACGCCAAGGGCGTCGAGTGCGTCGAGTGCCTGAGCGACAGCCACTGCACCGGCAAATACTCGCCGCTGTGCAGCCCCAACAACCTCTGCGTGGAGTGTCTGACCAACAACGACTGCGACGATCCCGACCAGGGCATCTGCAACGCCAACTACAGCTGCGGGGAGTGCAAGGTGGACAGCGACTGCCCCGACGACGAGCCGCAGTGCACGAGCTACGGCAGCTGCAAGGCGTGTGACTCCAACGAGTGCCCGGGCTCGACGCCGTACTGCAACTACGACGACAAATGCGTGGAGTGCAAGTTTGACAAACAGTGCAACCCGGACGCGGACGAGTACTGCTATGAGGGCTCCTGCCAGTTCGAGGCGACAGGCTGCAGCAGCGACGGTGACTGCGAGGATCACGCCGAGCTGACCCACTGCCACGAGACGCTGGGCAAGTGCGTGGCATGCACGTCCAACTGGCACTGCAGCTGGGGGCTCTTCGGCTGGGGCGCCGACGCCTGCGATGCCCCGACGGGCAACTGTGTGGAGTGCGACGGCAACTCGGATTGCATCGGCGAGGTCTGCGATGTGCCCAACAAGAAGTGCGTCGACTGCAACGACGACGACGACTGCGATGACGGCGAGGTCTGCAACACGGGCCACTACTGCACCGACGGGTGCAAGGACGACTCGTCGTGCACAGACGCCGACAAGCCGCTGTGCAGCAGCTGGGCGGAGTGCGTGGAGTGCAAGTCGACCAACGACTGCACAGGCCCTGACGAGGTCTGCACCGACGGGGTCTGCAAGGCCTGTGAGGACGACTGGGAGTGCGAGGGCAACCCCAACGGCGGCTTCTGCAACTTCGGCAAATGCTCGGAGACCGATCTCGGCGAGTGCGACGGCTGGGATCAATGCAACCTGAGCCAGGTCACCTATGTCTGCGGCAACTACGTGGACGGCTGCGACAGCACGTTCAGCTGTGGGGGCTGCAGCGGCGGCGGGGCCTGCGCCGACAAAGGACGCGACTGCGACTGCCCGATCGACCCGATGGACGACAAGGGCGCCAACAGCACCGCGTCCAGCGCCAGCGATCTGGGCAGCTTTGCTGACCAGCCCAACTCCGAGTTCGGGGTGGAGGCGCTCAGCATTCACAGCGACACCGACGTCGACTGGTACACATTCCATGTCGACGACGACGGCTTCGATGGCAACCCCACCGTCTCCGCGTCGGTCTCGGTCGACAAGCCGAGCGCGGATCTCGACGACTACTCCCAGTACGAGGTCACGCTGTGGGTCAAGTGTGACGACGACGACGACAACAGCGGCAACCAATCCGTCTGTCTCAACGGCGACGCCTCGGCCGAGACCGAGTACGGCGTGGGGTGTCGCGACGACTGGTCGTCACCGTACGCGGTGTCGGCCCGCCTCAACTGCGCGTGGGCGCTGGACGACTCGGGGCAGGCGCTGATCCGCGTGCAGAAGACGCACCGCTACGGGCGCTGCGACAGCTACAACCTGTCGATCACCGTAGAGTAGCGTGCCAGCGGGCTGCGGTGTGGATGATCGTCGCGAGATCGGACACCGACGGGACCCACCCCAACAGCTCGGCGGCCAGGTCAGCGTTGCCGGTGATCGACGCCGGATCCGCCGGGCGGCGTGGGCCGATGCGGATATCCATCGGCGTGTCGAATCGGGCAGCGACCGCCCGGGCGATCTCTCCGACCGTGGCGCCGGTGCTTGTGGCCAGGTTCATCACGCGCGTCGGCCCCCCGCTCCACAGGTAAGCAAACGCGCGCTCGTGTGCGCGTGCGAGATCGACGGTGTGTACGTAGTCACGCAGCGCGGTGCCGTCGCGGGTGGGAAAGTCGTCGCCCAGCAGCGTAAACGGGCGCCCGCTCGCCGCCGCCAGAAACAGGTTCGGGATCAGATGCTTCTCGGGCACGTGGCGCTCACCGACCCGGCCGTCGGGATCGGCGCCTGCGGCGTTGAAGTACCGAAAGATCACGGTCGGAATCTCGTGCGCGCGTGATGCCGTGTGCAGCAGCCCCTCGGCGGCCAGCTTGGAGATCCCGTAGTCGTTGTGGGGCTGCGTGGGCCGGTCCTCTTTGACCGGCCGGCCCCCGGCGTCGCCGTAAACCGCGCAGGTGGAGCTGAAGACGATGGGCACCGAACCGGCTTCGCGCGAGGCCTCGATGACGCCCAGCGTGTTGTCCACGTTGCCGCGAAAGTGCGTATCGGGCTTGACGCTGGGATCCGGCACGCAGGTCCGGCCGGCGCAGTGCAAAATGCCGTGCACGCGCTCGGATCGCAGGACGGCTCCCAGGGCAGCGCCGTCGCACACGTCCAGCTGCTCAAAGCGGTCGGCCAGGGCCGCAAACTCGCGGTGGCCGGTTGTCAGATCATCGGCCACGATCACGCGCCAGCCAAGCTCCTTGAAGTAGAGCACCGACTGACTGCCGACGTAGCCGGCCCCCCCGGTTACGAGAATCGTCTTCATGAGGTGTTAGAAGCAGCCCTTGCGTAAGAAACGGGTGCGATACTGCATCACCTTGGACACATAGGAGAAGTTCTTGGGCAGGCGGCCACGCTTCTTGGCGCGGGATGGCGCGCGCGGACCCGAGTGATAGGCGGCGATGCCGTACGTCAGATCGCCCTTGAAATAGTCGATATAGCGACGCAGCACGCGGGCGCCGCACTCCATGTTGCGGGCTGCGTCCGAGAGGTCACCGCACTTAAAGTACTTTCCGGTGCTGGGCATGATCTGCATGAGCCCGGTCGCGCCAGAGCGCTTGTTGCGCGCGGTAGGTTTGAAGCGGCTCTCGACGCGCATGATCCCGATCAGCACACCCAGGTCCAGCTTGTGACGGCGCGCAGTGAATTTGGCGGCGTTGAGCAGCTGGGTGCAGCGGCCGGCCGCGCTGTCGGAGCTGACGTGGAGCTGGGCGGCGCGGGTCGGGGGCTCCGGAGCGTAACGAATCGGGGCCTCGGGACCACGCGGGGTGTAGCCCGGGTCCTGGCGCCCCGAAGTCAGCGTCGCACCACGACCGGGCGGACCGCAGGCCACAAGCGTGCACAAAGCTGCGATGGCGGCTGAGAAGCGAAGCACAAACAACAGACTACCGCCCGTCGCACATCCTTCAAAAATTGTGGTAGCTTCCGGCCGATTTTCACGGAGGGAGAAGCGATGACTGTGCGGGTTTTGACAATTGCGGCGATGGCGTTGGCGTTGACGGCCACGGTGAGCTGTCGCGAGGCAAAGAAGCCGAACAAGCCGGAAGAGAAGAAGATCACCACCGAAGAGGGCAAAGAGGTCACGCTCAAGTTCGACAACGGGGTGAACGCCGAGACCAAGACGATCACGGTCGGCGCCCTGAACGACGAGAGCGGCCCCGCGGCGGCCATCGGCAAGCCGTTTGCCCTGGGCAAGCGCGTGCTGGTCAAGCAGATCAACGCCGGCGAGGGCGGGCTGCTGCCGGCCGGGTGGAAGGTCGAGCTGGTCGAGAAGGACCACGGCTACAACCCGCAGAAGTCGGTGCAGGCCTACAAGCAGATCCAGGAGAGCGTGCTGTTTGTCGGCACCAGCTTCGGCACGCCGGCGACCCTGCCGCTGCGCAAAGACCTCAAGCGCGACCAGGTCATGGCCTTTCCGGCGTCGCTGTCGTCCAAGATGGCTGAGCACCAGTACACGCCGCCGCTGGGCGCGTCGTATACGTTGGAGGCGCGGCGCGCGATGGACTTCGCGGTCGAGAAGATGGGCGGCGCCGACAAGATCAAGGCCGGCATCGTCTACAACCAGGACGACTACGGCAAGGACGGCCTGGACGGCTGGGAGGCGCAGGCCAAGCTGCACGGCGTGGAGCTCGTCGGCAAGCACGCGGCGACGCCCGGTCAGAAGGACTTCACGGCCGCCATCGGCGCGCTCAAGGAGAAGGGCGCCAACGTCGTCCTGCTGACGGTGCTGCCCAGCGCGACCGGCCCCGTGCTCGGCACCGCCGCCAAGATGCAGTTCGGCCCGATGTGGATCGGCAACACCCCCACCTGGCTGGACCTGTTCTTCAGCCCCAAGGTCATCCCGCCCGTGCTCTTCGGCAACTACTACTGGGTGACCGGCATGCCGTACTGGGGCGAGAAGGTCCCCGGCATGGACGCGTTTCTGGCCGCGTTCAAGGCGCACGCCGGCGAGGGCGCGCGCCCGGACTTCTACACGCTGCTGTCCTACATCCAGGGGCTCTTCCAGGTCGAGGCCGCCAAGCGAGCGATCGAGGCGGGCGACATCAGCCGCGCGGGGTACGCCAAGGCCGTGTCCACTATGAAGGCCTTCTCGGCCATGGGCGTCACGATCGACCTGTCCGTCACGCCGTACGTGACCAGCACCAAGACGCGGGTTCTAAAGCCCCTCATGGACAAAGGCACGTGGGAAGAGGTCGCGGCGAGCGCGGACCCCAAGTCGTCCAAGTAGAGTGCTGGAAGTCGCGAACCTCGAGGTGGTCTACCACGGGGTCGTGCTTGTCCTGAAAGGCGTCAGCCTGACGGTGCCCCAGGGCGGCATCGTCGCGCTGCTGGGGCCCAACGGCGCCGGCAAGACCACCACCCTGCGAGCCATCACCGGGCTGCTGCCGGTGCACGAAGGCGCCGTCACAAAGGGCTTCGTGCGCTATAACGGCGTCGACCTGGTGGGCAGGCGGCCGGGCGCGATCGTGCGCATGGGCGTCACCCAGGTGATGGAGGGCCGGCGGATCTTTGCGGATCTGACGGTGGAGGAGAACCTGCTGGCCGGTGCGTACGCGCGCAAGGGCGACATCCGCGGCGACCTGGACACCTTCTACCAGCGCTTTCCCATCCTGGGTGAGCGACGCAAGCAGCACGCGGGCTACCTGTCGGGCGGCGAGCAGCAGATGCTGGCCATCGCCCGGGCGATGATGGCGCGTCCCAAGCTGCTGCTGCTGGACGAGCCCTCGCTGGGCCTGGCGCCCGCCATCGTCAAGGACGTCGCCAAGCTGATCGGCGAGGTCCGCGACGAGGGCGTCTCGATTCTGCTGGTGGAGCAAAACGCCGCGGTCGCGCTGGCCCTGGCCGACCACGGATACGTCATGGAGACCGGCAAGATCGTGGTCGACGGCGACTCCGCGACCCTCCGAGAAGACAAGGATATCCAAGAGTTCTATCTGGGTGTGGGCGCAACTACCACGACGAGCTATCGCGACGTCAAGCACTACCGGCGCCGCAAGCGGTGGCTGTCATGATGTTGGAGATCAACGACGTCAGCCTGGCCTTTGCCGGCGTGCAGGCGCTCTCCGGCGTGTCCCTGGAGGTGGCGGACGGCTCGCTGACGGCGATCATCGGCCCCAACGGCGCGGGCAAGACGTCGCTGTTCAACTGCGTGTGTGGTGTCTACCGGCCGCAGGTCGGGCGCATACGGCTGCAGGGCCGGGAGATCACGCCGCTGCAGCCGTTTGAGATCGCTGAGCTGGGCGTGGCGCGCATGTTTCAAAACCTGGCGCTGTTCGAGCACCTGACGACGCTGGAAAACCTGATGCTGGGCCGCCACCACCGCTACAAGGCGTCGTGGTGGCAGAACATGCTGTGGACGCCGGCCGCGCGCCGCGAAGAGATCGCCTGCCGCACCCGCGCCGAGGAGGTCATCGACTTCCTGAATCTGGAGCGCTATCGCAAGCTGCCGGTGGGCATGCTGCCGTACGGCGTGCTCAAGCGCATCGAGCTGGGACGAGCGCTGATGAGCGAGCCCCGGGTGCTGCTGCTGGACGAGCCGGCGGCCGGTCTCAACCACGAAGAGACCGAGGACATGGCGCGGTACCTGTTGGACGTCAAGGAGGAGCTGGGCATCACCCAGATCCTGATCGAGCACGAGCTGCGCTTTGTGATGGACCTGGCGGACACGATCGCGGTGCTGGATTTCGGGCGCAAGATCGCCGACGGCACACCCGAGGTCATCCGAACGGACCGCGCGGTGACGGAGGCCTATGCCGGCGTCGCGTGACCATCTGCAGCAGCTGCTGGCGGGACGTCTGAGCCTGCTGGCCAAAGAGCGCGGCGACACGTGCGCCCTGCGCGAGAAGCGGCTGGGGATCTGGCAGCCCATCACCTGGCAGACGTACTACGACAACGTAGCGGCGGCGGGTCGTATGCTCTGGGAGCTGGGGGTGCGCCCGGGTGACCACGTGGCCATTCTCAGCGACAACCGGCCCGAGTGGCTGTACGCCGATCTGGGCGCTCAGGGCATCGGCGCGCGGGCGGTCGGCATCTACCAGACCAACCCGCCGCCGGACTGCGCGTACGTGTTGTCGCACAGCGGGTCCAAAGTGCTCGTGTGCGAGGATCAGGAGCAGGTCGACAAGGCGATCGAGGTCGCCGACGAGACACCGACCGTGGAGCACGTCGTGGTGATCGACCCCCGCGGCACCCGACACTACACCGACAAGCGCCTGATGACCTGGGACGCCTTCCTGTCGAAGGGCCGGTCGCTGCTGGAGCCCGGCTGGTTCCACAATCAGCTGGCCGAGCGCGATCCGGCCGCACCCTCGATGGTTGTCTACACCAGCGGCACTACCGGAGACCCCAAAGGCGCCCTGCTCTCTTGTCGCAACGTGGTCGAGAGCGCCAGCGCCATGGTGCCGCTGCTGGCGATCGACGAGCGTGACTGCGTGCTCTCATACCTGCCGCTGTGCCACGTGGCCGAGAAGATCTTCAGCCTGTATCTGCCGCTGACGGCGGGCGCCGTCGTGCACTTCGGCGAGTCGATCGCCACGGTGCGCGAGGACCTCAAGGAGGTGAGCCCCACGGTCTTCCTGGGCGTGCCGCGCATCTGGGAGAAGATGCACGCCAATGTAACGCTGAAGATGCAGGACTCCAGCTGGCTGAAGCGCACGCTGTTCAACGTGTTCACGCGGGCGGGCCGAGCCATCGCAAAGCGGCGCAGCCAGGGGCGCGGCTCGGTGATCGACGCGGTGGTGTGGTGGGTCGGCGACAAGCTGGTCTATCGGCCGCTGCAAGAGCGACTGGGCCTGCGCCGCTGCCGGCTGCCGGTGTCCGGAGCGGCCCCCATCTCGGTCCAGCTGCTGGAGTGGTTTCACGGCATCGGCGTGCCCGTCGGCGAGGGCTACGGCATGACCGAGTGCGGCGGCGTCAGCCACTTGAACCCGCCCGACGCCATCGTGCTTGGCACAGTGGGCCAGACCCTGACAGGCACCGACTGCGAGCTGGCAGAGGACGGCGAGATCCTGCTCATGGGCAGCCACGTCTTCTGCGGCTACCTGCACAACGAGGAGGCCACGCGCGAGACTATCGATGAGCAGGGGCGGCTGCACACAGGCGACGTCGGCAGCCTGGACGAGCGCGGCTACCTGCGGATCACCGGCCGTAAAAAGGAGATCATCATCACGGCGGGCGGCAAGAATCTGTCGCCGGAGAAGATCGAGAACACGCTGAAGATGAGCCCCTTCATCAAGGAGGCGGTGGCTATCGGCGACGCGCGCAAGTTCATCAGCGCGCTGATCCAGATCGACTACGACGCGGTGGGCGACTGGGCCATGCGGCGGGCGATCACCTACACCAGCTTTGAGGATCTGGCGGCCAAACCACAGGTGGCCGACCTGGTGAAGCGCGAGCTGGATGAGCTGAACGAGGCCCACCTGGCGCGGGTCGAGCACGTGCGCCAATTTCGGCTCTTCGACAAAGAGCTGCACCAGGACGACGGCGAGCTGACAGCCACCCAGAAGGTCCGCAGGCGCGCGATTCACGCCAAGTACGGGGCGCTGATCGAGTCGATCTACGGCGGGCCGGCCGCATGACGTCCCTGCTTCAGTTGGTGCTCGACGGCCTGGCGCTGGGCGCGATCTACGCGCTGGTGGCGCTGGGCTTCGTCGTGATCTACCGCTCCAGCCAGGTCTTCAACTTTGCCCAGGGCGAGCTGCTGGCCTTTGGGGCCCTGAGCATGCTGAGTCTGCACGATCTGGGGCTGCCGTGGCTGATCGCCCTGCTGGCAGCCATGACCCTGACCGGCGTGCTGGGCGTGATCGTGGAGCGCATTCTGCTGCGACCGTTGGTGGGCAAGCCGGTCTTTGTGACGGTGATCCTGACTATCTTCGTGGGGTTGATCCTGCGCACGTTCATGATCATCTGGTGGGGCGCCGAGCCGCTGGGCATGGCGCCGACCCCCTGGGCGCCGGACGCGTCGGTCGACATCCTGGGCAGCACGGTCTGGGTCAGCAGCCTGGCCGCCATCGCAGCCGCAGTCATCGCGCTGGGCGCCTTCTACCTGCTGATCCGCTTCACGCGCCTGGGTGTGGCCATGCGCGCGACCGCCAGCGATCAGGAGACCGCCATGGCGTTGGGCATCCCGGTGGGCGTCGTCTTCGGCACCGCCTGGTTCGTCGCGGGCGCCCTGGCCGCGCTGGCCGGCGTCTTTCTGGGCATGTCGCCCCGCGCGGTGGAGGTCAACCTGGGCTACACCGCGCTGGCCGCCTTCCCCGCGGTGCTCGTCGGCGGCCTGGACTCGGCTCAGGGCGCGGTGATCGCCGGCTTCATGCTCGGCGTCCTGGAGCTGCTCGCGCAGGCGTACGTCAACCCGGCGCTGGGCGACTTCGGCCAGGGCTTTCACGCGGTCTTCCCATACGTGGTGATGATCCTCTTTCTGGTGGTGCGCCCATACGGGCTCTTCGGGACGGAGGAGGTCGAGCGGGTCTGATGCCGACACGTCCTCTCGTCACCAGCTACAAGCAGGACATGCGCCTGTTCCCGGACCTCTGGCACAAGCTGGGTCTGGTGGTGTGGACCGCTCTGCTGCTGGTCTTTCCCCTGGCGTTTGACGACCACTGGGTGACCATCGCCAACAACTGCGCCATCGCGGTGGTCGGCGCCACGGCGCTGATGATCCTGACGGGCTTTGCGGGCCAGATCAGCCTGGGCCACGCGGCGTTTCTGGCCCTGGGCGCGTACACCACCGCAGTGCTGGGCGGCCAATACGACGTCCCGTTCTGGCTCGGCATCCCCGCCGGCGGCGTGGTGGCCGCGGTCGTCGGCTTGATGGTCGGCCCGTTCGCGCTGCGCCTACGCGGCCTCTACCTGGCGATCGTGACCGTGGGCCTGGTCTTTCTGGTCAACCACGTGCTGCTCCACATGCCGGACATCACGGGCGGCCCGACCGGCATCGAGGTCTCCAGCCGCTACTGGTTCGGCGGCGCAGGAGCGGCCGAGACAGACCTGCCGGTGCTCGACAACTTCACCAGCCGCAACCCGCTGGAGCTGGGCCCGCTCTACTTCAACTTTGGCCAGCTGCTCTACTACTTCTTTCTGGTCTTCGCCCTGGCCACGGTCATGCTGGCCAAGAACCTGCAGCGCAGCACGACGGGCCGCGCGATGATGGCCGTCCGCGACCAGGACATCGCCGCCGCCGTCCTGGGCGTGCACCCGGCGCGCGTGAAGATCATCGCCTTCGGCGTCTCCAGCTTCCTGGCGGGCGTGGCCGGCGGCATGCTGGCGGTGCAGCAGACCTACCTGAGCATCGAGAACTTCAACCTGCACATGAGCATCGAGTACATCGCGATGATCGTGCTGGGCGGCATCGGCACGGTCTTCGGCGCCGTCGCGGGCGGCATTGCGTTTGTCATCCTGGACCCGATCGGCCAGTTCGTCACCGAGTTCCTGCCCTTCATGGCTGAGTGGTCCGACAACCAGCGCGCCACCGTGCTGTTTGCCGGCGTGGTCTGCGGGTTCCTGATCTTCGAGCCGCTGGGTTTGTTCGGAATCTGGCTACGGATCAAGCGGTACTTCGCCGGATGGCCCTTCCGCTACTAATTACGACGTCGGCGTCGGCGGCGGCGCGTCCGCTGGGCGGGCGGCCGATGCGTCACGTGAGGCGGCTTCATAGCGACGTTTGAGGATGTCTGAGGCCACCTCTCGTCCGCCCAGGCCGAAGGCGAGCGCGCCGGCCAGGCACAATGCGCCAAATAGAATGGCAAACGACGTGGTCACAAAGCTCTGGGCGACGTTGAGTTGGTGCAGCGCCATCGTGAACGAGAAGACCAGGATCGCGTAGCGGGCGATCGACGCCAGCCACTGGCGCTCGGCGTTGTCGTCGGATGCGGTGGAGGCGATCAGGTCCTGGACGAAGGCGCCCAGCGCAAACGCGATGCCGACGATGATGATCGCCGGCAGAACATTCTGCACCGCGTAGCCCAGCAGCGTGTCCAGGTACGAGGCCCAGGTCGTCAGCTCGATGTTCTCCAGGGCCTGGACGGTAGCGATCAGGACCACGGCGACGCCGGCGACGCGCCCAGCCAGCAGGCTGGGTCGAGCCAGGTGTTCGTTCTTTTCGGCCAGGTCGGCCATCCCCACGCGCGAGAGCAACGTGTCGAATCCAAGCCCCTCGAGCAGGCTGGTCGTGATCTCCTTTGCGAAGCGGGCAAGCACGACGCCGATCGCCACGATGATCCCGGACATGAGCGCAGCCGGCAGGATCGCCCAGAACCGGCCCATCATGGACGCGAGCGGATCGGCCAAGGTGGTGATGCCCAGCTTGCCCAGCGCGGCGATGACCGCGTGGATCAGAATGAAGGCCATCACGAGCAGGCCCGCGACGTCGCTTGCGGGCTGCTTCTCAAACACCTTTTGCAGCTTCAGCCGGTCGACCAGGCGGTCCAGACCACCAGAGGCCAACAGGTTGGAGACGATGGTGCGTGCCAGCTTGCCGCCGACATAACCGATGAGCAGGATGGCGGCGGCCACAGCAAACGCGGGCAGCATGTTCAGGGCGGTGGCCAGCACCTCCTTCAGCGGGTCGACAAGGGCTGTGATCCCAAGCGCGTCCATCGTCGCGGTGAGTCCAAAGAACAGGCACAGCCAGTACACGAAGCGACCCAGCCGATGTGAAAAGTTGGTGGGCACGACGGCGGGCGTGTCCTCACCCTGGCTGCTCCACCGCGCAAGGCGCGCGTCCATGTCCGTCTCTTTGAGCACCTTCTCGGTAAAGGCGCCCAATGCCCGGCCGGCGATCCACGCGACAGCGACGATGAGGATGGCCTTTCCGATCATCGGCAACGCCAACGCCACGGTGCCCAGCAGCGCCTCGACGGGAGCGGCCGCCTGCGAGAGCCCGACAAAGTCCAGCACGGCGACGAGTACCGCCGCCATCAGCAGCCAAAAGACCAGCGCGGAGCCGATCCGCTCGATCAGGTCGTCGTCCTTGATCGTCACGCCCATGGCGGACGCCAGGCGGTTGTCAACGTCGGTGCCCTTCAGCGCCCGAAACGTCACTCCGGCGACAAACTTCGCGGCCAGGTAACCCAAAACGAACAGGACAAACGCCAGTCCGACGCGCGTGACGAGCTGAACCGCGTCTACGCTCAACATATCAGCCAGATCGACGGCCGCGATCGGCAGTGCCTGGAACTCCATGGACTCCCCCTTCCCGACCGCGAGGGCCGGCAAAACAATCTTGTGCAGATGGCCTCAGCATCGCAGCGCGGGGCACCGGCTGCAAGGCCGATGCTCGGAACGCGGCATCAGCGAGGGGGGCGCTTACTTCGCCCTGCCTTTGGACGGCTGCTAGACTGGCGGCCGTGTCAGAGGCGGAACAACGGCAGCAGGCGCAGCAATTGGTGCAGGAGGGGCTGAAGTCCCGCCGAGCCGGACGCCACGCCGAGGGTCGGGCCGCGTACCTGGAGGCGCTGGATATCTATGCCGAGCTGGGGGACGCCGGGGCGCAGGCCGTCTGCCTGAACAACCTCGGCGCCCTGGAGTATGTGACCGGCGAGCTGGACGGCGCGTTTGCCCGCTTCGAGGCGGCGTGCGCCAAGGCCCAGGAGGCCGGGCGCATGCAGGCGGCGGCGTTTGCGCTGGGCAACCTGGGCATGATCCAGGCGGACCGGGGCGACCGGGTGCAGGCCGTCGCGTTCTACAAAGAGTCGCTGGCCATGCACGAGGCGGGCGGAAACCGGCGCGGCGCGGCGATGCAGCACGGCAACATCGGGCTGCTCGAGCTGGCGCTGGGAGACCTGGATGCCGCAGCGACGCACCTGAGTGGCGCGCTGGAGGCCTTTTTTGAAATCGGCGACGCAGCAGGTGCGGGCAACGCGCTGAACTCCCTGGGCGAGGTGGCGCGCACACGAGGCGACCTGAACGGGGCGCGCGAGTCGTTTATGAAAGCGCTGGCGCTTTTCAGCGGTGAGGGCATCGCGGACGGACGCATCCTGGTGCTGCAGAACCTGGGCAACCTGGAGCGGGTGCGCGGGGAGCTGGACGCAGCCGAGAAGGCGTTTGGCGAGGCGCTGGCGGCCGCGACCGAGGCTGGGGAGCCGCGCCATCAAGCCGCAGCGCACACAAACCTGGGCAACGTGCACATGGCGCGCGGTGATCGGGAGGCAGCGCGAGCGGCGTATCAGGCCAGCCTGGGGCTGCATGAGCAGATGCGCTTTCCACTGGGCGAGGCGGGCGATCTCTCCAATCTGGCCAACGTGCTGGCGGAAGAGGGCGACATCGAGGGCGCGCTCGGCCAATACCACGAGGCGCTGTCACGGTACGCCCAGATGGAGCACGCGCAAGGCGAGATCACGGTGCGGGCGCTGGTGGGTCAGGCCACGGTGCAGCTGGGGCGATACGCGGAGGCGCGGGAGACCTTTGAGCTGGGTTTGGCGCGCGCCGAGCAGACGCAGTTCTTGCTGGGTGAGGCGCTGCACCGCAGCGGGCTGGCGGGGCTGGACCTGGCGGCGGGACGGCTGGAGGCGGCGCACGAGGGCCTGACGGCGGCCGAGAAGGCGTTCGCCACGGCGGGAGATGCACGGGCACGGGCCGCGACGCTGCAGGCGATCGCAGAGGTGGCGTGCTGGCGCGGCGGCTTTGATGCGGCGCGCAAGGCAGCGCGAGAGGCGCGGGCGTTTTTTGTGTCGCACGGGTTCCCGCTGGGGGCGGCCGACGGCGCGTGCACGCTGGCATTTGTGGAAGAGATGGCGGGCGCGTACGAGACGGCGCGCGAACTGTACGGCGAGGCGTGCGAGACGTACTCCGCGCTGGATAACCCGGTGGGGCTGGCGTCGGTTTATACCGGGCTGGCCCGCGTGGCCTGCAAGCGGCGCGAGCCGGATGTGGCGTTGGGTTTTTTGTCGCGCGCGGAGCCGCTGTGGCATGTGGCGGCGCACCCGCGTGGGCAGGCGGACATGCTGTGTGCGCGGGGCGACGCTCGGACGCGACGGGGCGAGCTGGACCAGGCCATCGACGACCTTGAGCAGGCGCTGGGGACGTACCGCGATCTGGGTCATCAGCTCGGTGAGGCGGTGACCTGGCGCAACCTGGCGCGCGCTTACGCGACGCTGGACGATCAGCCGCAGACGCAGGCAGCCTATGGCCGCGCGTTGGCCCTTTTTCGGGGAATGGGCGCCCAGGCCGAGGCGTTGCGGACGGAGCTCGAGGCGGACTGGGCTGACTGGGCTGACTGAGGCCAATCGAGTACTATCCGCTGCGCAACCCTGTTCTTGGATTTCGGAGAAGTAAACAAATGAAGGTGTACCTGGGCGTGCTGGTCGCAGCGGCGGCGCTGATTTGCAGCGGCTGCAGCAAGAAAGAGAGCTCCAGCTCGGAGGACAAGCCGTCCGAAGAGAAGACGGTCGAGGCCACAAAGAGCGGTGTGAGCGGTGATCTGGCCGACCAGATCGAAGAGCTGATCGACATGTCCGAGGACAACTTCGACACGGTCCGCATCGACGCGTCCAAGAAGGACTCGGGCGGCGACGACAACTACGAGGTCAAAGGCGGCTTCAACGCGTGCGGCCCCAAGAGCGAATACAACAAGGTGTGGCACTGGCGGTCGATGAAGGGCAACTGGGAGTACGTCTGCGACGTCAACTTCGACAACCACCAGGACGCGACCGCCTACTACGACGACATGAAGGAGATCCTGACCGGGGTGAAAGAGTTTGAGTGGGTGGCTGAAAAGAAGGTCAACGACCAGACGCGCCGCCGGCTGGAAGGGTACATGGACGACCCGCCGCACAAGATCATGTTCGATTACGACGTGTCGGCGGACGGCTCGGTCGAGATCGAGTTCTGGTTCAAGCAAAAGCGCAATCCGGGCGGCAGCGCGGCAGCGGCCCCGTCGACGGACAAACCGGCGCCGGCCAAGAGCGGAGGTAGCGGCGACGGCGGCATCAGCCCGAACCTGAAGAGCGAGGTGGCGCAGCTGCTGGGCTACTCCATGAAAAACTTCGAGGCGATTCGCGACGACTCCAGCGCCTCCGATCTGGGCGGCGACGCCAGCTATCGGATCAAGGGCGACTTCAACGCCTGCGGTGAGAAGAGCGAGTACAACAAGGTCTGGCACTGGAAGACCATGAAGGGCAACTGGGAGTACGTGTGCGACGTCGACTTCAGCAACGAGAAGGACGCCACGGCCTACTACGATGCGATGAAGGCGGTGCTCCTGACGGTGCCGGGCTACACGTGGGCGCCCGAGAAGGCGGCCGGGTCGACGGCGCGCCGGGTCGAGGGGCTGATGAAGAGCCCGCCGCGCAAGATCATGTTCGACTACGATCGCGGCCAGGACGGCGCCGTCGAGATCGAGTTCTGGTACAAGCAGAAGGACAACCCGGGGCCGGTCAAGGCGGGCGCGGCGCCGCCGAGCGGTGGCGATACGAGCATCAGCCCGATCCTGGCGTCGCAGGTGAAGCAGCTGATCGCCTTTGCCAAGAGCGACTTCTCGGCGATTCGCATCGACTCCACTGAGTCCGACATGGGCGGTGACAAGTCCTACCGGGTCAAGGGCTTCAACGCGTGCGGCGAGAAGAGCGAGTACAACAAGGTCTGGCACTGGAAGACCATGCGCGGCAACTGGGAGTATGTCTGTGACGTCGACTTCAGCAACACCGCCGACGCCACCGCGTATTACGACGCCATGAAGGCCGTGCTGACCGGCATCGGCAGCTTCAAATGGTCGCCCGAGCGGCCGGGCAGCGGCAGCACAAAGCGGCGCCTGGAGGGGTTCTCGAGCGACCCCAAGCTGAAGATCATGTTTGATTTCGATCAGAGCGGCGACGGCAGCGTCGAGATCGAGTTCTGGTTCAAACAGAAGTTCAAGTAGACATTCAAGATATCCAACCCGGGGAAATATCCCCAAGCCGCGCGACGTTGCCGCATTGATACCAATTGCGGCACCATGGGCGGACTTCACCAAATGTACGAAAAATGGAGAGTACACATGAGTGGGTTCAAGTGCGTGTTGGTCGCCTTTGCTGCTTCACTGTTGCTGGCGCCGGCCGCCGCATCGGCTCAGGTCAGCCCCACCCTCAAATCGCAGGTCCAGCAGCTGATCCGGTACGCCAAGGGCGACTTCGCCGCGATTCGGATCGACAGCTCTGAGAAGGACGCCGGGGGTGATTACAACTACCGCGTCAAGGGATTCAACGCGTGCGGGCCCAAGTCTCAGTACAACAAGGTCTGGCACTGGCGCACGATGAAGGGCAACTGGGAGTACGTCTGCGACGTCGACTTCCCCAACGAGTACCCGGCCACGGCCTATTACGACAAGATGGCGGAGATCCTCAAGGCCACGCCCGGCTTCCGTTTTGAGGAAGAGAAGGTCGTCAACGGCACCACGCGCCGGCGGCTGGAAGGCTACATGAGCAACCCGCCGCTGAAGATCATGTTCGACTACGACGTGGCGGACGACGGCAGCATCGAGATCGAGTTCTGGTTCAAGCAGAAGTTCAACCCCGGTCCGGTCAAGAGCGGCGGCGGCGCTGACAAAGGTGGCGACGGCGGCACCGGGCGCAAGGCGGTCAGCCCGGCGTTCGTCAGCCAGATGAAGCAGCTGGTGCGGTATGCCAAAGGCAACTTCGACGCGATTCGCATTCAGAACACCGAAAAGGACCAGGGCGGCGACGTCAACTACCGCGTGAAGGGCTTCAACGCCTGTGGTCCCAAGAGCGAGTACAACAAGGTCTGGCACTGGAAGACCATGAAGGGCAACTGGGAGTACGTGTGCGATGTCAACTTCGACAGCCGCGCGGACGCCGACGCCTACTACAACGAGATGAAGCGCCTCATGACCAGCCAGAGCGGCTGGCGCTGGGAGCCCGAGAAGCGCGTCAACGATTCGACGCTGCGCCGCGTGGAAGGCTACAAGACCAACCCGCCGCTGAAGATCATGTTCGACTACGACAAGGACGGATCGGGCGTCGAGATCGAGTTCTGGTTCAAGCAGAAGTTCAATCCCGGTCCCGTCAAGTCCGGCGGCAACACGACGCCGCGACCGTCGTCGGGCAAGCCCCAGGTCAGCCCCACCTTCAAAGACCAGGTGCGCAAGCTGATCGAGTACTCAAAGAGCGACTTCAGCGCGATCCGCATGGACAACACCAAGCGCGACAACAACGGCGACGACGCCTACAAGGCCAACGGCAACTTCAACGCGTGCGGCCCCCAGTCCAACTACAACAAGGTCTGGCACTGGAAGACGTTCAAGGGCAACTGGGAGTACGTCTGCGACGTGGACTTCAGCAACCGCGGGGACGCCGACGCCTATTACAACGAGATGAAGCGGCAGATGACGTCCATGCGTGAGTTCACGTGGAAGACCGAGCAGCGCGTGAACAACAGCACGGTGCGCCGCGTGGTCGGCACCCGGGACAACCCGCCGCTCAAGATCATGTTCGACTACGACGTCGAGAGCTCCGGCCAGGTCGAGATCGAGTTCTGGCTGAAACAGAAGTTCAACAAGTAGGTAACCAACACGGGGGCGCCCTTTGACAGCGTTAGTTCTCACCACACTTCTCTGCGCCATGCCCCCGATCGACGAGCCGGTCGTCCAACGCGACGACACCTCCGGCGTGTCTGAGAACTTTGTCGACGAGGTCCGCCAGCTGGAGCGGATGAGCGCCGATAACTTCGTGAGCATCCGCACAGACTCGGCCATGAACGAGGACGGCGACGGCGACCGCAGCTACATCGTTCACGACTTCAACGCCTGCGGTGACAAGGTCGACTACAACAAGGTCTGGCACTGGCGCAGCTTCAAGGGCAACTGGGAGTACGTCTGTGACGTCGACCTGACCGACCGCGAGGCCGCGGACGCCTACTACGACGAGATGGTGCGCCGTATGCACACGATGAAGGACTTCACCTGGGAGCCGGAGGCGCGCGTCAACCAGGAGACGGTCCGGCGCGTGATCGGCCGCAAGTCCAATCCGCCGATCAAGATCATGTTCGACTTCGACATCGAGGACAACGGCAACCGCTTCGAGATCGAGTTCTGGTTCAAGCAGAAGAACAACCCCGGCGCGCAGACCCAGAAGGGCGGTCAGCCGATCGGTCCGACCACGCCCACGATCAACACGTCGCCGACCAAAACAGCGCGCGTCAGCCCGACCCTGGCCAAGCAGGTCAAGCAGCTGCTGCGCTGGTCCAAGAACGACTTCAAGGACCTGCGCATCGACTCGACGATGAAAGAGGACGGGGACGGCGACCGCAACTACAAGGCTCAGGCCGGCTTCAAGGCGTGTGGCCCGGACAGCACCTACAACAAGGTCTGGCACTGGCGGTCGATGAAGGGCAACTGGGAGTACGTCTGTGACGTGACCCTGAACAGCGAGGACGCGGCCAACGCCTACTACGACGAGATGGTCGCGCAGCTGCGGCGCATCAAGGACTACAAGTGGGAGGCCGAGTTCAAAGAGGACGGCACCACGATCCGGCGCGTCATCGGGCGCAAGGCCAACCCGCCGCTAAAGCTGGTGTTGGACATGGACCGCGAGGGCGACGGCAGCTTTGAGGTGGAGTTCTGGTTCAAGCAGAAGAACAATCCGGGACCGGCGGCGCGCGGTGGGATCAGCGTGCGTGGCGGCACCGTCACGCCGCCCACGTCCTCGCCGGGTGAAGGCCACGTGGACGGCGACGAGGCAGCCGGAAGCAAAGCGGTCAGCCGGTCGCTCAAGGCGCAGGTCGCCAAGCTGACGCGCTGGGCCAAAAACAACTTCAAGGCCATCCGGACCGGCTCCCCCAGCGACCAGGGCGGCGACTCCAAGTATGACGTGATCATGGGATTCAACGCGTGCGGCCCCAAGTCGGGCTACAACCGCATCTGGCACTGGAAGAGCATCGACAACAACTGGGAGTACGTCTGCGACACCGACTTCGCCAACCACCGCGCGGCCGCGGGCTACTACGACAAGATGTCGGCGATTCTGACCAAGCTGAAGGGCTTTCGATGGGACAAAGAGAAGTGGGTCAGCTCCACAACGCGCCGCCGTCTCGAGGGCTACAACGACAAAGCGCGGCTGAAGATCATGTTCGACTATGACGCGAGCTCGGACGGCACCGTCGAGATCGAGTTCTGGTTCAAGCAGACCTACGACAAGTAGCGCGCCTGCCTAGATGTCCTCAGCAGAAATAGCGTCTTCCGTCGCCTCGAGGAACACGTCCTCCAGCGACCGCCCCTTCGCCTCCAGCGCCTGCATCTCTTCGCGCCCGATGTCGATGGCGATGCGCCCTTTGTGCAACAGCGCGACGCGCGTGCAGATCTTCTGAATCGTCTCCAGGAAGTGGCCGGTCAACAAGATGGCGGCACCTGCGGCTCGACGCGCCTCCAAGACCTCCCGCATAAGGCGGGCGCCGCGTGGATCGAGGCCGTTGAAGCTCTCGTCCATGATCAGCGCCGGGGGCTCGCCCAAAAGCGCAGCGGCGATGGCCAGCCGGCGCTGCATCCCCTCGCTGTACTCGCGCGTCAGGCGCCGGCGCGCGTGCGTGAGCGAGAAGCGCTCCAGCAGCTCGCCCACGATGGGATCGGGCTTCACGCCGCGGATCTCCGCTGCAAAATGCAGGACCTCTTCGCCGGTGAGAAACGGCTCCACGCCCGCGTCCTGCGGCACATAGCCCAGCTGTCTGCGGGCCTCCAGCGGAGCGTTTTGAAGGTCGGCGCCGCCGAGCGCTGCGGAGCCGGAGTCGGGTAGCAGTTGGCCGGTGGCGATGCGCAGCGCGGTGGACTTGCCGGCGCCGTTGGGGCCGATCAGGCCGACCATCTCGCCGCCGACGACGCTGAGGTTCAGCCCGTCCAGCACGGTGACGCGGTGAAACGACTTGTGAATGTCGGTCAGGCGAATCATCTAAGTATCTAGGCCCCCAATGCCTGCGCGAGCGCCGAGGCGCCGCCCATCAACAGCAACATGCCGCCCTTGACGGCCATGGAGACGCCCGCGACGTTTGGCGCAGCACGCAGCGCCAGCGGTATCGCGACCGCGTTGGTCAGAAAGAAGGCGGCGAGGACTGCGGCGATCACCCCCAGCGTGGCGATCCCGAAGCCGGCCAACAGGGACGCGGCCGCGGCGACCAGGCCGATAGGTCCCCACTCCGTCAGCGCCAGCGCCCACTGCACACGCCGCTCGTCCGCGGGGTCAACCGCCAGGGCGCGGGAGTCATAGCGGGTGCCGAGCTCGGGTCCGGCCAATCGAAAGACCGGCGTGAAGACGGTGACGCCCAGCACCATCGCCACCAGCGCCGTCCGCAGCGGCCCTCCGGGCGTGTCGGCGGTGTTGAGCGCGTAGATGGCGAGCACCGCGGCGGCGACGAACAGCAGTGGCAGAACCACGCGGAAGCGACGGCGATACTGCAGGATGTCGCGGCGCCAGACGGGCTGTGCCGAGGCCGGGAGATAGCGCCCAAGCTCCTCGCCGAAATAGTGTCGCGGCAGCGCACCCTCACGCCACGGCGGCAGCACCTCGGCGTCGGCGAAGCGGGGTGAGATCTTGTGATGGTCGGCCACGAAGATCCGTTGAGCGGTGACCAGCGCGACACCGGCAGCGACGGTCAGCGCGCCACCGACAACGATCATCGGGCCCCAGATCCCGCGCGTGACGCCGGTGGTCAGCCCCAGGTCGCACAGGATGCCGACGGACAGCGCACCCACCAGCGCCATGGCCGGACTGTAGAACAGAAACGCGGTCTCGGGCGGGCCAAAGCCGGACGCCATGTAGCCTTTGAGCTTGGTCGCCTCGTCCAGCAGGGACTGGCCGGCCCACATATGCGCGTAGATCGCGGCGGCCAGGCCCCAAACCAGCGCCCCCAGACACGCGCCGACGCCCTGCCCCCACGCGGCGACCTGGCCGTGGGTGATGAGGGTAAATCCGGACGCGACCGGCAGCAGGACCAGCGGCAGGTGTACGCAGTAGACCTTGATCACCTTCCATACGAACATCGCCTCGGGCCGCACGGGCAGCAGCATCAGGCGTGAGGCGGCCTCGTCGCGATACAGAACATCGAAGCTTGTGTAGCCGAAGATCAGCGCGGCGGCGGTCATGCACCAGAAGGCCCACAGCTCTACCCGGCGCTCGAGACCTTCCAGATCGCCGGGGCGCAGCAGCGCATCGCCGGCCAACACGAGCCCGACCACGGCGCCGACCAGGCCGGCCAATACGCCGAGCTGTCCAAGCCGCCCCAACGCCCGCCAGCGGTTGCGCCCAACGGCGCGCTGCAGCCTGAGAATCGTGCCCAACACGCGCCCAATCTCATTGGTGTGGGGCCAGGTGTCAACTCGCCCTAATAGGGGTATGCTCGGCCCACAATGAGATTCGTAGACCTGATCCGCAAGAAGCGAGATGGCGAGGCGCTGAACTCGGCTGAGATCCAGGCGGTGGTGGACGCGATCACCGCGGGGACGGCGCCGGATTACCAGCTGTCGGCGCTGCTCATGGCGATCTTCCTCAACGGGATGACCACGGAAGAGCGTGGACAGCTGACCCGGGCGATGACGCACAGCGGCGACGTGCTGGACCTCAGCCACATCCCGGGCGGCAAAGTCGACAAGCACTCGACGGGCGGCATCGGCGACAAAGTGTCGCTGTGTCTGGCGCCCGCGGTGGCGGCGTGCGGCGTGATCGTGCCCATGGTGTCGGGGCGGGGCCTGGGCCACACCGGCGGCACGCTGGACAAATTGGAGGCGATTCCGGGCCTGGTGACGCGCCTCACAACCGAGCGATTCATCGAGGTCACCGAGGCCTGCGGCTTCGTCATGGCCGGACAGTCGGGCGACATCGCCCCCGCGGACAAGAAGCTGTACGCGCTGCGCGATGTGACGTCGACCGTGGAGAGCCTGCCGCTCATCGCCAGCTCGATCATGTCCAAGAAGCTGGCCGAAGGCATCGGCGGGCTGGTGCTGGACGTGAAGGTGGGATCGGGCGCGTTCATGAAGACCATGGAGGACGCCCGAGAGCTGGCGCAGGCGCTGGTGGACATCGGCAAGCATGTGGGCGTGGCGACCACGGCCTTCATCACCGACATGGACCAGCCCCTGGGCAACGCCGTCGGCAACGCCAACGAGATGGCGGAGGCCCTGGACGTGCTGCGCGGCGGCGGTCCGGACGACCTGGTGGAGATCACGACGCTGCTGGGCGGCGAGATGTGCGTGCTGGGCGGCGCCGCGAGCTCGCTGGACGAGGGGCGCGCCATGATCACGGCCGCTATTGCCGACGGGTCCGCGATGGCCCGAGCTCGACGGATGATCGAGGCGCAGGGCGGCGATCCACGGGTATGCGAGCAGCCTGAGCTGCTGCCGTGCGGTCCGGTCACCGGCGACGTCAACGCGACGCAGGACGGCTTTGTCCGCAGCTTCCAGACCGAGCAGCTGGGTCACATCGTGATCGGGCTGGGCGGCGGTCGAAACGCCGTGGCGGACGAGATCGACCCGGGCGTTGGGCTCCACGTGTTCAAGAAGCGCGGCGATCCAGTGACAGCAGGCGACACCCTGGCCCGGGTGACGGCTGCCGATGAGCAGAGCCTGGCGACGGCGGTGACGGCCCTGAGCGACTGCATCGAGGTCGGGGACGCCGCGGTGCAGTCCCGACCGATTCTCTTGGAGGTCATTCGCTAGTGGCGCGGTTCGCTCGCTTCATGCGGCGCACGCTTGCGACGTGTACCGTGCTGTTCGTCGGCTTGGTCTGCGCCGACGTCTATGTCGCGCACGCACAGGCTGAGAGCACGCCGGAGGTCGCGGCAGAGTCGGCGGACGCCCCAGTAAGCCTGCGAGACCTCAAGGCGCAGCGCACGCCGACGAGCATCGGCGAGCGCGCCATCGCGTTTCTGGGCATCGGGGTCCTGGTGTTTCTGGCGTGGCTGCTCAGCGTGGACCGCAAGCGCATCAACTGGCGCCCCGTCCTCTGGGGTATCGGCCTGCAGTTGATTTTGGGATTGATCGTGTTGTCGCCAACGGTAGGAGACTTCTTCTTCGACGTGGTGAACAGCAGCGTGTCGCGCTTGTTGAGCTTCAGCGAGGCGGGGGCGGACTTCTTGTTTCAGACCGTCGAGCCACACGAGGTCACGACCTTCGATGCCAAGGGCAACAAGGTCACCAAGACCTACATCGGCCACATCTCACCGCCGCTGAAAACGGTAGCGTTCTGGATCCTGCCCACGATCATCTTCTTTTCAGCATTGATGACCATCTTCTACCACCTTGGAATCATGCAGTTTCTGGTGGGGATCACCGCCAAGATCATGCAGAAGACCATGGGCACCAGCGGCTCGGAGAGCCTGAGCGCGGCCGCCAACATCTTTGTGGGCCAGACGGAGGCGCCACTGGTGGTGAAGCCGTTTATCGACAAGATGACCATGTCCGAGCTGAACGCCATCATGGTCGGCGGCTTTGCGACCGTGGCGGGCGGGGTCCTGGCCGCGTATGTCGGCTTTCTGCACACGGCGTTGCCCGATATCGCCGGGCACCTGGTCGTCGCCTCGATCATGAGCGCCCCGGCGGCGCTGGCGGTGGCCAAGGTCATGTTTCCCGAGACCGAGGTCTCCGAGACGCGCGCCGGCGCCGAGCTGCACGTGGATCGGCCGGACATCAACGTCGTCGAGGCCCTGTCCCGCGGCACTACCGAGGGCCTCTCGTTGGCGGTCAATGTAGCCGCCATGCTGGTCTCGTTTGTCGCCATGGTCGCGCTGGTGAACTTTCTGTTCGGCGTGGTTGGAGACCTGGTCGGCCTGAAGCTATCGCTGGAGGGCGCGCTCGGCTGGCTGTTCGCCCCGATCGCGTGGTGCATGGGCGTGCCCTGGGAAGAGTGCACGATCGTGGGCCGCCTGCTGGGCGAAAAGATGGTGCTGACCGAGCTGATCGCCTACATAAATCTCGCGGAGATCCTCAAGGATCCCGGAGCTCTAAGCTATCGCTCGGCAGTGATTAGCTCCTACGCCTTGTGCGGCTTCGCGAATTTCGCCAGCATCGGCATTCAAATTGGCGGCATCGGCGGCATCGCTCCGTCACGTCGCGGCGATCTGGCCAGGATCGGCGTGCGCGCGATGTTGGGTGGCACGATCGCCGCCATGATGACGGCAACCATTGCGGGGATCATCTTATGACAAGCCTTTATGACCGGGTCATGGCAACGCGTGACCTTATGTACGAAAAGACGCAGAGCGCGCCAGTGCTCGGCTTCATCCTGGGCAGTGGGCTTGGCCGGCTGACAGAAGCGCTGGAGAACCCCAAAGAGGTCCCGTACGGCGAGCTGCCGCACATCCCCCAGTCGACCGTGCCGGGGCATGCCGGACGCTTTGTGACCGGTACCGTCGCGGGCGTCCCCGTCGCGATGCTCTCCGGTCGCAGCCACTTCTACGAGGGCCATGACCTGTCCGAGCTGACGATCGGCGTGCGCGCCATGATCGCGCTCGGCTGCAAGGGCATCGTCGCGACCAACGCAGCCGGCGGCATCCACACCGAGTTTCGGCCGGGCGACCTGATGTGTATTCGCGACCACATCAACATGCAGTGGCACAACCCGCTGCGTGGGCCGCCGGACGAGCGGCTCGGGCCCCGGTTCCTGGACATGACGCTGGCCTATGATCGCCGCCTGCGACGGATCCTGCACAAGCGGGCAGACGCGCTGGGCATCGCACTACACGACGGCGTCTACGCGGCCATCAGCGGCCCGTCCTACGAGACACCGGCCGAGATCCGCATGATGCGCGTCATCGGCGCCGACGCCGTGGGCATGTCGACGGTGCACGAGGTGATCGCAGCTCGACACGCGGGCGCCCGGGTCGCCGGCATCTCGCTGATCTCCAACCTGGCCGCCGGCATCGAAGACGCCGAGCTCAGCCACGAGGAGGTCACCGCCATCGCCAAGCGCGTGGTCGATACGCCGATCAACCTGTTGAAGTCCTTTATCCCGCACGCGGCCAAAGAGCTCGGATAAGTGGCGCTCACGGACGCGCAGCGCACGGAGCTGGTTCAGGCGGCGCTGGACGTGCGCGCCAACGCTTACTGCCCGTACTCCAACTTTGCGGTCGGCGCGGCGCTGCTGGACACCAGCGGCGGCATTCACCGTGGCGTCAACGTGGAGAACGCCTCTTATCCGGTCGGCGTCTGCGCGGAGCGATCAGCGATCTGCAACGCGATCACGGCCGGCGCCACCGAGTTCGTCGCGGTCGCCCTGGTCACCCAGGTCCCACATCCCATCGCCCCATGCGGCATGTGCCGGCAAGCGCTCAGCGAGTTCGGCGATCTCGTGGTCCTCATGGCCACGCCCGACGGAGCATTTGAGGAGACCGTCATCAGCGAGCTGCTACCCGCGCAGTTCGATCCCAGCCATCTGGATGCATAGAAGAGAGAGGGAAGTTGCCGGGCCCCAACTGGGACCCGGCCGATGACCTCGACACCCTGTAAGTTACGCACAAACCCTGAGTTGGAGGAGAGCAGTGTCCGCGGAAGGAGGGTCGCGAGACACAGCAACCTCGAAAGAGCGCTCGGCCATCGCCCCCAACAGGAGCAATGCGCGTGCCACGCCGTCGAGCCTTGTGATATCGGGCGCCTAGGGCCCTTGTGGCTCAGAGTGAGAAAAAAAGGATGACATTCATGTCACAGCGTGGTCTATGACACCTCGTTCACAGGAGGTGCGACGGTGGTGAGTATTCGTAACATCGATCGAGAGCGCGGAATTCGCGAGTACACCTTCAAGTCTCGCAGCCGCGTGGGCGTAAAGCGCGAGGTGCTGACCTATTGGCACCAGCACCGCGGCACGCTCGGCCTGACGCTGAAGGACTTCCTGGCGCGCTGCCGCATCAGCTCGGACGAAACAACCGTCATCTTCAAGTAGGTCATCTTCAGGGCCCCGGCCCCCCCTCATGCTACCGTCGCTCGGTGGCACGTGCCCTTCTAGCTGCCTGCGCGGCAATCCTCTATCTGCCCACCATGCTTCCCGGTCCGGGATGGCTGGATACCAGCGAGTTCATCGCCGGCGCTCACACCCTCGGCATCGTCCATCCGCCCGGGCATCCGCTGTACATGCTGCTGGCCAAGGCCTGCGCGCTGCTGATCCCGTTTGGCAGCATCGCCTTTCGCATCAACCTCTTCTCCGCCATGTGCGGCATCGGCTGCGCGCTGCTGGTCGCCGAGATCGTCCGACACGTCGCCGACTCTGTACGCCCCCCCGACCGTTGGCATGTCTGGTGCAGCGCCGCTGCCGGCCTGCTGTTTGCCGCCACCGACGCCAGCTGGCTGCAGAGCATCCGCGCCGAGGTGTACACGCTAAACGCGCTGCTGGTCCTGGCCGCGCTGTTGCTCGCTTTGAAGTGGGAGCGCTCGGAGAAGCGCCGGTACGTCTACGGCGCGGCGGTCCTGCTCGGCCTGGCGCTGTGCAACCACCACTATCTGGTGATCTTCTTCCTGCCGGCGCCGCTGCTGCTGCTGCTGCTGCGGCCTGCCGGTCGCGCGCTGATGACGTCGCGGGCCGTCCTGCACGTCGCGGTGCTGATGTTCGTGGCGCTGGCGGTGTACGCGTACCTCCCGCTACGCGCCATGACCGATCCCGACATCAACTGGACCGATCCCGTCACGCTGGAGCGCTTCTACGACACCCTGAGCGCGCGCACATTTCAGGCCAGCGTGTCCTCCACGGCCCGCAGCGCGCCGATGGGCGACAACATCGGTCTGGCCATGGGCATGTTTGCCGGGCAGGTCAGCGTCGTGGGGCTGCTGGCGGCGCTGGCCGGACTGACCGCGCTGCTGTTTCGAGCGCAGGCCATCGGCATCCTCTTGTTCGTGGCGTTCGGCTTCAACGTCCTCACCAAGGGGATCATGTTGATCGATCCCAACAACCCGGACGATTACGGCTACTTTCTGGTGGGCGTGGCGCTGCTCACTGTCGGGATCGGGGTACTGCCCGCCATTGTGGCCGATCGCCACCGCGCGCTGCTGCCCACGTCGGTGGTCGTGCTCGCCGCCGGCGCCGTCGCCATGGCGGTCGCGGTATGGCCGGGCGTCGACCTGTCCCGCGACCGATCCGCGGCGACGATCAGCGACGCCACGCTCGATCGCGTCGCACCCGACGCCGTCGTGGCGGTCAACTTCTACAGTATCTTCTTCAGCCACTGGCATGCGCAGCTCGTCGACGAGCGCCGTCCGGACGTTGCGCTGGTACACGCCACCTTTGACGCCAAGCGCTACGACGGCGGGCCTTACGTGGCCGCATTGCGGCGCCGGCACCCGGACCTGGAGCCCGCGCTGGCGGAGTTTGAGCGGACAATGGACTTTCCCCAGGCCGGCCTGCGCATGGTCGCCCGCAGCCGCCCGGTCTATGTGGAGCCAATGCCCGAGCGCACCCCTGAGCCCGCGGGCTTCGGCGCAGCGGGCCTGGTCCGCAAGCTGGTCGACTCGCCGATTGACGACGCGACGGCGGCGGCGGCGGATCGCACCTTTTGGACGCCGGTGCTCAAACGCCTCTACAGCGATGGAGAGCCCAACCGCGAGGCGCGACGGCTGCTGAGCTGGATGCACTTCATCCACGCCACATGGGCTCTGCGGCGGGGATGGTCGCGCACGGCCTGGCAGATCGCCACGCGCGGCAAAGGCCTGAGCCGCGCTGCCGAGCACGAGGACCTGTCGGCGCTGGCAACCGGCCTGGCGACGTTCGACCAACAGATCACCGCCGCTCCTATCGCTGCGCGGCCCTTCCGCAGACTGCAACGCAGCGTCCGGCGCGCCTTCTTCGCCGAACTGGACTACCTCGAGCTACTTGTGCAGCAATAGCTGCATGAGCGGTGAGTTTCGCGGGTTTACAGTCACATCCGATCCCCCTGAGAGCCTGTACGAGTACTACCGGTTTACCGAGGAGGGGCGACACTTCCTGAGCGCGCTTGTCAACCGCCTTCAGCCGCGAATCGCCAGCGCGCGCTTCAACGCTGGACGCGACGTGCGCGGCGGGCGCGACTATTACTTTGAGAACGTCGAGATCCACATTCGAGGTCGCAAGGACCCGTCGTTTCTCGGGCTCTTTCACTACCTCGCTCCCGAGGAGCGCGCAGGCAGCTGGTTTCAGCTGTGGGAGTGGGAGCATGACGACAATCCCTGCATCAACGTGCCGGTGGCCGAGCTGATCGAAAAGGTCTTGGAGGCCACCGAGAAAGGGCGGCTGTCCGAGATGCTGAGCAACATCGCGGCCGACATCAAGAAGCAACTTGGGTTGCATTGATGCACGAATGGGCGTATTGAAACTTCTTGACCAGTCTACTGCACTGCAATTTTGAGCGAAGGGCAAGCCACTGAGACCTAGACGACCTGTACTCCCCGAGAAGCGCGAACGCGTCAACCGCGATATCCGCGCCCGCGAAATCCGAGTCATCTCCGATACTGGAGAGCAGCTCGGCATCATGTCCCCATACGACGCACTGAGCGTTGCCAGGGACCGCGGCCTCGACCTTGTCGAGGTAGCACCGGAGGCTCGCCCGCCCGTCTGCAAGATCATGGACTACGGCAAACTGCGGTATGACCAGACCAAGCGCAGCGCCCCCAAACCGAAGTTCGAGGTCAAGACGATCACGCTTCGGCCCAAGACGAGCGATCACGATCTCGAAACCAAGCTGAAGCACGCACGCAAGTTCCTCAGCCGTGGCGACAAAGTCCGCTTCCAGGTCCGCATGCGCGGCCGCGAGCGCGCACGCCCCGGAATGTGGGCAGAGAAGCTGATGGATATCCTGAAGAATCTGTCAGACGTCGCCGTGATCATTCAGCGCCCAGCCCAGGAAGGCCGCGGCATCTTTGCCATGATCGAGCCGCTCAAGGGCTCGGTGAAGCAAACCCAGGATGACGGCGGGCAGACCAGGGGCAAGAGCAAGGGCAAAGGCAAGAACCGTAAGGGTGGCGACGACGCTGCCAAGGCTGAAGCCGCTCCCAAAGCTGAAGCCGCTCCCAAAGCTGAAGCCGCTCCCAAAGCTGAAGCCGCTCCCAAAGCTGAGGCCAAGCCTCCTGCCGCGGACGACAAGCCAGCCTCAGAATGAGTGATTGACGGTCACGTTCACGCTCATCGTGAACCCACCGTGCTCCAAGTCTCCCACCGGATCGCCCCGGTTCTCCTTGACCACTGTACGACGCGGCAAAATGCCGAGCTGTGACGCGATCTGTATGCTGATCGGGCGCCCGCTGACAAACGGATCGTCAAAGGTGAAGGCGGCCCCCAGGCTGACCGCGTGAACGTCGTTATCCAGGTAGTTGAACGGGCCGCTGGCACGCGGTGCCGCCGTCGGTCGGACGTAGTAGCCACTCCACACCGCAAGCCACTCCAAGGGCGTCCACTCCAATCCCAGACGCGGGGTCACCGTGTCACGAAAGTTCAGCTCGATGGGCGGCCGCTCGGTGCCGATGTCCAGCGCCTTGTCCAGCCCAAACGCGTCCAGCAGTCCGCCACCGAAGTCGATGCCGAGGCTCGGTGATGGATCGGGGGCCAGCGACCACATCGCGTAGTCGACCTCCGCGCTGACCGTCAAATCGATCGCGTCAAACTTCCAGCTGACGCCAACGTTGATCTGGTGTGGCGTGTAGAGCACGCTGCCGCCCACATCCAGGCCGAGCGCGATCACGTCCCCCGCGGCGATCCCGGCCGGCAGACCAAACTGCAGGCCGTGCTCCTGGCGGTACGTCACCCCGATATCAAGGCCGCCGACCGGGCGAATGTGCAGCCCCGCTGTCGCCGCCGCGTTGGGAATGAGCTCAACGCGGACGTCGTACTGCTCGAAGGTGCCGTTGACCAAATCGACCTGAAAGCGCGCCTCGCCAAAGACGTCCGCCAACACCTGGACGCCGACGCCAAAGCTCAACCACTCGACCGGCTCGTAAGCGAGGCTGGCCAGGATCACCAGCTGGTCGGGCAGGTTCTGATACATGTAGAACTGCGGCGTCTGGGGGTCCAACGACTCCGCGCGCACGAGGTTGATGCTGGGCACGTAGAACACGATGCCGGTGGCCAGCTTGTTCTCGAACACACCGCCCAGCGGAAACAGCCAGCCGAGGTGAAAGCCCGAGAAGGACTGTGGCAGCACCGCCTCAAAGTCAGACTCCGCCAGGCCGCGCGTGACCGTCAGCTCCGGCGACGTGAAGGTGAAGCCGCCGCCAAACGTGATGCGCTTGGACCGGGCGAGCGCGGCCGGGTTGTAGAACGTCGCAGTGTAATCGTTGGCCTGGGCCGCCTGAGCGCCCCCCATGCCGATGCCGCGCGCACCCATCCCGTATACGTCGAAGATGTTCGCGCTCGCCGACAGGGGCGCAGCCAGCACGCACAGAGCCAGCAGCGCCCTCAACATTCGCCGATCGCCAGTGTCAGCAGCACGTCCAGCAGCTCTCCGACCGCGCCCGCCTGAATCAGCGTGACCAGGTCGGGCACCAACTTTTCGGCCGTTTTGGGACGCAACAGCACCGCTATACCGATCACGAGCGAGCCGCGCACCGTGTCGTCCGCAACGAGCAGGCGAATCAGCGGCAGCCCGATGCGCTGAATAGTCTCGGTGGTGCCGCCCGGGTACAGATCGATCGACACGGCCGGCAGATCAGCGCGCACGATGTCGAACAGCGTGCCGGCCAGCTCATCCTCGGGATCCGCCTGCAACAGGCAGCGCGTGACCAGCTGCACCGACTCCAGCCGCGGGCCCGGAGCCAGCAGCGCCGTCAGTAAGGACTCCAGCTGCGGCACGATGGCCACGATGTCCGCCACGTCGAAGCCGCTGTCGGAGATGGACGTGATGAGCGCCCGAATGAGCGCCTGGAAGCCGGCCTTGTTCTCCAGCTTGGACAGGTCTATCGGCAGCTGGATGTCGACACCGCCGAGCGTCTCGATCTCGGCCAGGAGCGCCTCATCCGACAGCAGCTCTTCCAGCGTGATCAGCAGCGGCTTGCCCGTGCACTGCTCCAGCAGCTTGCCGACAATACCCAGCCCCTCGTACTCGGTCACGGCGCCAAGCACCCCGCCCAGGGTACCGGCGACCTGATCGAGCTGCCCGCTGTCGATCAGCGGTGACAGCTCGCGAATGGTCCCGGGTGGCAGGGCATCGATTATCTTGAGCAGCGCATCGATCAGCCTGGTCCGCGAGTCGGCTGTGAAGTCGCGCTGAGTGACGCTGCGCAGTCCGTCCAGGCGCCCGTCCTCCAGCAGCTGCAGAAATGTGGTCAGCCGCTGCTCCAGCTTCACGCACTGGGTCGTCTCCGGCAGCGGACGCGCGTCCTGCTCGAAGGCGCCGCAGCCCACCAGCACCAGTGCTGCCGCGACCGCTCTCAATCCAGCCGTGCCTCGAAGATGGCTGCCTGGCCCGGGCTCTCCTGCACGGCGACCGTGATGGTGTGGATTTGACCGCTGGGCATCTCGGCGCGCGTGCGCTTGACGATCTCGCCGGCCAAATACTCCGCCAGGCGCTCACTGGACGTGTTGTTGATCGGCAGGATCTGCACGTCACGCCTGGGAAAGACAAAGCGGTCTTCGCCGTACCAGACCGTGACCTCTCTCTCGCTCTCCTCCAGCTTCAGCCACTTGCTGTCGCGCGGCAGCAGCGTCCGGTGGTCCAGCTCGTCGCAGCACGCCTTGACGATGGGCTTGAAGGGGATGAAGTCCAGCACCACATCGCCTTCAGTCAGCGCGCCCGAGACCTCCACCGACACGTGATAGTTGTGCCCGTGCAGCTCCTCGCGGGTGCCGTCCTCAAAGATTAGAAAATGCGCCGAACCGAAGTTGAAGTACTGCTTGTCGACGCGGATGCGAAAGACGGACGTTTTCATCACTGCCCTCCTCGATAGGTGCACCGGGCGTTGCACGTCTCGCGTACGGTCACAGCCGTCAGCTGTGGCAGTCCGGAGTGGAGACGAGTCCAGATCCACCGGGCGAGCACCTCGGAGGTCGGGTTGGACAACCCTTCGATCTCGTTCAGCAAATAGTGATCCAGCTGCTTCCTGACGGGCTCGATGACCGCCCGGATGTCGGCATAGTCCATCAACCACCCGGACTCATCATCGATCGGGCCGGCAGCCGTCACCGTGCAGCGAAAAGAGTGACCGTGCAGCCGACTGCACTTGTGACCTTCAGGCACGTTGGGCAGCCGGTGAGCCGCCTCAAACCGAAAGTCCACCTCAAGCTCTACATGATCCGCCATAGCGCCGCGGAGATTAGCACGAAACCGCCCTCTGTCAGGGGACTGTGAGCCAGCGCACTTTGATGCGCGCTTTGAAGCCCACTCCGTCCCGCCAGGCGACCGCGATGCGCGTGTCGGTCAGCGTGACGGCGCGCGGGCCGGCCTGCGAGCCCTTGGTGGTCAGGTTGATGGCGGTGTCGCTGCCGATCGGCTTGCCGTCCTGTCCGACCAGCCGGGCATAGATGCCTACCTCGTCGACGTCCGGTCCCTGCCAGACGACGTACCATCCGGCCCCGGGTACGACCGCTGCGGACGGCCGCTCCTGCAGGCCGCTTGAGACACTGTTGACCGAGATGACGCCGCCGTCCAGCTGGTCGTCGGGCCCGATCAGCTGGGCGAAGACGTCGCCGCTGTCCGGCTCACCGGCATCAAACGCGGCCAGCACGCTGCCGTCTTCAGCCACAGCCACGCTCGGGTTGGCAGGGTTCTTCCCGCTGATGTCAACGACGAGGATCTCGGCCTTGGGCTTGCCGTCCGCCGGCACCTTTCGCAGCCGCAGCTGCTGCGACACGTCGATGCCGACCAGCGAGTCGATGGTCCAGCCGGCCCACAAGCCACCGGCCGGATGTGCCGCCGAATGCAGCCCCGTCACCAGCTTGCCGGAGGCTGTCGGCTCGGTGATGAGCACCGCAGGACTGGGCTCGTTTTTGCCGTCGGTTATCGACGCGTAGACCAGCTGCGCGGCGGGCGTGACCGGCCCCTCGATTCGCAGCGCCGCAACCAGCCCTTTGGAGATGGGCACGGCCGTCGGGAAGGGATTGGCGGGCAGCGAAAACACCGGATCGATCTGAACGATGCCGATATCTTTCTCGTCGGGCAACGGCACCTGCCGCACGTGCACCTCGCCCAGGCCCCCGCTGAGCCACGCCACGATCACGCCGCCTTCGCCCAGGTTGGGGGCAGCGACAACGGATGGGAACGGCAGGTTGACCCCAACCGGGCCACTGACGTCCAGCGCGTCCTCGACGCCCTCACCGTTGGCATCAAAGCGGCGCAGCATCACGGGGAACGACGCCATCTTGGGAGACGCCCACACCACCGCGAGGCCGCCCGCGGTCAGCGCCGCCAACCCGGGACGCCCCAGGGCCGGCTCATCCCACACCTCGAGCTCGCCGTTGACCGCGCAGCTGCCGTTGCCCACGCAGCTCTTTCCGATTTGGCAGGGCGTCGGCTCGCCGAAGCTCAAGAACCCGTCCTCATCGGCCTCGCAGATGGCAACCGCGTCCCCAATGCACGTCGCCTCGGCAAACAGGCAGTCGTCCACGCCGCATTTGCCGCTCTTGCACACCTGTCCGTCCGCGCAAGGCTGCGGGTCCGTAAACGTCAGGAAGCCGGACTCGCCAACCACGCAGGTTTGCAGCGCCCCGCCGCTCTCGCAGGTAACCACGCCCTCCAGTGGACACTCATCCTCGCCGCACTGCCCCTCACCCTTGCACAGCTGGCCGCCGTCGCATGGTCCGACCGGCTTCCACTTCAGGACGCCGTCCTCGTCGGCCTGGCAGATCTGGGTGTGGGTCTCGTCCTCGCATCCCGTGGCGCCGTCACCGGGGCACTCGTGCGGCAGGCAGGCGTCCTTCACGCAGATGGCCGGGTCCTCGCACGCCGTCGGCTCGGACCACGTCAGAAAGCCGTCCGCCCCGGCGGTGCACTGGCTGTAGCTCGTCTCGTCCAGGCACTCCAGCGCGCCATCCGGCTCGCAGCCGTCAACGCCACATGCGCCTTCGCGGCAGATCGTCTCCGGTGGACACGGCGTCTCCTCAGAAGGGACGAGGAAGCCGTCGCCGCCGACGGTGCAAGTCACGACGCCGCCGCCCTCACCACAGGCCTTGCTGCCTTTGGGTCCGCATTGGTGAGCGCCGCAGGTTCCGTCCGGGCCGCACAGCTCGTCATCGGGGCAGGGCTGCGCCTCGGCCAGGGTTCGAAACCCGTCGTCGCCGACGACACAGGAGGACGTGGCCGCGGCGCCGCTGCACTCGCTTGCGCCGACCTCCTTGCACCCGTGCACCCCGCACAATCCAGCCCCCGCGCAGACCTGGTCATCCGGGCACGCCACGGGCGCGGACCAGGCCAGTCCGTCCGCGCCGGGCTCACAGCTCTTGTAGGTGGCGGCGTCGATGCAGGACCGGGCGCCGGCGATGTCGCACTGCACCTCGGTGCAGGCGCCGGCGTCACAGACCTGGCCGGTGGGGCAGGCGGAGTACTCGGACCACACCAACAGCTCGTCGGGACCGGGAGCGCACTCTTCCAGGCCGGTTGGCCCGACGCAGCGCACGTCACCGTCAGCGGGGCAGTCGTCCTGCCCACACACCCCGGCGCCGGCGCACCGATCCGGCGCGGTACACGGCGCAAGCTGCCAGGCCAGGCATCCAGCGGTCTCTACGCACACCCGACGTGACGTGGTGGACGCGCAGTCGGAGAGACCGGCTTCGGGACACGGCGCTGTGCACCCGGACGGGGGTGTGTCGGGTGAGTCCGCCTCGGTTTTTGGGCGGAACTCGCTGCAGCCGAGCAGCGCAGCGCACAAAAACAGAACCGGGAGAAGTCGCCTCACGTAATGGTGAGGCAGTCTATCAGGAAGGGTTGGGGGGATTCAGTTTCTAACCTGTTAGAAACAGATGCTGATCTGAGAGATCGAGCCGTCGACGTTGGTGACCTCGCAGGACTGCAGCGTCAGCTTCACGTCGGTGAGCTTGGAGTGGGTCACGATCGGCTGCGCCTCGGCCCAGTATTTGGGGTGCAGGTCTTCGCCCGCCTTCATTGCAAAAGCGCGCATCGTATACTGGCCGGCATACAGGTTGTCGATGACGATGCCCCGTGCCGCATCGTAGAGCACGCGGCCGGGGACGTTCTGCTCTGCCTCGACGACCGCCAGCTCCGGGTTGCACGGCAGGCTCTCCTCGTAGATGCGGTTGGAGTGCGTGTCCCAGATGTTGATGATGACGGTGTCGACGCCCGCGAAGCCGCACAGCTCGCCGTCCTGAAAGCGCCAGGTGACGTCCATGCCGCCGGGCATCTCGGCCATCTCGACGCGCGGCGCGATTGTCACGGTGCCTTCACGCACGTTGATGCCCGAGACAAAGCCCGTGTACGTCGGCAGGTCGGACGCGGCGCGGAAGCCGTCGACCTGGACGGTGTAGTTGCCGCCGGGGACGTCGGGGATCGTGACCTGACCCAGCTGACAGGCCGAGTTTTCGGTCGAGTACAGGCCGTTGGCGTCAAACAAGCTCACGCGCACCGACGAAACGCCGCTGGCGCCGCATGTCGAACCGCCGATGGTCCAGCTGACGTCCAATACACCGGGTCGGGCTGAATCCTCGCCGCCGCAGCCGATGAGAAGGAGGAGTGTAAGGGGGATGGCCAGATGCTTCATTCGTCGTGCCTCGTTCGAGTTGTGACCCGAGCGGTTGGACGCGGCACCCACAGCTTCATTCAATTTTTTGCAGTCGCAACGGTGCCACATTACTTTTTTTGTATGAGGCCCCCCCGGGTCTTCGTCAAAAAAACCGCACTGACCCCCGGAGTATCTCCGTGAACACAAGAACCGTCATATCGCTCGCCTGCGCGGCGGGCCTGATCGCTGTCAGCGGCGGCTGCGCGCAACTAGAAAAGAACATGAAGAGCCCCCATCCGATGGAGCGGAACTTCGGCCACATGTGGTTCAACAGCGCGACGCAGGTCTATCCGGCGCTAAAGGCCGCGGCGCCTCAGAATGAGCGAACGCCGCGCCGCGACGCCGAAGCCGAGCGCCGGACGGCCACGATCACGCCGGTAGCGGCGCCGACGACGATCGCCAAAGCGCCCGCACCCGTCGCGAAGCCGACCGAGGTCAAGCCCGCGCCGGTGATCGCCGAGGCCCCCAAACGTCCGCGCGTCACAGCCCCGCCGCTGCCAACGATTCCGGCTCGTCTTCGCGCGCCCAAAGCTACCGAGGACCGCGGCCTGCACATCGAAGAGGTCCGCCCGCCCGCCAAGCCCGTGGCGCCCGAAAAGGGCCCGCTGGGCGACGGCACGCGCGCCGGAGAGCTGCTGGCCGCGGCCCAGCGTCTGGTCGGCATCCAGGAGAGCTTTGACGAGCGCGGCTTCCTGACCCACCTGCTGCAGGTCGCCGACGTCGACATCCAACCCAAAGAGTCCGAGAGCCTGGCCAAAGCGCTGTACGAGAAGCTCAACGAGAAGGACCGCGTCTACGGCCCGGCCCACTCGCCCGTGGCCGGCGACCTGATCTTCTTTCACAACACGCTGGACCGCGACAAAGACGGCCGCGCGGACGACTGGTTCACGATGGCCGCCGTCGTCGAGCGCTCGGACGGCGACGGCACGGTCACGCTCATCGGCTATGCCCGCGGCGCGATTCGGCGCATGCACATGAACCTCAAGCACCCGTCGATCCGCCGCAACGAGATCACCAACAAGACCCACAACGACCTGCTGCGCGCCAAGAGCATGGAGGACCGCCCGTTCACGGCGTACCTCGCAGGCGAGCTCTTCGCCAGCTACGGCCGCCTCTAAGGCCCCTTCAGCCTCACAAACCACGGACGTCCGGGGCGGGTCACCAGCTCCGCGAGAATGCGCGGTCCAGGTGCGCAATAGCGACCGGCGGCCGGCTTGGCGCCAAAGCGTGACAGCTGCGCAGTGACGTAGACGTCCGGGGTCTCGAGCAGCCGGGTTGCCTGCACGTCCGTGATCGTCACGCAGCCGCGCATAGCGATCGGGCGAACCTCGTCGCCCGGTCCCACCTCGCACACGTTGGTGCCCAGCTTGTAGTGGTAGCCCACATCGGTGGCCGTCAGAAGGTCTGACGCGGCGGCGCAAGCCTGTTGCTTTGTCGGCGCGTCGGGCGGCATGGCGGCGCGATACGTTGCGGCGGCGCCGATAGCCAGAACGACGGCGCACGCCACAGCGGCCAGTCGGTATCGCGACGGCATCGCTTTTTCAGCGGGGTCCCAGGCCGGCACGCTCGGGACGTTCTCTGCGCCGCGCTCCTGCAACAGATCGCGGGCAGCGCGGCGTGCGGCGTACAGGTAGACGCCGTCCTCGACCCACGGGACGTCGCCGGCGGCTATCTCTCTAAGTTCGTCTTCACCCAGGTGCCGATATTGCCGCCGAAAAGCGGCCTCGACGCGGTCGTCGTTCACTTGGCGGCCGACAGCGCGCACTTGAGCTGTGGCTCGTGAATCGCGCTCTTGTGGACCCAGGCGATGTGGCCCTTGGGGTGGATCAGATAGGTCATCGGCAGCTCGCCGCTGGCCGCCTTGAAGACGTCCGGCAGCCCCGCCTCGTCCAGTGCCACGCCCGCGAACAGGGTGGTCTTGGGGTCCAGCTTGGTGTCCGCGGCAAAGGCCACGGCCGCATCCTTGCTGTCCGGCTCGTCAAAGGCCACGGTCAGAAACTTCACGTTGGGCGCGCTTTTCAGCGCCGGCGGGAAATCGGCCTTCAGCTCTTTGCGGCACGGCGCGCACCAGGACGCCCAGAAATTCAGCAGCACCCAGCTCCCGCGTAGTGACGACAGCGCGACAGGCGCGCCGCCGGAGAGCGTCGGATACTTCAACTCGACCAGCGGACCGTCGGGAGCCATGGCCGGCGGTGTGCAGCCCGCGGTAGGCGTGGGCTCCACCGGCGGCGGTGTCGGAACAACCCTCTTCACGGGAGCGCCGCGCGGCTGCACAGTGGCCGTCGGCGTCTCGGGCTTGACGGCGGTAAACGCGGCCAGGCCCTTGTCCAAGAACGCCACGAACTCAGCCGGGTCCTGCGTCATGTCGGCAAACGTGGCCAGCACCGTGTCATCGTAAGGGTTGATGATCGCGTAGAACGGCAGCGCGGCGGTGTCGAAGCGGCGCAGCTGCAGGTCGCGCTGCTCCTCGTTGACCTTGGCGGTGCCGTCCGTGTACGCCGTCACCCGCACCATCTGCTCCAGCCTGGAGCGCACCTCCGGCCGTGGGAAGACCGAGCCCTCCATGTAGCGGCAGTTCGTGCACGTGTATCCCGTAAAGTCGACAAAGACCGCCTGCGCGTTGGCCTTGCCCACCCGCATGCCTTTGGGGATGTCGTCGACAATCCACGAGAGGTGTCCGTCATGGCCACCGTCACCCTCGACCATCTGGCCCGGGTAGACCGCGGGTGGCAGCCAGCCGTCCAGCCACCCACCCATGCTCTTGGTGTCGCGAATGCCCGAGAACGAGTATGCGGCCACTGCGAACATGCAGATGGCAAAGAACATGCGAATCGGGCTGATCGTGCGCAGCGTGGGATCGTTGTGCGGCAGCGGGAAGAGACGCAGCAGGTACATGCCGGCCACGCCGAACGTGGCGACCCAGATCGTCAGCACGAACGGCCGCGTGACCAGCTCCCAGCCCCACAGCAGGTCCACGTTGGACAGAAACTTGAACGCGGCCGCAAACTCCAGGAAGCCCAGCGTGACCTTGACCGCGACCATCCAGTCGCCGCTCTTGCCGCGCAGCTTGTCCGCCCAGGATGGGAACATCGCCAGCAGGAAGAAGGGCACCGAAAACGCGGTGGAGAAGGACAGCATGCCGATGGTGGGGAAGAACCAGTTGCCCTTGGCCGCCTCGGCCAGAACGATGCCGATGAACGCGACTGTGCAGGTAAAGGACACCAGCGTGAACGTCAGCGCCATGAAGAAGACGCCCGCCAGCTGGCTGGTCAGCGAGCCGTCGTCGTCGACCAGCTCCCGCTCTTTGTCGCTGGATCGGTTGATCAAGAAGCTCGGGATGTGGATCTCAAACTGCCCGAACAGGTTGAACGCAAAGACGAAGAGCAGCCCGGCCAGGAACAGGTTGAAGTAGGGCGACGCGGAGATCGCCTGCATCCCGACCGCCCCGAAAACCAGCGACACGACCACGCCCAGCAGCGTGAACGTGGCGATGATCGAGATCGCGTAGACAGACGCCATGATGGCTGACCGGCGCAACGACACCGCGGCGAACTTGGAGAAGAAGCTGACCGTGATCGGGATCATGGGGAACACGCAGGGCGTCAGCAGCGCGGCCAGCCCGGCTAAGAACGCAAAGATGATGTACCCGAGCATGCCGCCCTCGACCGGCAGGCCGCCCGTCTTGGGCGCAGCGGTGACAGACCCGGCAGGGGGCTTTCTATCCGGCGTGAAGGCGATACCGGCGAGCTTTGGCGGCTCGGCGTGACCAGCGCGCGGCGCGCCCGCCTGTATCGTCAGCGTCGGGCTGACCACCTTCTTGAACGGGATGCACCGGCTCTCGTTGCAGATCTGGCCGCGCGCGGTGACCTTGACCGGGACCGCACCCGCCGCGCCGACCACCTTGACCACCCGCGCGTGCGCGACCGTGCCGTCGTAGTACTCCACCTCTTTTTGAAAGTTGGGATCCAGCTCGACGGTGGGCTCGGGCGCATACCAATCGCCGACCGGCTCCACAGCCCCGGCCTCCACCTGGATGCGCAGCTGCATCGGTCCCATCGGGATCTTCGTCATGCTGTACAGGTGATAGCCGGCGGGCACGGTGGCGCTCACCTGCAAGGTCACATGCTCGCCGGGGTGCGCGGTCGCCGGGTCAAAGGCCGCGTTCAGCTCGATCGCGGGGTCTTTGGCGGACGCCGCCGTCGCGAGGCTGAGAACAAGAAGTAGTACGGGGATGGGGCGGGGGATGGGAGTCAGCGCAGAAGTGTGGTTGGTGTGGTTAGTCTTCTTCGGCTTCGTCGTTGTCGTCAGGGGAGTCGTCCGGCGCTTGCGGATCCAGAGGCTGCGGGCTGCCGTGACCGACACCGTCGCCCTGGCTGTCGTCGCAGTTCGGCGCGGGATCGAACTCGCCGCCGCCGCTCTCGGTGTCGCACTTCTCGGCGCCGGGATCGCCCTCTTCGATGTGGCCTGGGAGGTTGGGCGGCGGGCTGCCGGACTCGCCCTGATCGGACTTGCCGTTTCGAGCGCTCGGGTTGGAAGCATAGCCTTCCTCCGACGTCTCTTCGCCTTGAGTCAGGGACTCTTCACCTGTCTCCGTTTTGGGATCGGGCTGAGTCTCTTCTGCCACCTCGTCTTCGCCAGGTCCCAAAAGGCACCCGTTGACAACCAACGCCAGCGCAACGAGCGCCAGCGCCACGAGGAACCGTCTTATGAGTCGGTCCGTCATGCGTCCTCCTACCGAACCTTCATCCGGTACTCTTTGATCTTCTGCGACAACCGCGGACGCTTCATACCTAGAAGCTTAGCGGCTTGCGTAATGTTTCCTCCAGTTTGGCGAAGCGCTTTTCCTATGCACTGGACCTCCAGCGCGCGCTTCGCCTCCCCAAGATTGAACCCCTCGTCAAGGGGCGCGTCATCGGCCATCGAGACCGCAACCGCACCAGCCAGCTCCTGCGGACGTGCATCGCGCAGCAGGGTGTAGGTTGTCAGCTCGTCGGCGGTGATCATGTCGCTCTGCGCAAAGAAATAGACACTGCGCAGCACGTTCTCCAGCTCGCGCACATTGCCCGGCCAGCGATACTTCCGCAGCAGCGCCGCCGCGTCGTCCGCCAGGCCAAGTCGCCGGCCGTGCTTTTCGGCCAGCCCGTCCAGAATCCGGTCGGTCAAAAGCTCGATGTCGTCGCCGCGCTCTCGCAGCGGCGGCAGATCCACGGTGAGCCCTTTGATTCGGTAGTACAGATCCAGGCGGAAGGTGCCCTCGGACACCATCGCCTCCAGGTTGCGGTTGGTCGCACAGATGATGCGCACATCCACTTTGATGGGCTTGCGACCACCGACCCGGCGGAACTCCTGCTCCTGCAGGACGCGCAGCAGGCTGACCTGCGTCTTGGCGCTGATGTCCCCGATCTCGTCCAAGAAGAGCGTCCCGCCATCCGCCGCCTCAAAGGCGCCCAGCTTGCGAGCGACCGCGCCGGTGAAGGCGCCCTTCTCGTGACCGAACAGCTCGCTCTCCAGCAGCGTGTCGGCGAAGGCCGCCGCGTTCACCCGGATGAACGGCCGGTTGGCGCGGCTGGACTCGGCGCAGATCGCCTGTGCGACCAGCTCTTTGCCGGTCCCGGACTCGCCGATGACCAGGATGGGCGCCTCGCAGTCGGCCAGGCGCTCGATCATCTCAAACGCGCGAAGCAGCGAAGGCGAGCGGCCGACCATGCTGTGGAATCGATCGGACGGACGCCGCCGGACATCGACCCGGGAGCGCCGTGTGGCCTTGACCGGTGCAACCACGGCGGCGGTCGGCTCCTTGCGGGCAGCCTCGAGGTCACGGGTCATCGGCAGCGCGTCAAACGCCTCGTGATGGGCGCTCGGAATGCGCTCTCGCAGCTCCGCCAGTGCGGTGGTTGCAGACGCGAGCAGACGCGTCGCCTCGGTTGGCTGGTTGCCGGCGCGAGCCGCCAGGGCCGCTTCGGTCAAGCCGACGACCACGCCGTCTCGCTGGCCCAAACGGCGCAGGGCGTCCACGGCCTCACACGCCATGGTGTGAGCAGCCGACGGGCGGGTGCGGCGCAGCATGGCTGCCCGCTGAATGCGAATGCGTGCGGCGGTCTCGTCGCCGGCCTCTTTCTCGGCCGCGTCCATAGCCGCGACTGCGCGGGCGGTGTCGCGGGTGGCCAAAGCGCAGGCCGCCTCGACCAGACGGGCCTCCGCCAGCTCCTCGGTGTGTCCCGATTTGTGGAACGAGGTGACCGCGTCGGCCAACAGCACCGACGCCTCTTCGTGGCGGCCGTCCAGCAGCTCGACACGCGCCAGGCGCACTTTGTTGAAGGCGACGAAGTAGTCCAGGCCGTTCTGCCTGGCGACGGACAGCGAGTACTCGAGCAGCTTGCGCGCGCGCCAGGTCTCGCCCATGGTCAGGTACAGGTCGCCCAGCGAGTTTACGGCGCCGGTCAGGTTGACCCGGTTGCCGAAGCGCTCGAACACGTCGATGCTGCGCTCAAACAGCGAGATCGCCATCGAATAACGCTGGCAGTACTCGTTGGCGATGCCCAGGTTGTGTCCACAAACGGCGGCCTCGAAGTGCTCGCCGAGCGCCTCCAGGGACCCGAGCGCCTCCTGAATGCGATCGATGGCCTGCTCGTAGCGGCCTGTCCGCAGGTGAACCAGCCCGATGTTGTGCAGCACGAGCGCCTGCATGCGTCGCGCCGTGTGACCGGTCAGGCCGCGAAGCCCGCTCATCACGTCCTGGTAGCGCGCCTCGGCCTCAGCCCAGTCAGCCCGCCAAAACGAGATCTTGCCCAGTGTGTGCCGCAGCGTCAGCGCGACCACGGGATCCGCGATTTCACCGGAGGCCAGGCGCTCCTCGCACAGCGACTCGGCGCCGATCAGGTCACCGCGCCGCAGGCGTGCCTCAGCCAGCTGAGTGTCCGCAACCTCACGCAGCTCCGGCGGCAGCTCTCTGTCGCCGCCGACGAGACGGGCCAGCGCGTTGAGCGCCGCGTCCATGTTGCCGCTCAGCGAGTGAATGCGTGCCTGACGCAGCACCAGGCCGGCGTCGCTGGCGTCGGCCAGGGCACGACAGCGACCCAATGCAGAGTCAAAACGTCCCAGCGAGACCTCAACGTCGACCAACGCCAACGTCACGGGCTCCGGATCGCTCGGACCGGCGGCCAGCACCTCGGACAACAGGTCCGCGGCGCGCTGAAGTGCAGCATTGGCCGACAGCCACCGGACAGCGCCAAGCGCGTGCTCAGCAGCCTCGTCTACAGCGGCAGCCGCCAGCAGATGACGGGCGATGCGCTCGTGAAGGGCGTCGTCCTCGGTGACGGCGACTCGGGCCCCCAGATGCTCGGCGCACTGCTTGTGCACCGCACGCTCGGCTGTGGCGTCGTCGATGGTCAGGACGGCGCTGTCAAGCCACGCGTCTCCCACGCGAACGGCGACGCCGCCGTCCGGCGTGTTGGCCGGCGCCAGGAAGCCTTCGCTGCGCAGCCGCTCGATCGTCAGGCGCGAGCCTCCCGAAAGCACTGCGAGCGCGCCGGGGCGGATCGGATGGCCGAAGACGCGCGCAAAGCGCAGGATGGTCGCCGCTTCGTCCGTCAGCCCGGCAAGTCGGGAGTCCGCCAGCGCACTAAGCCGGTCCGGCAGCATGTCGACCAGCATGCGCACCCGGTTGGGCAGCCCATCGGTGACCTTGAGCAGCTTGTCGGAGAGCGCCGGCTCCAGCAACAGCGTTGCGAGACCGCGCGCGTCGAGCCGACCAACGCGGACTGCGGTGACCGCATCGCAGTCTTTCAGCTTGCCGAGGAGGCCGCGCCCGCTCGGGTCGTCGTCGTTGACCGTGACGACGAGAATGGGACGCGCCGTCGCCCGGCTGCCAATCCCGACAACGCCGTGAGAGGCTGCCGCATCGTCCAGCAGGTAGTCGACCAGCGCCATGGTGTCGTCATCGGCGGCGTGCAGGTCGTTGATCACCACCAGCGTGCGCCGGTTTGCAGCCACCTGGCACAGGACCCGACGCATCGACTCCATGTGGTTCAAGCGCGTGTCGCGAACCCGAACCTGCTTCATCAGCGCCTGGACCGTCGACTCCTGCCGGCTGGCGTCCAGCGGGCCGGCCAACAAGGCCGCGACGGCGTCACGGTCGACCGCGTCCGGCATCGCTGCCAGGGTCTGAACGATCTGTTGGAAGGGGCGATAGGGACCGGTCGGTCCCGAGGTGCACGAACCCTCGAGGAGGATGCCGTCACCGGAGGTCTGAATGGTGCGCCGCAGCTCGGACACGACGTCGGCCTGGCCGACGCCCGCGACACCATGCACGACGAGCACACGACCCCTACCGGGGGCCTCGTTTGCAAGCAGCCCTTGAAGCTGCTGCAGCTCTGCTGCGTGAACTGTGGTGTCGTTGAGCATTCCGCGTAAAACCAGCACTCCGCTCAGGGTCGCACGAGTATATACAGGCACGCGTGCGCGAAGCAAGCTCAATCTGGGGTGAATTCAAACCCCGTTCGCTCTTCTGAATTGCGACTCAGTCGGCGGGCTTTTCGGCCGCCAGTAACAGCAGCGCGAAGAACAGGTGATCGATCAACAGCGCCTCAGCGACATCTTCGTTCGGGACGGTGTAATCTCCGTCACGGATGAGGGTCTTGATGCTGGCCTTGTCCATGGTCGACGTTCCATTCATTGAGTACTGCCGCTCAATCGGATTGGCGCGACAACGACTTTAGGAATCGGAGCACAAAAGACGTTCATGTGATCGCTGCAATCCTACTCAGCACGCTGTTTTGCGCGTCGCCCGAGGTCACCATGCTGGAGGGTCCGTCCGTCCACGCGGCCCTGACAGGCGGACGGGTGGCTCGGATCCTGCGCGATCCGCTCCAGCGGGACTCCCTGGTCGCCGTCGCCGGCAAGCGAGCGTTCAAGCGGGTGGGGCCCGGAAAATGGGCAGCCGCGGGCGCGGCAGAAGAGTTTCGCGCGTGGGAGAGCCCGCTGCCGCCCGGCATCTTCCGGTTACCCACCGGCGAGCTGGTTCACCGGGCGGTCAAGCTGTCCGACGGCACGGTGGTCGGCGCCGTAGAAGCGGGACTGGTCGAATCTGCGAACGGCTTTCGCAATTACACCGAGCCGGCCGGGCTGCCGGTCACGATGGTCGCGGCGGCTGCGGCCAACCCGGCGGCGCCCGAGGAGCTCACGGTGGCCGGCGACCCGACCGGGCTCTTCTTGTGCGAGGGCGATGCGGCGTGCACACGAGAGCTGCCTGGGCGCTTTACGGCGGTCGCCTGGTTCGGGGACGGCTCGCGATTGGCGGGCGACGACACCGGCGGCGTGTGGCGCGACACCGGCGATGGGTGGGCCAGGCAGGCTGTTGGCGGCAGCGCGGTGACCGCGATCAACGGCGTTCCCGACGGGGGCCCGCGGCATGTGCGAACGCGGGACGGCGACACGTTCCTAAGCAACGACCTGGGCCACACATGGCGCCCGGGGCCGCTACCTCCCGGACGTCTGGGCTCGGGCGGCATGATCGCGACCGTCCGCGACAACGGCGCGCTGGTCATTACCGGCCTCGACGGCCGCATCCATCAGCCCCTGGCGGGCGGCACGGCCACGGCAGAGTCGACCATTCGGTGGGCCTCCCCCGACGTCATCGTGGTCGGGCTGCCGGACGGCGGCTACGCGGTCGAGCGCGGCAGCTGGACAGTGCGGCGTCTGCGCTATCCGGACGGCGAAGAGCGCCCGCTGCTGGAGGCGGCCATCCAGGGAGACAAGCTGCTCATCTACGCCGGCCGCGAGACGGTGGAGCGGTTCGAGACCGCGGCCGAGACCCCGTGGTCGGTGAGCCGAATCTGGGACGAGACCCTGGCCGGCTGGCCGTATCTCGTAGGCCTGGGCGCGATTCTGCTCGGGCTGCTGCTCTGGATTAACCACCGGCTCAGACGGCTGGCCGACCGGCGCATATAACACGCATGCGGTAGGATGCGGCTGATGGCTCGGTTCTTACTGGTTCTGGTTTCGCTCACGGCAATGACGCCCCCCGCGGCGGCGGATGCCCCTGACGATGACGTGGTCGTCACGACGTTTTTGCGCCTTCAGCACGCCCCCGTCGGACCGGCAGCAACGCTGTTGCAGCAGTTCGTCAGCGACGGCGGCGACGTCACCCCGTACCCAAAGGCACGCACACTCGCGGTCACGGACACCCGCCGAAACATCCGGCGCCTGAGAAAGCTCCTGGGCGCAGTGGACGTGCCGCGTGGGGCGCAAACGTCGAAGCCGCCGATCATCGAGGCCGACCCGCGCACGAATCAGCTGATCATCGTGACCGATCCCGTGCAATACCGCCGGACAGACCGGCTGATCAGGCGCCTGGACCGGCCCGGACGGGGCGACCGCAGCGTCTTTGTAAGAAAGCTACGCCACACGTCGGTCAAGGACATCCAGCCCGTGCTCGATGCGCTGTTCAACCGGCGCGGAAAGCGCCGCCGACGTTGAGCGTCGTGGCGGTTGCCGGCGACTGGGGCACCCACCCAGAATGGGCTATTACACCAGCGCCCCAGTTTTGCAGCGATCGCCGCAGAGCAGGACGCAAATCAGGCGCTACGTAGCGGCCCCGTCGCCTTCTTAGAGGCCGCGCACCGGGTTCGGCGGCAGCTAAGCGCCCAAGATATCTAGCTAACACCTCGTAGCCCATTTGGGGGATACTTCCGCCTCAAGTGAGTCTTCTGGAGCCCATGTCCTTTGTTGGCGGCGCTGTGGAGCGCGCGCGGACGAAAGTCACCGCCGGTCTGGCGCTGTCCGCGGTGTTGCTCGGCATCAGCGGCCTGGTGCTTGCGAAGGCGGAGGCGGGCCCGCTCTTCTCCGCCGTCACAGCGCTCGCCCTGGCGTCCTACGCGCTCACGCGCCGCTCGCTGCCGAACTGGGCCGCTCCGTGCGCGGTCCTTGCGTTCGCCATCGTGCCGTATTGGGGCCTGTTTACCGCCTCCGCCGAGACGTCGGCCATCATCGAGATCGCCATGATGATCGTCTCAGGCCTGGCTGCCGGCCTGTGTCTTCGCCAGCGGCAGTTCATCGTCTTCGGGCTGCTGCACCTGGCGCTGATCGGAGGGCTGCTGGCGCAGAACCCGGGCATCCCCACGGACACCGGACTCGAGGCCTGGGGCGTGTTGGCGCTGGTCATGGTGCTCACGTTCATTCATGTCCGCATCCGCGTCTCCAACGAGGCCGAGCTGGAGACCCAGCGCCGGCTGTCGGAGGACATCGTCCGCGCGGTCGCCGCAGGTGCCGCCGAGCGGGAGCAGGCGGACAAGCTGCGCACCCTGAACGCACAGCTGGTGCAGGCCCAGGCCCAGCTCGTACAGGCCGCCAAGCTGGCCGCGATGGGCGAGCTTGCGGCCGGCGTTGCCCACGAGATCAACAACCCGCTGACTGCGGTCATGACGTACACCGCGCTGCTGTCCAAAGAGCCTCTGACGGTGGAGAAGCGTGCGCGCTACCTGGCCAACATCTCGGACGCCGCGGAGCGGTGCGCGGTCGTGGTGCGCGGGCTGTTGGAGTTCGGCCGACGCAGCTCAGGCGCCAACGAGGTCGTCGATCTGCGTAAGGTGGTCGACCAGGCGATCACCCTGGTGAAGCCACAGCTGGACATGATGGGCGCCAGCGTCACGCGCGACATCACCGAGCCCATGACGGTTTACGGCAACGCCAACCAGCTCGGCCAGGTGGTCGTGAACCTGGTCCTCAACGCCGGACACGCGGTGGACGGCTCCGGGCGCATCACGCTGACGGGCTACCCCGATGGCGACAAGGTGCGCCTCAGCATCCGCGACGACGGGCACGGCATCGCGCCGCACGCGCGTGAGCGCCTTTTCGAGCCCTTCTTCTCCACGCGCGAGGCGGGCGTCGGCACCGGGCTGGGGCTGCCGGTCAGCCTGGGTCTGGTGCAGGAGCACGGCGGCAAGATCCTCGTCGACAGCGTTGCCGGCGAGGGCGCCGTCTTCACCGTGGTCCTGCCTGCCCACGAGGCGCAGGCGGTCGCGGTGCCCCGCAAGAAGACGGTCACCCAACAATAGGTCGGGCGTCGGCCGCTCCCGGGGTTTGTGCAGGTATGTGAGTCTGGATCCGACCTGGCACGGCCCGTGCAGCTACCTGCTGGGCACCTTGGAGGGTCAAACATGCAAAAGACTGCCGCAATCGTCACCATCGCCACTTTCCTTTTCGCCGTTCCCGCGCTGGCCAGCCAGCCGGACCGCGAGGCTCGCGACCGATGCATGCAAGCACACGGATCGCAGGCATATGGCTGGTGCTCCTTAGCTGCCTCTTTTGATGCCGAGCGACGCGGCGATATCCGCCAGGCGCTGACCCTAATCGACCAGGCTGAGGTCTACCTGGCCTCCGAGCCTATTCTGATGACGCGCAGCATCGCACTTCGCGCCGAATTGGGTCGCACCTTCAGCGGTTATGCTCGCGAGGCGCTCTATCGCTGCCAGGACATCAGCGCGGTCAAGACCCCCGACCTGCGTGCCCACGTCATCCAATCGTGCAAAGACGCCTGGTACTCCAGCAACCAGCACAACCTGACGGCCGACAAGCAGTCCGCGCAGAAATAACTGCCAAACCGAACGGTTGACCGGACCTCTGAACTGTCCAGTTGAACCGTCGCCCCGCCTGAACGCTCCCTCTCTTCAGACTCTTATTCCACCCTCAGAAAAAAAAGTGCTCTGGTCGTGATCCCGCGTGATCAACGCGTGATCGGTGCAAACGACAATCGCAGCCGATAGAGCACCTTATCGCCCACGTGGATGCCGAGATATCGCTCGTACCGACTGCCGGCTGAGGTGCGCCGCATGACGGTCGCAGCGCCGGCCTTCTGGGGCGCCACCGTGGCCTGCCCGTCCTCCAGCCAGACGATCTGCCCGTACTCCGTGGACCCGGCGCTGAAATCAAGCGTGACCTCGACCCACTCTGCTATTGCCGGACGCGTGCGCAGGTCACCTTTGGGCAGCTCGTAGTCGCCGTGACGACAGCGGCTCCAGCGCACGTCGATCGGCTGCCCGGTGACCTGTGCACGAGCCGCCAGCAGCTCAAAAAGGGCGGTATCGCGCTCGGTGGTGTTGACCTCGTATCGGCCCCGGTCGGCGATGTCGTACGCCCGAAACCCCGCCCGGTCCAGCCGCTCCCGCAGCACGGCGGCTCTCTCAACCGTAATCATGCGTAGAACCACCCGGCAACCGACGCCCGCGCGCCCGCCGTTACCTCGCGTACCTGATGCAGCGACCCGGGCGAGACATCGAACAGGGCCAGCCGATTGGCGATCGGCTCAATGCGCGCCTCGGGCCGCGTCGCCACAACCTCGTCACCGTCCAGGTCGCACGCGAACAGCTCCAGCTCGCCGCCCTGGCAGCTGCCGGCCTCGGACAGGTAGTAGGCGTAGGCCAGCCGCCGGGGGGTCGTGGGATCCAGATCGGTGTGTGGGAGCAGATACGACCCGGCCAGGTAGACGTAGCTGCGACAGGACGCACGTGTGGTCGACCTCCCAGTGACCGCCTCCAGCGCGGCTCGCACGGGACCGCAGCCAAGCTCGGCCTCAAAGCGGCGCAGCGCCCGATGGGCTGGACGCTCGGCAGACGCCATCATCTCGTACAGAGCGCCACGCCGCGGAAAGTGCCGCTCGGTGGTGAGCGCGTCTCGCAGCGCGTCGACCCCGGCCGGCGCCAGCACGTCGTCCAGGACGAGATGCGGAAAAGGCGACGCTGCATGCCATGACGCAGCCAGCTCCTCGACGTTCCAGCGGGCGGGATCCAGCCATCTCATGACCGAGAAGAGGCGACCCACTCCAGGAACCGGGCGGCAGGCCACGTGTTGGCGATGGTCGCCTTGTCCACCCACCCGCGGGCCGCGTGTTGAACGCCCCACTGCATGCGCGACAGCTCGCTGAAATGATGCGCGTCCGAGCTCATCACCAGCGTGACGCCCAGCTCCCGAGCCCGCCGCAGCACCTCGGTGGCCGCATCCAGACGCGGCAGCGCGCAGTTGATCTCGATGGCGGTGCCGGTCAGCGCCGCCGCCTCCAGCACCACGCCGATATCGATCTCGATGCCTGGACGCCGCCCGATCATGCGGCCCGTCAGGTGGCCGATCACGTTGACGGCTGGATCCTGCATCGCCTTGACGATGCGGCTGGTCTGCTGGACCAGGCTCAAATCGAAGTGCGAGTGCACCGCAGCGACGCACCAATCGAACGACGAGCGAAAGTCCTGGTCGTAGTCCAGCCCGCCCTCCGCGTCGATGTTGAGCTCGATGCCGTGCAACAGCTTCAAGGTGGGGTACTGCGACTGGATCGCGGCAAGCTCGGCGCGCTGCACCAGCAGGCGCTCGCGGCTGACCCCGTTCATCACCAGGTTTTCAGCGTGCTCGGTGATCGCCAGATATTCGTAGCCGCGGTCCCGTGCGGCGTTCAGCACGTCGACCAGCGGGCTGCGTCCATCCCCGGAGAGCTCGGTGTGCACGTGCAAGTCGCCCTTCAGCTCGTCCAGCTCCAGCAGACTCAGCAGCGTGTCAGCCTCCGCCGCCTCCACCTCGCCGGTGTCCTCACGCATGCTCTGCGGGATCCACGGCAGGTCCAGCGCCGAGTAGATCTCGGCCTCGGTCCGCGACGCGACCACGACGTCGGTCTCGGCGTTGAACAGGCCGTACTCGTTGAGCAGCATGCCGCGGGCCATCGCCCGCATGCGCAGCTTGATGTTGTGGGCCTTGGAGCCCGTGAAGTAGAGCGTGGCGGCGCCGTACGTGTGCTCTGGGACCACGCGAAAGTCGACCTGCAGCCCGTCGGAGAGCAGCACGGACGTCTTGGTCTCGCCGCGCACCAACACCTGATCGACGCCCGGCAGCGCGCAGAACGCCTCCATGATCGGCCCGGACGCCTCGGCGGCGGCCACGATGTCCAGATCGCCGATGGTCTCGCGAAAGCGGCGCAGGCTGCCGCAGTACTGGGCTTTCTCAACGCCCTCGAACGCCGAGACCGCTTTGACCAGCCGGGTGGCGATGGGCATGGCGCGCGCGATGGGCATGCGGCGCTGCTTTCCCGTCAGCCCCAACCGCTCGATGGCCTTGCCGATCTTCTCTTCCGACTTGGCACCAAGCCCCGGGAGATCGCGCAGCTGCTTGGCCGCCAGCGCCACCTTCAGGTCCGCGACGTTTTTGACGCCCAGCGCCTTGTGCACGCGCGCCAGCGTCTTGGGCCCCAGGCCCGGGATCCGGCTCATCTCGACGTACTCCGGCGGGAATTTGGTGCGCAGCTTCTCCAGCTTTTCGACGCGGCCGGTGTCGAAGTACTCGCGGATCTTCTTGGCTGTGCTCTTGCCGATGCCCCGCAGCTCGCACAGCTCAGGGACGGTCATGGACTCCAGATCGCGTCCGACGCCCTCCAGACCGTGGACCGCGTTTTCGTAGGCGCGGACGCGAAACGCCTGCGGGCTCTGCTCGTCCAGGGTCGTCAGGTGGGTCAGCTCGCGCAGCAGGGCGCGGACCTCGTCGTTGCGGTTGGCCATGGGCGCAGTTTACGCTGGCGACGCATGGCGAAAAAGACACCGCCGCGAATACTGGAGGTCTCCGGGCTCGAGGTGCGGGTCACCAGCCCCGACCGCGTCTACTTTCCGGCCGCCAACATCACCAAGCTGGACCTGGTCGAGTACTACCTGTCGGTGGGCGAGGGCGCGCTGCGGGGGATCGCGCGGCGACCGATCGTGCTCAAGCGCTTTGTGAAGGGCATCAACCAGGAGGCGTTCTTTCAAAAGCGCGCGCCCAAGTCGCGGCCCGCATGGGTGGACACCGTGGAGCTGCGCTTTCCCAGCGGGCGGACGGCGCACGAGATCGTGGTCAGCAACCTGGCGCAGCTGGTGTGGATCGTGAACCTGGGCTGCATCGATCTCAACCCGCACCCGGTGAGAATCGAGGACCTGGACCACCCCGACGAGCTGCGCGTGGATCTGGATCCGGGCCCGGGCGTGCCGTGGGAAGACGTCCGACGCGTGGCGCTGGTCGTTCAGGAGGTGCTGGAGGATCACGGCCTGATCGGCTGGCCCAAGACGTCCGGGTCGCGCGGCATCCACGTCAACGTGCGCATCGAGCCGCGCTGGGACTTTGATCAGCTTCGGCGCGCCGCGCTTGCGCTGGCCCGCGAGGTGGAGCGGCGGGCGCCCGCGATCTCGACCAGCAAGTGGTGGAAGGAAGAGCGGCACGGCGTCTTTCTGGACTACAACCAGAACGCAAAAGACCGCACGGTGGCGTCGGCGTACTCGGTGCGGCCGCTGCAGGATGCGCGCGTGAGCATGCCGCTGTACTGGGACGAGATCCCCGACTGCGACCCGGCGGATTTCACCGTGCATACGGTGCCCGCGATCGTGGCGGAGTACGGTGATCGGGCGGCGGGCATCGACACCGCGTACGGCTCGCTGGAAGGGCTGCTGGAGCTGTCGGGGAGACAGGCCAAAGACGGGCAGGGTGACGCGCCGTGGCCGCCCAACTATCGAAAGCGGGCCGGCGAGCCGAAGCGGGTGCAGCCGTCGCGCGCGAAAGGCGGCAGCGGCCGGCGCGTCTCCAAAATGCCGCTGCTGATCGTCTCGAAGGCCAAGAAGAAGGCCGACGCAATCGCTGGGCTGGAGCGGTGGAAGGAGCGATGGCCCGAGGCGGCGGCGCTGCTGACGGTCGAGGATGTGCTGATCGACAGCATGCGGGGCCGGTCGAGCACGTGGACGCGGATCCGGGTCAACCTGCGCAACGTGCCCGAGGACAAACGACCGCCGAAGGAGACGCCGGACCCGAACTATGATCCGTGGGCCGCATGGCGCGCGCAGATGAAGGAGAGCGGTGGTGATTAGAGCGATGCTGGTGTGCATGTTGGTGCCGTCGATAGCGGCGGCCGAGCCGGTGTTTTCGGCAGGTGACCACCCGGACCTGGACGAGTCGATCGCCAGGCATGAGCGCCAGTACTACCTGTTCAACGCCCTGCCCTTTGGGCTGTCGCTGGATACCGGCGCGCTGAACGACGTGGCGCTCGACGAGCTGACCGCGTTTTTGGCGAGCGGCAGCGAGGACGTGGCCAAGGACACCGGCAAGCACCCGTTTGAGCTGCTGTCCTACTACGGCGAGCACGGCGACCTGGGCATGTTTGCGGGAGTGGCGCTGGCGGGAACGGCCTTTCGGTACATGACCCTGAAGCGGGAGGGCGCCGACGCGGCGGTGCTGGCCCAAGCAAGGGAGCGGGTGGTGCGCGCAGTCGACGCGTGGCACATCTTCTATGAAGTCACGGGCGGCAACGGCGTGGTGGCGCGCGGCATCCGGCGGCTGGTCTCGGAGGACCCGGCGGCACCGCCGATTCCAGGCAAGATCCCCGAGTTGGTGCCGCTGTTCGACGCGGACGGGAAGCCGCTGCCGGCGCCCAAGGACAACGGTACCTATCGCACCGACAACTCCGCCGGCTCGCTGCCGGGCGGCACCTGGATCTGGAAGGACTCCTGCTCCAAGGACCAGCTGGTTGGCCAGATCTTCGGCATGGTCACGCTGTACGACGCGATAAAGGACGACCCGGACATCGACCAGGCGCTGGTCACGCGGATGGAGGCGGACGCGCTGGGCGTGGCCAAAATGCTGATGGAGAAGCGCGAGATCTCGGCCATGGAGGGCCCGGTCGGGGACGGCGAATACGACCTGATCATCATGGACGCGGACGGGCGCCCGACCTTCCACCACGACCTGAACCCGGCGGCCGTCGAGAAGTTCTATCTGACCGAGGAGACCAACAGCTACAACGTCTTCAACCTGATCATGGGCGTGGGCATCATCAAGGGGCTGCATCACGTCACCGGCGACGCGGACATCGAGGCGTATTTGTACCAGGAGCTGCTGCACGAGCGCGGCTACCTGAAGCTGGCCGAGGTCGAGGATCCGGTCGCGGCGCTGGACTACGTACTGGCCGGGGTGCAGACCAACTACTCCAACGTCAACATGATGGCGACAGCGCTGTGGCTGGCGATCTACCTGGAGACCGACGACCAGGTCACGACGGTCCTGCGCAGCTACCTGGAGACGCGGTGGTGGGATCGCGCCGGAGAGCCGCATAGCGCAAAGCTGTGCAAGCAGCCGTTTTTCAACGCGGTGTACATGGGCCTGACCGATCGCGGGATCAGCGCGGAGCTGACCGCCCAGACCGCCAAGCTGCTGAGCGGCTACCAGCTGGGACCGTACGTGAATCACGCGCGCATCAACTGCGATCTCGACGAGCTGGCGGCGGGCGAGTGCCTCGCGGTGGATGGCGTGACCAAGCTGACGCTGGCGCCCGAGACGATCGCGGAGGGCAACGCGCAGGCGGTGGAGGCGCTGGACCCGTCGATTCGGCCGCCCTCCAACTTTGACGCGCGCTCCAACCCGTTCAAGGTCAACGGCGGGGGCGGGCTGCGCCTGAATCCGGGCGGCGATCTGCTGGCGGCGTATTGGATGGCGCGCTACCTGACGGCCACGAAGACCGGGCAGGCGAATGGGTCGCCACTGGCGCGTGATCACATCCCGGTGGGGCCCGCGGAAGAGCCCGAGCAGCCGCCGGTCGATGAGCCGCCGATCGACAACCCGCCGCCGGACGCCCCCCCCATCGACGAGCCGGAGCCCGAGCCGGTCGCCGCACAGACCTCGACCGACAACGGATGCAGCGCAGGCCACCGTTCAGGGGGAGATTTTGCGGGGCTCTGTGCGTGTCTCGTTTTTCTGCTCGCGGCGCGAATCCGAGAAAAAACCGTGCCACTGCGAGGCCGTCGAACAGAAAGTGTTTGACGCTCCCCGGGGCGCAACCCTACCCTCCGCCTCGATGATGACTTTAGGCATATTGCACTACGCCTCCTAGCTCTCGTCGCGGATAAGCCGCGGCGAACGCCGGCGGCAGCAAACTAAAAAATTATCTACCCGGGGAACCTGCTTCACCAACACCGGCGCGTCACTGCGCGGTCTTGTCCGTGTTCGGCTCGACGTGTTCCGGGAAGCTGGTCTCCACCCCAGGGATTGAGGGTTCGAATCCCTCCTGCTGCACCCTTTTGGTGGCCCTCAGGCCACAGTCATGCGGCGGTGGCGGAATGGTAAACGCGCTGGGCTGCTCACCCCAGTTCCCGACCAACACTCGGTCGAAACCAGGTGGCTGGAAATAACTGAGCCGATCGGCTGTGTCCCGACTCACGTGTCCGTGCCTGCACGGGTCATTCGTGGAGCCGGAGGTCCGCCGCGCCCGTTCCGAAATCCCGTCGATCGCGGGTGCTCCGAGCGATGCGCCGCGTGTCGCTGCCGCCCTCATGTCTGGCTTAACCGAGCGCTGTCAGCAAGCGAGCTGACGGCCCTCGGCGGCCGAGTTTGGACACGGCCGGTCACCTGTGTGTTTTTGAAGACCCTGGCAAAAACCGGGGGAATCGGGGGTCGTCCCCCGAGAGCAAGAGGAAGGAAATGATGACCTATCTGCGAGTCGACATGGACGAGCGGGTTGTCCTGCTCCGCAACGGTGCGCCGACTCGGGCCTACGGTCCGGGCGTCCACTGGGCGTGGGGTACGCACGACGTGCTCCGTTTTTACACGGCGGGCCTGACGTTCACGGCCCATCCGGCTGTGCGCGCCGTGCTGCCGGCCGACTGGTTCACCGAGGTGACCGTCGAGCCCAACCAGCGGGCCGTGCTGGTCAAGGACGGTCGGCCGCAGGCGTTTCTGCGGCCGGGCGCTCACTGGTACTGGACGGTGGATCCGGGCGTGGCGCTGACGATCTTCTCGGTAGACGAGCCGATCGGAGCGCTGACCAAGGAGCTGCTGGCGGTGATCCCGCACGGTGAGCTGGTCACCACGCTGGTCAACGAGCACGAGCGCGGCCTGCTGTACGTGCAGGGTCGGTTCGTGCGCGTCCTGCAGCCCGGCCGGCACGCGGCGTGGACCACGGTCGACGCTCCGGTGTCTGTCCGAACGGTCGACATGCGCCGGCGCCAGCTGGCGGTCCCCGCTCAGGAGCTGATGACCCGTGACAAGGTCACCCTGCGCCTGACGGTGGCGGTCGACTGGGCCCCGCTCGACGCGGCCGGCTCGGTGCACGTGATCGCGGACCCCGAGGCTGCGCTGTACACGCTTGTACAGCTGGCTGTCCGTGAGTACGTGGCCGGTGTGACCCTCGACGAGCTGCTCGAGGGCCGCGACGCCATGACCCGTTACCTGGTCACGCAGGCGACGCCCGAGGCCGAGCGCTTCGGCGTGCGTCTGCACCAGGTGGGCGTCAAGGACGTCATCCTGCCGGGCGACATGAAGCTGCTCCTCAACCGTGTCATCGAGGCCGAGAAGGAGGCGGCCGCCAACGTCATTCTCCGTCGTGAGGAGGCTGCGGCGACCCGCACCATGGCCAACGCGGCAAAGCTGATGGAGGAGCGTCCCGCACTGCTGCGCCTCAAGGAGCTGGAGGCGCTGCGCGACATGGCGGCCAACGTCGACGACCTGCGGGTCAACGTCGGCGCTGAGGGCGTCATGGAGAAGCTCCTGCGCGGCCGTAACGGCGCGTAAAACACAACCAGGGGCGGGGGGGCGCTGGGGGCCGCCCCCGCCGCCCCCCCAGAAAAACGCCAAGCCGTGCCGGAGGGGGGC
>CAZJHX010000014.1:96385-98663 GCA_964545715.1 uncultured Myxococcales bacterium
GTTTATGCTCTGGGGGGGCGTAACGGGGGGTTAAAACACAACCTGGGGGGGGGTTTATTTGGTAGCCGCCGCCTCAACCCTACATTAAGAGGCATAGCCTGTACGTCAGGAGGACGGCCCCGTGAAAGATGTCGATCGTCGCGAGTTCCTGAAGGAGATGGCAGTCACCGCGACCGCTGTTGGATTGGGCGCAGCCACCGCGTCAAACGCCGAAGCACAGGAGAAACGCATGCCGGAGATCACCCTCGAGCCGCTGCGCTTTCCGTGGCAGACGTCCGACCCGTTTCTGTTCTGCGCGTATCATCTGGACGCCTACCCAAAAGGCAACGCTGAGATGGGTCCGGCCCCCGGCCTGGCCGGCCGTCACATCGGCTCGGACTTTTCGCGCCGGGACGGCTGGTCGATGTATCACGGTGACAAGATCCCGGGCTTTCCCCGCCATCCGCACCGCGGCTTTGAAACCGTCACAGTGGCTCGAAAGGGCTACATCGATCACAGCGACTCGCTGGGCGCCACGGCTCGTTACGGCGGTGGCGACGCGCAGTGGATGACCGCGGGCAAAGGCATCGTGCACGCCGAGATGTTTCCGCTGCGCCGACAGGACAAGGACAACCCGCTGGAGCTGTTTCAGATCTGGCTGAACCTGCCGGCGCGCAACAAGATGGTGGCGCCGCACTTCTCCATGTTCTGGCACGAGACGATCCCCAGGCACGCGCTCAAGGACGCGGCCGGCAAGGGCATCGAGATCGTCACGATCGCCGGCGCCTTCAACGGCAAGGCGCCGCCGTCCCCGCCGCCCAAATCATGGGCCGCGCAGCCCGGCTCTCACGTGAGAGTGTGGACCATCGACCTGGAACCCGGCGCAAAGTGGACCCTTCCAGCGGCACCGAAAGGCGTGTCCCGGTCGGTGTACTTCTACCGGGGCGACACGCTCAAGGCCGCCGGTCGCAGCATCTCGGTGAACCATCGTATGCGCGTTCAACCCGAGCTACCGCTGCCGCTGGAGGCCGGAGGCAAGCGCGCCGAGCTCCTGTTGCTGGAGGGCCAGCCGGTCGGTGAGCCGGTCGCGCACCACGGCCCGTTCGTGATGAACACGCGCCAGGAGCTGCAGCAAGCGTTTCGCGACTACCGGCGCGACGGCTTTGGTGGCTGGCCCTGGAAAGACGACGCGCCGGTGCACAAGCGCGAGCAGGACCGCTTTGCCATCCACGCGGACGGCCGGCGCGACAAGCCAAAGACCTAGAGAGAGGATGGGTTGGGTCGCTGCCCGAGCCGCGAGGCGAGGTCAGCGGGGCCTAGGAGTCCTCGGGAAAAGTCGCACAGAGCCGGCGCGGCGAGACCGCGGCCAAATTGGCCGAAGGCCCCGAAGGGCGGGCCGGGGGCCCGTTCGAGGGGTCTGAGGCCCAAGCTGGCCCGGTATCGTCGTGGCGGCTCATGCGAGTTTTCCCGAGGACTCCTAGAATCGTCTTTTGGCGCTTTTCCGGCCAAGCCCTCTCTTTGCCGCGTGCGGTCGTTCGGTCAAAGGTGATCGACACGGCGGTACCCTCCATCCGCGCCGGCTCTCCGCTACCGCTGCGGCGTCCAGATGTACGGCATAGGACCGGTTGACGGGCCATCCCGCGACAGCACATCCGTAGAAACAAGGCTTGAATTCCTGGACGGCCAGCGCTAATATCTGCCTAATCAAGATGTCACGCTCCTCATCCCGCAAGCGGCAGCTCACCCTCGACTTCAAGTCCTGGGGTGGTACGCGAAAAGGCGCCGGTCGCAAGCGGCAACCGGGCGTCCGCCGGCGCGTGGCGCACGTCATCCGGCCGGACGTTGTGGACCACGCACCGCTGCACGTCACCATGCGCCTGATCGCCGGGCTGCCCTCGCTGCGCCGCGCGCGGACCTTTCGCGTCGTTCGGCGTGCGCTGGCCACGGCTTGCGCCCGCTTCGGGGTGCGCATCACCGACTGGAGCGTCATGACCAACCACCTGCACCTGATTGTGGAGGCGCCCGACAAGCGCGAGCTGTCACGCGCCATGCAGGGGCTGGGCATTCGGCTGGCCCGCCGCCTCAACGGCGTGTGGCGCCGGCGGGGCAAGGTCTTCGACGGCCGCTACCACGCTCGCGCCCTCACGACCCCGCTCGAGGTCCGTCGCGGCCTGGCCTATGTCCTCAACAACGCCCGCCGCCACGCCGCCCGCGGCGGCCACCGATATCCCAAAGACTGGCTGGACCCATACTCCACGTGCCTGGAGTTCGAAGGCTGGCGCGAGCACCCGGTCCCCTC
>CAZJHX010000015.1:0-96422 GCA_964545715.1 uncultured Myxococcales bacterium
CCCCGTCGCAGTCGTTGTCCTTGCCGTCGCAGATCTCGATCTCGGGCGTCGCCGCCGAGCACGCCAGCCCGCCGTCCGAGCACACCCACACGCCCTCACACACGCCAAACTCGTTGGCCTCCGTGCACGAGCCGCCGTCCACGTCCTCGTCGGTCACCGCGTCGCAGTCGTTGTCCACGCCATCGCACACCTCGGTCGACGGCGTCAGCGCCGAGCAGCCGCTCAACACGCCGTCCAGGCAGGACCGGTCGCCGGTGCATGTCCCGCTCTCGTTGCTGGCCGAGCAGGTGGTCTTGGCGCCGTCCTTAATCGCCTTCCAGGAGCACTCACACAGGCCCGTGCTCAGGCGACACTGCCCCTCGTCGCACGTGTACCCCTCGGCGCACGCCAGGTCCTCGCTGCACTCCGCGCCGCAGAAGCTGCCCTCCGCCCCATATTTCAGACACTTGGAGCCCGACGCGCCCAGCGTCCCGGCGCACTCCGCGTCCTCGACACACGGCCGGCACAGGGTCACGAACCGCGGCAGGCAGATGTAGGTCACGTCCTGCCCGGTGTTGCTCACCTCACCGCAGAACCACCCCTTGGGACACGAATCGATACATGTCTCGGTACATGTCTTCCCGTCCGCCGTCTCGACACACCAGCCGCTGTCGCAGTCCGCATTGTCGGTGCACGGCACATAGATTTTGGTCTCGCCGCCGTCAGGCTCGGTGCTCGTCGCGTCGTCTTTGACTGTCGGCCCGGCGTCGATCCGCGGCGTGGGCACCGTGGCATCTGCTCGGGCCACTGCGTCCTCATCGTCGCCGCTGGTTCCGCTCTGAACCACGTCCACCGGCGCCTGCTGCACCGTGTCCGGACACCCGATCATGCTCGCGGCGCACAAGGCCGCACACACCGTCACCACCAATCTCTTCATGACACCTCTTTTATCAGAGTCCCTCTCGGCGGCGCAGGCCGTGCGAGTTTCGTGCCAGTGGATCTCTGGTACCTTCGGCCCGTGCAGCGCGCCCGCGTCAGGCAGACCGGTCAAACGGTCTCTGTGGGGTTACCCCACGGCAACGAATTCGATACCGCATCGCAGGACAGGCTCCTCGTCGCGCTACCACGCGAGGCAGAGCATGAGGGACAGGAACCGCTGTCGCGGGCCGCTGCACACCCATGACTCGCGCGGACTACCTGGCGTCCGCCCTGGCTGACGCCTTTCTCGCCGGCGCCTGGGAGCGCCAGGGCCTTCTGGATCGCAGCGCCCGGTGCATGGGCCGCCCGTGGCGGTGGCGTCGTCCGCTGGTCAGACGGGTCATGGCGAGCTTCCCCGACACCCCGCTGTTTGCCGACGATCTGCGTGCGTTCATCCAGTCGGACGGCGCCGTTCGAGAGGCCTGCGCCGACCCGCACAATCGCCCCGCTGTGGCACATCGCTTTCTGCCGCACCCGCGCTCACGTCCGCGCTGGGATCTGCCTCGCATCGACACCGCCGGCGACCTGGCGGCGTGGCTCGGTGTGACCCTGCAGGAGCTGGCGGGCCTGACCGGATACTCGGTTCGCAACCCGCCCATGAACGGTCCACGGTGCAACTATCACCGCCGAACGATCGCAAAACGCTGTGGCGCACCCCGGGTGTTGGACATCCCAAAGCGCCGGCTCAAGGCTGCTCAGCGCCGAGTGCTGCACGGATTGCTCGATCACGCGCCGGCTCACGATGCCGCGCACGGCTTCGTCCGAGGACGATCGATCCACACGCACGCGGCCTGCCACGTGGGTCGCGGCGTCGTTGTTCGTATCGACCTCAAGGACTTCTTTCACTCGGTCCATCGCGGTCGGGTGCACGCGATCTTCAAAGCGTTGGGCTACCCAACGGGCGTGGCCGCAGCGCTGGCCGGGCTCGCGACGTTTCAGGGACGGCTGCCGCAGGGGGCGCCCACGTCACCCGCGCTGGCCAATCTCGCGGCGCGCCGCTTGGACATTCGCCTTACTGCACTAGCGCCCTGCTACACGCGGTACGCCGATGACCTGACCTTTTCGGGCGACCGCCCGCTCGTACGACTGCTGCCCACCATCGCCAGGATCGCGGCGGAGGAGGGCTTTGCCGTCAATCATCGCAAGACGCGCGTGATGCGCCGCGGCGTCAGCCAGCGGGTGACGGGGCTCGTGGTGAACAAAAGGGTGAACGTCTCGCGGCGGGACTTCGACGTGTTGAAGGCGACGCTCGAGAACTGCCGGCGGCACGGCCCCGAGTCACAGAACGGGGGCGCAGTGCCGGACTTTCAGGCGCATCTGAGAGGTCGCGTGGCGCATGTGGTGCACACAAATCCGGTCCGCGGCGCTCGGCTGAGCGCGCTGCTGGACCAGATCGACTTCTCATAGTTGGCCTGGGTCACGCGCGCCTTGATGATCGTGTCAACCAGTCTGCCAGCCGTCCCCGATCTCGGTGCCCGGCGGGCGGTGGACTGCCTGGGCGCCGCGTGCCGGCGCGGGGTCTGCAAGGTACCGGCAGTAAACGCGGCATACGGCTATTGTGACTTGCGCCTCAGGGCCATCTTGGTGTCCTCACCCTGCTTGGTGATGGTGATGTGGTCGTCGGACTCAAACGTCACGGTAAGCCGCTCGACATTGTCTTTGCCCTCATCCCGGCTCTCGATGACCATCGAGTTGCCGTCCGCGCTCACGACCTTGTAGTTCGCCTTGTCATCAACCGGCTTGAAACCCCTCGCCACCAGGGACTGGGCGCCGATCGAGATGGTCGCCTTGCCCAGGGCAGCGTGCATTCGGTCGATCATATCTGGGTTCTCATCGGCCGCCGTGGCCATGTCGAGATTGATCTCGAGCATCCGCTGCACGTCGATCCGCCAGTCGCCTTGAAACCTCTCGTGATTCGAGCGGACCGATGCGCATCCAAATGCCACAGTGAGGACAACTGTCGCGGTAGTGATTGCCAGTATGCGGGTCATCTGCTCTCCAAGGCGCTCACAGAATAGTCTCCCACATCGCACGCCGCAGTCCACAGTCCGTACAACAACGGGGTCGAGCACGGCAAGGGCTCCCGTTCGAGCGTCAGCGCAGCCCGCGGCCATCTACGATACGCTGGCGCACATGTGTTGGTCCGGTTCGAAGCCCCTTTCAGGCGACCTGGCGATAACCTTTGGCCTACTGGCGGTGGCCGTGATGAGTGGCTGTGGTGAGTCAATTCGGATCACCGTCCAGCAGCGACCGTTGTTGGAACTTCGTGGGGCGCGGCGTGTGGCGGTGTTGAAGACGATTCGGGCGCTGGACGTGGTTCAACCGCCGCGCTGACCCCCGAGAGCTGGCGAGCCGGGTATTGGGTGAGCGGCTATCGGGCCGGATAGCGCGGCGCAGTGTGTCACAATGGCGTTGAACGGCTCGACGCCTTCGCCCTCCCTACGGCCCGGGCTGGCCGCCATCGGTCCAGGCCTGCAGCAGGGCCTGCTCGTCCGCAGTCAGGCATTTGGCGTTGCCCGCGTCAGCACCGGGATCGCCCGAGCATCCCGCGCCTTGCGGCATTGTTCCGTCCTTTACACGGATTAGCGCCGCCCCGCCCTTGCTACCCGTGCCTGTGTAGTACGATGGCTTCTGGGAATCGGCGTACGCCTCGTTCGTATCTGAAGAGCCGATACTGTGGGAGCCCGAGCTACCGACCGTGTGACAGCCGCCGCACTTGCTCTTGAAGATGGGGTGCACGTCGGTGAACGAGACGGGCAGGTCATCGCAGTCGTTGGCCGCTCCGGGCGTGGGTGTCGGCGATAACGCGAAATCGGATGCATTGTCGTTGGTGTCGACCCCATCGGGGCACCGAGCGTACGCCGAAGGGGAAGCGTTGTCCCCGCTGAGCCAGGCGCCTTCGCCCACGGTCGCCATCGCGCCCTCGTAGGCGACGCTGTCGACGATCATGTCGGTCCGCTTCAGCCGCAGTCCATCGGACTTCCCATTCTGCGGACCGATCTCGAGGGTGACGGACTTGGTCGTACCGGGCAGTGCCGCCACCACGCCCGCGTCGCCGACTACCAGGTACTCACCGGGCAGAAGTGAGCCTCCGGCGGCGCCCAGGTCGATGACGGCGTACACCGTGTCAGTCCCGCCGCCGCCGTTGACCAGCTCGAGTGACACATCCGTGAGGGGCGCCGCCCCGTTGCCTGTGTTGAGGATCTCGATGAACTGCATCGAATCGGCCCCGGGCTGGTCATAGTCGAACTCGTTGATGATTAGACGCGAACAGCCCTCGGCGCAGGAGTTTAGTTGGGGGACCCCGTTGACGGTAATGCAGGTCGCCGCGCCAAACCCGGGTGTGCAGGAGAGATCCTTGGCGCAGCAGTTGCTGGCACATTCCCAACACGGGGAGTCCACCCCGAGGAACGCCCCGCCCTGGCTAATACAAGTCGCCTCGTCCAGCGCAGAGCACGCGTCGGCCAGGCAGCAAGCCCCCTTGTCCAAAGGTGCACATTCGACGACGGTGCACTCGGCGTCCTCCGTCCAGGTCCCCGACAACACCGTACAGCCGGTCGAGGACACAAACGTGCACGCACCGTCATTGACGCAGCATGCCCCTTTCGCCGCACAGAGGTTTCCTTCGCAGGCGGAGTCCGCGCTGCACACGCCGCAGACGCCGCCGCAGCCGTCGTCGCCACAGCTCTTGCCGTCGCAATCCGGGCAACACACGCTCTCACACGTCCCCCCGGCGCAGAGCGCGGCGTCGGGTCCATCGCACCCCTCGCACGCGCCGCACGAGCCACCACAGCCGTCGTCGCCGCAGCTCTTTTCAGTACAATCGGGCACACATATCGGAGCATCGACAGGTGGCGCTGTATCTGTCCCGTCCTCCGTCGTGCTATCCACCGTGACGTCTTCGGGCTCCGGGCCCGTATCGGTCACATCGATCTCGGGAGGGCCCGTGTCGTTCGGCGGCTCCGTCTCGTCCGGCGCCGGCTCAACATCGGTCGGCGGAGCCGAATCCGTCGTGCGCGCGACGTCCACCGGCTGCGCCACGTCCGCCGGCTCGGTGTCCGACGGCGTGCACTGCAGATTGACGCAGGTGAAGTTGGCGGGGCAGTCCGAAGTCTTCGTGCACGACTCCAGCGGTGGCGCGGTGACAGGATCTCTGACGCACCCGATCGATAGCAAGCACAGCGTTACCAGCGTCCAGCGCACGAGCTCTCGATACATAGCCGCCTGATACTGTCGCGCGGTCTCGGGTTAGTCAACCAGACTGGGGGGCTACGCCTCCAGGCGCTCCGACACCAACTCTCCTTCTACCAGCGCCGCCAATAGACGTTGTGGTGTACACAAATCCGGCCCGCGGCGCTCGGCTGAGCGCCTTGCTGGACCGAATCGACTTCTCTTAGTTGGCCTGGGTCAGGCGCGCCTTGATGATCGCGTCCGTGGCCAGCTTGACCAGGATGTCGCGGGTTTTGGCGAAGGTCGGGGTCTTGCGCACGTCGTTGCCCCACTGGGACACGGTGAAGAAGCCGGCGCCCGCGACGCCCAGCGTGATGCGGGGCTGGGTCTCGTTGGCCTCCGCGAACTTGCGGGTGCGCTCCACGTTCCACAGCTGGCCCATAATGGCTTTCACGGCCAGGTCGCGGCACTGCTGGTCGGACAGCTTGACCACGTGGATCTCAGCGTCCTTCTCCGGGTGCGTGAGGCGGACCTTCACGTTGCCGTTCTCGATCGTCACAAAGGTCCAGCCAATGGTGCCGTTGCCGTCGGCGTAGCGTGCGGTCAGCTTGTTGCAGTCCAGGCGGCCGTTGGCGATCTCGCTGAGGCCCTGGGTGGCGCGCTCCAGGCGCGGGCTCATCGGCAGCTCGGCGAACGCGCTCATCGGCACCACAATTGTGGTCAGCGCGGTCAGAATCAGAATCGTCTTGAGCGTCGGGTTCATCACATCACCTCCAGTTGGCGTTGATTTGGATTTCCCCACGCCATGAGACAGGGGCAAGCCTTATGCCAACTTCAGGTGCTGTGATTTCGGTGAGTTAGCGCCGTTTATGTCCTCATGTAGCGCGGTGTTACATGTAACGCTACATGACTGGGACAGCGCGGCGAAGACTACGCCAGGGCGGTGTCCAGGGCGCTGATCAGGTCGCGCTTGGGACGGGCGCCGACGATCTGCTGCGCCACTTTGCCGTCCTTGAAGACCAGGATGGTCGGGATGGACGTGATCCGGTACTTGCCCGGGACGTCGCGGTTCTCGTCCACGTTGATCTTGCCGATCTTGGCGCGGCCCTGGTACTCGCCGGCCAGCTCGTCGACCAGCGGCGCGATGGCGCGGCAGGGACCACACCAGACGGCCCAGAAGTCTACGAGGACGGGCACGTCGCTGCCTTCAACCTCGGCTTCCCAGTTCTCATCGGTGAACGTCACTACGTTTTCGGATGCCATGCCGTAACTCCTTGTTTCGGTCCTCGATGCGCTCACGCGACATCGGTGTTGGAACATTTAGGCCAGCCCCTGGACAACGTCAACCCCGGGTTCGTTACACAAGCTCTCAGTGCTGCTAAAATCCGTCGCGAAATGGACGACTCACTCGTACTGGCCGCCAGTCTGACCTATCTGGCCGCGACGATCGCCTTCGGGGTGTACCTGCTCCGATTCTCACCGCGGGCGTCGCGCGTGGGCATCAGCATCTTGTCGCTGGGGGCCGCACTCAACGTGACCGCGCTCGTCGTCCGCGTCCTGGACGGGCAGACCCGGCTCTCCACCTACGACGCGCTGCTCGCCGGGTGCGCGGCGGTCACAGGTGGCTGGCTGTTGATGCAGCTGCGCAAGCCGTCCCCGCTCTGGGGCGCCTTCATCACGCCGGTCGCCACCATGGTTCTGTACAGCCTGCACGTCTACAACTACGAGGCCGGGGTCGTCAGCACCGAGATCCGGTACGTCACGCCTATCCACAAGCTGTCGTCGTACATCGGCTTTCTCATCTTTGCCGTCGCGGCTGTCGCGTCCGTCACGCAGATCGCGGTCGAGTACCGCCTCAAGACCAAACAGCTGACCCTGGGCAAAGCCAGCCGGCTGCCGTCGCTGCGCCGCCTGGAGGAGATCTCCCACCGCTCGCTCATCATCGGCTTTCCGATCTACAGCGTGGGCATGGCGCTGGGCGCGATCTGGCTGGCGTCCCGCAGCACCCCGGTCACCCGACATTTTGTCATGGCCACGTTCTCCTGGGTCCTCTACGCGGTCACGCTGCACGCGCGCCTCGTTACCGGACTTCAGGGGCGTCGTGCCGCGCTTTTGACGCTGGCCGCGTTCGTCTCTGCCCTCTTCGTCGTCCTGTTGTCGGCGCTGCGGATGGGGGGCTGACAGACCCGTGAAGCTGGTCGTAGTGGGCATTAACCACCAGACTGCCAGTCTGGATGTTCGTGAGCGGTACGCAGTGCCGGCGGACTCGATCCCCGCGCGCCTCCAGGAGGTCGTGGATCGGGACGACGTCGCCGAAGCCGTGCTCCTGAGCACCTGCAACCGCGTCGAGCTCTACCTGGCGCCGACCGAGTCCGCCGATTCGCGCGAAGTCGCCGCCGCCGGACGCGCCCTGCTCGGGCCGCCCAGCTCGTCGGTCTATGCCCACACCGGACGAGACGCCGCCACGCACCTGTTTCGCGTGAGCGGCTCTCTGGACTCCATGGTCCTGGGCGAGCCCCAGATCCTGGGACAGGTCAAAGAGGCCTTCGCCCGAGCCAACGACGCCGGTACGGTCGGCACCATCCTCAACGGCTGCTTCAACCGCGCCTTCAAGTCCGCCAAGCGCATCCGCACCGAGACCGCGGTCGCGCGCGCAGCCGTCTCCGTCGGGTACGTCGCCGTCGAGCTGGCCAAGACCATCTTCGGCGCCCTTGAGGACGTCAGCGTCCTGCTGGTGGGCGCCGGCAAAATGGGCATTCTGGCCGCCAAGAACCTGTCCGACAGCGGGGCCAAGCGCGTGCAGGTAGCCAACCGCACCTTCGAGCGCGGCAAGGCTGTGGCCGATCGCTTCGGCTGGAGCGCGTCGGCCTACGGCGACCTGCCGATTCTGCTGGGGGCGGTCGACGTGGTGATCTGCTCCACCGGCTCGCCGCACGCCGTTCTTACCCCCGACATGATCAAGGTCGCGGTCAAAAAGCGCCGCTATCGTCCGCTCTTTCTCATCGACATCGCCGTTCCGCGCGACATCGACCCCGGCTGCGGCCAGTTCGACGATGTGTATCTCTACAACATCGACGACCTGGAGGAGGTCAGCCGCACCAACCGCGCCAATCGGGCTGAGGCGGTCGATCAGGCGGAGGAGATCGTCGTCCAGGAGTCGCTCTCGTTCGAGCGCTGGAGCCGGGAGCGTCGCGCGGCCCCCACCATCAAGATGCTGCGACAGAAGGCCCTGAGCGACGCCGCAGCGGAAGCGGCCAAGACGCTGAAGATGCTGCCCGGGCTCGACGAGAAGGGCGCTGCCACGGTACAAAAGCTGGCCGAGGTCATCGCGTCGCGCCTGATCCGTGGGCCGATCGCGGCCTTGAAAAACGGAGCCGGCAGCGCGGAGGGCGACGACCTCGCGGCGCTGGTACAGCAGCTTTACGACCTGGAGCAGGAGTAGACGGAACAAAATATGGTGTCCAAACGCCTCCTACGCATCGGCACACGCGGCAGCCAGCTTGCCGTCACCCAAAGCGGCTGGGTCCGTGACCGTCTGGCCGCCGCCGGCGCACCGGGCGAGTTGGTGATCATCAAGACGACCGGGGACCGCATCCAGGACCGACCGCTGCACGAGATCGGCGGCAAGGGCCTGTTTCTCAAAGAGATCGAGGAGGCCCTGCTGGCCGACGAGATCGATCTGGCCGTGCACAGCCTCAAAGACATGCCCGCCGAGCTGCCGCCGCTGTTGACCATCGGCGCCATCCCGGAGCGTGCCGATCCGCGCGATCTGCTGGTCCCGCACGATCCGGCCGTCAAGTCGCTGGACGATCTGCCACAGGGGTCGCTGGTCGCCACCGGCAGTACCCGACGCCGCGCCCAGCTCAAGCGCGCCCGGCCCGACCTGCGCTTTGTGGACATGCGCGGCAACGTGGACACGCGCCTGCGCAAGATCCGAGAGGCCGAGGGCGGCATCGACGCCACGATTCTGGCGTGCGCCGGCGTGCAGCGATTGGGGCTGGACGTGCCCGAGGGCATCCCGCTGCCGGTCGACGTGATGATCCCCGCCGTGGGTCAAGGAGCGCTGGCCATCGAGACGCGGATGGACGCGTTTGAGCTGGAGTCCGCGCTGCTGGCGATCCACCACGCGCAGACCGCCACGTGTGTCTCGGCGGAGCGCGAGTTCCTGGAGCGGCTGGAGGGGGATTGCACCACGCCGATCGCCGCCCACGCCGTGCTCGAGGGGCACGACGTGCGCTTGACCGGCATGGTCTGCGGCGACGACGGCGACCCGTGGTTCCAGGATGAGCTGGTTACGCCTGGTGCGTACGCGCGACGTACAGGCGGCGCGCTGGCCGAGCGGCTGTTGAAGGCGGGCGCCCGCGCCGTTCTGGACTCCCGTGGCTGATCGGCGGTCGGGCTTTGTCAGCCTGGTCGGCGCCGGCCCGGGCGACCCGGGTCTGTTGACGCGAAAGGGCGAGCAGCGCATCCGCGACGCCGACGTCATCGTGCACGATCAGCTCGTGTCGCCGCCGATTCTGGCGCTGGCCGGCTCCGAGTGCGAGGTGATCCATCGCCGGCGCATCTCTGACAGCCAGGAGGGCATCAACGCGTTTCTGGTCGACGCGGCGCGTCGTGGCCACCACGTGGTGCGGCTGAAGGGCGGCGACCCGTTCGTGTTCGGGCGCGGCGCTGAAGAGGCGCAGGCGCTGGCCGAAGCCGGCATTCGGTTCGAGATCGTGCCCGGCGTCAGCAGCGGCATCGGCGCGCCCGCGTATGCCGGTATCCCGCTGACCCATCGCAAGTACGCGTCCAACGTCACCTTCGTCACCGGTCACGAGGATCCGGACAAGTCCGACAGCGCCATCGAGTGGGACCGCATCGTCGGCTGCGGCGGCACCATCGTGGTCTTCATGGGGGTGCGTCGTCTTGAAGCGGTGGTGCAGAGCCTGATGGACGCCGGCGCCGATCTCCGCACACCCGTCGCCGCGGTGATGTGGGGCACGACACCCATGCAGCGCACCGTCGAGGGCAACCTGTCCACCATCGTAGAGCGTGTGACCACGGCCGGCCTGGATCACCCGGCCCTGGTGATCGTCGGCAAGGTGGTCGACGTGCGCGATGAGGTGGCCTGGTTTGACCGCCGCCCGCTGTGGGGGCGTCGCGTGCTGGTCACCCGGTCCAAGCGTCAGGCGCCGGCGCTGATCGAGGCGCTGCGCGAGGTCGGCTCAGGGGTCATCGGCATGTCCGTCATCGAGTTTGCGCCGCCGACTGACGATTCGGCGCTGAGTCCCGCGATCACCGCGCTTGCGGACGGGCACTACGGCTGGGTGCTGTTCACAAGTGCCAACGCCGTTCGCTGTTTTGCCGATCTGCTGGAGGCGGCCGGTCACGACATGCGCGTGTACTCCGGGGCCCGCGTCGCCTGCGTGGGCCCGGCCACCGCTGACGAGCTGATTCAGCGCGGCATCCGTCCGGACGTGATCCCCGAGGAGCACCACGCCGAAGGCCTGCTGACCGCGCTGACCGCCGTGGGTGACGTGCGCGTGGAGCCGATCCTGCTGCCTCGCGCCGAGGTCGCCCGCAACGTGCTGCCCGACACGCTGCGCCGCGGCGGGGCGTCGGTGGACGTGGTCCCGGTGTATCGCACGGTTCGACCGCAACGCGACCGCGACGACGTGATCCGCCACGTCGAGCTCGCGGACACCGTGACCTTCACCAGCCCGTCGTCGGTGACGAACCTGATGAAGCTGTGCGGCGAGCGCGCCGTGGAGCTGCTGAGCGCGCGGGTGCTGGCCGCCATCGGCCCCATAACGGCGCGCGCGCTGACCCACGCCGGCCTGGAGCCGGATGTGGTCGCCAAGACCTCCACCATTACCGGCCTCGTTGACGCGATTGTGGACCACTCCATCGAGATGAGCACGTCCATCCAATCCGCTGAGACCGAGTCCGTCGAGGAGCTGATCGAGGAGTCATGAGCAATCTGATCTACCGGCCGCGCCGCCTGCGCCGTACCGCTTCGCTGCGCTCGATGGTGCGCGAGAACCACCTGCGCCGCGACGACCTGATCTATCCGCTGTTCGTCTGTCCCGGCACAGGCGTCCGCAACGAGATCAAATCGCTGAAGGACCAGTATCAGCTCAGCGCGGATCAGGCCGCCGAGGTCGCGTCTCAGGCGTTTGACGAGGGTGTGCCGGCGGTGATCCTGTTCGGCATTCCCGAGACCAAGGACGCGGTCGGCAGCTCCGGCTGGGCGGCTGACGGCGAGGTGCAGCGAGCGATCGGCGCGATCAAGAAGTCGGCGCCGGACATGACCGTGATCACCGACGTGTGCATGTGCGAGTACACCGATCACGGGCACTGCGGCGCGCTGGATCTCGAGACGGGCGAGGTGCTCAACGATGAGTCGCTGAAGCTGCTGTCCAACGAGGCGCTGAGCCACGCGCGGGCGGGCGCAGACATGGTGGCGCCCAGCGACATGATGGACGGCCGCGTCGGCGCCATTCGCGACGTGCTGGACGCGCATGATTTCAGCCAGGTGCCGATCATGGCCTACTCCGCCAAGTACGCCAGCGCGTTCTACGGCCCGTTTCGCGACGCGGCGGGATCCGCGCCCGGCAAAGGCGACCGCAGCGGCTACCAGATGGACCCGGCCAACGGGCGTGAGGCGTTGCGTGAGGTCATGCTGGATCTCGAAGAGGGCGCCGACATCATCATGGTGAAGCCCGCCCACGCCTATCTGGACGTCATCCGGCGGGTGCGCGACGAGTTTGAGGTGCCGATCGCGGCTTATCACGTCAGTGGGGAGTACGCGCAGATCGTCGCAGCCGCCGAGCGCGGTTGGATGGATCTGGATCGCGCGATGATGGAGGTGCTGGTGGGCATCAAGCGCGCGGGCTCCGATTTGATCCTGACCTATTACGCGCGTGACGCGGCTCGGAAGCTTCGTTGACCGCCGCGTGTTCTCAGCTATCGATGAGGTTTGCGACAACAATCGTGCTCGCAGCGGCCACCCTGGCGGTCGGCTGCTCGAGCGGTAACGGGCAGGTTATTCGGCTGGACGGCGACCTCGCCCAGCTGGAGAGGCAATATCGGCAGCAGGCGCGACGCAATCCCGGCGACGCGGCGGCCCTGGCGCGTCTGGGGGCGGTGCTGCACAAGCGCGGTAAAAGCGTTGAGGCCATCGGCTATCTGAGCCGCGCGGCCGGCTTGAACCCGTCGGATCCCGAGGTCGCGCGCTGGCGTGGCGAGGCGCTGCTGGCGGCCAAGCGGCCGATCGACGCACACCGGGCGTTTGCCCGCGCCTTGGAGCTGGATCCGGACTGGCGCGCCCGGTATCGGCGCAACGTGGAGCCCCGTCTGGTGACTGCGCTGGCGGAGGCCGCCGCCGGCGGCAAGAACGTCAAGCGCATCCTCGATCTCGTGGGCACTCTGGACGCCGACCTGCTCGGACGCCACCCGAAAGCCGCGGCGCGCTTGTACGAGGCGCAGGGCGACAAGATGTTCTCGGCTGGCGCCAACCATCAGGCCATCTCGGCGTACGAGCGGGCGCTGAGCACGGGCCGCGCCAGTGGGGAGGTCCGCTTCAAGCTGGGCCGCTGTCACGCGGTTTTGCGCCACCTTGACCGCGCGGACGCGCAGTTCAAGACCTACATCGACGGCGTCGTCGGCGACAAGCGCACCGATCGCGTGGTGGAGATCGCCGCCTTCTTGGAGCAGCGCTTTCTGTTTGACCAGGCGCGCACCTACTACGAGCGGGCGGTCAAGCTGCGTCCGGCCGACGCGGGGCTGCAGCGTGCGCTGGGAGTCGTGCTGCTCAAAGAGCACAAATGGGACCGGGCCAAGGCGGTGTTCGACAAGATGCTGGCCGGCAGCAAAGAGGCCAAGGTCTACATCGATGTGGCGCAGCTGTACCTCAAGTTCAAGCGCGTGGACGCCTCCATCGCGACATGGCGCAAGGCGATCGAGCTGGCCCCGGACGATGTCGGGCAGTGGCGGGTGCTGGCCCATCTGCTGAAAGACAAGGGGCGCTTGGACGAGCTCGAGGGCGCGATTGGCCACCCACAGGCGCATGAGCGCTGGGGCGATGTCTACGTGGAGCTACGCGACTATGAGCGGGCAGTCGCGCGCTTTCGCAAGGCGACCGCGTCCGGCGGCGGCCCTGTCTGGGTCAAGCTGGGTGTTGCGCTGCACCGGCTGGACCGCGCGGCCGAGCGCGACAAGGCATTTCAGACCTATGTGAAGACGGCTGCGGACCGCGATGTCGCGCTGGCCGCCGTGGCCGATGCGTACCAGAAGGTGGGTGAGAGCGCCCGCGCGCTGGCCACATGGAAGCAGCTGGCGTTGTCCGATCCGGCGAATCGTGCGGCGGCTTTTGCGCTGGCGCGGCTGTATCGCGGCAAGCGGGATGTGAAGGCCGAGGGGACCGTGCTGATCGTGTGGGCGGGGGCTCAGCCCAACGCCAACGCTCGGGCCGGGGCCTGGCTGGATGTGGCGCGGTACCACGTGCGCAGACGCGACGGTGGGGCTGCGGACGCGGCGGTCAGTCGCGCGCTGGCCGAGGGACAGACGCAGCACCGGCGCGAGGCCTACATGGTGGGTGCGGACGTGCACCACAAGCTGCTGGGCAATCACGTGCGGGCAGAAGAGCTGTACCTGGCCTGGATCGATTCGGCGGCGCCCAAAGAGCGATACGAGGCGCTGCGCAAGATCGCGCGACTGGTGCAGGGCAAGTCCGCCATGCGCCGGTTTCGCAATCGGCTGCTGGAAGACATGGTGCGCGACAAGCCGGACGACGCCCGCACGTACTACTCGCTGGGAGAGAGCTACCTGTCGAGTCGGCCGCCCCAGCGCCGGGAGGCCGGTGAGGCGTTTGCCAGGTTTATCGAGCTCAGCAAGGACGCCCGCGCCGCCACGCTGCAGGTGGGCTTGCGGCTGACCCAGTCCAATGCGTTTCGAGCGGCGGCCCGTGTCTACAGCAAGCTGGCGGTGGACGAGATCGACGATCCGCGCCTGCACCTGGCGCTGTCTAGGCTCTATCTGCGCGGCCAGGTGAACAACAAGAAGCGCGCGCGTGCGCACCTGCTGCGCTACCTGGACAGCATGGGCGAGGCCTCGCGCTCGGAGACCGATCAGCTCTTCCGGCTGGCGGGCCAGCTGATGAATCGCGGCCTGAACGACGTGTCGGTGGCCATCTATCGGCGCCTGCTGCCCAACAGTCGCAACAAGACGCGCATCCTGAAGCCGCTGGGATCGGCGCTGCTGGCGCTGGGCCAGGAGGAGGAGGCGGACGAGGTCTTCCGCAGCTATCTGGAGGCGACGAGCCGCGGCCCGCAGGCGATCAAGCACGTGGCCGAGGCCTTTTACAACGCGCGGTTCTATCGACGCGCCAAGGTCTATTACGAGCTGATGTTCAACGCGCGGGCGCGTGCGCGCCTTGGCCGCACGTTTCCAAAGCTGTTCGACATCTACGCCAAGCTGGGCGACAAGGCCGGGCTGCTGGATCTGGCCAACCGCTTTGTGAAGCTGTCGCCCAACGCGCGCTCCTACAGCGAGGCGGCGCGGCGGCTGGAGCAGGCCGGGATGCTGCGGGAGGCGCTGTCGTTCTGGGGCAGCGCCGCCGAGAAGCAGCCTGGGGCGCATTTCTTCAGGGAGGCGCAAGCCAGCCTGGCGCTGCGCTTGGGGGAAGTGGACGCGGCGGAGCGGCACCTCAGTCAGCTGATCTCGAACCAGGGCGGTAAGGCTGTAGCGTGGGTGCGGGCCGGGCGCCTGCTTGCGGAGCGCGGGTTCGATGACCGCGCGCTGAAGCTGTACGATGTGGCGCTCAATCAGGGGACTGAGGGCGGGCCGATCCATTTGGCGCGCGCGCAGATCCTGCTGCGCCAGGGCAAGTTTGACGAGGCGCACGCCGACTTCGCCAAGGCGCTGACGCGGGCCGACAACCTGGACAAGGTGCTGGGTGAGGTGCGCACCAGCTATCTGCGCTCGGGCCAGGTCGCGCGCTACGTGGACCTGCTGCGGCGAGCCTCCGCGCTGTTCCCCGGCCGCAGCAGCACGCATCTGGAGCTGGGTGAGATGGCGCTGACCATGGGACGCATGGACGAGGCGCGCCAGAGCTTTGGCCGATACGTCGACAGCCACGAGAAGGGTGTGCTGAAGGTCGCCGCCATGTTGTGGCGGGCCGGCGACCTGGAGGGTGCGCGGCGGTTTTACGAGCGCGCGCTGTCGAGCTCGCTGCTGGACAGCCGGCAGAAGGCGCTGAGTGAGCTGCTGGCGGCGCTGGCGGCGCTGGGACGACCCGAGGCGGTGCCCGAGGCGATCAGCCGCTTCCTGGTGGCGTCCGCCAATCCGCGCGAGGACCTCAAGACGCTGGCTCGCGTGCTGGAAGAGGGTGGCTACGTCCGCGACGCCATCCGCTACTACGAGCGCGTGCTCAACGGCGTTGCGGTGGGCGAAGGGCAGTACCGTCTGGGCCGGCTGTGGCTGGCGGTGCGCGATACCAAGCGGGCCAAGCAGGCCTTTGAGCGGCACATTCGGGCGCACGTCGTCACGGGGCCGCGCGTCTTCCGGAACGACCGCAGCAGCGCCTTGTTGGAGTGGGCGGCGCGCGTGCGGAAGGTGGCGCTGGAGTACGAGTCGGCCGGCCAGGACGCGCTGGCGCTGGAGCTGTTGGCGCGCTCATGCCGGGAGCGACCCGAGCTGGGCCAGCTGCACGTGCATCGGGCCCGCGTGCTGCTCATGGGCGGCGACGTTTTGGGCGCTGTCGGCGCGCTGGAAGGGCTGGTGAGAAATCGCACCGTGGACCCGCTGGTGAAGAACGATCTCGAGGCCCTGGAGCAGCTGTTGCGGCAGCTGGGTCGCGAGAAAGAGGCGCTGGATGTGCTGCGTCGCACGGCGCCGTCGAATCGGTCCTCATTGCTGTCGCTGGCGATCGTCCGGCTGGCGCTCCGTCTGGGCAAGGGGTCGGAGGCGCGCGAGGAGGTGGCCCGCATCTTTGAGCAGTCGCCGCACGGCGCGCTCAGGCTGTTTGCGGGGCTGGCCTACTTCAGGGCGGGCATGTACCTGGAGGCGACCGAACATCTGCTGGATACGCTGGAGCCCGGGCGTGGCGGCGGATCCGTTGATGAGGCGGTGCGCGCGCTGCTGGTGATCGCGCGATTGCGTAACGATCCGGCGCTGCTGACCGAGGTCTCGGCGCGGGTCGGCCGGTTCTTCGAAGACCGGCGCAAATATCACCAGGTCATGACGCACGCGCTGCTGGAGACCGGCTATCTGGACGAGGCGGCGGGGCACGCGGCGGAGTGGGTGGCCGCGGTCGGCCAGCGGCCGTCAGGTCGAAAGCTGAACAGCCCGGCGCAGCCCAGTCCGTGGCGGGCGCTGGTGATGATTCAGCTGCGGCGCGGGGATACGTCGGCTGCGATGAGCGCGTCGCGGGAGTACATCGCCGCCGCCCAGGACGCCGGCGAAGCGCGCCGCGCCATGGCCAAGGTGATGCAGCGGCATATGGCCTATCCGCAGGCGCTGACGCTGTTTGAAGAGGCGGCCACGGCCGACCACAGCGACCGTCCCAGCCGCTTCGCGGCGGCAGTGATCTCCCTGGAGCTGGGCGATCTGGCGCGCGCCCGCGGCCACTTTGACGTGACGATGAAGACAGGCGACGACAAAGACGCGAGCGTGCGTCGAGCGGCGCAGGCGTACGCGACCCATGGCTACGTGGACGAGGCCGAGGCGCTGTATGCGCAGGCGTCCTCGCCGCCCCTGGGGACCACGCGGCAGCGTGCGATGATGTGGCTGCGAAAGGGTGATATCGCGCGGGCTAAGGCCGCGATCAAGATTGCGGTTGATGGTGCGGTCGATCCGGTGGTGGCGCAGGCGCGGTTCGCGGCGGTGTATCTCACGAGCGGCTTGATGCCGGCGAAGATGGCGCTGGCGCTGGCAGACGAGACCCTGGCGCGGCGAACGGCGCCCCATCCGGTGGCACAGCTTGTGCGCGCGTCGGCGCTGGCGGAGCTCGGGCGGGCGCCGGAGGCCAAGCGCATGCTGGAGACGGTGCTGGCCCGGGGTGGCGCCGATGATCTGGCGGTGGTCGCGCAGCGCGCCTTCCTCGGCCCGCGGGCGGCGATTCGGCGGAGTCTGAGGCTGTTCGCCGGCAAGGCGCTGGCGGGCCAGCAGATCAACCTGGCCAAATGGGCGTTGGATCAGACGCTGGTGGACGGTGGGCTGAGGGCGCGGCTGCGCGGTGTGGACACGATCCGTCGGGCGCTGGATGAGGACACGACGTGGTCTGCCGACGCCGCGACGGCGCTGGCGCGGGTGGCGTTCAGCTATCTGGAGCCGATGCAGGCTCGCTCGGGGCTGGTGCTGGCCATCGTGGACCGGATCAGCGCGCTGCACGAGCGGGCCGGCGACCTGGAGGCCGCGGTGCACACCTACCATCAGGCGCTGCGCCGCTTTCCGGAGCACGCACACCTGCACAACAACCTTGCGTATCTGCTGGCCAGGCGCGACCAGCGGCTGGGAGAGGCGCTGGAGCGCGTTCGTCATGCGCGGCGCCTCAGCCCCAGCGACAACCTGGCGTATCTGGACACCGAGGGCTGGGTGCTCTTCAAGCAGGGCAAATACGAGCACGCGCTGGCGCTGGTCCAGGCCGCGATCCGGCACATGACCGACGATCACGGCGCGGCGCTGGCCGAGTCGCTGTACCACCTGGGTGCGATCTACCAGAAGCTTGGCCAGGCCGACAAAGCGCGCGAGGCGCTCCGTCGGGCGACCCGCAAGGACCCCGGTGGGGTCTACGGGCGCAAGGCGTTTGAGTTGTTGAAGGTTCTCGAGCTGCCCTGAGAAGCGGGCGCTCGTCTCTGTCAGCTTTGCGGGCGTTTCGTGAATGCGCACTCCACCAGGAACGCCACAATCATCAGTATCGCCATCATGTATCGTCTCTTCATGTCACCATCCTCCGGGCTGGTGAACGGGCGAGGTACGAGGAAGTTTCCCAAGGTGCGAAAAAAAATTCGCACTCTTTGAAACCCCCTGAAACCACAAGAGTTTGCCCGAGGGGATTTCGACGGTTATCATCCCCCCCAACCTGAGGACCGCGGGAGGTTTGGGTTGCAGACACGTCTGTATGTGGTGCTGGTTGCAGCGCTCTCCATGAGCTGCACCACGATGATCCGCGTCCCGGACACGGCCCAGCTGCGGCCGGTGCGGGTCAAGGACAGCTTGCCGATCGGCCTCAACCCGCCGGTATTCGACCTCGAAGAGGGGACCGTGGTCGGCGGCCACGCGGCGAACCCGAATCGCGTCTACCACCTGGTGCACGTGTGGAAGGAGACCTTTGAGGTCGACCGCATGGAGTTCAACTATCCACTGCGCGATGAGCTGACCAGCCACGGCTATCGCTTTGCGGTGGGCAGCCGCGCCGCGCTTCAGCTGAGCGCGCGCATCGTGGGCATGACCTACAACCTGTTCGGCAACGATCCGCGCGTCGGCTGGACCGAGGCCGGCGTCACGGTCGAGTGGACGCTGAGCGGTCAAGCGAACCTGACCGTCACGACGCAGGGGGCGTCCGGCATGGTGCGTCCGCATAGCCTCGCCAGCCTCTTCAACGCCTTCCGCAGCGCGCTGCGCAACTTCCTGGCCGACAAGCGCGTGGCGGTCCTACTGGCGCCGCAGGGGCTGAAGCCGCAGCCGGTGCAGATCGTGCGCACGCCGCCGCCACCTGTGCAGCCCGTGGTGGTGCAGCCGCCTGTGCAGCCCGCGCCTCAGCCGCCCGTGCAGCCGACGCCGCCACCCGTGCAGCCGACGCCGCCACCCGTGCAGCCGACGCCGCCACCCGTGCAGCCCGCGCCTGCGCCTCCGACCGGCATACGAGCCCTGCCGAGACCGGCCGCCGCTGCTGCGCCTATGGCTGATGGGACCATCGCTGCGCAGGTTCGAGACGGCGTTGTGACGGTGCTGGCCGGTGACGGCTGGTCGAGCGGGATCGTGCTGAGCGCCGCGGGGCTGGTGGTGACCTCCGCCGCGGGCGTGGGCAAGGCCGATCGCGTCAACGTGGTGACCTCCGACGGCAAAGAGCACGCCGCCACCGTCGTGACGATCAACCCCGCCGCGGATCTGGCGCTCCTGCAGGTGCCGGGCGGTGGCCTGACGCCGCTGCGCTTCCGCCTGGATCGGGCCGGCGCCGCCGAGAAAATTGTCGCCATCGGCACGCCCTTCCACCCGGCGCTGAGTTTCAGCGTCAGTCGCGGCAAGGTCGTCGGTGTGCGCTCCACCCGGCTCCTCACCGACGTTCGCGTCAGCTCCGGCAACGGCGGCGGTCCGGTGGTGGACACCCATGGTCGCGTGGTAGGAATTGTGACCTGGTCCCTTGCAGGTGTTCCCTCGGCGAAAGCCAAGGCGATGATGGCCGGCGAGGCGTTCCGGGTGCTGGGGCTCGCATACGCCGACTAGGCGTTCCAGCAGAAAAATGGGGGAGGGAGTATGAGTACGACACTGTCGATGTGGCTGGGTATCGCCTTCGTCGTGTTGGCCATCGCGGCCAGCATTCTGCAGGCGTGGCTGTGGAGTTTTCCGATGGTCCCCGACCCGGGCGGCCCGGATCCAAACGGCAAGTCGACAGCGCCTCCCCACCTGACGATGGCGCACCGGCTGATGGGCCTGGCGTACCTGATCATCTACGTGGTCTTGATGATCGAGATGGTGCCCCGTCTATGGGAGTATCAATTCGAACTGCCGGCGCGCACCGTCATGCACGCGTGCATGGGCATCACGATCGGTGTCCTGCTGGCCACCAAGATCGCCATCATCCGCTGGCTGCAGCACTTTGGCAAAGCGCTGCCGGCGCTGGGACTGGGGCTGCTCGCGTGCACCATCATCCTGGCGACCCTGTCGATTCCGTTTGCGCTGAAGGCGCATGACTTCGGCGACGCGCTGGAGCCGGAGAACCTGGCGCGCGTGCAGCGGCTTCTGGCCACGATCGAGTTCGAGGAGGAGGGCGTCAAACCGGCTGAGCTGGCCAACGAGACGACCTTTGCCACCGGCGTCCAGGTGCTGACGACCAAGTGCACCGCGTGTCACGACATCCGCACCATCCTCGCCAAGCCGAAGTCGGCCAAGAACTGGTACAAGACGGTCAAGCGCATGGCGACCAAGCCCACGATTGGCGAGCGTATGCGGGCCAGCGAGATCCCCGCCGTCACGGCGTATTTGGTGGCGATCACGCCGGACATTCAGCAGTCCTACAAAGCCAAGCAGGAGCAGCAGCGCGCGCAGGTGCAGAGCGCGCAGAAGGTCAAGGAGGCGGCGGCGGCTCCGGAGCCGGCGACTGAGAACCCGAAGCCGGCGGTCGATGCGGCGGCGGGCGACAAGCTGCTTGAAGAGAAGTGCACAGACTGCCACGAGCTCGAGGAGATCGACGACCACGGCAAGGATGACAAGGCCGGCTGGACGTCCGTGGTCAGCAACATGATCGAGGAGCAGGGCGCCGAGCTCAGCGAAGAGGACGCCGCCAATATCATCGCGCACCTGGTCGCCACGCGCGGAAAGTAACCGCTACCGGGTACCTACCCATTCTATACGCTGTGCGGTAAGCTCGATTCTTCCATGGCAGGACGGGATCGGGACGACGTAACCAGAGGGATCGGCGGGACCACTCCGCCGCGACCCGCTCCGGCCGCCAAGACACAGCCAAGCGGCAACACAAAGCCCACCAAACGCTCGACGAAGCGGCCGGTCAGCCGCAAGCCGTCGTCGCAGATCTCTCGGCGCAAGACCGACGCCACGTTGCGCGTCCCGAGCGAGAAGGACCTGGCCGAGACCAGCGATCCGGGGCCGACGAAGCTGCAGACAGCCGCCAAACGGAAAGGGTCCAAGCGCAGGCGCACAAGTCCCGGCGGCACGCTGTTTGCCAATCTCAACGGCAAGGCGCTGCCGGTGCCGGTGCAGCTCAAGCACGTGTCGGGCGAGCACGAGATCGGCGCGGATGAGCGCACGGTCGAGGGCCGATATGTGATCGGCCAGGAGCTCGGTCGCGGCGGCATGGGCATCGTGCAGCTTGTCAAAGACCTGGACATCGGCCGCCACGTCGCCATGAAGACGCTGAACCCCAACGATCCAGACGCGGAGTCGCTGGTTCAGCCGCTGATCTCGGAGGCGCAGACCACCGGACAGCTGCAGCACCCGAACATCATCCCGGTTTACGAGCTCGGCGCGACGTCGGCGGGCGAGGTCTTCTACACGATGAAGGCCGTCAGCGGGATGACCCTGAAGGACGTGCTGCGCCGCCTGCGCCAGTCCGACGAGGAGGTGGTGGCCGAGTACACCGAGCGCCGCATGCTGAACATCTTCGGCCAGATCTGCCTGGCGCTGCACTATGCGCACAACAGTGGCGTGGTGCACCGCGATCTCAAGCCGGATAACGTCCTGCTGGGGGCCTACGGTGAGGTGCTGGTCATGGACTGGGGCATCGCCTACGTGATGGGGCGAGAGTCGTTCCTGTCGCAGCCGGGGCTGGTTGTAGGCACGCCGCACTACATGGCGCCCGAGCAGGCGCGCGGCGAGATTCATCTTGTGGACGCTCGCACCGACATCTTTGCGCTGGGCGTCATCCTGTACGAGATCCTGACGCTCGAGACGCCGATCACAACCACGGACACAGACCAGGCGCTGGACCAGGTGCGCGCATTGGTGACACCGAAGCGGCCGGAGAAGTCGGCGGTGACCGATCGCCCGGCGCCGCCGGTGCTGGCCGACATCTGCGTGACGGCGATGTCGCCGGACCCCGAGGAGCGTTACCCCAACGCGCGCATGCTCTACGACATGATCGAGGCCTATCTGGAGGGCTCCGCCGAGAACGAGCGTCGCAACCGCATGGCGATGCAGGAGCTGGCCATCGGCATTCAGGCGCTCGATCAGTACATGGAGCTGCGCCGCCAGCGCGATAAGCTCGAGCGCCGCATTCAGCGCGAGGAGCGCAAGGTCCACCGCTGGGACTCCGCTGTTGACAAGCGCAAGCTGTGGGAGCTGAAGGGCGGCTACAGCCACATGGAGCTGCGGGTTACGCAGGCGTTTACGACCGCGGTGAACCACTTCAGCCGGACCATCGGGCTGGTTCCCGAGCAGCCGCAGGCGCGAGCGGCGCTGGCCAACCTCAACTGGGCGCGGTTCGAGGAGGCCGAGAAGCGCGGCGACATCTCCAACATGATGTATTTCGCTGACCGGGTCATGAAGTTCAACGATGAGCACGGCAGCGGTCCACTGCAGAGCGGTACGGCGTTTATCAACGTCCGCTCGTTTCCCGAAGGCGCCATGCTGACCATCTTTGACTTCTCCGGGGGCGTCCCCGATACGGCGCTGGAGAGCGGGACGTCGCTGGGCCCGGCGCCGGCGGTGCATGTCGACCTGAACATGGGCTTGTATCTGCTGGTCGCGCGCAAAGAGGGCTATCGCGACGCGCGCATGACCATCTTTGTGCGTCCCGGTGAGCCGGCCAACTACCTGCTGACGCTGGTGCCCTGGATGGCGCACGAGGCGGTGATCGGGCGCGCCGGTGAGCTGGATTTGATGAAGCTCAACTTCCAGCGCGCCGTGGCCGGACGACTGGTGCGGCGCGTGCTGGTGGCCGGCCCCGACGGCATCGGCAAGAACCGGCTGCTGGCAGCCTTTACCGACTACATCGAGGCGCTGCCTCCGCCGGACGTGCACTTCTTCTTTGCCGAGTGTCACGAGCACCACACGCTGATCCCATACGGCGCGGTCACCGAGGCCCTGCGCATACGCGCCGGCGTGCTGCCCAACGACACGCAAAAGGACGTACGCGCCAAGATGTCGCAGGTGATCGACTCCGCCGTGAAGATGGGCGGACCGCCGACCCAGAAGGATCGCGAGCTGATCGACGAGACGGTGGCGGTGCTGGCCAAGCTGCCCGGGATGGCCGCCGGCGATATGCTGCCGGACCTGCCCCCCGAGCAGATGCGCCGCCGCTTTGACGTCGCGTTTCTCGACTTCCTGCGGTTGATCACCCGCTGGGGCCCGGCGCTGTTCTACTTTCAGGAGGTCGAGTACCTGGACGACGCCAGCGCGCGACTGCTGCGTGGCTGCGCTGATGAGCTGGAGAGCTGCCCGCTGATCATCATCGGTATCGGCTCGGACGTCAGCCCACACGGCTGGGACGAGCGGATCCGGTTGGAGTCGCTGCGAGAGTCGGCCGTGGATGCGCTGCTGCGCGACCTGCTGAAGGCGGAGCTGCCGGCCGCCTTGCACGAGTACGTCATGCGCCGGTCGCGTGGGGTGCCGTGGCTGGTGGTCGATACCGTCCGTCGCCTGGCGGAGAGCTACGGGCTCTATTCGGACGAGGGCATCTGGTATCTAAAGGACGGCCTGCCCGACCCTGAGGTGGCCAGCATGTTCGAGGCGCGGCGCGAGATGGTCGAGGATCTGCCGGAGCGGCTGGCCCGCGCGCTTCAACTGGCGGCGGTGATCGGCGACGTGTTCTGGATGGAGGCGCTGGATGCGCTGGGCATCGAGGACGCCGAAGAGTGCTGCGCGGAGCTGACCGAGCGCGAGTTCATCCGCACCACGACCAACTCCCGGTATCCGGGGACGCGCGCCTACTCGTTTCGCAGTCTGCTGTTTCGCGAGATCGTCTACGACAACATCTACGATCCCGACATCCTGGCCGCGCGCCACAAAGAGGTGGCCGATTGGATGCGCGATCGCTTCCAGGGCGACATTCGCGAGGTCGCTGAGCTGGCCCGCCACGTGGAGCTCGCGCGGGACGAGGACTGGGCGGCGCTGCTCTATGGGCAGCTGGGAGATGCGTGCCGGGACGCGGGCTGCTTCGGGCTGGCGCGGGAGTGTTATCAGCGGGCGCTGACCAACACGGTGATGGAAGAGGATCGCGTGGCGTTGGAAGAGCGCTTGTCGTCCGTCAAGGCCGTGACCGGGCGCACCTGACGTGGCGGACGACCCCAGACTGCGTAAAATCGAGCAACTGCGTAGCGTTCACTCCTTGATTGCGGGAGCCACGCACGACATCAACAATCCACTGGCCGCCATCCTGGGTTACTGCCACCTGCTGCGGTTTGAGACCGATCCGGAGAAGGTCAAGAAGTACGTCGGCCTGATCACCAGCCAGGCGACCGAGTGCCGCGACCTGATCGCGCGACTGGAGGAGTGCGCCTCGCACCCCGAGCCGAAGAAGCGGCCGCTCACGCTGGACGAGTTGGTGAAAGCCGTCTTTGCGTTTGACGCGGGCCGCCTGGCGGTGGCAGGCATCGCGGTTCAGCGCGAGATACCGGACGATCTGCCGCCGATCCAGGGAGACGCCGACCTGCTGCGCAAGGTCATCGGACACCTGCTGGACAACGCGGTCGCGGCCACCGAGAGCAACGACGGGCCGCGCACGGTCCGGTTTTCGGCGTGGGCGGAGGGCGACACCCAGGTGCTGGAGATCCGCGACAACGGAGGCGGAATCGCCCGGGACCTGGTCGATAAGGTCTTTGATCCGCAGTACACGTCGCGACGCAGCGGCAGCGGCGTTGGCTTTGGGCTGCCCACCGCGCTGTCGATCATGTCGCTGCACGGAGGCGACCTGCGGGTCTCCGACAACGGGCCGGGCGCGGGACTGCAGATGGTCTTCGGGCGCTTGCCCCGACACGCCAGCGGGCGTCGTCTGCCGGTGCTGTGTGTGGACGATCAGGACTACATTCTGGACATCTACACGGAGCTCTTCGATGGGCTGGACGTCGACCTGTACCAGGCGGTGGACATCCCCGAGGCGCTCGAGCTGCTGGACAAGCAAGCTGTCGACCTGATCATCTGCGATTTCGCCTTGCCGAGCGGCACTGCGGTCCACCTGTACGAGCACCTGCAGGAGAGCGAAAGCACCAGCGCGAGCTGCCAGTTTGTCGTGTGCACCGGCAACTTGTACAAGGAGGCGCTGCAGACGTTTGTCGAGGCCCACGGCCTGCGGACGCTGGCGAAGCCGTTTACGACTCAGAACATTGTGGAGCTGCTGGACGCCTGCCGCTAGGTGCGCTTGACCTTGGGCTTGTAGAAGGTCTCGACCGTCTCCTTGGTAGAGTGGCCGGGCGTGAACTTCATGACGGTCCGGGTGCGCATGGGATCGGCGACCCAGATGTAGTGGAACAGGTCTTGGAGCACCTCAGGCGCCTCGACGATGTCGGGCTCCCACAGGGCGTGGTGCAGTGGGTAGCTGCCCAGCTCCGGCACGGGGGCCGAGCGGCGGCGACCGATGCGCAGCGCCACACTCAGAGGCAGCGCGCCGTCACCGACGATGTTGAACGGACCGTCGTGATCGTGGTGAATCGCGTGCTGTATCGCTGCGGCGGCGTCCTCTTCGTGGATGAACTGGACGCTCGGGTCCACGCCCATGACCACCGGAACCGCTTTGCGCTTGAGATATTTGGTCATGAAGTTTGCTACGGTCGGGCCCAGCGGCAGCGCCATGCGCAGCGTGGTGATCGTGGCGTCGCTCTCCAGCATGAAGTCGCGAATCATGTTTTCGCAGGCGGCCTTGTCGCGCACCCACGCGCTCTTGGCGTCCGTGACCAGCGGCGTGTCCTCGGAGAGGTGCGTCGGGTCGCCGGGCACCGCGCCGTACACTGTGGTGCTGCTGACGAAGATGACCTTGGGCACCGGGCGCCGTGACAGCGCCTTGACGATGCGGGCGGTCTCCTCGTTTTGGGCCTCTTGCGTCTCCGGCCGATCGTTGAGGTACCCCATGTGAATCAGGGTGTCGGCGTCGGCGCGGTCGATCAGGTTTGCCAGAATATCGACGGCGGAGTCGTGCGACAGATCGAGCGGCTCGTGGGTGGCCTTTTTGGGCATGCCGTCGGGCGCTGCAATGTCGGCCACGACGATCTTGGAGACTGTCGCATCCTCAGCAAGGATGTTCAGCAAATAGCCGCCAACGATGCCGCCGGCGCCAAGGATAGTTACCGATCGTGTCCCTAGTCGCATTGACGCGCGAACATAGGGAGTCGGGTCGTGCATGTCAATGTCGGGCACCAAAGCGCCCGGCCGCGAGAGCGGCGGTTGACGGGGCAGGCGCGTATCGCCTAAGCATACCCCTATGGAGCGCCGTGTTCATGTTCTGCCCGATCATGTGGCCAACCAGATCGCTGCCGGCGAGGTGGTTGAGCGGCCAGCGTCGGTGGTCAAAGAACTTGTGGAAAACTCCCTGGACGCCGGCGCCACGCGTGTCACGGTGCTGGTCGAAGACGGCGGAAAACGGTCGCTGCGAATAATCGACAACGGCTGCGGCATGACCGGCGAGGACGCCATGTGCGCGCTGCTTCGGCACGCGACCAGCAAAGTGCAGAGCGCGGACGACCTCAAAAGCATCGGGTCGCTTGGTTTCCGCGGCGAGGCGCTGCCCAGCATCCGGTCCGTCTCGAAGTTCTCTCTGCGAACGCGCACCCGGGAGACGCCCGAGGGAGTGCAGATCATCGGGGACGGCGCTGAGGATCCGCAGCTGGAGCCGTGCGGGACCCCACCCGGCACCGAGATCACCATTCGAGACCTCTTCTATAACGTGCCCGCGCGCCGCAAGTTTCTGCGCACAACGGGCACGGAGATGTCGCGCATCAGCAATCTCATCGATCGCTTTGCGCTGGGCTGGCCGGGTGTCCACATCACGCTCAAGCACAACGGTCGCCGCGTCAGCGAGTATCCGGCGGACCGGGATCTGCAGGCGCGGATCCTGGCCGTGTTGGGGCGAAAGGTGTGTCACCGGCTGTACGGCGTGGAGCTCGAGATGGGGCACCACCGGGTCCACGGCTACGTCAGTGAGCCGACTCTGCATCGGCCCAACGGGCGGTCGATATACACCTACATCAACGGGCGCTTCGTGCGCGATCGGGTCCTGCAGCACGCGCTGACTCAAGCCTACGGCAACCTGCTCGATCGGGGCCGCTACCCGGTCGCAGTGCTGTACTTGTCCGTTCCCCCCGAGGCGGTCGATGTCAATGTGCATCCGGCCAAGGCGGAGGTTCGCTTCGTGGAGAGCGGCGCCGTGCACGGGCTCATCGAGCGGGCGTTGAAGCTCACTCTGAACGACGCGCCGTGGGGCTCTATCGCGTCCTCTGTGGCAGGGGGCCAGTCGCTGCCGCCCGGGGTTGCCGCCGCGGATCTGCCGCTGCTGTTGGGGGGGGGGGGGCCGCCGGCGGAGCGGGGGCGGGTGGGGCGGGGGCTGGGGACCGACGACGTGCCGGAGTTCGACGCTGCGGGGCCGACGCTGGCGCCTGCGTTTGAGGGGAGCGCGCCGGACGCGGCGGGTGAAGAGGGCTTCTTTGCGCGGCTGGAGTTTCTGGGTCAGGCGCGCCGCTGCTACCTGCTGAGCCAGTCGCCCAACGGCCTGCACATCATCGATCAGCACGCCGCGCATGAGCGCGTCGTCTTTGAGCGGCTGAAGGCGCATTATCTGGGCGGGCGGGTCGAATCGCAGCGCCTCCTGTTTCCATTGCAGCTGGAGCTTGAGCCCGAGCACGCGCAGGCTGCTGAGCAGGGGCTGGAGCAGCTGCGCCGGATGGGGTTTGAGCTGGAGCATTTCGGCGGGCGCGACTGGGTCATCTCGGAGGTGCCGGTGCTGCTGCGCAACCACGAGCCGGGCGCGCTGGTGGTAGAGGTGCTGGCTCAGCTTGCGGATATGGGCACGTCGCGTGAGGCCGAGCATCAGGTCGAGCACCTGCTGGCGACGATGGCGTGTCATGCGTCGGTGCGCGCGGGCGACGAGATGAAGCCCGATGAGGCGCGGGCGCTGCTGGCTCAGATGGACGGCATCCCGCTGCGGGCCAACTGTCCGCACGGGCGGCCGGTCATCGTGAGCTACCCGTTCTCCGAGGTGGCGCGCTGGTTCAACCGGACGTGATGGCCCTCGTGGTCGTGTGTGGGCCGACCGCCAGCCGCAAGTCGGAGTTGGCGATGGGCCTGGCCGAGCGGCTGCCGGGCGAGTTGGTGTGCTGCGACTCGGTGCAGATCTATCGCGGGTTCGAAGTCGGTTCCGCCGCGCCGACCAGCGCCGAGAGGGCGGCGATCCCTCACCATCTGTTCGGCATTCTGGAGGCCGATGATCCGGGTGATGCCGGACGGTATGCGCGTCAGGCGGACGAGGCGATCGCCGACATCACAAGCCGTGGCCGCCGGGCGATTCTGGTCGGTGGCACCGGCCTGTACCTGCGCAGCCTACTGTGGGGACTGGCGCCGATGCCGCAGGTGCCGGCGGCGGTTCAGCAGGCGCTGATCGCGGAGCACGCGGCCGGCGGGATCGAGCCGCTGTGGGCGCGGCTGCAGGCGGCGGACCCGGTGCTGGCGGCGCGGATCGAGGGCGGGCCGGCCAACACCCAGCGCGTGCTGCGCGGCCTGGAGGTGTACGAGGGCACGGGACAGCGTCTCAGCGATCTGCAGGCGAGTCACACCCCGACCGATCGCTACGACACGCGCATTTTGACTCCCGGGTTTGAGCCGCCGGTGTTGGCCGAGCGCATCGACCAGCGCGTGGACCGCATGCTGGCGGGCGGCCTGCTGGACGAGGTGCGGGGCCTGCTGGCGAGCGGCGTCTCACCGGACTCGAGGCCGATGCGGGCGCTGGGATATCGACAGGCGGTTGCGCATCTGGCGGGCGAGCTGTCACTGGAGGAGGCGGCGCTGCAGATCAAGCGCTCGCATCGCCAATACGCACGTCGTCAGCGGACCTGGTTCAAGAAGACGCCGGGCGTCACGAGGCTGGATGGGACGTCGGCATCGCTGGTCGACGATGCGCTAAAGGTGATCAACGCAGAACAGGCGGAGCGTGGCTGAGCCCTGCAGGAGGACGTCCTTGGTGCCGGGCTTGTAGACCGACAAGTCGACGCGCACGCAGCAGGCCAGCTGCTCGTAGAACACCGCCAGGTCCTGAAAGAAGATGACCTGCAGCACCTCGGTGAAGAAGACGCTGGGGTCATCGTCGGGGTACAGTGGCGTCTTCTTGTTGTAGAACTGGCCGACCTCTTCCTGCTCCTCGCCGCAACACGGCTGAATGGTGACGGCATGCAGGGTGGACAGCGCCTTGTCCTCGTCAAAGCTGGCCGGCATGGTCGCGGCGACGGCGATCTCCACGTGCACGCCGTCCTGCGGGCCCTGCACGATCTCGATCTCCTGGTCTTCTTCGAGCACGACGAACTTGCCGGCGCCGACCATCTTTCCAATGGTGATCGGGATCTGCTGCGGCAGCGGCTGCTCGGGCGGATCGGGCAGGCACGGCGGCTCTGGGATGTCCGGCACATCGGGGATGTCGGGCACGTCCGGTGGGACGTCCGGGGCGTCTACCAGCACGTCTGGGATGTCGGCCGTGTCGGGGACGTGCAGCACATCGGGCACGTCCGGCACATCAGGCACGTCCGGGATGTCCAGTGGCGCCGGCACGTCCGGCACGTCCGGGGCGTCGGGTGCGTCTGGGATATCCGGGATGCCCGCGGGCGCATCGGAAACATCGGGTGGGGCCTGCACGGGGGGCGTGGACGGCTCGCCGCTGCAGGCGACCGCCAGACAAATCATGCCGATGAGCAGCGCCGCCCGCATGATCTGCATCTTACACAGGCGCTGTGTCGCCTTGCCAGGTTACGGGGGCTTCTGCGACCATCACAGTCCGGTGAAGTACCTGCCTCTTCTCATGGTCCTGGCGCTCGGCTGCGGCGACGATCCCGTCACGCCGCCTGTGGTCGACGACATCCCGGAGGTCCCCAAGGACGTCCCGGTCGCCGATGTGCCGGATGTGCCCGACGTGGCCCCGGATGTTTCGGACGTGCCCGATGTACCCGACGTGCCGGATGTTCCGGACGTGCCCGATGTGCCGGACGTGCCGGATGTGCCCGACGTCCCCGATATCCCGCCCGACCCGGGCCCGCCGCCGCCACCGCCGTTCTGGGAGGACCTGCCGGCCGGATACGGCCAGGCGCACTTCGAGGAGCTGGAGGCGGACCTGGAGGGGTGGACCGAGGACCTGGACTTCGATGTCCCCGACGGCACGCTGTCGATCTCGGTCATGCTGGACGGCGCGCCCAAAGAGGTGTGGATGCGCATCGGCAAGCTGATCGTGCCGCCCGGGCACGCCGTGGTGAAGGGGCAGGGGAACGTCCTGTGTGCGACCTGCTCCAACCGCGTGTACGCCTCGCATGAGCTGAACACCTCGCTGATCCCCAACTCCCCCGAGGTCAAGTTCAAGAGCAAGGGCACGTACTCGATGGCCCTGTGGCAGTTCGCCGTGACTATTCTGCCCACGGGGTATCTGGTCGGTCCGTGGTCGGGGACGCCGATCACGGCGCGCATCCTGTTCAAGGTCTGGGAGTACGAGGAGCCCCCATCCGCGGGCACGGTCGATCTCAACCTCTTCTTCACCGGCGCCCACGACATCACGGCTGAGACGGCCCCGGAGCACCCGCGAATTGTGGCCATGATCGCGGGACTGAACCTGGTCTATGAGCCGCTGGGGATCAGCGTGGGCGAGGTGCATTACTTCGATACGCCGGAGGGCGCGCCCACCGCCGTCGAGAGCTCGCTGGGCGGTGACAGCGACCTGGCCAAGCTGTTCGTTACCAGCGCGGACGCCCCGCCGGGCATCAACGTCTTCTTTGTGGAGACCATCGTAAAGACCGAGATCGAGGACGCGTCCACAGGCATCGTTCTAGGCATCGCAGGCGGCGCGCCCGGTCCCCCGTTCACCCACCACGGCTCGCCCCACTCCGGCGTCGCGTTAGCGCTCACCGATATCCCAAGTGAACCCGAGGCGCTTGGCGGCGTCCTTGCCCACGAGATCGGCCACTATCTGGGGCTCTATCACACGATGGAGAAGGCCGGGACGTTCGACCACATCGCCGATACGCCCGAGGAAGAGGGCGGCAATCTGATGTTTTGGGCGTACACCGGCGATACGTCGCTGACCGACGGCCAGAAGTTCGTCATGTACCGGCACCCGTCGCTGTGGCTCACGCCCCCGGGCGGCGCAACGAATCCTTGACGATTTGCCAAAAAACATCTAATCACGACGCGATGTTGCGAGCGCTCTCAGTCCTGCTCTTCTCGCTGTCGCTGCTGCTGGTCATGCCGGTGCAGGACGCGTGCGCGGCTGACGGATTCAAGCGCTATTACACGGTTAAGAAGGGCGACACCCTCAGCAGGGTGGCCAAGCGCTTGAAGACGACCGTGCGCAAGCTCAAGCGCTGGAACAAGCTGCGCAAGAACAACATCCGCCTGGGTCGCAAGCTCGTCTATTACTCGATGAAGCCCAACCGCCCGACGCGCATTCTCATCCACACGGTGAAGCGCGGCGACACGCTGGCGAAGCTGGCCAGGCGTTACAAGACGACGGCTCGCAAGATCAAGCGGCGCAACCGGGTGCGCAAGTACCTGCGGGTCGGTCAGCGTCTCAAGATTCGGGTCGTCGGCCCCGAGAAGCTCGCCAAGGCAGAGGGCCGGCCGCAGTACGGCCACCTGGTCGACGGTGAGAAGCTGGGCAAGGGGCCGGGCTGGCACCTGATGCGCCCGCACCGCGCCTGGGGCACGAACAACACGATCACGCATCTGATGACGTGCATCCCGCAGGTGAAGCAGAAGTTTGGCCGCAAGACGCCGGACGTGGTCGTCGGGGATATCTCGCGCGAGGCCGGCGGGCACCTGTCGCCGCACCGCTCGCACCAGAATGGGCTGGACGTGGACGTGGGCTACTACCACAAGGATCGTCCCAAGGTTAAGTACTTCAAAAACGCGCGCCGCTCTACGCTGGACGTGCCGCGTACGTGGCACCTGATCAAGTGCCTGCTGGACACCAAGGACGTGGACCTGGTCTTTGTCGACTACTCGCTGCAGCGGGTGCTCTACAACTACGCCAAGCGCAAAGGCGCGTCGAAACGCTGGCTCAAGACCACGTTTCAGTACCCGCGCGGACGGGGGACGGCCAAGGGCACCATCCGGCACTCAAAGGGTCACAAGCATCACTTCCACGTGCGGTTCAAGAACCACGATCCCGCACGCCCTCAGACGCGCGCCAAGGCGACGCGGCGAGGCAAACGGTCCTGATCGACCACTTCGCGGCGCTTGGCCTGACACCGTCAGCCGGTGACTCGGAGATCCGCGCTGCCTGGCGCATTCTGGCGCGCCGCCTTCACCCGGACATGGCCGGCGATGAGCCGATCGAGCGATTTCATGCCGCGCAGCAGGCCTGGGAGACCTTGCGGGATCCCGTCGCCCGAAAGGCGCATCAGCGCAGCCTTCAGCGCGCCAACCCGGCTCAGCCCACCGCAACAGTGACGCGGCGGCCGTCGGTCGACCCCAGCACCGCCGACGCGATGGAGTCGCTGACGTTCGAGGTGCGGCTGCCTCAAGAGACGATCGACGAGGGCGGCCCAATCGCCGCGCGCGTACCGATCAACACCGCCTGTCCGGGCTGCGGCGGGCATATCATCGCGCGCAAGGACTGCGCCGTGTGCGCGGGGGGCGGCCGTCTGCAGCTCAACGTGCGCGCGTCGCTGCTGATCCCGCGCGCCATCGAACTGGAGGCGCGCGTCATGGTCCCGTGCGACCTGGAGCTGTTCGGCCAGTTTCAGGTCGGCGTGAGGGTGACCCGTGCTTAGATCTACGGCAGCCATCGCCGTCCTGCTGCTGGCGACCCCCGCCGTGGCCGGTCAGGGCGAGCACCACCTGTCGCTGCGGGGCTCCTATGCCAGCGCCCAGGGTCACGGCGCCGGCGCTGCCCTGGCCCACACGTGGGGCATCGACGACTTCTGGAACCTGACCACGGGCGCCGGCTGGTCCATGCTTCCCGACGAGCCCGAAGACGTGTCGCTGCAGCTGATCAACGTGAACACCGGGGTGCTGTACCACTTGGACGCGTTTCAATGGATTCCCTACGCGGCGCTCACCCTCGGCGGGTACGCCGGCCTGGCAGACGGAGACGCGGAGTTTGCTTTTGGCTTCGAGGTCGGCGGCGGCATCGACTACCGCCCGGCCCGCCGCTGGGGCATCGGCCTGTGGGCGCGCTACAACGTGATGGTTGTGGGCGACGTGCCCAACTACCTGACCGCTGGACTGCAGGCCAACCTGTACTTTTAAGTGCTGTCTCAGTGCTGTCTAGGTCATCAGCGTAAACGAGAAGCCGACGAGCATCGCAATCGCAAGCCCAACCGGCAGGTACAAAAGCACAGTTAACGAGAAGATGCTGTACGGGAGCGGCGGGGCCGTCATCAGATGTGTGACCAGGCAGGCTGTGCTCGCGAGCATGAGGGTTACGGAGGATCCGATTACCAATTTGGTGGCATCATTGATTTTCCAGAAAAGGAGCGCGCCGATCCACCCGCACACGGCCCCAAGATAGTACAGAAATGTCAGTGTTCTAGACGGTGGGTCATAGCCGGCTCGCTCAACACGGCTCCAGATCTGGTCCAAACTCGCCTTGTCGGGACCTGTTGCGACCAGCGCGACGCCCCCCGTCTTACCGAAGCGAAACACAGCCAACCTCTCCAGCTCCTCTCCGCCGTCCGCCGTGTAGACCGGAAAAATCCGGCCGCTGCTGTAGTAGCGCGTCACCTGTGTGATGCGGTGTAGAAAGGACCAGCTGTCACCGTTTGCCGACCGAACATCAAGCTCCTCAGCAAGCGCTGCCGCGAATCCTTCGTCGTCCAGTACACGGGTGCTTGTCTCAGTGTCTTCGTCGCTGCGCACCCACATCTTGAATACATGCAGGTCGGTTGTCCCGTCAGTGAGATGACGGCACTTCATTCTCACCAGCGCGCCGCGGCAGAAGTGCTGTCTGTCGACTGTCTCCGCAAAGCCCTCCGGCAATGCGATCGAGAACACTCGTCCCTTCTTGAACGACATCAACGTGAGCCGATCCCGGTCGAAAGCCGTCCGAGGCAACGCCAATCGAAACGTGCTCAAGGCAGCGCGCGTTTCGGAACGTCCCGACCCCGGCAGCTCCGTGTGAGCAAGAACGGCGTATGCGGTCGTTGTCCCCTGCCACAGCCACGCTTCTGTATGGGCCTTCGCGTCCGTTTCCACGGCATAAAGCGGCGCCGCAACGGCCATCGGAGTCGGAAAGCGGAGGTCGCCCGGGAAGCTCGCGCCACCCGACGTCCAAGTCGGGGCGCTCCCCATGACACTCTTCGTAATCCTCGATGCGGAATCGCGAATTCTCTCGGCGGTGAGCACCGTGTCATTTCCTTGTCGCGCGTCGCTGTCAGACGGCCTGGTCGTGTGCCAGTGCAGCACGTACACGACGCTGCGAGAAGCCGGCTGAATTGCCTTGACCGCGACCACGGTCTTGGCGTCGTCGTCCAGATGCACCTTCCATGCGTCGGTGACCTCGAACGCGAAGTGCGTCGTTGGGTCGTGAAACTTCTTCGCCTGAGCAGTCCGTTGGAGAACGGAGCACGCGCACGAGAGAACCATAACGGCCAGGATTCGGTTTATCGGTCTTTCGAGTGTCATCGGGTCGATCGTATCGCCATTTGAGGGCGCGCACGGCGGTTTGTGGTGAAGGTGTCAAGGGGCGGGCAAACGGATCGCTCATAGTGCGGCCAAGCGGATCCCAGAATCGGGGCCGATCGAAGCTGGCAGACCGTCCGGCGTCAAACGCGCACACCCCGCCGCGGTGGTCTTCGTGCAGCAATTCTCCGACGGCGCCGGCCAGTGGATGCACTTGCACGTTCTCGCGGTTGACTGCGTCTTCCATGAGCGCTCCCACTCACTGGCCGTCTCGTTCTCCCCGCAGCCACCCCCGACACAGCCCGAGGCCCCGACGGCGCCCTCCTACACGACTGCGCATCCGCCCCGGCTCGAACCGTACGCCGACCCAGGCCGCCCCCCTCGCGCGCACGTCACGTTCCCCTGTATGCCCGCCATGACGACTTCGGCCTGCATGCCGGCGTCTCCATTCCGCCCGCTTGCCCCGTCGCACTAGACTAGAACGCCTGTGCCGGTACATGGCACGACCCGCCATCGCCGAGACCCGTCTCACCAAGCTCGACGACGACCGCATCGTCCTCACGCTCAAGCGCCCCCGCGGCACCGGCAAACAGCTCGTCTTCGAGCCCGTGGCCTTCCTCGCCCGGCTCGCCGCCCTCGTCCCGCCCCCAAATCGAGATCTCACCCGACTCTGGGGCGCTTGCCCCGGCAGCCCCATCCGCCAGGCCGCCATCCCTCCGCCATCAACACCGTGACCTTCACCCATAGGCGGGTTAGGTCCACTGCGACGGGGATTAGGGTGTGAACGCGCTTATGATTCCGGCCGGCATGTCCGGCGACGAGCTGTAAGAGCCGCTATTTGCCCGTGTCAACGGCGGCGCGCCGTGCGGCCAGCTCGACGGCGCATGCACGGCCCGTGCGTAGCGTCAGCGCCCGGTTCATGCCCGCTCCCACTGCGACGCCAACGAAAGGGATGAGCCTAAGGGCCGACCGCGACGCCGCTCGCAGCGCGATGGCGCCGAGAACGGTCGCGATGGCCTTGCCGATTCGACGAGGTGCGTAATTCCAGATGGCGCTCGCCTCGATCGAGATCGCGTCGCCGACGGCGCTGCCGCCGGACGGCCTGTCGTACGACTGGACGGACGCGAGCAGAAAGGCGAGCTGACGTTCATTCGGCTGTCTGATGTCGAAGCCGTAGTGCCACGCGAGCGCCAGTGCCATCTCGACCTCGTACTTCAGAATCAGTGTCACGTCCGCCAGCGCGCCGCCCACGGCGATTGCGGTACCGACGCCGGGCATGATCGCCGGCAGGGCGGTGGCTCCACCGCTGAATGCCGACCGCCGTGCGAAGGTCCGCACGAGTTGCTCCGCTACCTCGGTGCGCCAGGCGGCCTCAGTGTCGAATCCACAGCGCTGAACACGCCCGCGATGTAGATCGACCTCCGACATCAGGAACTCGTTGGTTGCGACGAGTGAGTCCACTGCGCTGTAAAGTCGGCTGCCGGCGTCGTTGGTAGGTGTATGGGCCTCGGTCATGGTGTCCTCCCGGTATGTTGCGATGACGCTGTGCGAGGCATGAGCCGTGCCAGGGCGGGAAAGAACGAGCAGCATGCCGTATGGGCCTTTGCGTTGCCCCACGATGCGTGTCACCTTCACGTGAACCTCGAAACACGGGTAACACGTGAGTAAACACCGCAGTGGGTCGTCGACGGTGACGGCCTCGACCGTGCAGTCACGGCCGCCGCCCGGCCCACCGGCGTGGGCACTCGTGGTGATCCACGCTCCGCGAACGGATCAGGTCGGGTTGTCCGTGCCGCTCTCGCAGACCGTTCGTATCGGCCGCTCACGAACCTGTGAGCTGCGGCTGGACGACGCCCAGAGCAGCCGCGTGCACGCTCGAATCGTGGTGGCGGCGGGCGCGTTCGTTCTCGAGGATCAAGGGAGTCGCCACGGGTGCAGCGTCAACGGCGCGCCCGTGCACAGCCCCGCTCCGCTCGCTGCCGGCGATGTGATTCGTGTCGGCCGATCGCTGTTGATGGTCGATCGCGCCGTCGAAGACAGAGCGTCGAAGTCCCCGCTATTGGGTATTTCATCCGCCATTGCAAACGTGCGCGCTCAGTTGGGCCGCGTGGCACGGTCAACTCTAGCTGTGCGGCTGATGGGAGAGACCGGTACTGGCAAGGAGCTCGCGGCAACGATGGTGCACGATCTCAGCGGCCGTCGCGGACGGTTTGTCGCGGTCAATTGCGCCACGCTGCCATCGAACCTCGCCGAGAGCGCACTGTTTGGGCACGTTCGTGGGGCATTTACCGGTGCGGTAGCCAATCGCAAGGGTGTCTTCGAAGAGGCTGACGGCGGGACACTGTTCTTGGATGAGCTGGGCGACCTCAGCCCTGAGGTTCAGCCGCGGCTTTTGCGCGTCCTCGAGGATGGCGTCATTGTTCCTCTGGGCGGATCGCGGCCCGTACGAGTAGACGTGCGTCTGGTCTCAGCGACGCACCAGCGCCTGGGCAAGGAGACCTTCCGCGGGGACCTGCTCGCGCGCATCGACGAGTGGCCGCTAACGCTGCCGCCGTTACGCGAACGGCGCGGTGACATCCCACTACTGGCGTGCACGTTTCTGCACCAGGCATCCCCGGGCAGGGGCTTCACGGCTGAAGCGCTTGAGACGCTCGCGACACACCGTTGGCCGGCGAATGTGCGAGAGTTGCGATCGTTGTGCCGCTGGCTGGCAGTCGCCGTCGACGACTCCGATGTGATCGAACGTCATCACATCGTGGCTCGTCTGCAAGCCGAGGGCGCCGACGCTGCCCCGGTCGACCGCCCGACCACGCCCGTTGCCGACCTGCGGTCACTGCTGCGACGACACGGCGGGAACGTGGCAGAGGTGGCGCGACAGGTTGGTGTGAGTCGCAAGACACTGTACAAACGACTGCGAGAGGAGAGCATCGATCTGGTCGACTTTCGAACAGACGATTCCGGACGGGAGCATTGATGTCGACGGCTGCATGGCACTGCCCTGACTGCGGTCGCAACTACGACGAGCTGGTTCCGGAACCCCCGATCTGCATCCACGACGGCACGGATTTGAAGCGGGCCTCGCAAGCCGCCACGCCTGACCCGACGGGGCCCGTGCCGTTGACGTCCGATTTGCAGGACCGCTACGAGGTGCTGGATCAAATCGGTGAGGGCGGCATGGGCATTGTCTATCGGGCCCGCCAGCGGAGTCTCGGTCGAATGGTCGCCATGAAGGTCATCCGGCCGGACCGAGCCATGGACGCACAGTATGTGAAGCGGTTTTTACGGGAGGTGAAGGTCACGAGCCAGCTCGGTCACCCCAACGTAGTCACTGTGCACGACTACGGCACTATGTCCGATGGCCGGCTCTTCCTCGTCGAAGAGCTCCTCGACGCAGAGACCCTGGATGATCGGATCCAGCAGGGGCCGATCTCATCGCAGCGCGCCGTGGCCATCGCTGCCCAGATGTGTGACGGTCTCGAGGCGGCGCACAAAATGAGCATCGTGCACCGCGATATGAAGCCCCAGAATGTGTGCCTGCAGTCGGGAGCAGGTCCGATGGGGGACTTCGTCAAGTTGCTCGACTTCGGGCTGGCGCGGCCCATGGGTGGCAGCTCAGTGATGGCGATCACGCGAACCGGGCAGATCTGCGGTACGCCGGCATACATGAGCCCCGAACAGGTCCGTGGCGAGGAAGCGACACCCGCCAGCGACATCTACGCGGTAGGTCTGATCGTGTACGAGATGTTGACGGGCACACTGCCGTTTCAGATGCGGAACGTCAGCGAGGCGCTCACGGCTCACCTACACGAGACTCCTCGCTCGCTGGAGGCCGCGTTGCCGTCGGTTCCCTGGCCGCCGGCGCTCGAAGACGCGATCGCCGCCGCGCTGGAGAAAGATCCCAACCGTCGCCCGCCGACAGTCGACGCTTTCAAACGACTGCTTCGAAGCGCCGTCGGCCAGCGTCCAACCAACCCACAAATGCCGGTCGTCGGTCGGGAGGCCGGCGATCGCGGACTGACCCGCTCGCTGATGATCGCGGGTCTATTGATCCTGGTAACCACCCTGGGTTTCTGGTCGGTGCTGCAGTACACAGAGGATGGTGAGTCCACGGCACAGACCGTGGCCGCTGTCAGTGGGGCGCCGGACCCTTCGCCGAATGTCAGGAGCGTGACTCCCGCCCTGACCACCGACCTGGCGCAGCTGCCGGACTTTCCGGATAAGCAGCGGCTTGTGGCCGTAATCGCAAAGCTGGGGGTGGACTGGGACACCGTATGGGCGAACAGCTATGACGACGTGCGCCATAGATTACAGGGCGAGCGTCACCATCAACCGAGGCGGCGGTCGGTTTTGCGAGAGATCGAACTCAGGTGGTCGTCCTTTGACGCGGAGAATGTCAAGCGTTCGCAAGTTCGTCTTCAGCTCGGGTTTCTCGAGGATCGCCTGATTCGGCTGTACATGCGGTTTTTCACACATAAAGAGGCCGCGATCTTGTCGAAAAGTCTCGTTGAGTCACTCGGCCCGAAAGACAAGTTTGCGTCTGGGAGACCGCTCGAGTCGAGCACGTGGTATCTCGGAGACCACACGCTGCGACTGTACGAGTACTTCGGCAAAGGCACGGACCGAGGTTTCGCCATAACCCCGGCGGGCGGCCTGGCCCGGATCAAGGAGGCTCAAGCAGCGGCCGAGGCTAAGTGAGCTAGCGGACCAGCAGCTTGTCCACCTTCGAATGCGGAACTCCGGCATCACCGCCACCCACACCGGGTATCGCGCGGTTGACCGCTTGAGAGGAGGTCTGGGCCGCCGACACGATTAGCCGCCGGTGACGGTCAGCACCATCGGCAGCGACTCACTCTGCTGCTGCGGCTTGTAGAACGGGTAGGCCGTCGCGGCCGGCGTCGTCACCTCCATGGCGAAACGCGGGCTCAGCGGGATGGCCACCTCAAAAGGCCACGCCGGGCTCGTCGGGCAGCTTTCGGGCCCGAATCTCCACGCATGCCCGATTCGTCGATTTGATGCCGCGCAGCAGGCCTGGGAGACCGTGCGAGATCCAGTCGCCCGAAAAGCGCACCAGCGCAGCCTTCAGCGGGCCAACCCGGCCCAGCCCACCTGTGTCTCCTCAAGACTTGTCTGCCCAAGAAGGTCAGGCACTTCCGGTCTCCACGCTCGCCCGAGATTCACCGTCTCACGTCCAGGATCCCGCGGCCATGCTCACCTTCCCCCGGCTCTTGCGAGATCGCGTGCCGACCTCGTCCTCGAGAACCTGGCCCTCCGACCGCGGCTTCTGGGTCGCATTCCGCGCGTCGTGAAGTGGCGCCACGCCATTCGACTGGTCCGCGACTGCATCGCGTACCATCACGAGGACCGAACGCATCTTGGGCTCGACAAGGACACGCCGCTGGGCCGGGCAGTCCCGTCGTGGCTGACTAGACGGAGGCTCCCGGAATCACTGTGCTGTGGGCTCGGCGGAGTTTTGCACCAGACGACCTCTATTTCTAGAATCAGCCGGTGTGCTTGCCGGGTTTGTTGATCCCACGCTCGGCTTTCGGCCGCGGATCCGGCCGGTACTTGCTGGACCGTTGCCGAATCGTAAGCCGCAGCGGCGACGCCGCGAAGTCGAACGTCTCCCGCAGCTGATTGGTCAGGTAGCGCTCGTAGGCGACCGGAAACCCGTCCGGCGGCATGTTGCTGACCAGCACGAAGGTCGGCGGCGCTGCTCGTGCCTGGGTCACGTAATAGACCTTCACTGCGCGCTTCTTGTACAGCGGCGGTGGCCGGCGCGAGATCGCGCCCTGGAACCAGGAGTTGATCGCGGCCGTCGGGATGCGCCGTCGCCAGTTCTCCGCGGCCTGGTCGATGAGCTCCAGCACCTTGATCGCGCGCTTGCCGGTCAGCGCGCTGATGAAGACCATCGGCACAAAGCTCATCGACGCCCGATGCTGGACAAAGTCCTCCTGCAGCAGCTGCGCGGTGCGGTGATCCTTGTCGACCACGTCCCATTTGTTCATCGCGATGACCAGGGCTCGGCCACGCTTGAGGGCCATGTTGGCGATGCGCGCGTCCTGGTCCGAGAAGCCGTCCTTGGCGTCGACCACGAGCACCACGACGTGGCTGCGCTCCATGCTCTGGATCGCCTTGATGACGCCGAACTTCTCGACGGCCAGCGAGATGCCGCGGCGCCGGCGCATGCCCACGGTGTCGATCAGCGTGTAGCGCTTCTCGCCGTACTCGAACTCGGTGTCGATCGAGTCGCGCGTGGTGCCGGCTACGCTGCTGACGATCAGGCGCTCTTTGCCCAGCAGGCGGTTGATCAGCGTGGACTTGCCCGCGTTGGGGCGCCCGACCACGGCGATGCGGATGCGGTGCTCGTCATCCTCGTCAAACTCGGCGGGGGGCAACACGTTGACGATCTTCTCGAGCAGGTCGGCCACACCGGCTGAGTGCTCGGCGCTGATCGGCCACAGCTCGTCCACGCCCAGGGCGTAGAACTCCATGACGTCGTCGCTCTGCTTGTGGCCGTCAATCTTGTTGACGCAGACCAGCACCGGCTTCTTGGACTGGCGCAGAACGGCGTGCACCTGTTCGTCCACCGTCGTCAGGCCCGAGCGGCCGTCCACCAGGAACAGCGTGACGTCGGCCTCCTCGACGGCGAGCTGGGCCTGCTCACGCATGAGCGGCAGCATGCCCTCGTCGCTCTCCGGATCGAAGCCGCCGGTGTCGATGACCGTGAACGTGCGGCCGAAGTGCTCGGCGCGCCCGTAGTTTCGGTCGCGCGTGATGCCGGGCTCATCCAGCACCAACGCCTTGCGCTGGCCGATCAGGCGGTTGAACAGCGTGGACTTGCCGACGTTGGGCCGGCCGACGATAGCGACGATTGGGATCATGACGTCTTCGTGTACCCCAGCTTCTTCAGGCCTTTGGCGGAGGTCGTCCAGTTCGGCTCGACGCGCACGTGCACGCGCAGGAACACCTTGCTGTCGATCAGCGCCTCGATCTGGGCGCGCGCGGCCGCATTGACCGCCTTCATGCGCTCGCCGCCCTTGCCGAGCACGATGCCCTTCTGCGACTTGCGCTCCACGTGAATGGTGGCGTCGATGTCGACCAGCGGGCGGTCTTCGCGCCGCTTGTAGCGCGTGATCTCGACGCCGATCGAGTAGGGCAGCTCGTCCGCCAGGGCCTTCATCAGCTCCTCGCGCAAGAGCTCCGCCACCAGAAAGCGCACCGGCTTGTCCGTCAGCTCATCGTCGCCGTACAGCGCCGGCCCCTCGGGCACCAGCTTGGCGGCCTCGGCCAGCACCGTATCCAAGCCATCTTCTTTCAGCGCGCTTATCGGGATGATGGCGGAAAAGAGCCCCGTCTCGTGCAGCGCGGCCATCAGCGGCAGCAGCTTCTGCTTTGGCACCCGGTCGACCTTGTTCAGCACCGCGAGGGCGGGCTTCTTGGCCAGCTCGACTGCGTCCAGGATCTCCCGATCGTCGCGCGAGATGCCGAAGTTGGCGTCCAGCATGACGATGACCGCGTCCACGTCGCCGATGCTGCCCATCGCGACCTCGCGCATGTGCTTGTTCAGCGCCTTCTTGGCCCGATGCACGCCCGGGGTGTCGACGAAGATCAGCTGGCCGTTTTCGATGGGGCACACCCCCACGATTCGATCGCGGGTCGTCTGCGGTTTGGCCGTTACGATCGCGATCTTCTGACCCAGGATAGCGTTGAGCATCGTGGACTTGCCCACGTTGGGGCGCCCTACGATCGTAACAAAGCCGGCGCGGTGCATCTCGCTCATTGCAGGCGCCATATAGCACGTCGTTGACTTATTGCAGACCCCTATATATAAACGCGCGGCCGCGATATGGCACCGGGGGTCGCCCCCCGAGCGAAGCAGGCAGGAGAGGTATCTAGTGGCCAAAGCTAAGGTCCAGACGTCGCGCAAGCGGGTCAATCGAAAGAAAGAAGAGCTGAAGGCGCCGGATGAGGTAACAACCGCGCTGCAGAAGCTCTCTGAGCATCTCAACAAGCACTTCAAGGTGTACCTGATCGGGCTGGCTGTCATCCTGGTGCTGTCGCTGGGCATCAACATGCTCATGCAGTCGCGCGAGTCGGCCGCCGTAGAGCGCTCGGGCAACGTGCTGAGCGCAGTGCATATGGTCAACGGCAGCGTCGCGACCCACGCGGACAGCGAGAAGCTGCTGACCCTGCAGCCCCAACCCGACGCCAAGCCGGTCGAGAGCGACTACCCGACCGACAAAGAGCGCTGGGAAGCCGCGCTGACCAAGCTGGGTGAGGTCAAGGCTGAAGCGGGCGATCTCGCGCCGGTCGTCTCCGCCATGCAGGGCCGCGTTGAGCTGGCGCTGGGCAAGGCCTCAGAAGCGGGCACCAACTTCGCGGCGTTTGCCGAAGAGGGCGAGGACAGCGCGCTGTTGCCGCTGATCATCGAGAACCAGGGCCGGGCCGCCGAGGCCGCAGGTGACCTCTCCACCGCCGCCGGATTCTACGAGAAGCTCGCGGGCTCCGCCGACGCCTACTACAAGGTGCGCGGGTCGATGCTGCTGGGCGACCTCTACAACCCGAACATGGGCACTGGCGAGGGTCGTGACGGCGCGAAAGCCCGCTCGCACTACGATGCCGCGCTCGAGGCGCTCAAGCCCGCCGACGGCAAAGTGCTGAACGCAGCGCTGCGCGGTCTCCGTGGCGAGATCTCCCGCCGCCGCGCCCAGCTGCCAGGTTGAACTCCTCCCAGACGCTTCTGTCGGTGACAGCCGCCACGGTGGCTGCCGCGATGTGCCTGCTCGGCTGTCGCGCCATCGACGTCCATTACGATGACAGAGACCCCGCGCCGCGCATCCAGACGGTGTGGCAGGTGCAGCTCGACGAGATCGAGCCGGTCGCGTACTACCCCAAACAGACGTCTTCTCCCGCTTACGGTGCCAACGGCCGCATCGTGGTCGCGGGATCCAACCGCGGCGAGGTCGTGGCGGCCGACGCGCAAAGTGGCCGTGTGCGGTGGCGTTTTGCGACCAAAGGCAAGGTGCGCGGCACCCCTGTCATCGACGGCAAGGCCGTCTTTGTCGGCGCGACCGACGGCAAGCTCTATCGGTTGGATCTGGGCTCAGGCGCGGAGGACTGGGATGCGCCGTACGGCACCCAGGGCGCCATCACGTCCAAGCCGGCGCTGGGCGGCGGCAAGGTGGTGTTTCAGAACAACCAGAACCGGACCTACGCCGTGGATGCCAAGACCGGCGTTTACGCCTGGGACCAGGGGCGGCCTCGGCCCGAGTTTCTGACCATTCAGGGCGACGGCGGGCCGGTGATCTCCGGGGGCTCCGTCTTTGCCGGCTACGAGGACGGCTATCTGGTGGCGATGCGCCTGGATGACGGCGCCACGATCTGGTCCAAGAGCCTGGCCGCCGATCAGCGACAGTTCATCGACGTGGATACGCGTCCGGTCGTGCATGGCGACACGGTGTTTGCGGCGTCGTTTGCCGTCGGTCTCTACGCGGTGGGCGCCAAGCATGGCAATGTGCGCTGGCTGCATCGCGCTCGTGGTGTGCAGACGCCCGCCATGGGTGACCGCTACCTCTTCGCCACGACCGGCGCGGGTCGCGTACTGGCCCTGGATCCCAAGACGGGCAAGGTGCAGTGGAGCGCACGGCTGGACTACGGTGAGCTGTCGGGGCCGACCATCGTCGGTGACAATCTGTTCGTGCCGACGGGCAACGGGGTGGTTCTGTTCGATGCCGCGCGTGCCTCTGCGGTTGCGCGCATCTCACCCGATTATGGGCAGACCGGTGCGGTGGTCACGACCGGCGGCTGGCTGCACATGGTCACCAACGGCGGCACCCTGGTGGGAGCCCGCCTGCTATGAGGCTACTCGCCGCTCTAGCCCTGGCGCTCACGATTGGCTGCTCCTCGGGCGGCGGCGAGCGCACCAGCACAACCTCTGACGGGACGGACACCGGCACCGCCGACACCGGCACCTCCGACACCGGCACCTCTGCTACAGAGGACACCGGCACCGGGGACACCGGCAGTGACCTGCCCGATCCGTGCGAAACGTCGGACGACTGCGACGGCGAGCAGATCTGCGACTGCATCGGCCGCTGCGTCGCGCCCGGCATCCCCGAGATCGAGAGCTGCGCCGCCGACATCAACTGCGGATCGGACAACTACTGCGACGTGTGTGCGGGCGTGTGCCGCAAGCTCAAGACGCTGTGCGAGCCGTGCGAGGACAGCAAAGAGTGCGACGAGGGCGGCGCTTGTATCGACTTCCAATCCGGTGGTCGCTTCTGCCTGCGCGCGTGCGTGGCCGATCCGGGCTGCCCGCAGGAGGGCTATCGCTGCAACTCGGTGGACGGCGAGTCGCAAAAGCAGTGCACGCCGCTGTCCGGTCAGTGCACGAAGCCGGCGCTATGCGCGGATGACAGCGAGTGCGAGTTTGGCTCGATCTGCGAGACCGGCACGTGCAAGCCCGGCTGCCCCGACGACGACGTGTGCCCCGACGACTTCGTGTGCACCGCGTTTCGCTGCGTGCCGGCGTGCTCCGACGCGAACCCTTGTCCCGTCGGGCAGGAGTGCGATGACGGCCACTGCAAGATAGAGGGCGGCTGCCTGGAGCCGAAAGACTGTCCCGAGCCCGAGACCTATTGCGATATGGGCGAGTTCCTCTGCAAGCCGGGCTGTCAGGCGGACTTCGACTGCAAGGCGTCGGGCAAGGAGTGCCTGGCCGGCAAGTGCGAGGACAAGGGCTGCACGGGCAACTTCCTGTGCGCTTTTGAGCAGGTCTGCGAGCTGGCCTCCGGTCAGTGCGTGCAAGCCGAGGGTCCCTATTGTGAGCCCGGCTGCGATCAGCAGTCCGAGACGGCGTGTGGCGGGGCTCCGAACATGTGCCTGGGCCTGCAGGACAAGGACGGCAACGAGCTGGGCGACTTCTGTTTTGTCGCGTGCGGTCCGGACCCGAAGAACCCATGCCCGCAAGGCTATGCGTGCCAGGAGATCGAGCAGCAGGACGGGTCCAAGTCTCAGCTTTGCTTCCGGGACTGCTCGACCAAACCCTTCGGCGTCGAGTGAACCTCTCCAGAAAGGACGTGGAGGCCGCCGCAGCGCGGATTCGTGGGCTGGTCAAGCGCACGCCGGTGATGGCGTCGCGGCTGATCGACGAGCTGGCCGGTGCGCGTGTCTTCTTCAAGTGTGAGCATCTGCAGTCGGCGGGCGCCTTCAAGTTTCGAGGCGCCACGCACGTGCTGGCCCTGCTGACCGAGGAGCAGCGAAAGCTTGGCGTGATCACGCACAGCTCGGGCAACCACGCGCAGGCCCTGGCGCTGGCCGCCTCGCGCGCGGGGGTACGCGCGACCATTGTGATGCCGCGCGGGTCCAACCCCCTCAAGAAGGCCGCGACTGAGGCCTATGGCGCGCGCGTCGTCGAGTGCGAGAACACCCAGGCGGCGCGCGAGTCCACGTGCGCTGACGAGATCGCCCGCACCGGCATGCACCTGGTGCATCCGTACGACGATCCCCGGATCATCGCCGGCGCCGGCACCGCGGCGCTGGAGCTGCTCGATCAAGTGGCGGACCTGGACGCGATCATCACGCCCGTCGGCGGCGGCGGCCTGCTCGCCGGCTCGGCGCTGGCGGCGGATGGGCGTTGCCGCCTCTACGGGGCCGAGCCGCTGGGCGCAGACGACGCCTGGCGCGGCTTTACCAGCGGCCGGCGCGTCACCGAGCAGGTCCCCAACACCGTGGCGGATGGGCTGCGGACGTGCCTGGGCCTCAACAACTTCCAGGTGATCGTCGGTGGCGGCGTGACCGATATCGGGTTGGCCAGCGAGACCGAGATTCTCGACGCGATGACACTGATCCACACCAGAACAAAGCAGCTGATCGAGCCGTCATCGGCCGTACCGCTCGCGTGTCTGCTGAACGGCACGATCCCCACGCGGGGCCGCATCGGCATCATCTTGACCGGCGGAAACTACAGCCCAACTCCGTAAAATTTGCGGGCTCCGAAACTTTTGTTAGTCCGGTCTCACCCGTAGACTGATCTGTATGAGGAAGCTGCTCCTCACCGCGCTTTTCAGCTTTGTCGCCGCTCCGGCCCAGGCAGACGACCCGCAGACTCGCCTGGGTACCCTGCGCGTGCACGCGTGGCTGGGGAAGCCGTCGATGCCACCGATCGCGCTGACTCGCGGGCCGCTGCAGCAGATTATCGAGGGTGTCGAGCCGGAGGGCATTCGGCCGTCGGCCCAGGCATGGGAGGACGCGATCACCCGTGACCGCCGGCTGGCTCGCGCCGCGGATGAGGCGTTGGACGAGCTGCAGCGCCACTATCGCCACCAGATGGTTGTTCGGCCGGGCGAGCTCTCGCAGCTGCGCGTCCAGTTGGCAAGGGAGCGGCACCGACTGCAGAGCCGGCTGGATGGTGAGGCGGCTGATCGGGCCGTGCATCTGCGCCAGCGGGAGAGCCACATCCTGGACCAGCTGCAGCGCTCCTCCAAACGGCGCAAGGGGGTAGGGCGAGCGGCGTCCCAGCTCCTGGTTGCCGAGATACAGTTTGCGCGGCATCAGCACACCCATCGCACGCTGATGGCGCGGTGGCAGCGCCGTCACGATGCGTATCAACGGGGTGAGCTGGCGCAGAAGCCGACGCCGCCGATGCCGTTTTTGAAGCCGACCGTGTCCGCGCTCGAGCGCGTGAGCAATCTGGCGCCCGACCGGCTGACGCGGGAGCGCGCGGCCCAGCTGCTGGCGGTGGTGCTGCACGCCAGCGGCGACCTGGATGCTGCGGTGCGGACGCTACAGGCCGCGCTGAAGTCCCGGGTGAGCTGGACGTTGCGCGCCGAGCTGCACAACCGCCTGGGAGATCTGCTTCTGGAGCAGGGGCGCTTTGCGGGCGCGGCACGCCGATACGGGGCGCTCAAGCGGACCGACGGATCCTGGTACGTGCGCGCTCGGTTGGGATTGGCCTGGTCCCGCCATCGATTGGGTGACGACGACGGCGCGCTGGCGGCGGTCAAAGAGGTGCGTGCGCGCCTGGCGGGGCTCTTCGATGGCTCGGCGCAGGCGCTGATGTCGGAGGCGGATCTGCTGTACGCCCAGCTGCTGGCAGACAGCGCGCGCGCCCTGCCCGGCGGGCTCAGCCTGCGGCTCAAGGACGTGGTGCGTGCCCTGCGCCAGCGTCACGCCACGATGGTGCCGGTGGCCACGACCGCGACGGCGGCGGAGGATCGTCGCCTGGCGGCCATCGCCGACCGGATCGGTCCGCTGCGCACATGTTATCGTCGCCTGCTTGCGTCCAGCCCGGCCGCCCGACCGCGTGGCGTGATCGCGATGACCCCCGGCGCCCGTGCCACGCTCGTCGGCGTCAACACGGCGGACCGCCGCTTCCGGACGTGCATCGGCGCGGCCCTGAGGCCGGTCGTGTCTTCTCGCGGGCTACCGTCCGCCATCCTCGCGGTGGAGTTCGAGCCTGAACCGCCGACTCCGTAGCCTTCGCTCGCCGCTGTAAAAAAGTTTTACGTTTCGCGTGACAGCATGACAATTTTTGTAGGGGCGCGCAGTGTCACGGTTTTGGGGTCACTTGGGCGGGTGCACCCCGATCTGATGACACGCATGTCGTGATCACCGCAATTGTGCGTGACCCGCGCCGTGGATACAGCCGGGTCTCCGGGACCCTCTATTGGGCCTAAACGCCGTATAGCGCTGGGTCCCATGATAAAAACCGAACTTCTGGAATATTCCTTGCACGAGGCCCTCACGGTGCAGAATCAGCGATGGAGTAAGGCATGTCAGTAAACCCTGCGGCGGTAATTGCCCCGCTATCTCAGCCCATCATCGAAGCGAAGGGGAGCGCTCGACGGGTATCTGAAGGTCACAAACAAAAGAAGAAGAGCAAGGCGGACACACGGCGAATTGTGTCCGCTCAAGAGACGGGCACCGACCCGATGCTGGTCTACTTGAAGCAGATCGGTGAGGTCTCGCTGCTGACGAAAGCCGGCGAGCAAGACGTCGCGCAGCGCATCGAGCGCGCCAATCAAATCATCTTTCGTATTCTGCTGGCGACCGACATGGGTCGCCGCGAGCTGTTGGAGGTCGCGGAGCGCGTGGCTACCGGCGCCCGGCCGTACACGGACATGTATCCGGAGGCCACACCTGAAACCAAAGAGGAGCATGAGCAGCTCCGTCGTGACCTGGCGCGCTATCGCAAGTCGATCAGCGAGGGTCTCGAGGCGTTTGCCGCGGTGGAGCGCAACAAGCGCGTCTCTGTCGACAAATTCAACGCCGCTCTGACCAAGCTTTACCGAACGATCTGGAACGCGCCGGGTGGCGATCGAGTCATCCGCCGCGCTATCGAGTCCGTCAAGGACGTCCTGAGGGAGTACCAAAGCTCGACCAACACGGTTGAGCGAGTGCTGGAAGACGGCCTGATGACGCATGCGCGTCTCATGTCCCGCTTTCGGCGAATGAAGGAGCGCTACCCGGACGGCATGCCTCGCCGTCGTGCCAAAGATCTGGGTGGCCGTGCTGTGCGTTGCCGGTTGCGGATGGACCAAATTGAGTTCGAACTCGGTCGGAAGCCGGAGCAGATCCGCGAAATGTGGATCGAGCTCACCAAGTCCGAGCGTGAGTCGGGCGCCGCGCGCGCGCAAATGATCCAGGCCAACTTGCGCCTGGTGGTGAGCATCGCGAAGAAATACACCAATCGCGGGCTCAGCTTCCTGGACCTGATCCAGGAGGGCAACATCGGTTTGATGAAGGCCGTCGAGAAGTTTGAGTGGCAGCGTGGCCACAAGTTTTCGACCTACGCCACGTGGTGGATTCGCCAGTCCATCACGCGGTCCATCGCCGATCAAGCTCGTACCATCCGCATCCCTGTCCATCTGGTCGAGACGCTGAACCGCCTTACGCGAGTCAAGTCGCGCCTCGAGCAGACGCTGGGCCGTGAGCCGTCCATCGAGGATCTTGCCGCAGAGGTTGAAATGGCCCCGGCGGCGGTGGCTCGCACGTTGCGCCTCGCGCGCTCGTCCCTGTCTTTGGAGACCCCGGTTGGCGACGACGATGCTCGCATGGGTGACTTCATTGAGGACACCACGTTCGGCTCGCCGCTCGAGTATGCGATGGAGGGCAACCTCAAGCGCGTCACCCGACAGGTGCTGCGCCAGCATCTCACGCGTCGCGAAGAGTTCGTGGTCAAGAAGCGCTTCGGCATCGGCGAGAAGCGCAACCACACGCTGGAAGAGGTCGGTCGTGACTGTTCGCTCACCCGCGAGCGCATCCGCCAGATCGAAGCCAAAGCGCTTCGCAAGCTGCGCGGCCCCCAGCGCCACAGCCAGCTCGTCGCCTTCGCCGAGGCGATCGCGTAGCTGAGCTTCCTTTCTCTCCACTAATCTCATGACCCTTCTGATGCTAGCCGGACTGCTCGGATCGCCCTCGGTCATTGCTCCGCCACCGACGTCCTACGCCGTGCATCTGGCGTGGCGGCAAAAGCTGCGCAGCAACAAGAAGATTCACGACAGCCGCGTGCAGTCGTCGCTGACCATCAAGCTCGGTCGCCGGGGCGTCGTGACCGCTTGCCGAGGTCTCAAAGGGCACTCCGTGTCCGTCACGGGTCCGCCCCGGGCCGGTGAGCCGCAGCGCCCGCCAGACCGCCTGGACGAGTCCAGCGAGAAGCAGCAGGGCTATCGAGGCAAGTGGCGCCGCGCGAAGGGAAAGCTGCACCTGGATCTCAACCCCGACAACCGGGTCTGCCCTCAGCTACCCGCGAATAACGCCGGGCGCCGCCTGCGCCGGCAGCTCATCTGCAAGCCGGCCGCGCAGCTGGCAGGCCTCGAGCGGGTGGGAGATGACGTGCTGGCCTGCGGGTACGTCAGGGGCACGCCGGTCGATGACGGCCTGGGCGTGTTGATAAGCATCCCGGGGGTGGGGCCGCGAATCCTCCTGGGCGCCAAGCCCGGACTGGTCGCCCACTGGGCGCGCCTGGGCCGCAGGGCCGGCATCACGCTGACGGTTGGTCAGGCGCCTGCCCCCATCACAAAAGACGCGTGGCGGAAACCGCCGCCGCAACCTGCAAAGCCGCTGACCCTGCGCGGCCGGCGCTAGCGGCGGGCCTGGGTCAGTAGGGCTGCCGCGGCGCTTCGGACCCGCTCTTTGGTTTTGGCCCTGGCCAGCGTGGCGACAGCCTCCTGCAGTGTCGCCGGCACCTCACCGGCGGCGGTGAGCGTCGTCAGGATGTCGTAGAGCAGGGTCGGATCACGGTCCGGCTGAAGACCCGTGATCAGCGGGTCTGTGTGGCTGCCGTCGAGCAGAGTCTTGATGCAGCGGCGGCGGATGGCCGGGTCGGCCGCCTTTCGGATGGCGGCGACGGCGATGTGCTCCGCCTCGTCCATGCGGCCTTCCGCGACCAGCTCTTCGGCGTGCTCGGCTCTCAATGTCGGCGTGTGGGCCAGGGCCTCGTCCAGGGCCGGACTGTGGTTGGCGCGAGCGCGGGCCAGCGCGATAGTGGCGTTGCGGACGTCGGGGTCGTGACCCTCCAGCCAGCCGATCAGGGTCTGCTCGTCCAGCCAGCCCTGCAGGGTGGCGGCGCCGTGCGCACTCAGGTCGGTCAGTGCTTCGATCGCCCGCGCGCTCGGCGGATTGGCGATCAGCTCTGTGACAAGCCGTCCCAGAAGTGCCGACCAGTGCTGAAACGCGTCCGCATCCGCGATCGCCCGCGAGAAGGCGCTCAGGACATAGGCCGGGTCGCTTGTCTCGAAGAGCAGGGCCGCCGCGTCGTCCGGAGTTGCCGGTGCCGGTGGCGGCGCGGGGCCGAGCTCGCCCGACAGAACCTGTGTGCAGCGCGCGGCCAACGTCTCATCGTCCAGCGCCTCAGCCGCCGCCGAGAGCTCGCCGTCGAGCACGTCTCCATAGCCCGCAGGCAGCGTCGCGCGCACACCGGCGTCCGCCCAGTCCGGCGGCTCTGTCAGGCCGAGCGCCTGACCCTGGCTCTCCGCCCAGGCCGCGACCGCCTCAGCCCAGCGGTGTGTGTGCCAGGCGGCGGTCGCGCGATCGCTCGCCGCGGTGGCCGGGCTCATGAGGGCCCACGCGTTGGCGTGCTGACCAGCCTCCAGCAGACGGCGCGCGGCTTGCTCAGCGGCAGGTGACCCGACAGGTGGTGTCGCGGCCATCAGCGCCGCAGAGGCTACCTGAGCTCGGCCGGCGCGCAGTGCGGCGTCTGCCGCGAGCACCAGGCACACGTCGTCGTCTACAGCGGCGCTGGCGGAGCCGGTGAGGCGCACGTGGCGTCGGGCCAGCGGTACGGACTCGGGATGGGCGGCGATGGCCTCGGTGGCCAGGCGTGCGGCGTCGTTCCAGTTCCCCACGCGGACCTGCTCGTCGATCTCTCGCACGGCCGACAGCTCATAGCGCGAGGTGGTGCGGTCCAGCTCCGCAAGCGAGGTTCGGATCGGTGCGGCGGCGCCGGTCGCCTCGGCCTCAACCAGCGCCAGCAGCTCCGGCCACGTGCCCAGCGGGATTTCGGCGTGCGTCGCTTCATCGCGGACGCGGCGGTCAAAGGTGCGCAGCTCGGCCGGATCCAGCCCGTCCGCGCTCAGCAGTGCCCCCGCGATGCGCAGCCAGGCTGACCACAGATCGTCGCCCTCGACGGCCGGCGTCGCGACCGGCTCGGCGCCCGCGGCGCGAAGCCCGGGGCAGAACGTGCCCATTACACGCGTCTCCAGCCCGTGGCTGCGGGCCAGGCGCACGCACGCATGTCCGGTCGGCAGCGCCGAGGTGCGCTCCTGCAGCAGATCGCCCAGACGCGCCTTGAGCGCCACGTCACGCGGATTGGGAAACGCGATGTCCGATAGGCGCTGCAGCCGGGTCTCAAGCACTGTGCGTGGCGACAGCGCAACCGTCAGCGTAAGCAGCGCCGGGTCCGCAGCGCCATGTTGCCCGGCCGGCTCAAAGCTGTGGGCGGCCAGGTTGCGCGCCGCGGAGATCAACTCGGGGTCGCTCCACGCGGTGCGCAGCGCCTGGCGCATGGCGCGGGCCAGCTTAGAGGCCGGCACGCCCCCGTCGACAAGCTCGGCTAGCGCGAGCGCAGCCGATTCAGCGCTTCGGCCACGTCCAGCGTTTTTTTTTTCCACGGACACGGTGTGACCGTCGACCGTCTTGGGCAGGTCAGCCTGGCGACAGCGCCAGCGTGGCAGCTCTACGGACAGCGCGCCCGCGTCGCGGCGGATCACACCGACGTCCTCGCCGGCGACTCCACCGGATGAGTGCATGGATGCCGCCAGTTGGCCCGCGGTCAGGCCGGCGTCGGTGTCGACCTTCAGGACCCACGGTGGCGCGGGAGCGGCCAGGTCGTTGGCGCGCCGAAGCACGCCCCGGCGGCCGGCGCCCAGCTGCACCGGGCACGGCGTGATGATGCGGCGACCCTGAAACGGGTCCAGCTCCAGGATCACGCCGTCCGGCGTCTGGCTGAGTCTGCGGACTGCCTCCGCGGGGACGCTGAAGCCGTCGTGCAGGCCTTTTGCGATGGCGCCCGCAGAGACCTGCGCCGGCGCTGATGTCAGCAGGATGTGATCACTGCGCCGCAATCTCGGCCTCCTTCTCGGGCTCCGGCTCCGGCTCGGGCTCGGGCTCGGGCTCCGGCTCCGGCTCGGGCTCCGGCTCGGGCGTCGGTGCAGCTGCGGCCGCCACCGGCTCGGGCTCGGGCGTCGGTGCAGCTGCGGCCGCCTCCGGCTCGGGCTCGGGCGTCGGTGCAGCTGCAGCCGCCTCGGGCTCCGGCTCGGGCTCGGGCGTCGGCTCGGGCGTTGGCTCGGGCTCGGGCGTTGGTGCGGCTGCCTCGATCGCCGGCTCGGGCTCGGGCGTCGGCTCGGGCGCCGGCTCGGGCGCCGGCTCGGGCGTTGGCGCAGCCGCCTCGACCTCCGGCTGGGGCTCAGGCGTGGGCTCGGGCGCCGGCGCGGCCTTGACCACCTCGGCCGGTGGCTTCTCAGCCGGGGCCGCCTCCCGCCGAGGCGCACGCTCGGGACCCTCGCTGACCAGCTCGATCTCGTCCGCCGCGTCGTAGCGCAGCTTGCCGTTCTGGTCGGCCTTGATCACTTTGCAGCGGACCACGGCCCCGCGCCAGCGCGTCTTCTTCATGTCGGCCGACACGAAGCGCCGATGGATGCCGACCCCGACCGGGAACGTGTCCCCGTCGCCACCGTCCGGCGGCAGGATCGTCCCCAGCAGCAAGCCGCTCTTGCGCAGCACGCGGTCCACCCGGATCAGCGCCGGCGCGTCGACGCCCACGTTGAACGCAGCCTCGACCTCCGGACCGGGATCCACCGGCGCCGGTCGCTCTTTGCGCTCTTTGCGCGGCTTCTCTTCGCGGGGCTTCTTCTCGGCTCTCGGCGCGCTCGGCGGCGACGCCATGACCGTGATCTTGGCGCCGTCCCGCATCCAGTAGACCCGGATCCGGTCGCCCTTGTTGTCGTTCTCCCCGATCACGTGCGCCGTGAACTCGGTCCCCTTCTTCATGTCCGCAATGGCCATGCCCTCGGGCAGCGCATGCGCCGTCACCATCACCCGCAGATAGCGGTGCTGGTAGAAGTTGGGCGCTCGCGCACCCGGCATCTCGGCCAGCGCGTAGCGGTCGCTGGGGAAGATGACCCGGCAGCGCACGGCTTTGTCCGCGCCGATGCCCAGCTTCTCCTCCACCGTCAGCATCGCCCGCAGGCGCGCCGCCTCGAACTCGGGATGGTCCACTACCTGGTCGCGCAGCGCCCGCGCCTCGGCCGCGATCGCGCCGCCGACCGACGCTAGTGGACGCAGCAGGCTCTCCGCCTCGGCGATCCGGATTCCCGCGCCGATGTGGATCTGGGCCAGGGTCAGCCGCAGGTCCGGTGCATCCGCGCTGCTCAGGCGGCGGTGGCCGATCGCCAACGCGCGCTCCGGATCGCCCGCGTCCGCAGTGATCTGGACCGTACGCACAACCAGGTGCTTGCTCTGCTGCAGCTTCTTCTGGCGCAGCAGCACCTTGTCCGACAGCCCGGCCGCCACAGCCGGTCCCGCCGTCGCCGCCAGGTGCTCGACCAGCACCAGCGCCGTATCGGCCGTCAACTGGCGCGCGGCGTTGCTCGGGAAGCCCTGCGCCACCCACAGCTCGATCTCGGCGTCCAGGCCGGACGGCGCGCCCGTCGACAGCGTCTTGACCCAGTGCCGGGCCAGCGCCTCGCGGGTCGCCTCTCCCGCTGCGCCCTCGCGGACCAGCGAGGAGTGGTGCTGCAACACCGCCTCCCGATCGCCTGTGGCCTCCAGCGCCTCTGTCAGCGCGCCTCTCAACGCGTCTGCCGCCGCCGGATCCGACGCGGCCGTCTGCAGTGCGGTCGCCAGGCGGCGCGCGCGATCGCCGCCGAGCAGCTTGCGACGGCTCAGCCCGCTCTCCAGACGCACGAACTCGGCGACCGGGGGAGACGGCTGAGACGCCAGCGTCGACACCAAATCGATCGCCGCATCCACCGCGCGCTTGCTCACGCGCAGATCTTTGTCGCTCAGCTGCATGATCGTCGCGCGCAGCCGCATCGTGTCGCGCGCCGGGTCGGGGCCAAACATCTTGTCCGCGTCGTCCACCAGCGTGGCAAAGCGGTTGAAGGAGTCCTCGCGCTTCGGTCGCGCCAGCGCGCTGCCGCCCAGAAGGGTCAGGCGCAGCCGTGCGGACGCAGCCGCTTCACGCTCGGGTTCGCGCGCCAGCAGCCCATCCAGCCGCTCGATCAGCGTATCGGTTGCGCTCTCCAGCTCCGCGCGATCGCTGGCGCCCAGCGCCTCTGCCCGGACGGCCACCGCGGTCGCAACGGCCGCCGTCAAACGGTCTCCCGCGTGCGCGCGCCCGCTGGCGTCGATCAGCTGCGTCAGTACTGCGTTCTCCACCGGCGCATGCGCCGCGTGGTGGGCCAGCGCGATCCCAGGCACCAGGTCGTCCGGGTCCGCGGTCAGCGCGGCCGACAGCTCCGGGGCCGCGGCAGCCGACAGATCAGCTGCGAGGTCCGCGGTGTCGGGCGACAGCGCCACGTGGTCCACCAGCACGGCCAGGTTGTGCGCAAAATACGGGTCCGCCGGCGCTCCGGACGCCACGGCGCTCTGCTCGGCCAGCAGATCGTGCAGCAGCTCGGCGTCGTCCGTGTTCAGGCCGGTGGTCTGGGTCAGCCGGGTCAGAGCGCGTCGAAGTTCAGAGCGCTGTGCAGCGTTTGTCACGTCGTTATCCTCGTCTCTTGATCGAGCTTTCCGACCTGCACCATCGCGGCCCGCAGGACGCGACCGTCGGCCTGATAGCCCGGTTTCAGCACGTTCACTATCACGTTTGCCTGATCCGCGTCTTGGACCGTGACCACCCCGATGGCGTCATGTCGCGTTGGATCAAAGGTCTCGCCCGAAGGGTCGAACCGCGTCAGCCCGAGCTCCGCAAGCGCCTGGAAGAAGTGGTCACGCACAAGCTGGACGCCCGAAAGCAGCCCGTCGCCACCGTTTTCGCCCGCCTCAACCGTGCGATCCAGGTTGTCCGCCAGTTCGAACAGGCGCGCGACCATGCTCATGCGGGCCGCCTCGATCTCACTCGAGTGGTTTCGCTTGAGGCGATCGCGCGTCTTCACGAACTCCGCCGCCGCCTCGGTATGGGCCTCGCGCAGTTTTGCGGCTGTTTGCTGGGCGTCGGCCAGCTGTAGCTCGAGCGCGTCGATTCGTTCTTGTAGAGCTTTGGGGCCTTGTTGTGCCTCAGTCATCGTTCCTCCCGCGAAAAACGCGTAGGAACGCTATGCGCGTTGGCCGGTACGGTCAACCCGGTTGCCGATCAAGCGGTCGTTCGGTACCGTCGCGGTGGGGCGGGCGGTCCCTGGTTCACATCGGATGGAGAAGAGAGCATGCGCGCTCACTATTGCTGGCGAAATATCGCGTCGGTTGCCGACTACCTCGAGGCGCTGTCCGGCGAGGCGTCGGCGTTCGCTCTGCCAGGCACCAGCGCTGTGTACGCGCCCGACCGGCCTGTCGTGTTGCGCCACCTGCATCTGGAGGTCAAGGTGGACCCGGAGGCCGAGACCGTCGACGGGCGTGTGACCATGCTGATCATGCCTGTCGTCGACGAGGTGACGTCCGTGCGTCTGGACGCCTCCGACCTCGAGATCGAGCAGATCATTGTCGAAGGCAGCCCCGAGCCGGCGGACTTCGACTACGACGGGCGCCATCTGGACATCACGCTCAACGAGCCGCTGCTGATGAACGCGACGCGCTCGCTGGTCATCGTGTATCGCGTCGAGAAGCCACGCCTGGGCCTGTACTTCGTCAAGCCGGACGCCGCCAACCCGGACCGCGCGGTCCAGGTCTGGAGCCAGAATCAAGACGACGACGCCCGCTACTGGTTTCCCTGTATGGACCAGCCCGGCCTGAAGATGACCACCTCGGTCGTCGCCACGGTCCCCACGGAATTTATCGCGCTGTCCAACGGGGAGCCGGGCGCGGACAACCCGACCGAGCACTGGGAAGAGGGCTGGCACAGCTTCCACTTCAGCCAAGCCACGCCGCATCCCATCTACCTGCTCACGCTGCTGGTCGGCCCGTTTGTCGAGCGAAAGGACGAGGAGGCGCCCGTCGACCTGCGCTGGTATTGCCTGCCCGGGCGCGAGGAGGAGGCCCAGCGCAGCTTTGCCAAGACCGGCAAGATGATCGCGTTCTTCAGCGACTTCCTGAAGATCCCGTACCCCTGGCCCCGCTACGGCCAGGCCGCCGTCAGCGAGTTCGTCTTCGGCGGCATGGAGAACACGACCCTCACAACCGTCACGGAGCGCGTGCTGACCGACGAGCGCGCCGCCCTGGACTACTCGGCCGACGGGCTGGTCGCCCACGAGCTGGCGCATCAGTGGTTTGGCGACTATGTCACGTGTCGCGACTGGTCTCACGGCTGGCTCAACGAGGGCTTCGCCACCTACTTCGATGCCCTGTTCAAGCAGCATGATCGCGGTCAGGACGAGTTCGACTACAACATGTGGGAGCTGGCCGAGGGCTACTTCACCGAGGTACGCACCAAGTACAGCCGTCCGCTGGTCAGCCGGGACTACGCCGAGCCCATCGACCTCTTCGATCGCCACCTCTACCACAAGGGCGCCTGGGTGCTGCACATGCTGCGCAGCCTGCTCGGGGACATGCCCTTCCGTCGCGGTCTGCACGTTTACCTGGACCGCTTCGGGTACGGACAAGCGGAGACGCCCGACCTGCGCCGCGCCATGGAGGACGCCACAGGGCGCAGTCTGGGGCGCTTCTTCGACGAGTGGGTCCATCGCGCCGGGTATCCCAGGCTGAAATGGAAGATGTCTACCGATGCCCGCGCGGTGACCGTCACCGTCGAGCAGACCGGCAAGAAGGCTCCCGTGTGGGACATCTCCACGACGCTGCTGATCCGCAAGGGCGAGGTCGAGCAGCGCATCCCTGTTCGCATCGACAGCAAGTCACAGACCATCATCGTGCCCACAACCGGCCGCCCTGACCTCGTCGTCCTGGACCCCGACAACACAGTGCTGTGCAGCATGACCACCGAGGTCTCCACCGGCCAGCTGCGCGCGATGCTCAAGGACGCCCCCAGCGTGGTGCGGCGCATCGGAGCGGGTCGGGCCCTGGCCAAAAAGCAGAGCAGCATGGCCCTGAAGGCGCTCATCACAGCCTTGAGCGACGACCCCTTCTGGGGTGTGCGCAAGCAGATGGCCAGATCGCTGGGACGCATCGGGACCGAGGACGCGCGCGACGCCCTGCTGTCGGCGCTGCAGTCCGAGAAGCATCCCAAAGCGCGGCACGGGATCGTCACCGCGCTGGGCATGCTGACCGGGTGCACACAGGCGTCCGAGGCGCTGGCCGCCCTGATCGAGGCGGGCGAGCCGAGCTATCTGGTGGAGGCCGAGGCCGTGCGATGCATCGGGCGGCTCAACAACGAGGGCGCGTTCGACATCTTGACCGCCGCGCTGGACCGCTCCAGCTTCAACGACGTGGTCGCGGCCGCCGGCTTGTCCGGGCTCGCGTGGCAGCGCTCAGGCGAGGCGTTGGACGTTATCGTGTCGCGCTCCGGACCCTTGAACAAGACGCTGGTGCGCGTGGCGGCCATCCTGGCCATCGGTCGGGTCGGGCGCGACGTGCCCGAGCTGCGACTGCAGGCTCTCGAGGCGCTGCATGCGCAGGTGACGGCCACGTCGCTGCGGGTCAAGATGTCGCTGCTGAGCGCGCTGGAGACCATCGGAGTCACCGAGGGCATTCGCACCGTCAACACGATCGGCGAGCTCGGTGTCGACGGCCGTGTTCGTCGCCGGTGCAGGGAGGCGTCTACGGCCATCCGCAAGAAGCTGGACAAGAACGCCGCCTTCGGGAGCCTGCGCACCGAGATCGAGCAGCTGCGCGCCGAGCAGAAGACGCTGCGTGGGCGCGTTGACCGCAACGAGAGCCGCCGAAAATAGACCCCGCCGACAAGCCGGCTACTCCGGGGCGCCCTCGTCCGCGTCTCGAAGCTCGTACTCTTTCATCTTGTTCTGGAGGCTCTTGCGGCTGATCTGCAGCATCTGCGCCGCGCGGGTCACGTTGCCGCCGGTCTCCTTGAGCGCTTTGACGATGACCTCGCGCTCGACACGGACAGTCGTCTCTTTCACCAACTCTTTCAGCGGGCCCACGCCCTGGGCGGACGCTGACGCGGTGGCGCTGTCGATCGCGGTGGCCACGGCGCGCCGCTCGGCGGACAGAAGCTCCGGAGGGACGTCGGCCATGGTAAGCTGCTCGCCCGAGCTGAACAGCATCATGCGCTCAAACACGTTCTCCAGCTCTCGAATGTTGCCGGGCCAGTCATAAGCCATCAGCGCGGCCATCGCCGTCTGCTCGATGCCGGAGACGTCCTTCTTCAGGCGCTCGTTGTACTTGCCCATAATGTGTTCTGCGATCTGGCTGATGTCGTTCTTGCGCTCGCGCAGAGGCGGCATCCGGATCGGGACCACGTTCAGCCGGTAGTACAGGTCCTCGCGAAAGCGACCCTCGCTTATGGCGGTCTCGAGGTTCTGGTTGGTCGCCGCGATCAGGCGCACGTCCACTTTGATCGTGCGGATCCCCCCCACGCGCTCGAACTCCTGCTCCTGCAGTGCGCGCAGCAGCTTGACCTGCATCTCAAGCGGGATCTCACCGATCTCGTCGAGGAAGAGCGTGCCCTCGTGGGCCAGTTCGAAGCGGCCGGGTTTGCTGCCCACGGCGCCGGTGAACGCGCCCTTCTCGTAGCCGAAAAGCTCGGACTCGATCAGGTCCTTGGGAATGGCCGCGCAGTTGATCCGGATGAACGGCTTCTTGGCCCGGATCGACTCGGTGTGCAGCGCTCGGCTGATCAGCTCTTTGCCCGTGCCGCTCTCGCCCGTGATCAGCACCGTCGTAGGGCTGTCCGCGACCTTCTCGATAATCTCGAAGATCTCGTGCATGGCGTCCGTGCTGCCGATCATCCCAAAGCGGCCGTCCTCCGGCGCGCCCAGGATGCGGTTGCCTGCCAGCTTGCTGGTCCTGACCGCCTTGCCGATGATGATCTTGAGCTCAGCCTGCTCAAACGGCTTCGTGATGTAGTCGAAGGCGCCCTTTTTCATCGCCTCGACAGCCGTGTCCACCGTGCCGTGCGCCGTGATCATGATCACCGGCACAAACGGGTACTTCTTCTGGACGTGATCCAGAAGCTCCATGCCGTCGACGGTGGGCATGCGCAGGTCCGTCACGATGACGTGGACCTCTTCCTTGTTCAGGATGTCGATCGCCTGGGCGCCGTCGACCGCTTGAATGGTCTCGTAGCCTTCGCGCTTGAGGTTGGCGCACAAGACCGTGCGCAGATTGCGCTCGTCGTCGACCACCAGGATGCGTGGCTTCATCAACTCTCCTCTAACCGCGCGAGTGGTCGACCGTGGCGTCCAGCGTACCCACTCCCAACAGGATCTCCACCGCATCTCCAGCGGCGGCCTGAGCATGGGACCGTATCACGGACGCGTCGTCCTGGCGTCGAACGATGGCATAGCCGCGGCTCAGCACCCCTTTTGGGCTCATCGCTTGCAGGCGGGACGTCAGGGTCGCGAGGCGCGCTTTGTCGCGCTCCAGTTGGGTGGTCATCGCGCGCCCGAGCCGTGCCTGCGCCGCCGAAAGCGACGTCCCCTCGCGCTTGAGCCGGGCCAACGGGTGCACCACGGTCAGCCGGCCGGACAGCGCTCGAAGCCGGTTGGCCGCGTCCCGGCGTCGCACCGTCAAAGCGCGGCGCAGGCGACCATCCAGATCGTCCAGGCGCTGCCAGCGCTCGCGCATCAGTCGCCGGGGATCCGTCAGCCGACCGCTGAGCGCCGTCAGCCGCCCGCGCGCGTGCTCCAGTGTTCGGCGCAGGCCCAGTCCGCCACGTCGCTGCAGCCCGTCCAGGTAGTCGAGCAGCTCGTCGAGTCGAGGCACGACCAGATCGCCCACGCCGGTCGGCGTCGCCGCGCGCGCATCCGCGACAAAGTCGGACAGCATGTTGTCGATCTCGTGGCCGACAGCCGAGACGACCGGCTTGGGGCAGCCGGCGATCGCCCGGGCCAGCCGCTCATCGTTGAAAGCCCACAGGTCCTGCAGCGAGCCGCCGCCGCGACCGATCACCACCACGTCCACGTCTCGGACGTGCGCCACCGCCTGCAGCGCGCGGATCAGTCGCGGTGGTGCGTCGTCGCCTTGCACCGGGGCGCCCGCCAGCAGGATCGGCACCGGAAAGCGCGCATGCACAGACTTGATGATGTCCGCGATCGCGGCGCCGCTGGGCGATGTGACCACACCCACGCGTCGAGGCAACTTGGGCAGCGGGCGCTTGCGTGTGTGGTCGAAGAGGCCCTCGGCGTGCAGCTTCCGCTTGAGCGCATCCAGTTGGGCGAGCAGCTCGCCCTCGCCGGCCAGGCGCATGAACCGCACCACAAGCTGATAGCGGCCGTGAGGCGGGTAGATCTCGATGCCGCCGGTGCAGATGACCCGGTCCCCGTTCTGCGGCGGCCGGTACATCCGGTAGGCAGCGCTGCGAAACAGCACGGACGGCAGCGTCGCGTTGCGCCCTTTCAGGTCGAAATAGACGTGCCCCGAGCTTGCGCGCCGGCAGGACACGACCTCGCCCTCGACCGACACCTCCGGAAAGGCGCCTTCCACCAGTTTTTTGAGCTCGGCAGTGAGCTGATCGACCGTCCGAACGCCGGGCCGGTCGTCCCACAGGGCTTGCTGCATGCGTCGATGCTACCAGCGTTTGACGGGATACAAAATTGCAAAGGGACGGCCGCGCCTGTTAGTGTTCAGCACGTCGATTATGCCGCCTTGGGAGAGCATCTTGAAGACACGCCTGTGTGTACTGATGACGATGGGGATCGTCTTTGCGGCCGCGTCCGCGGAGGCGCAGTTGATCCAAACGTACAAGCACGACCAGTTCGACGAGAGCATTTACGGCGCCGTCAATGAGATGAACGGCAAGATTCTCCAGAACGAGCCGGGCTTCGTCGCGGGCGAGGCTTTCGGGGCCCTGTTCCGACCCGGCAAGGCCGACTATCCGCTCAAGATTCTAGGAATCGACGTCATCTTCGGCGGTCCCAAGGCCTACCCCGACCTGGCGACCAACATCGAGCTGGAGGTGTATCTAGACGCCGGCGTGGCGGCGATGCCGGCCAACACCACGCCCGACTTCAAGATCTCATCGACCGAATTCTATAACGCAGACACCAACGAGTTCGGCATCCCGATCAAGGGCAACATCGCGTATCAATTCGACTTCAACGAGGACGATGAGAAAGGCGCACCTCCGGGGGTGGAGGCCGGCAACATCCTCATCATGATCCGGTTTAACCAGGAGGCCTACACGCTGACGTCGGAGTGGGGCACCCCGCTGTGCGAGAAGCTGGTCATCCCCGGGCTGTTGGAGACGTGCGGTTGCCAGCCGGTGTCGATGATTCTCGACAACGCTCTAACCCCGCTGGTGAACGTGATGCACATCGTGCACCCGATCGGGACCTGCTCGGGGGCCAAGAAGTGGTTCTTCTTTGAGGACGTCCAGGCCGAAGGCAAGAAGCTCAACGGCGACGTGATCATCCGGATGCGCGTCGAGACGTCGGCCAGCTGCGTGCCGGACTGCACCGACAAAGACTGTGGCGACGACCTGTGCGGCGGGAGCTGCGGTACGTGTGACATCGGGACGGTGTGCGAGGCACAGAAATGCGTGGAGGACACCTGCGCCCCGAATTGCCCCGCCGGCGCTCAGTGCGGTCCGGACGGCTGTGGCGGTAGCTGCGGCGTGTGCGACGCGGGCAACGTCTGTGAGAGCCATAAATGTGGGCCGCCCGACAGCGCCTGCACGTGCGACGAGAAGGACTGCGGCGACAACGGCTGCGGTGTCAGCTGCGGCTTCTGCGCGGAGGGCTACGAGTGCACGCAGAGCAAGTGCGTGGAGACGGGCGGCACCGACACCGGCGGCGAGGTACCCACCGATGAGCTCGAGCTCACGAGCATCAGTCCGGCGACCGGCTTTGGGGACGAGCAGACGCCTGTGTCCATCCTGGGCAAGGGCTTCACCGACGGCATCAAGGTCAAGCTTGGCGGCACCGACTTGATCGCCGTGAGCGTCACCGGATCCGAGTTCATCGAGGCGACCGTGCCCAAGGGCATCGCGGCCGGGATGTACACGCTGATCGCCATCGATGAGTCCGGACAGACGGCTCAGCTGCCGGACGCGTTCGAGATAAAGGACAGAGAGGAGCCCGCGCCGGCCTGCGGTGACGGCATGTGCAACCCCGGTGAGGACTGCTCCCTGTGTCCCGGCGATTGCGGCCAGTGCCCGGCAGAGACGCCCAAGGACGAGGGCTGTGGCTGCGATCTAGCGCCTTCGAGCGCCCCATCGGGCCCGATGATTCCCCCCGGCGCGGCAGTGATCCTGTTGCTGGCCCTGGGCCTGTTCGTGGGACAGCGCCGCCTTTCCGCGTAGAGGGCTCAACACTCACATACCAGAGTCACAAACCGTCTCGTTTTATCTTTACTTTGTTTGGCGCTGTCCCGATGGGAAGGTGTCATGCAAAAGCTTCTTGTTATCAGTCTAGTAGTCTCCCTGTTTCCGTGCGCGGCCGCAGCGGACAAGCTCGACAACGCGATCAGTCTGCTGAAAGTGCCGGTCTTCAAGGTCCGGGCCCAAGCTGCACTGGCACTGGGCAGCCGGAGAGCGGAGGCGAAGCGGGTCGTGGGACCGCTGACCCAGGCGCTCGAGGATCCCCATCGCGCTGTCAGGGCCGCCGCCGCTATCGCGTTGGGCAAGCTCACCGCCATCGAGGCCGCCTCGGCGCTCAGCGATGCGATGAGCGACGACGATCGCGTTGTAGCCCGCATGGCTCGCAAATCGCTCGATCGAGTGCTGCAGGCGTTTGTGCGCAATCGCGGCCGCTTCGAGGAGCGCCGGTTCAACTTCTATGTTGCCGGACTGCGGGCTGACGGTCGATTCAAGGATCTCGTCATCGAGCGCCTGCTGAAGCATGACAACGTCAACGTCGGTGTCACCGCGGACTTCTCCAAAGACAGCAAAGACCCGCCCCCGGTCGTCGACCTCGCCCTGCGTGGTGAGATGACCCGGATCGATGGACAGCGAGCACATCTGAAGCTCACGCTGGCCCTTCGAAAGGGCGGCTACGTGCTGACGAGCTGGAAGCGCGTGGTCGCCATCGGCAAGACGCGTGACGACGTCCTGGCCAACGCGGCTCAGCTCGCGGTTGGTCGGGTGCTTGGATACCTTGGAGCAGGTCGGAGATAACCCATGCCATACCCTCACGAGAGCACGATGCCCACGACAACGATCGAGAAGAAAGTAGAGCGCCCGGAGCAGACCAGGCCGTCCTTTGATACGCCGACCGAGCGCATCATTGAGGAGCCGACCAAGCGTCGCACAGGCAGCGGCGGTGGTGGTGGAGGCCCTCAGCCGGCCAAGACCTCCAGCTACGAGCAGCGCTCGGCGCGAAACTACCTGGTCAACAGACAGTTTCAGCTGAAGTGGGTCTCCCTGATCCTGGTGCTGACCACGCTGCTGTTCGGTACGCTCAGCGCCTACATCTATCAGCACGAGCGCCACGCGTCCGAGGCCGTCCTGAACGGCTTGAACCAGATGTACACCGCCGAAGAGGTCGCCGTGATGAAGGACTTCTTCATCTCCAGCGACAAGACGGTGCTGTGGGGTCTGGCGAGCACAGGCGCGCTGTTGGTCATCCTGCTGGCCGGCGTCGGCATCGTACTGACCCACCGCATGGCGGGTCCGGTGCACGCGCTGAGCATGAGCATGGCGCAGGTGCGCTCCGGTCGCTGGAAAGGCGTCCGCGGTGTCCGCGACGGTGATGAGTTCCAGGAGCTGGCGCAGCAGTGGGTCGATACAGTCTCCGTGCTGTGCAAGAAAGAAGAGCTCGAGGTGCAACAGCTGGAGGACGTCTGCATGATGGACGGCGTGCCTGAGCCCGTGAAAGTCCAGCTGATCAAGATCGCCGCCCGCAAGCGCCGCTACGTCGAGTAGTCGCCGCCTTTGAGGCGCGCCCCGCGGTACAAATCCTGTACAAGTGTGGGATGCAGCCCACCCGTCGAACCTTTCTCAAGTCCAGCCTTGTCGTCGCCGGCGCCGCCCTGAGCGGGTGTGGCTCCGATGACCTTGCCGGCCCAGGCGCCGACGCGGCCCAGCCTCCCGATGTCGCACCGTTTGACGACATCATCACGCTCGAGGACGTGCCCCCGGACGTCGCGCCCGATGTAGAGGACGTCCCCGATGTGGAGCCTGATCCGTGCACCAACCCTTTTGCAGGCGGTGAGCTGCTCGGGACCCTGGGCTTTGTGGGCGAGGGCAATCCGCCCCTGGACGAGCCGTTCAACGAGGGCCTGGACGGGCGCCTGTACCACGACCTCAGCGCGATGACGCACGACACGCTGCTGACGCCAATCGAGCACTTTTACATCCGCACCCGCAAGCCCGATACCCTGGACCTGGCCCAGCCCTGGTCCGCCACCATCAACGGTCTGGTCGAGCAGCAGCGTACGCTCACAATGGCCGATCTCGAGCCGCTGATCGAGCCACAGGGGACGCATCTGCTCGAGTGCTCGGGCAACGGGATAAACAGCCACTTCGGCATGCTTAGCGCGACCGAGTTCTCGGGCGTGTCGGTGGAGAAGGTCCTCGGGCTGGTCGACATCAAGGCCGACGCGACGCGCGTGCTGATCGGCGGCTACGACGACCACAGCCAGTTTTCGGAGAAGTCGACTCCGGGCGCCTCCTGGGTGTTTACCCTCGAGCAGCTGAAGACCGCCGGCGCCTTCTTGGCGACCCACATGGGAGGCGAGCCGCTCACGCCCGATCACGGGCAGCCGGTGAGACTTTACGTGCCGGGCTGGTATGGGTGCTGCTCGGCCAAGTGGTTGAACGAGATCCGCCTGGTAAACGACGACGAGCCCGCGACCAGCCAGATGAAGGAGTTTGCGACGCGCACCCATCAAAGCAAGCAGCACGCGCTGGCCCGGGACTATATCGCCGCCACCATGGACCAGGCGGCCATGCCGATTCGCGTCGAGAAGTGGCGCGTAGATGGCGCGCTGACGTATCGCGTCTGGGGGATCTTGTGGGGCGGCTACCAACCGGCCACGGGCGTGCTGATCAAGTTTGCCAAGCTGGGCTTCTTTCCGCCGTGGGCGCCCGTGGACGTGTGCCCCGCTGCCACCACAAACGCCACGTGGACCCTGTGGTCGCATCAGTGGACGCCTGAGCAGCCCGGCGACTACGAGATCGCGCTGAAGCTCAACGATCCGGAGATCCCGACGCGCCGGCTGGACCTGGGCTACTACAACCGCGTCGTTCGCGTGGAGGAGATTTAGGGCTCCGCCAGCAGCTGCTTCACCAGCGCCTCGGCTTCCGCCACATTGAACGAGCTCTTGATCGACCGGATGACCCCGTTTTTGTCGATGATGACGTCACGCGGATACGGGTAGCCGCTGCCCGGCGGATAATCGAACTGCCACAGCGTGCCGGAGTCCTTCAGGATCGGATAAGTGACACCGGTCTGCTCGACAAAGTCGGCCAGCAGGGCCGGGGGCGTGCCGTTGTGCACCCCGTATACCAGCACACCCTGGTCCTTGTATTTCTGCCACAGCGCGTCTTCGATGTCTGATAACTCCAGACCGCAGATCGGTCAGAACAGCGCGAAGTAGGCCAGCACCACCACGTGACCTGAGAGGGCGCTGACCTGGCCGGCGCCGCTGGGGTCCAAAAAGCCGAACGCGTCTGTGATCGAGTCGCCCACGGCCAGCGTGTTGAAGTCGCCGCCGCCGTTGATCAGGTGCATCTCGAAGGGGCTCTGGCCGGAGTCCGGATCGTTGGTCGACAGCGAGAGGTTGCCGTCTACCACGGGGCCGTCGGGCACCGCCGAGACCTCCAACAGGGCGACGCCGCCCGGCTCCACCTCGAGAGACGTCGGGTCGACGGCGTAGGCGTTGGCCGGCAGCGCCGTGATCGAGCTCACGCTCAACGGCAGCAGGCCCCGGTTGCGGACCAGCACGCCCTGGGTCTTGGTCTTGCTCTTGCCGAAGTTGATCAGCTCGTCGGTGATCCACAGGTCGGGGCCGACCTGACCGGGCGCGTACTGGACAAAGTGCATGCCCTCCCACTCGGCGACGTGCGCGATGCCGTTGTGCAGCGCCACGCCAAAGACCTGATTCAGCTGCGGAAAGAGCTTGATCTGCTCAGTGCCCAGCAGCTGCAGGGTGGCCGTATCGTAGAGCGCCAGATGGCTCCAGGCCGCGACCGCCAGCAGACCGTCATCCGCCGACACCGCCTGCACCGAGCCCATGCCGTCCAGCAGCGTGATGAGGGACGGCGCGGCCGGCGCAGACACGTCGTAGATGCCGATGCCGCCGCCGCCGAACGCGACAAAGACCCGCTGTCCGTCGGCGTCCACGTCACGAGCCAGCGCGGGCGTCGGGATCGCCCCTACCATTGTTGGCGCGGCCGGCTCGCTCACGTCGATGACTTTGAGCCCTCCCTCGCCGTCGGCGACGTAGCCGTGGTCGCCGAGCAGCGCGATCTTCCACGCGTTTTCAAAGCCGCCCAGGGTCTCGTACACCGTTGGCACGCCGCTGCCGGGCGTGGGATAGATGCGCAGCCCGCCGCCGTGGACAGCCACGTACAGGATGTTGTCTCGCCATGTCATCCCCTCGAACAGCGTGTCGGTTTCCTGGATGATGTCCTGCTGAACGAGCTCGGTCGCCGGCGTGACGTGATAGGTGGCCAGCAGCGGCGTCGGGACCCAGGTGTCGCCGTGATGCGCGAAATAGACGACCCGCGTGCCGTCCGCCAGCACCGGGCCGATGCCGACACGCTGGCAGCGGTCGAGCTTGGTGCCCAGGTACTGGGGGCTGCCCGGGTTGGTGACCTTGGCGACGTGCATGCCGAAGCCACCGCACCCGTACGTGTAGACGCCGTCCGTCTCGATGTCGACCAGCTCGTATCCGGTCGACTCCGCCAGGTAGACCAGGCTGTCGCCCTCGCTGCAGCAGGTGCCGTCGATGGGCGGGCCGCCGCCGCCGCACCCGGTCCCATTGGCGCACGGCAGGCAGTCGAGTCCGGAGCAGGCGCCGCAGGTGGGATCGGGCGTAGAGATGCAGCCGAACGTCTCGAAGCACGTGTCCGTGGTGCAGGCGTCCCCGTCATCGCACGCAACCGGCGCGCCCTTGCACACGCCGCCTGCGCACGAATCCGCGACGGTGCAGGTGTCGCCGTCATCGCACGCGCCGGCCTGGGGGGTGTGTTGGCAGGCTCCGTCCGTGCAGCTGTCGGCTGTGCAGGCGTTGCTGTCGTCGCAGCTGATCGGGTCGCCCTTGAAGCAGATGCCCGCGACGCAGATGCCCGGCTGCTGGCAGGCGTCGCCCAGCGCGCAGGGCTCCGGCACATCCTCGTGCACGCAGCCGCCCTGGGCCGTGTAGCAGAGGTCGTCGGTGCAGACGTTGCCGTCGTCGCAGTCGGGCACGGGGCCGCCCACACACGCCTCGCCCATGCACGCATCCGGTGCCGTGCACGGGTCGCCGTCGTCACACGGCAGGCTATTTGCGGCAAAGACGCACTGCTCGTCCTGGCAGCTGTCGTCGGTGCAGGGGTTGCTGTCGTCGCACGGCGTCGGCGGACCGGCCAGGCACACCCCGCCGGCGCACGTCCCCGCCTGGGTGCATACGACGCCGTCGTCGCAGGGCAGCCCGTCATCGTTGATCGTGGTGCACCCCTGCGCGGCATCGCAGGCGGTGGTCGAGCACGGATTGTCGTCGGCGCATGTGACAGCCGCGCCGCCGACGCAGCTCCCTGCCGCACACGCGTCGTTTGTGGTGCACAGGTTGTCGTCGTCGCAGGGCAGCGTGTTGGCGATAAGCTCGCACAGGCCTGTCGAGGGCTCGCATTTGCTGCTGAGACAGGCCGCGTCGCTGGGCGGGCACGACACGATGGTGGCCGCGTCGGGGACGCACGTGAAGGGGAAGTCCGACGTGTCGCATTTGAGGGCGCCGTTGCACAGGTTGTCGTCGTCCAGGACGGCGCAGTCGGCGTCGACCTCGCACAGGCACCAGCTGTCGCCGCCCGCGCAGACGCCGTCGCTGCAGACCGTGCCGTAGGTGCACGGAAGCCCATCGTCACACTCGATCGTGTTGTTGGTGTGCATGCAGCCGGTGTTGGGGTCGCAGGCGTCGTCGGTGCACGGGTTGTCGTCGTCGCAGCTCATGGCCGCGCCCGGCACGCAGAGCCCGTCGCCGCAGGTATCGCCCAGGGTGCACACGCTGCCGTCGTCGCATGGCGAGGTGTTGGCTAATTGATTGCAGCCGCTTTGGGCGTCGCAGACGTCCGTGGTGCAGGGGTTGCCGTCGTCGCAGGACATGATCTGCTTGCTGGTGCACAGGGACTCGGTGCAGGTGTCCGCCGTGGTGCAGGCGTTGTTGTCGTCGCAGGGCTGGGTGTTGGGCAGGTACACACACCCGACCGCATCGTGGCAGGTGTCGTCGGTGCACGGGTTGTCGTCGGCGCACGGCAGATCCGCGCCCGTGCACGCCCCCAGCGCGCACCCGTCGTTGATGGTGCAGGCGCTCAGGTCGTCGCATGGCGCCGCGTTTGGCGCGAAGACGCAGCCGATCTCGGCCTCGCAGCTGTCGTCGGTACAGGGCTGGTTGTCGTCGCAGCTGATCGGGTTTGAAGAGCACGCGCCGTCGGCGCAGGAGTCGCCCTCGGTGCACGCGTTGTCATCGTCGCAGGGCGACGTATTGGCGGTGAAGACACAGCCTGCTGCGGGGTTGCAGGCGTCCTCTGTGCACGGGTTGTCGTCATCGCAGGCCAGCGGTGGCCCGGTCGCGCAGACCCCGTCGGCGCAGGTGTCGGCTGTGGTGCACGGGTTGTCGTCGTCGCAGGGGGTGCCGTCCTGGACCGGCTGCAAGGCGCAGCGAGCTTCAACCGGCAGGCAGACGGGCACCTCGCATGGGGAGGTCGGCGTGACGATCAGGGCGCAGTCGGTGGCCAGCGCACACTCGGGCGCGCCGGTGTCGGACGGAGGCGTTGAGCCTGGCTCTGTTGCGGCCACGTCGAGCGGTCCTGTGCCGGCGTCCTGCTCTGCCGTTTCGCTTTCGCAGCCAAACGCCAGCACAGCCATGCTCCAGATAACCACCGCGCGTCCCATGGCACAATGGTACCGTCAACAGCGGTTTTGTTACGTAACCAAACCGGATGTGCGGCGACAGGAGTGCATGATGCGACCTCGATACGTTTTGATGGTGCTGCTGTGGGTCACGACGTTGGCGTGTACGCCGGCGGGGAGCCGGTCCGACAGCGATGGTGATGGGGACGACACGGCAGCGGCGACCGACACCGGCGCTGATGACACCGGCACGGAGACGACCGGCGACGAGACCACCGTGGACACTGGCGAGGATCCTGTCGACCCGCCCCCCTGCGAGGGCGTCATGGTCGGCGATCAATGCGTCGAGCCGGGGGGCGAGGGCGACAACCTGCAGCTGATCGACACCTTCAACGGCAACTCGTTCGTGGAGATCCTCGATGTCGAGCATGTCGGCGACTACATCTTCATGTGCGCGGGCACCAAGGGCCTGGCCATCTACCACGCGGCGGGCCTGAACTACATCGTGCACAAGGGCAACCTGGGGTCGTCGGCGCACAACAGCTTTCCGCGGTGTCAGCACATCGCGTTCAGCACGCTGCCGGACAACGTCGGGACGGGCGTGGTCGAGCTCTTCGTGACCAATCGGGGCGACGAGACGCAGCCGATGCCGTGGATCAAACGGATCCGCTTCGACAAGGGGATCTCCGATGTGGCCGAGAACCACAGCGCGACGCTGCTGCCGGTCGTGGACACCCTCCCGGGCGAGGCGGCGACGCGGTCGTACGAAGGCGTGGTCTGGCACAACGATGTGCTCTACGCCGCAGTACACAAGTCGGGTGTGGTCGCGATCGACACGTCCGCCGACAAGATGAACTCGCTGGGCACCACGGACGTGGGCGCCAACGCGTACGACCTCGGCATCTCCGGGGGCGGTGACCTGGTCGTGGCCACGCTGGACAAGGGCCTGTTCGTATACGACCTGACCGACCCGGCGGCGCCGGCGCTCAAGGGGTCGGTGAAGGGCGCGGCAGGCCTGACCCGCCTCGCCGTGGACGGCGACACGGCGTACGCGGCAGGTGGCGCTGGGGGAGTCGAGATCTTCGACGTATCGGACGCCGCTGCGCCTGCGCTGCTGTCGACGCTGGACACGCCGGGCACCGCCATGGACGTCAACGTGTCGGACGGGCTGCTGGCGATCGCCAACTGGACGGACCTGCGCATCGCCGATGTCAGCGACCCGGTCAAACCGTGGCTCTTGGCCGTGGAGACGGTGCCCAGCGCCAACAAGTTCAGCCGCGTTCTGACGGCGGACATCACCGGCGACATGGTGTATGCGGGTGAGTGGACGGCCTTGCTGAGCTATCAGGTCGACCCGGCGAATACGCCCGCGGACATCTACCTGGCCCAGACGGAGCTGCAGTTTGCGGCGGATAACGCGTCGCTCGGCCTGATCGTGGTCAACGAGGGGCTGCAGACGCTGGAGGTCAGCGCCGCCACCGACGAGAAATACACGGTGGATCCAGCGTCTCTGACGGTCGAGCCGGGCGGCAAGGGCCTGTTTGAGGTCAAGGCCAACGGACAGCCGCTGCAGAGCCAGCTGAAGTTGACGACCAACGATCCCGACGAGGGCAAGGTCAAGGTGCTGCTGGGCAAGTCCGGGTCGGGGTCGGGAATCGACGTCGGGTCCACGATTCCGAGCAGCTGGCAGGTGGTGGATACGGCGACGCAGCAGCCCAAAGCGCTCGTGGACATGATCAAGGGCAAGGTGGCGGTCTTAGCCTATTTCGCCACCTTCTGACCCATCTGTGGTCTGGAGTTGCCAGACCTGCAGGCTCAGATTTGGGAGAAGTACGACTCGGACGAGGTCGTGGTCATCGGGCTGGACCCGGGCGGCCTGACGGGCCAGGACGCCAACTACGTGGTCGACTATGCGGCCAACCTGGGGCTGACCTTTCCGATCGTGCTGGACACGCAAGGGACCTACAACAACTATGCCGGCACGGCGAGCATCGCGCCCTTCCCGCTGGATGTCGTTGTGGATAAGAAGGGCATCGTGACCCTGCTGAAGCGCGACTTCGACATCGACGCGATCACGGCGGCGGTCGAGGCGGCTCGCAAAGCCCCATAGCGCGTGATATCTCGAAGCCATGTCGATACGCGACGCAGAGCTTTACCAGCGACTGTTTGATTACGCGGAGCGGTGCGTGGAGCCGACCGACACGGTGCGTGCGGACGTGCTGACGGGGCTCGACCACGCGGACAGCGAGGTGCGCGACCAGGCGCGTGAGGCCGCCGCCAGCTGCATGAACGACGCCATGGCAGCCGATCTATTGGCGCTGTTGCACGACAAGGGGGCGTCAGACACCGCGCGGGCGGCGGCGGCGATCACGTTTGGACCCGCGCTCGAGCTCTCCGACGAGGACATGAGCCTGGGCGACTTCGACCTGGCGCCGCTCTCGGCGGAGCGCGTCGGCGAGGTGCAGTTGGTGTTGCGGGCGCTGCATGAGGACGGGGCCGAGGTGGAGTTGGTGCGGCGCCGGGCGCTCGAGGCGGGTGTCCGCGGGATGGGTCAGTGGCAGGCCCCTGCGGCAGAGTCGGCGTGGGCGACCGGCGAGCCGGCGTGGCAGATGACGGCGCTGTTATGCGCGGGCTACCTGCAGGGCTTTGAGGACACCATCATGGCGGGTCTGCGGTCGCCGGATCACGGCGTTGTGTGCGAGGCGATCTACGCCGCGGTCGAGTCCGAGCTTGGCCGCGCCGGAGATCCGATACTGCGGTTGGCGCAGATGGACGACGCCGGGGACCTGCGCCTGCACGCTATCCGCGCGGTGGGGCGCCTGCGGCCCGAGGGGGCTTTCGATGCGTTGGACACCCTGACGCGCGACCCGGATGCGGACATTCAGGCCGTGGCGCAAGAGGCCATGGAAGAGATGCTGTTTGCTCAGGGACTGGAGAGCGGTCTGCTGGACGACATGGACCGCATGGACGACTAGGACTTCTAGCTTCGAGTTGTCTAGATCGGCGGCTGGCCTGACACGCCACGGCCCGCCGGACCCAGACCACCTTTTGTGCGCTTGCGCATCAGGGTCGTGATCTCGTGGGGTGACAGGTGTTTCGGCGTGCCCACCTGCATCGCGACCTGCTGAATCTTGGCCAGGTGCTCCAATAGCTCCATGCGCAGGTAGGCCTGCTCGATGTCCTTGCCGACGGTGAGCACGCCGTGGCGGCCCAGGATGAAGGCGTCGTAGTAGGGCATGCAGGCGGTCAGCACCTCGAGCTGCGACTCGGAGCCGGGCAGGGCGAACGGAATCGTCGGGATCCGGTCGCCCAGGCTGATGACCGCCTCGGCCAGGATGGTGGTGTGCACGTCGATGCCGGCGACCGTGAAGCCCGTGGCGGTCGGCGGGTGCGCGTGCAGGACGGCGTTGACGTCCTCGCGGGTGTTGAACGCGGCCAGATGCAGTGTCAGCTCGCTGAATGGGCGCCAGCGGCCCTGCAGCTTCTTGCCGAAGCGGTCCAGCACCAGCAGGTCGTCCTCTTTGACCTCGCCTTTGGAGAAGCTGGTGGGGGTGGCCAGATAACGGCGGCCGGGTAGGCGGCAGCTCAGGTTGCCGTCGTGGTTGGCGACCCAGCCGCGCTCCCAGACCTTGTTGCACCAGTGGACCAACTCTCGGCGCTGGCCGGGCAGGGTGACTTGTCTAGGTGTTGGCATGGACCTCGTCGACGATGCCGACGATCAGGCGGCGTATGGGCAGCTCTTTAATACCGATGAGCTGGCGGATGCCGTTGCCCTCGCTGAGCACCAGCACCCGATCGCCGGGGCCGGCCTGCGCGCGGTCGACGGCCAGAAAGGAGTCGCCCTCGTCGGCGCCGTGCTCGTCCAGCGGCTGGACGATGAGCACGGTATGGCCGAGGTAGGTCGGGTGTTTGACGGTGCTGACCACGTTGCCCATGACGCGCCCGTAGATCATGGGTCCTCCACGGTGACGGCGTCCACGATGCCGACGATGGCGGCGTCCACCGGTACGAACCAGGGATCCAGCGCCAGGGCGGCTTCGCGCGAGCTGGCGGTGTGTACGAGGTCGCCGGGGCCGGCCTGAACGGCGTCGATGGCTACGATCGGGCGCCCGCGCGGCTTTTGATGGTGATCGAGCGGCTGGATCATGAGCATGCGCATGCCCTCCAACCCTTCGTATTTCTGGGTTGCTACGACCGTACCTATGACGCGCGCTAGCTGCATGGTGGGCGCGGATTGTCCCCCGGTGACGTCGCCGGTGTCAATGAGCGTCCGAGGCCACGTCGAGGTCTTCCGTGCGGATGGGGGCGTCGGAGGTCAGGCGCAGAACGCTGAGCGCCACCAGGCCGACGAGTACGGCGAACCAGAGGGTGCAGAAGCGGATGATCATGGCCGCGGCGGTGGCGGCGGCGCGAGTGGCGGCCAGTCCGAACGCCAGGCTGAGGCCGATAAGGCTGCCTTCGGTGGCGCCCAATCCGCCTGGGAGCATGGTGACGGCGCCGAAGATGGTGGCAAACGCATAGATGAAGGTGGCGTCGCCCAGGTTGGGGGTGGCGCCGGCGATGCCGGTCAGAACCAGGTAGAAGCCGACGCATTCGCACGACCACGCGGCGATGCTCAGTATGGTGGTGCCGATCAGCGGGACCGGGCGCACCAGACGCGCCATGGCACGGTACATCTCTTCCAGCTTTGGGGCGATGCGGGCGCCGATCGGGACCCGTCCGATGAGGGCGATGACGCCCATCGAGATGCGCTCGGAGGCGATGCAGGCAAGAAAGATGACGCTGCCGAGGACCGAGACGGCCAGGACTTCGACGCCGTGACGGCTGCCGACTACGCCGCCGGCGGCCAGGAAGATCAGCGCCAGAAAGTCGGTCAGGCGCTCTGCTACGACGACGGAGGCGGTGGCGGTGGCCGGGACGCCGGAGCGGTCCTTGAGCAGCAGGGCCTTGAGCAGCTCGCCGAACTTGCCGGGGGTGACCGCCATGCTGAAGCCGGCGAGAAACACGAGCGCGCTGTCGCCGACCGGGACTTCGGCATCCAGCACGCGCAGGTAGTAGTGCCATTTGAGAAAGCGCAGGACGTAGTTGAGCAGCGTGAGGCCCAGGACGGGCGCCAGCAGGCCCCAGGTGAAGGCGCTGAGGCTCTGCCCGAGCTTGGCGGCGTCGGCGTACATGCCCATGCCGACGGCGACCAGCACGCCGAGGATGAGGCCGATGAGGAGGCGTCGCCCGAGCTTGCTCAAAGGGCTTTGGGGGCCATCAATCCGCTCTGCCGGGCCCAGAGCGGGGACTTGGCGGCGGCCGCGGCGATCTCGACGCGCAGGTCTGTAAGAATCTTGGCCAGCGTGGCGTCGTTTTTGGCCAGTGCGTCGAGCCGGACGAGCACCATGGGGATGCCACCGGGCCGGCGTGCCGCGATCATGCGACGCAGCTGAGCGACCGCGCCGGCGGGATTTTTGCGGTCGATGGCGCAGTGGGCGTAGGCGTCGCCCAGCGCCGTCATGTCGCCTAGCGCCTTCAACGCGACGTCGATGCGCTCGCAGCCCTTCTTGGGGCCCTTGTCCTCGTAGATCGCGTAGAAGTCCTGGAAGGCCTCATCTCGCTTTGTGCGCTGATCCTGCCAGGGGACCGGCGCGTCCGGGTAGAGGCGTGCGACTTCGCCGAGCACCCAGGTGCCGACGGTGTCGGGCGCCGTGACGGGGGCGTCGACCGTGGGCGCGGTCGGGCTCAGGCTGGCCTCCATGGCCGTGATTCGCTGCTGCAGGTCGTTGGCGGTGATGCCCCGCGGGCCGACCCAGTCGGGCTTCTTCTTGAGCAGCTCCTGCCAGTTCTTGGTGACGGTGTCGACGAGCGCCATGTTGCGTAGCGATTTCGGGACGGCGGGGCTGCCCGGGCCGCCGAGCAGCTGCTTCCAGGCGATGAATCCAAGCAGGTAGCGGACGTCGGCGGACAGGTTCTCACCGCCGGCCAGGCCTTCGATGAATTTGCGGAGCGGCTCTCGGAAGTCGTCGCTGAGCTCGTCGTGGTAGCTGATGAGCATCCATCGCACGAAGGTGCGCTGAGTGCCCCGCTTTTTGATCAGCGAGTCCTTGTACAGCATGTACGGCAGAGAGGCGCCGCTGCGGGCCAGGACGGCGTCCTCCCAGCGGTCGTAGTCGGCGTGCGTGGTCAGCGTATGCGGCTGCAGCTGGATGGCGTTGAGCGCGACGATTGGGCTGGTGCGGCGAGGGTCGACAGGGGCGGAGTCGCCGAGGCGCTCGGGTTGGTTGCACCCGGTGGCCAGGATGGCCGTGAGAGACAGCAGCGTGATGGCGCGCATCATGGCAGCGCGTCCAGCAGCTGGGCGACCGTGTGCTTTGAGATCGGATGCACGGCCTCAGGCGCCAGCTCGGCGAGAGGCTCGAGGACGAAGCGACGTCGGGTCATCTCGGGATGCGGGAGCCTCAGGGAGGGGGTGTGGCAGACGAGATCGCCGACCATGAGTAGATCGAGGTCGATGGCGCGGGGGCCCAGCGGGATCTTGGCGGCGCGGTTGAGCCCCAGCCGGGTTTCCAGCTCGTGCAGATGCTCGAGCAGGTCCGTGGGGGCCCAGTCGGACTCGGCGGCGACGGCGCCGTTGAGAAAGTCGGGCTGCGCGATGGGGCCGACGGGCGACGTGCGGATGAACCGGGAGGCGCGCACCTGCCTGAGGGCGCGGCTGCCACGGAGGGCGTCGACGGCGGCGCGCATGCGGGCCGGTGGGTCGTCGCGATTCGACCCCAGTGCGATGTACACGGGGCGAAAGCGGCGGCTGGTCGGCGACTGGGGCACTACGGGCGGATCCTTGACGCTCAAGCGCCGTGTCTGTTACACCGCAGCCATGCGAAGACGAGGGCTGCTGACCAGCCTCATTATGGCTATATCTCTCTTGTGTCAACCGAGTGGCTCGGCCCTGGCGAAGGGCCCGGATCTCCCCGGCGTCGATCAGAAAGATCTCGACGATGATGAGCGCAAGATCTTGATGGACGTTCTCAAGAACCAGTTTGACCCGTGCGGCAAGTCGCGCAGCTTCTTGGAGTCCGTCAAGGATCCAAAGACCTGTGCGTTGGCACCAAAGCTGGCGAACTTCTGCGTGGACCAGATCCAGCGCGGGCTCAGCAAGCGCCAGGTCGTGCGGGCGCTGCTGAAAGAGCAGAAGCGCCTGACGATGCGCCACAAGTTCACCTTGACGGGGCGACCGTCGTCCGGGCCGAAGGACGCCAAAGTGACGATCGTGGAGTTTTACGACTTTCAATGTCCGCACTGCCGCATGGCTGCGAGCAAGGTCGCGGAGCTCGTGAAGGAGCACAAGGGCGTGCGGCTGGTTCACAAGCAGTACCCGCTGGAGTTTCACCCGATGGCGAAAGAGGCGGCGATCGCCGCGCTGGCCGCTCACAAGCAGGGCAAGTTTCTGACGCTGCACGATCGGTTCTTCGAGGACCAGGACAAGCTCTCCAAAGAGCACATCGAGAAGGTCTGCAAGGAGCTCGGGCTGGATATGACGCGCCTGGCCGCGGACAAGGCGGCGGCGAGCAAGTTGGTGCGCCAGGACTACGCCGAGGGCGACAGCGCCGATATCGAGGGCACGCCGTCGTTCTTTGTGAACGGGCTGATGTGCAACTTCGAGGACCTTGAGGCCACCGTAGAGGCTGCTCTCAAGCAATGATCTTCAGCTCAGCCATCGTGCTGGCGACCCTGGCCACGCCACCGACGCTGCCCGCTCATCCAGTGGTGATCTCCACGGACAAAGCCGCCTATGTCGGCAAAGAGCAGATCGTCGTCAGCCTGCGCAACAACAATGCGGAGGCGGTGCAGATCGCGCCACATCTGGTGGTGGATCGGTCCGAGGGCGACGGCACCTTCACCAAGGTCTACAAGCTGTGGGCTGTGGCGCAGTGTCCGGCGGAGCCGCCACCGAAGCGCGCGTGCGTGACGCTGAAGCCGGGAGAGACGCTGACGCTGCCGCCGTGGGACTGGAATACCGGCGGCACCGATCAGTGCCCGCCGAGGCGGCCGGGGCATCGCGCCTTCAAGGGTGTGCATCGGCTGATCGCGGATTGGTGTCCGGGCAAGGCGCCGAAGAACGCGCGGCCGCGCATTAAGCTCGTGACTTGGGAGTAGTCACTCTCTCTTGAGGGGCACTGTCGGGGTGCGGTGGACCACCCAGGTGCCCGAGACCCAATCGTGGAAGGTGCGGCGCTCGGTGTCGAAGGCGGCCCACAGGTAGCCCAGGCCGAGGCCGAGCAGGCTGACGATGCGGACCAGATTTCGGATGAGCACCATGATGGCCTGTGGCTGGCGGCCGTGTACGTCGACCAGCGTGAGGTTCAGCAGGCGCTTGCCGACCGTTTGGCCGAAGATGAGCTCCTGGACGAGATAAAAGGCCAGAATCAGGCCGACCCATACCAGCAGCGGCGGCAGGAAGAAGAGTGGGCGATCATTGATCAGGTCCACGATCATGTCGAAGGCGTTCCAGCGGCTCTCGGGGAGCTTGCTGACGTCCACGAGGCCGGTCGCAAAGATGAGGATCAGCCAGATCGTCAGCAGCGGGATGACGTCGACGGCGACGGCGACGGTCCGATACCAGAAGGCCGCGACACGCACCGGGATGGGCGTAATCAGCAGCGGTCGCTCGCGAATCATGGTGCGGGGCTGGTCGGTCACGGTCGATCATCTTACACTGCTGCGATGATTCGATGGACCGTCGCGCTCTCCTTCCCCCTTCTTGCGGCTCTGCTGGGATGTCCGGCGGGCGACGCGCGCAGCACCGGCACGGGTGGCGGCGGCACGTCGGATGACACTGAAAACGCGACCACGACCACGGTTACGGGGGGGACGGACACGGGCGGGGTGACGGGCGATGACACGCCGGGCTGTCCGCCGGGGGTGTGCCAGGACGACGCCACGGGCAAGCCGTGTGCGGCCTGTGATTCGCTGCCGACGCCCTACGGGACGTCCTGCAAGATCAGCGGCACGCCGGACCCGCCGACGTCGATGACGACCGAGAACGCCTTTCCAAACCTGCTGTTCAACCGGCCGGTCCATCTGACTAACGCGGGCGACGGCACCGGCCGGCTCTTTGTGGTGGGCAAGCTGGGGTCGATAGTGGTGCTGCCCAACGATCCGAGCGTGACGTCGGGCCAGGTGAAGGTCTTTCTGGACATCAAGAGTCGCGTGGACGCGGGGCCAAACGAGGCGGGGCTGCTGAGCGTGGCGTTTCATCCGGACTACAAGAACAACGGGCGCCTGTTCGTGAACTACACGGGCAACAACAACGGGCAGCTGAGCACGTTCATCTCGCGGTTTGATGTCACCTCGGATCCGGACAAGGCGGACGCGAGCAGTGAGCAGGTGCTGATGGTGTTTCCGCAGCCGTTCGGCAATCACAACGGCGGGCAGATCGCGTTTGGACCGGACGGCTATCTGTACATCGGCACCGGTGACGGCGGCAGCGGCGGGGACCCGTACAACTACTCGCAAAACCTGCAGTCGCTGCTGGGCAAGATGCTGCGCATCGACGTCGACAAGACCGGCGGTGGCCTGCCGTACGCGATCCCGGCGGACAACCCGTTTGCGACGTCCAGCACCAACCGCAAAGAGCTCTACGCCTGGGGGTTGCGAAACCCGTGGCGCTTCAGCTTTGACTCGCTGTCCGGAAAGCTGTGGGCGGGCGACGTGGGCCAGGACCTGTGGGAGTTCGTGCACATCGTCGAAAAGGGCAAGAACTACGGCTGGCGGATCGTCGAGGGGACGCACTGCTTCAATCCCAAGACGGGCTGCGACAAGACGGGGCTGGAGACACCCGTGGTCGAGTACAGCCACTCGCAAGGTGAGTCGATCACGGGCGGACACGTGTATCGGGGCAAAAAGTACCCGGCGCTGTATGGGGCGTACGTGTATGGCGACTACGCGTCGCGAAAGATCTGGGCGGCGCGGTTTGGCGACGACGATAAGACGGCCGACGTCACGAAGCTGGCCGACTCCAACATCACGGTGTCCAGCTTTGGCGAGGACGAGGATCGCGAGCTGTACGTGGTGGACTACCCGTATTTCCAGCAGACCAAAGGCAAGATCTTCAAGTTGGTGCCCCAGGCGGCGGCGCCGCCGACGTCGAACTTCCCGCTGAAGCTCAGCGACACCGGCTGCTTTACCGATGTGGCCAAGATGACGCCGGCGCCGGGGCTGATCGGGTACACCGTCAACGCGTCGCTCTGGCACGATGGGGCGCGGAGCGAGCGGTACGTGGTGCTGCCCGACGGCGGAAAGATGACGCCCACTGACAGCGGCGCCTGGTCCTTTCCCGAGGGGACGCGCTTCATCAAGACCTTCATCTACGATCAGGCTGGCGGCGTGCCTCTGCGCACGGAGACGCGCTTCATCATTCGCGAGGGCGCGCGCGTCAAGGGCTACACGTATAAGTGGAACGCCGAGCAGACCGACGCCGAGCTGTTGAGCAGCGCCGCGGAGGAGACGTATGAGATCAATGGGACGCCGCTGACATGGCATTTCCCGAGCCGCTCACAGTGCTTGAAGTGTCACAACGAGGCGGCGGGCGAGACGCTGGGCCTGCAGACGGGCCAGCTGAACAGGTCGTTCGACTACGGCGGCGTCACGGCCAATCAGCTCTACGCATACGAGCGCATGGGCGTGCTCTCGTCGGTGCCTGCCAACCCGGTGGCCTTCCCCGATCCGGCTGACACGTCCGCTCCGTTGGAGAAGCGCGCCCGGGCGGCGCTGCACGTCAACTGCGGCAACTGCCACCTGCCGGACGGTCCGATCACCACGCCGCTGGATCTGCGGTACGAGACGGCGCTGAGCGCCATGAACGCCTGCGAGGTCGCGCCCGAAAAGGGTGACCTGGGCGTGACGGGCGCAAAGATCATCGCGGCGGGCAAGCCCGAGTCGTCGGTGGCCTGGTTGCGCATGAAGGCGCTAAACGACGACCGCATGCCCAGCATCGGCAGCTTCGTGGTCGACACCCCCACTGTGAAGCTGATCAACGAGTGGATCACCGGCTTGTCCGGCTGCGAATAAGGCGCGCCTAATCGATGGTCGGCAGGCCGTCCTGAATCGTGGACGAGATGAACGACGTGTAGATCTTGACCGCCTCCAGCGTGGTGAAGACCGCAAAGTGGTCGGCGTCCTCAAACTGGGCCAGCGCGGCGGTGCGCTTGTCCTGACCGTATACATAGTTGCCGCTGACCGGCCGCTCGACGGTGGGGATGCCCAGGATGCCGTGCGCCTGCGAGGGCTGCGCCGCCGGCTTCAGGATGGGGATCTTGGCCGCCGCCGCCAGATTGTCTGTGCTGATGCCCGGCGTCTGCTTGTCGTTGGTTCCCTCGGTCAGCAGGATGTTGATCGGCGGCACGCCCTCGGCCGGATGGTTATACAGCGGTGCGTACGTCAGCGGATCGGTGACGTCGACCAGGTTCTGCATCAGCGCCACCGCCGGGTGGAACGTGGTCATCTCGTCGGGGTTGCTGACGAAGAGCGCCGCCTCCAGTACCGCCTTGATGTTCAAGATGTCCTTGCGCCGAATCGTGGTCTCGCTCAGGCCGCCGCCCGCGCCGCTGAGCACGATGGCCTTGACCCCTTTGATAAACGGCGCAAACAGGCCGCCGCTCAGCCCGCCGTGGCTGTGCCCGAAGAAGTACACGTTGTCAGGGTCAAACCGGATCTCGTCGCCGGACCGCGCCACGTCGCTGCTGATGATCAGCGAGTTGCGCACAAACTGCCCCTGCACCATCACGTCGATGGCCGACTGCCGAAAGTTCGTTCGCGCCGCCGCCACGTTGAAGAAGTTGAAGGAGTTGATGATCTCGCCCCCCTCGTCCCCCTCGTACCGCGTGCCGTGCAGCGGCTGGTCGATGCCCATCACCGCGATGCCCAGCTGTGTCAGCTGCGACGCCGGCGAATAGGTGGATCCGCCGGCAAATGACTTCCAATCGCCCCCGGTTCCGTGCCCGTACATGACGATAGGCCAGCCCTTCTCGGGCATCTCACCCCCCGTCGGCACCGCCAGCGCAAACCGCAGCTGCTCCACCTCCTGCACGATTGGCTTGCCGTCTCCGTCGTACTTGATGTCACCGCCCTCGGCCACATACGGCTTCTCGCCCGACTGGAAGTTGGGCGACCCGTACACCCCCTCATACATGTCGTAGTCTTTGGTGTGCCCGCCGTCGACGTTGTACTCCAGCTCCGACAGCACCAGGCTCTCCAGAGCCGGTGGCGTGCTCTCATTCTGCACAAAGTCCGCCAGCGAGCTCAGCCCCGCCGTGGGCGCGTCGGTAGTAAAGACGGTCGCCACCGCGATCTCCTCCGCCTCCAGCTGCGAAAACGCCTTCTTCTCCAGCCAGAACCGCAGGGGCTCATATGCGTCGCCAAGCGGCCCCTCCCCCTTCAACCCCTCAGCCACGATCGCCGGCTGCCCAATCGGCTCGCCGTCGCCGCCCTTCACACCTCGAGTCACGATGCACGCGTACGTCGTGCTCTCTCGCAGCGGCGTCCCAAACAGCGGCTGCACTGTCAGCGACTGATGCGCGATGAACTCGGCCTGCGCCGTACCCCACCACGACGTCTGCACTGGATAACGTGTGCTGAAGAAGGTCGAGTCCTTGTCCACATCCACCAGAATCACGTTGGACCCCGGCTGCCACGACTCGGCCACCGTGCTGATGCTCTTTGGCTCGATGGCGTCCTCAAACCGAAACACCACTGACGGCGTCAGACTGAAGCCCTTCACCAACTCCTCGGCCGCCGCCACATACTTTACGACCAGCTCCACGTCGTTCGGATTCGGAAAGCCCGTCAGATCCAGCTTCCCGTCCTTCATCCGCAGATCGCTCGGATACGGCGCATCAAACAGCCCCGCGCCATCCAGGTCGATCATTGGCATCACGCCGGGCAGGCCCCCGGTATCCCCTGTGTCGCCGGTATCGCTTCCATCCGGCTCAGCGACGTCCGCCTCCGCGCCAGTAGTATCTGAGGCCACCGGCGGCTCATCATCGTCGCCGCAACCCGCCAGCAGCAGACTCGCCACCAGCAAGCACTTGCCGAGCCCGCCAGAAATCAGTTCGTGGAGTTTCATGGCCCCGAATCCTATCCGAACTGCAGTATGCTATGCGACCCCGACGATCGGCACGGCCGCAGTGCCTCAAAACGCGCCCAGGAGGACCATCCGTGGTCAGGCTCACACGCATCTATACTCGCACCGGCGACAAGGGCGAGACCCGCCTCGTCGGCGGCCAGTCGGTCCCAAAAGACAGCCTCCGCATCGAAGCCTACGGCACCGTCGACGAGCTCAACGCCATCATCGGCCTCGTCCGCACCAGCCTCATGACGTCCAATGCCGAAGCTGCCCTTAAAGACCGCCTCGCGACCTGGCTCAAAGAGCTTCAAAACAACCTCTTCAACCTGGGCAGCGACCTCGCCACCCGCACAGAAGACCGCTGGGAAGGCCAACCCCTCATCGTCCAGGAGGACGTCACCGCCCTCGAAGCCCTCATGGACGACCTCAACGAAGACCTCCCGCCGCTCAAGTCCTTTGTCCTACCCGGCGGCGGCCCCGTAAACGCCTTTCTCCACCAGGCCCGCACCGTCTGCCGTCGAGCCGAGCGCATCACGATCACCCTCGCCCGTGACGAACCGCTGGGTGATCAGGTCATCCCCTACATCAACCGCCTCTCGGACGCCCTGTTCGTCTGGTCCCGCTGGGTCTCCAAACGCCTGGGAGAAGACGAGTTTCTCTGGGAAGCCGTCAACTGAGTGTCCTACACGGGTGGCGTAAACAGCTCATTAAGGTCGATCACGAGCCCGGCAAAGGTATCCGGCTCAAATACGCCCGCGTCTGTCATCGCCTCGACGATGCGATACGGCCCGCCGTCCAGCACCAGCCGCGACAGCGTCTTCTCGATCGGGTCCACAATCCAGTACTCCGCCGTGCCTATCGACGCATACCAGTTCAGCTTAACGACCCGGTCGTAACGTACGCTGCTGGGCGAGATCACCTCCACCACGAGGTCCGGCGCGCCCTTATCCAGCGCCTTATCCGGCACCGCGCCATGGTCCGCCCGATAGAACTGAACGTCGGGCATAACCCCGCGCAGATCGCTGATCCGGACCTTGTAACTGGACGTCAGCGGCATCCCTCCATGTTCTCGCGCCCACGCATACAGCTGGCCTGCCAGTACCGTCACGGCCCACTCATGCGGCTTGCTGGTCACCGGCTCCAACTCCACCAGCCGCCCGTCGATGAGCTCGCGCGTGTCGCCCTCGGGCAACTCGATGAACTCCCGCCAGGTAACAAGACTCTTTGCGGCGCCGACCGTGCTGCTAGACATATCGTGATTCTATCGCTCGCCTTCGGCATGGTCCATCTCAGATTTCGCGGGCTCCGGCGCCGTGGGCGGCGGTGCACGCATCCATTTGGCGTAGCCGGGCGTCCCATAATCGCCCCCTGCCATCCGGTTGGTCGCGCGGCGCCACCGCGCCTTGCCGCCGCGGGCCGGGTCCCGAGTTTGTTCGATCGAGCGGCCCCGCTTCAGCCTGGGCCAGCCGCGCTTGAGCGGATAGGTCAAGTCGAACATCGTGGTGCCGCACGGGTCCTCCAGCTTTACCCGGTCGCGCTTGTTCGACAGCCCAAACCGATCGTAGACGTAGTCCACGGTCACGCCGCCATTGCCGTCGATGTCGTCGTTGGCGCCAAGCACCACGAACCCTTTCGGCGGCACCACCAACGCGCTGTCCGCCGAAATCACGTGGCTGTCCTCCTTTCCGTCCGACAGCCGCCAGCCCGCCAGCCGCACTGGCTTGTCGCCGGCGTTGTAAAGCTCGACGTATTCGCCCATTCGATCCCGAACCTGACCCGGATCCGCGTGGATCTCCGTTACATAAAGCACGGCTCCACACGTTGGCGGTGGCGGAGGTATGGGCTGGGTCTCAGCCGTTGGCGGCATGACCGGCATCTGCACCTGTGCAGCCCCGGCCGGCGGCGCAGTGGGCTGGTTCAGCGGCTCCAGCTGTTCGAGCTGTTCGCGCTGCGAACATCCGGCCAGTGCCATGACGATACTCAACAGGACAAGTCTCAAGGCGCCCTCCCGCGCTGGTTGCCACAGAGACCAGTGCGAGAGGCGTGCCGTGGTCGGCCGCCTTTGATTTCAGTGGGTTAGCTGCGCTTGAGTCTCACTTTCAGTGCCACATTGGGACTGAAGTCTCAAAAATGGGAGCGGGTGAGACTGCTATTCGATGATTTGAAGGACGGACCGGCGCTGCAGCTTGGTTGCCGCATTGCTCAAGATCGTGCGGAGGGAGCGGGCCATGCTGCCCTGGCGACCGATGACCTTGCCGATGTCCTCGCGGGCAACGGTCAACTCGATCACGACGGTCGATCCACTCTCGACCACCACTGTGGAGATGCTTTCCGGGTAGTCCACAATCGCGCCGGCTACGACCGTAATCAGCTCGTTGATGATACGCCCCTCTTCCGAGAGCGTTCTTTCCCGATCAACCATCTCTGCCACCACGTTGGCTCTACTCAACTCTCAACCTCAGCCGCGCAAGTATAGACCCTTGCATTGATTTTTCAAGGGTCTCGCAAAGCTACCGCCCCACTTTGAGCGGGACCGTGAGTGTGCGCGCCACTTCGCTTGCCATGGGGTCGAATGCCGCCACCCGCACTTTACGTAGCGCGCTTTTCACGCAGCCTTTGAACGCCCCTGAGCGGGCGCCATTTCGGCCGATGTGAAGGTTGCCAAGCGACCCGCCGGGCATGATCGAGAAACACAGCGTCGTGCCGGGAAATGCGGAGTTGCGCGCGGCCTCTCGCTGTGCGCACCCGATCAATTTGGGTGTTACTCGGCGACTCACAGAGTTGACGTCCGAGGCTGTCAGCGAGCGTCCACCGCCGCCGCCGCCACCGAAATCCAGGTTTTGCACCTTGCGCACCCTGCACGCGCCCGGCCGCAGGTCCTTCGAGGTCGCCAGCATCGGCCCTGGATCACCCGTGTCCCCGGTGCCTCTGGCGCCACGGCGACGCGTACGGGTTCGCTTGTCCGCGACCTCCCGGAACGTGACCTTCTCGTCCGCCCAGTCGATGCCGCCAACGGTATTCAGGTAGCCTTGCTCGGAGATCTCCGTCAGCTCCAGGGTCTTGAGCAGCATGACCGTGTATCCGCTGGCAGTAATCGCCTTCCGGTTCTTCCAGCGCTCCCAGCCGTACCACGATCCCGCCGCAACCACGCCGATCACCACCGCGACCATGGCCATCTTCGGCGCCCGGCGCACCGAGCGAACCCGGTCCTCCGCCTTGTCCAGATCGCGCTCTTTGGCCGCCTGCTCGCGCTCGAGCTGGATCTCTTTGATGAAGTCGACGAAGGCGCGCACCTCGCGGACCGGGTGCCAGTCCGGATGCGCCGACTCTCGAATGCTGGTGTCCGGGCCGATCTCGCCCTTCTTCAACAGCTCCTTGACCTCCGGTGGCGTGAACGGCCCGAGGTCCCGACCATCCTTCTGGTACAGCCAACGAGTCTTGGAGAATTTGCGGCCGCGCCGCTTCCGGCTGCGTCCTGCCTGGCTCTTGCTCCGCGTCACAGAAGATCAGATTGGCGGATTCACCGGGATGGGTCAAGGGCGCCTACAAGGTCGACGCGCCACCCGTCCGCTTCTCGGATCATCGATACGCGACTGGGCTCTCGAGCGGGCTCGTCCTTGCCGGTTTCGTACGTCACCTCCAGCTCGACCCGATCGTCCACCGGCTCCAGCGTATCGACCTCTTTTATCGGCGCATCAAACGTCAGATGGCGCACCCGCAGCAGCTGATCCGGCTCCAGCTTTTTCACGCCTTCCGGCAGCGACGCGTTCACCTTCTCCGCCTGCGCCTTGAACAGCGCTTTGGACGGCTCCGACAGCAGCTCATACGCCTGGCTGCGATATCCGGGATACGGCTCCCGAGCGTACTTGGTCATGCTGCGGTGAAACTGCCGGTACACGGACTCCGGGGTCGGCTTCTTGTTGCCGCAACCCGTCGTCAGCAGGGTGGCGATCAGCAGCACGGGGCTCAGGCGCATCATCGGCACAACCTAACAGCGGTCTGGGGGGCTGTCACGTCGCTTCCGCTTGGTACGCCGATCAGGTATAGAAATGGCCTGTGAGACTCGCCGAATTTGCCGTAGCAGCTCTTATCGCCACCGCCCTGACGCTCTGTGGGTGTGACAAAGACGAGCACGATCCCGAGGTGTTGGGCGCGCACGAGACGTTCATCGCCGCCATTAAGGCGCGCGACGCCGGGCGTGTCCTCGAGCTGTCCCAACCCGAGCTGGCCGAGCACATGGACAAGCTCTATGCCGAGATGGCCGAGGTCGCCGCGCGAATCACCAAAGAGTATCCCGCGCACGATCGTGACGCTGCGCTCGCCAACATCGGCGCGGAGCTGCTCAAGGGCGTCAGCAGCGGCCGCGAGCTGTTCATCGCGCTCGTGGATTTCACTGCCGTACGCTGGGGCGCCGACGTCGACCGAGGCCTTGCGGTCAAACGGATCGATCGCGATGGCGCCGAAGCGGTCGTCGAGACCGCAGGTGGCGAGACCTTCCGCTACATCCAGGCCAAAGACGGCTGGCACTGCACCACCGCGCTGGCCCAATTCGAGAGCTATCCGTCACTGAAGACGCTGCGACACAACATCGGCATTGCCAAGCGCAATCTCGGCACCTGGTCCAAAGCGACGGCCGAGAGCCTGGACCCGACCAAACCCGAGGGCGCCTTCAACATCGTCGCCCTGACGGTCAAGCGTGGCGCGCGCGTCATGCTCTACGGTCTTCTCGACAAGCCATCGCACGAGCGGCTCAAAGCGGGCGCCGCCGCCGCGACCAAGTATCAAGCGGCTGTCGAGAAGCGCTTCCCGAAAAAGGCCGATCGCCACGCATACCTGCAAAAGCGCGGCATCAGCTGGGTGGAGCGCGTGTCCGACGAGAAGACGCTCTTCGCCGCCCTATGGGACGCCAAAGTGATCACCGGCGAGCTGGACTTCCCTGATCCGGTCAAGATCGACGGCGTGCGCGGCGAAGGCGACGTCCAGAGCGTCGTGATCAAGAAAGGCGACGCCGACGTGCCCGTAGCTTTCCGCCGCGCACTCGGCGGTCGGTGGATGCTCAGCCACCTGGAGCCTGCTCTAGAGCGCGAAGTCGTGAGAAAGCTGGAAGCCGAGCTGGGCGCCATCCCGGTCGCCGGTGCGCCGGCTGCTCCCTGAGGCGGCTCAGCGAACCAGCTTCGAGATCGCCCTGAACTGCGGGGCCCCAGCCCCCCCGCACCATTGAAACGCCACAGTCTCGGCGCTCGTCATGACGGCGCCCGCCAGTCGCATCTGGTCCAGGCCGACCGCCTTGTTGGCCGGGTCTCTTGAGGCGATCCCGTCTGACACGACATGCACGGTGCGCCCGGCAGCAGCCAGGTCCAGCGCCGTCTGCAGTACGCACACGTGCGCCTCGATCCCGCATAAAATCAGCACGTCCCTGCCCGTATTGTCGATCGCGGCTTTCAGCTCGTCGTTTCGGTAGCAGCTGAACTCGGTCTTGGCGATCGGGTTTACGCCCTCCAGCGCCGTCGCGATCGAGTCCACCGTCGGGCCGAGCCCGCGCGGGTATTGCTCAGAGACGATTGTCGGCACATCAAACAGCGCCGCGGCCTCCACCAGCAGCCGTGCGTTGCGCGCCACACGCTCTGCATCCGTGGGATCCATCGCAGGCAGCAGCCGCTCCTGAATGTCGATAATGAGAAGCGCGCTCTGCTGCGCGCTGATTCGGATGTCCGTCATCTGCAGTCGTCCCCCACCTGCGTCAGCGCAGGTCCACCAGCCGCCAGCGGCCGTCTTCTAATCGCAAGTCCGCCCGGTGCCGGCCCGAGCGAAACATCCACTGTCCGTCGCCCGAGGCCTCTCCGGCGCCCGACTCTGTCAGGACGGCCAGCGTCGCCTCCACCGTCCGCCGGAACTCCGGCTCTTCCATCGCGTGCGCCAGCTTGGCAGCCGTCAGCTCCGCCGCGTCCGTATTCGGCGCCAGCTTCAAGAGGGTCGCGTAGTCCTGGTTCTTGAACGCCCGCGCAAACGTCAGCAGCGCGCTGCGTGGCGTGTCCTGCCGGTCGAACCTCGGCAGATCGCCCGCCACGACCCACGTGTTGCCGCCGCGATGTTCCAATGTAAGCGCGCCATGCGCCGAGGGCCACTGTGCCGTCAAACGTCCCTGACCCAGCTTCTCGGCTCGATCCCTCAGCGCTACCCGCTCCGCATCCGAGAGCGCGGCGATACGACGTCGCAGCTCCGCCAGCGGCAGCCGTCGCCGCTGTTCTGCCGACATCAGGGCGATCGCGTCCTCCGCCCGATTGGCGGCCACCGCCTCCAAATAACGTCGCGCCACGTCAGTGGGCGTTTGAGGCGTTGGACAGCCCGCACTGAACAGCGCAATTAGAGCGATCGCTGAGAGCCTTCTAAGCACTGTGGTGTTATAACCCCCGCCGACGGACGTGTTAAGCTGGGAGCCATGACCGACAGCCATCTGACCGGTGACCCGATCGACATCCTTACGGAGCATATTACGCGTAAGGGCCTGCGCATGACACGGCAGCGACGATTGATCGCCGAGGTCATGATGGCGACCGACGGGCACGTCAACATCGACCAACTGTATGGCGAAGTGCGCAAGCGCGATCCCAACGTCGGTTACGCCACGATCTACCGCACCTTGAAGCTCCTCACCGATGCCGGTCTGGCTGTCAGCGCCAACTTCGGTGACGGTCCGGTCCGCTTCGAAGCCGCAATCAACCGGCACCACCACGATCACCTGATCTGTCGCCAGTGCGGCACGATCATAGAGTTCGAGTGCGAGGAGATCGAGGCGCTGCAAGAGCGGGTCTGCGCGGACAACAACTTCCGCATGACGGACCACAGGATGGAGATCTACGGCGTCTGCGCCTCCTGCAGCTAGCGCCTCTCGCGCGACTGCAGGCGAGTTAGCGCCACCCTCTGCCCTGCGCTCCTTCGTCGTCGCCTGCGCTGCCACAGGTACATCACCGCGCCGGCGACCGCTATCAACACCAGCGTGTGTTGCAGCCAGTCCGGCATCACGAGAAGCCCAGCCCCGAGCCGATCTGGTAGGTCAACAGCGATGCGGTCCAGGCCAAGACGTTCATGTACACGATCATGATGATGGGCCAGCGCCACGACGCCGTCTCCCGGCGGACCACAGCGATCGTCGACAGGCACTGCATCGCTAACACAAAGAAGACCATCAGGCTCAGCCCGACCAGCGGTGTGAAGCGGGACTTGCCCGTCTGCGGATCCTTGTCAGCCAGCAGCGCGTGGCGCAGGACGACGGACTCCTCGTCGACATCGCTGCCGACCCCATAGACCTGCCCCAGCGTGCTCACCAGCACCTCGCGCGCCGCAAACGAGCCGACCAGGCCGATACCGATCTTCCAGTCAAAGCCCAGCGGCTCGATAATCGGCTCGATCGCCCGGCCAACCGTGCCGGCGACGCTGTCACGCAGGCGAATCTGCGCTTGAGCGCGGTCGTCCAGCTCGGCTGCCTGCTCCGGTGAAAACGACGGTCTCGGATAGGACATCGCTGCCCAGAGAATCACCGACAGCGCCAGGATCACCGTCCCGGTTTGCGTCACGAAGACCTTGCCGCGGCGATACATCGTCAGCAGCACCGTCCGCAGCTGGGGTCGCTGGTACTCCGGCAGCTCCAGAATCAACGCGGGCGTGGGTGCCTTCAGCAGCGTGCGCTTGAAGATGTACGCCATGCCCAGCGCCGCCGCGATGCCGAGAAAGTACATGGCCGTGACGATGAGCCCGCCGAGGGACAGCACACCAAACACGGTGTCGTTGCTCGGAAAGACAGCCGCGATGACCAGCGTGTACACGGGCAGCCGCGCCGAGCAGCTCATCAGCGGGGCCACCATGATGGTGACCAACCGATCCCGCGTTGTCTCGATGGTGCGAGCCGCCATGATGCCCGGAATGGCGCAGGCAAACGACGACAGCAGCGGCACAAACGCCTTGCCGTGGAGCCCGACCCGGCGCATGACGGAGTCGAGCAGCAGCGCAACCCGGGCCATGTAGCCCGACTCCTCCATCAGCGCCACGCCCAGGAACAGCAGCAGAATCTGCGGCAGAAAGACCAGGATGTTGCCGACGCCGGCGATCAAACCGTCCACGATCATCTCTCGCAGGACCCCGGCCGGCAGCGCCGAGCCAACGACGCCCGCAAACCACGCCATCGCCTCTTCGATGCCGCCGATCAGCGGCTCCGCCCAGGTGAACACGGCCTGGAACAGCACCATCATGGCCAGCACAAACAGGCCCATCCCCCACACACGGTGCGTCAGGACGCGATCCAAGCGCTCCGTGCGGGACTCGCCAGGCGGCGCGGTCACCGTCACGCAGGTCGCAAACACGGCGTCGATGCGGTCGTAGCGCGCCATGATCACCCGGCGCGCAAAGTCTGCCGGTCGGCCCGGGTCGCCCGGTATGGCCAGGGTGCGGCGGGTCTCCAGGATCTTCTCCTGCAGGTCCGGATATCGCGCCGTGTGACGCTCGTTGGACGTCAGCAGCCACAATGCCTGGCCTTCGGAGGCCTCGACACCACGCTCCTCCAGCAGCGCCCGCAGCGCCGTCACGGGGGCTTGATCGGCCTCGCTCAGGGCCGGCGACAGCGTGGATGTCACCGGGTTGGCCAGCAGCTCGTCCAGCCGGCCGATGAGCTCCGGCACCCCTCGACCCTCGGGCGCGACGATCGGCGCGACCGGCATGCCCAGGCTCTTCTCCAGCCCCGCTATGTCGATGCTGACACCCGCCGCTTCAGCGACATCCATCATATTGAGCGCCAGCAGGGTCGGGCGCCCGAGCTCGGCGAGCTGCAGCACCAGGTACAGGTTTCGCGCCAGGTTAGCGGCGTCCGCCACCACCACGATCACGTCCGCACCTGCACCGCCGAGCGCGCCGATGAGGATGTCGTGTGCGACCTCCTCCTCCATCGACCGCGCCGTCAGGCTGTAGCAGCCCGGGATATCCACCAGAGTGATGGCAGTCCCGGCGGGCGTGGTCATCCCCCCCTCGCGGCTCTCCACCGTGATGCCCGGGTAGTTGCCCACCTTGGCGCGCGAGCCCGTCAGCGCATTGAACAGCGACGTCTTTCCCGTGTTTGGGTTGCCGGCGAGGGCGACGCGCAAAGCGCTCAAGCGGTGACCTCGATCTGCGAGGCCTGTCCGCTGCGCAGGCTCAGCAGATATCCTCGCACCCGCAGCTGCAGCACGCTGCCGGACCCGCCGTTGCGGACGACGCTCACGGGTGTGCCGGGCACGAGCCCCATCTCCATGAGGCGCTCCCCGATCGGGCCGGGTTGGTGAATCCAGACCACACGCCCTTCAACACCTACTGGAAGCTCAGATACAGTCACAACTAGAAACTTACCGGCTTGCTAATTGAAAGTGAATGTCAATTTCAATTAGGTGAGCAGCCGGTCGGCCACCGCTCGCACGATGCCCGGGTCAACAGCGTCACGATGATTCTTCATCACCGCGCCCATCACCTTGCCGATCTCCTTCTTGGACGTGGCGCCCGTCGCCGCAAGGGCTGCCTCCACCAGCGGCACGGTGTCCGCTTCGCTCAGCTTCTTGGGCATGAACTCGTCCAGGTACTGGATCTCGTACTTCAGCTGCGCTGCATGCTCCGCCCCGCGCTCACCGGCCTTCTGGTACTCCTTCAGCGCCTTGGACATCGACTTGACGTAGGCCCGGATCGTCGCCAGATACAGGTCGTCGTCGACCTCTCCGGAGAAGCCCTTGGCTGTCCGCGCCTGGCCGACCTTGGTCCGAATCGCTCGAATGACGCCCAAGGCGGCCGCGTCCTTCGCTTTCATGGCCGCTTTCAAACGGTCCGTGAGCTCGGTCTCAATCGTGTTCGCCATGACCTGTCTCCTACCTTGCGACGGCGCAAAAGAGTCGCTAACTTAGCGGCCGTGCCGCGAACCATCAAGCGATACGCCAACCGCAAGCTCTACGACACCGCGCAGTCCTGCTACGTGACGTTGGAGGAGATCTCCGAGCTGGTTCGCACCGGCGAAGAGGTCGAGATCATCGACAACAACAGCCACGAGGATCTCACCGCGGTCACGCTCGCCCAGATCCTGTTCGAGGCCGAAAAGCGCAAGAAGAAGACGCTGCCGCTCTCCACGCTGCGCCAGCTCATCCAGAGCGGTGGCGAGCTGCTCGAGAAGACGATCGCCCGACCAGTCGTCACCTTTAAAGAGGAGACGGAGAAGCGCGCCACCACGTTTGTCGGCAACACCCGCGAGGCGATCGAAGACCTGCAGAAGCGCGTCGACGACAGCACACGCAGCATGATGGCGAGCATCGCGCAGGTCGTGTCGCCCGGTGGTGAGCTCTCTCAATTGAAGGCGCGTCTGGACGCGATCGAAGCTCGGCTTCAAGCGCTTGACGGGCAGGCGGTCGACGTGGAAGAAGACAAGCCGTGAGGCTGACCCCGATCATTATTGCGCTTTTGCTTACGCCGGCCGTTGCGTCTGCCCAGACCGACATCCGCCTGGGCGACTTCGCCGCCTTCGGCGAGGGCGGCATCCTGATCCCCGATGAAGACGACTTCGGCCTGCTGGCAGGCGACCTTGGCCATGTTCTTGGTCCCAAGATGCTCGGCCCCGCCGACACCTCCGGCGCGCTGGGCTTCGACATTGGCTTCGCGTTCAGCTTCTCCAACATCGACGAGGACTCCACGCGGTGGCAGCGCGCCCTCGAGTCCGGCGATAGCATGCTCAGCACCGTGCAGGTCCAGGTTCGCAAGGGGCTGCCCTACAGCTTCGAACTGGGCGGGTCGGTCACGCACCTGCTGGACAGCGGCTTGTGGGGCGTCGGTATGCAGCTCAAATGGGCCTTCCTGGAGGGGTACAAGTCCGTCCCCGATCTGGCGCTGCGTGCAGCGATCAGCACGGTGCTCGGCTCGCGGGACCTCTCGATGTTCATCTCGTCGATCGACCTGACCGTCTCCAAGTCCTTCGGGGTCGGAGGCGTCCTTTCGCTGGCACCCTACGCCGGCTATCGCACCATGATCATTCGCGCCTCGTCCTTTGTCCTGGGCACCTTCCCAGAAGGCAGTCCGACGCCGGCCAAGTTCGTGATTCCGAGCCAGGTCGTCCCGCGATTCAAACGCTTTTTCCTGGGCATGCGCATGATCGCGGTGCACACGGTTGTCGCGTTTGAAGCCATGATCGATTTCGACGGCGTACAGACTTTCACCACCAAAATCGGCGCCGATTTCTAGAGCTACATCGCAGCCCCGCTAAAAAGCGCACTGCGGGGGAGAATGACGCTTTACACGGTCAGATCCATTGATATAGTTCGCCCATGCGCGAGGCCAGACTGACAGTCGGGGATTATGCCTCTCCATCCCGTGGAGACAACGCCAACCCCTGCGTGATGGGATGCGCCCATCTCTTCTTGGGCTCTTTGTTCGTCATGGGCGAGGGACGCGGAGGCACCGAGGGCGGTCGGGTCGAGAGCCGACTGGCCGTCAGCGCCGTCCTGGCCAACTTCCGCGCGAGCGCGATCACCGAGCCGCGCGAGCGCCTGGTAGACGCGCTGACTCACGCGGGCGAGGTCTTGTTCGCTCGCGCCCGCTCCGCCAGCGCCTTCCACGACACGCACGCCGCATGCGTCGCGGTTCTGGTTCGTCGCGGTCGGCTCTATGCCGCGCGCGTCGGCGATCTGCATCTCGATCTCGTCCAGAGCGGCGAGACACGCTCCTTGTTTGGTGTCAACGCCGAAGGCCGACCGCAGCTGGGCCAGGCCGAAGAGCCGTTCGTCGAGATCATCGAGCACGACATCAACCTGCAGGCCGGGGACCGCTTCCTGTTGGGCAACGCAGGCCTCTTCCAGTCGGTGTCCGCCGAAGAGATCTCGCGCATCGTCACCACGCTCGTTCCGCCGGTGGCTGCCCGCCGGCTCGTCGAAGCGGCCGATCGCGGCGCAGTCCCGCAGGCCGTCAGCGTCCAGGTCGTCCAGGTCGGTGACGCCACCCTCATCGACGAGGTGACGCGGCAGAACACCGTCGCCGGACGACGCGACTCCGCCACGAGCGTCCCGGTCGCCCCCGTGCGCCTCGGCCCCAGCCCAACGGCCGCCCCTCCGCCGATGCGGCACGCGATCGACATCCCGATTCCCGCGCCGTCGTCCTCGACCGGCGGATCGTCGTGGAAGTGGGTGGTCGCCATCGTCGTAGCGCTCGCCGCGTCCGCGTGGTTCGTCCAGAGCGTGATGAAGTCCGACGACCAATCCGACTTCGCAGCCCGCGCCGCGTCCTCCGGTGATCGCGCCGACACCACGGCTGTGGAAACCAGCGACGTGGTCTTCTGGGACCGCGTGGACAACATGCTGCAGGAGTCCGGCGAGACCTTGAAGCGGGCCCAGGTCGAGCGCTGGCTGCGCAACCCTGACGAGGCCGCCCGCGTCCTGAGAAATGCCCGCGCTGTCGTGGCTGCGCTGGCCCCGACCGAGGCCGATGTGCTGGCCGTCGAAGAAGCAGGCACCTTGAAGTTGGAGCCCGCGCCCAACCCCGAGGACATGGCCGTGGACTCGGAGAGTGAGCCCAGCGAGGAGCCTGTTGCTGCGCGCCAGGCGCCGCCGACCCCGCCCACCGCCGCAAAAGAGGAGCCCCTGCAGTTTGCGGAGGTGCGCATCCCCAAGCCCGCCGATAGCGCGGAGGCCGGCGCGCCTCGTACCGAGTCGACACCGTGGAATCCAACGAAGCTCTCCGCCGGCCTGAGGGGCTTTGAGCGGATCTTCAAGCAGGACGACAAGCTGCGCGCCGCCCGGCAGCTGCGCGGCTACATTCACCGCCGTCACAAGTCCGCGAGTTCGGTCTTCAAGCAGCTGGACATGTACCTTGAGGTCGCCCCCAAAGAGCGCAGCCTGTCAGTGCTGTCGAAGATGTCCGAGGTCCGCCCGGGCCCCAAGACCGCCCGCTGGGTTCGCCGCCACGTCCGCGTCTTGCGCCGCGACCTCGGGATTGCCCCTTAGACCTTGCCGCCAGAAATCCCGACCGATTGGCGGGTCGCTTTTGCGCCTGGCTTTGTTGGGACGCTTCGCTCTCCCTCGACGGGGCACCACCCCGCCTTC
>CAZJHX010000016.1:0-95170 GCA_964545715.1 uncultured Myxococcales bacterium
CCACGATGCCGTTGTTTGGCGGCGCCGCAGCGGGCTTGGGAGCGGGTGCGGGGGCTTTGGGGGGGGGGGGCGGAGGTCGGGGGGGCGGCGGCGGCGGTCTGTACGGCGCCGCCGGGGGTTCTTGACGCCCGACGCGGGGCAATGGAATCGGCAGCTGTTCGGCGACGAGGTTGTAAACTGTCGCAGCGCCTTTTATCCCTGTTTTCACTACCTTAGCCGCAAGATCGAACAGCCCCATTGGCCCGGACCTCCACCTGTTTTCAAGCGCCGTCTATTTATCACAAATCGACAACGTAGGCTTTCAATGGTAAATAAAGAGAGCATGAGGTTCGGACAACCTGAAGTCGCCCGTGCGAAAACGCTGAAAGCGATCGGCTTTCCCTGGCGTCCCAAAGTCGGAGACTGGTTTGTCGATCACCACGGTTTTTGTGACCTGGTGCGCACCTACGAGCAGACCAAGACCATCGGTACCAACGGCCACGCATTTCTCCCCAGCTGGGACGACTGCCGCCAGTGGCTGGGCACCCACGGCTGGGGCCATCCGGAGGTCATCAGCGAGGGCAGGGGCCAGGTCATGCTGCTGGTCACGCACACCGACGGCCGCGTGCAGCGCGCCACCGGCGACTCCGACCTCGACTGCCTCTACCGCATCATCTTGCAGCTTCTCTTGAACGCTTCCCGCGAATAAGGTATCCGACCCTTCGCTGTAGGGAGAGGTCATGGAAGATCTGGTGCGCGGGATATTGGAACAGATCGGCGAAGATCCGGATCGCCAAGGACTGGCGCAGACGCCCGTGCGGGTCGCCAAGGCGATGAAGTTTCTCACATCCGGCTATCACAGCGACATCAAAGACGTCATCAACGGCGCCATCTTCGATGAAGACCACAACGAGATGGTCATCTGTCGGGACATCGACTTCTTTTCGCTGTGCGAGCACCACATGCTGCCGTTCTTCGGCCGCGCTCACGTCGCCTACATCCCCAACGGCAAGGTGGTCGGTCTCAGCAAGCTGGCCCGCATCGTGGATGTCTACGCACGCCGTCTGCAGGTCCAGGAGCGCCTGAACAAGCAGGTCGCCAACCTCCTGCAAGAGGTGCTGGCGCCGCAGGGCGTGGCCGTGGTCATGGAGGCGACCCACCTGTGCATGGTCATGCGCGGCGTGCAGAAGCAGAACTCCATGACGGTCACCAGCTGCATGCAGGGGGTCTTCGAGACGTCGGCCCGCACCCGCGAAGAGTTCATCAGCCTCATCCGCACACCCGGATCCCGCTAGGTCGGCTCGTGCCACAGTGGCTCAAGGTGCAGTTGGCGAACCGCGGCCTCTTCTGGCAGGGATGGAAGTTCGTCTGGTCGCTGACCACGGCGCTGGTGTTTACCTTCATCTACTTCCCCGCCAGCGAGATGACCAAGGGGCGCAGTCACAACTTGATGACCGCCCTGGACCACGCCATCCCGTTCATTCCCTGGACCTGGTGGATCTACTTTCCGGGGTACCTGGCCGGCGTAATCTTCGCCATCTTCGCCCTGCGCGATACCCGCATCGTGTACCGCACCTGCATCGCCATGATGGTCGTGCAGGTCATGAGCGTCAGCGTCTACATGCTGCTGCCGTCAACGTTCCCCCGCCCCACGGATTGGCAGGGCACGGGCCTGACCGCCGACGCCATCTACTGGTTCTGGGCCTTTGACCCACCCAACAACACGTTTCCTTCAACCCACTGCGCCGTCTCCCTGCTGGCGACGCTGGCGCTTTGGCGCGAGCGCAACCCGTACACCTGGGTCAGCGCCCTTGCGACGCTCGGTGTGATCCTCACAGTGCACACGACCAAGCAGCACTACTGGATCGACGCCGTGGGCGGTGTCATGTGCGCCTGGATCGCCCATCGCGTGGTCTTTGACTGGTGGGCCGCCTTCCGAGGGAAACAGCCGATCTATCCGTTGCCGGAGCGCGTGGACCCGGACGCGCCGGGGCTGGAGACCCTCACGAATCCCCCAATTTGAAGGAGACCCTTACGAATCCCCCCATTTGAAGGTGTAGCCGACGCAGGCTGTGCCGCCGGCGCTCTCTACCTTCAAGTCCGCGTCGCCGGACTCATTGCCAAGTCCCAGGAACGAGCAGCTGGGACCGATGCGCAGCTTCAGCGTCGTCGCGCCGATCACCGTGCCGCAGCAGCCGTGGGTCATGTCACCCAGGGACGTGTCCTTGGTCGTGCCGCTCACCTTGCAGTCGATGTCTGCGTCGTCGCCGTTTTTGCACGTGTAGTACAGGCACGCCTTCAGCTGCGTGCCCGGCACGATGCCCGTGACCTCGACCTGCGGCTGCACGTCGCAGCCGACCTTGTCCGCGATCGAGTAGCGATACCAGTCCACGTCGTTGGCGCCTACGATCGTGGCCGGCGGCGCGTCCGTCAGGCCGTCGCAGTCCTCGATGTCGCCCATGCTCTTGCCGGGGAACGTCTCGTTGGGCTCGAAGACGTCGGCCTCGCAATCGCCACAGCCCGGCGCCGGCAGGGCGTTGTATTTGCACGCGCCGTCCACGCAGACGTCCTGGGTGCACTTGTCGTTGTCGTTGCAGTCGATCGGGTCCGAGCAGCACCCGATCTTGGGCGAGTTGATGCAGTTGCCGCCCTGGCATTTGTCCTCGGTGCACGGCTTGCCGTCGTCGCAGTCCGCGTTCTTCTGACAGCAGCTGCCGATCGGGGTGTTGCTGCAGTTGCCGTTGCTGCACAGGTCGGCGGTGCACTGGGCGCCGTCGTCGCACTCCGCGCTGGAGGAGCAGCAGCCGGGCGCCGGGCTGTGAGAGCAGATGTTGCCCTGGCATTTGTCGACGGTGCAGCTGCTGGCGTCGTCGCACTGGGCGTCATTGACGCAGCAGCCTTGCTTGGGGACGTGCGTGCAAACGTTGTCCACGCAGGAGTCGCTGGTGCAGACGTCGCCGTCATCGCACTCCCCGTTTTTCAGGCAGCACGTCGGGTTGCTGGAGTACGTGCACTTGCCGGCTGAGCATGTGTCGATGCTGCACGGGTCGCCGTCCTCACAGTCCGCCGCGGACGTGCAGCCGCCGCTCTCGTTGACGCAGTTGAAGACGTCGCAGGTGTCCGCGGTCTTGGGGTCGCCGTCGTCGCAGTCGTTGTCGCTGCCGCAGCAACCCTCGCCAAGGGACACGGCGTATTTGCACAGCTTTCCGGAGCAGACCTCGTCGGTGCATGGGTTGTCGTCTTCGCAGTCGGCGGTGTCGTCGCACTGGCAGGCGCCGACCTGTTTGAGCGGGTACACGCACTTCGTACCGGCGCATAGATCGTCTGTGCACGGATCCTGGTCGCCGCAGTCCGCATCCTGGGTGCACGCGGGCGGTGGGTTGAAGGGATCATCGGTGCCGGTGGTGCCGCCCGTGTCCGTGCCGCCCGTGTCCCCGGTTCCTGTGACTGGGCCCGGTCCGCCGGCGTCCGGGTTGTTGCCCACGCCTTTGCACTTGCCCCCGACGCAGGACATGTCCTTGGGGCACGGCTGGCTGTCCGAGCAGTCCAGGCCCTCGCTGGGCAGGCACTCGCCGACGACACAGTCGTGCTCCGGGGGGCAGTCCAGGCTGGATTCGCACGCCGCTGAGGACCCGCCGCCGCCACCGGGGCTGGAGCAGCCCAACGAAAAGACGGACCAGACAAGGGCAAATAGGATGGGTGAGATGCTGCGCACTGAACTGATAGGATGCACGCGATGAGCTTATTTGTCAGGTGCCTGATGTGCACGCTGCTGATCGGATGCGGCGACGACGAGGAGCCTCCGGTCGCTGCGTCCGGCGATATCGCGTCCCCCGACGAGGGGCGTGCGCCCGAGCCCGACGTGCCCGCGGCTGAGCCGGATGTACCCGATGAGCCCATTGACCCCTTCGCCGGTCCGGACAAGTCGCTGTACGACTGCACCGACCCCTTGGTGCCGCCCGCGTCGCTGTCTCCCAATCCGGTGAGCTGCCCGCTGAACCCCGAGTGCACGGCGCCCCTGATCGTCGGCCATCGAGCGTCCGGCGGCTTTGGCACGCTGGCGCCCGAGAACTCGAGAGCCGCCATCCGCGCGGCGCTGTGGATGGGCGTGGACGGGGTCGAGCTCGACGTGCGTCACACCTCTGACGACGAGCTGGTCGTCATTCACGATTCCGACGTCGACCGCACGACCACCGGCACCGGCAAGATCAGCGACATGACGCTGGCGCAGGTGACCGGACTGGCGCTGCTCGCGACCAACGAGCTGGGTCAGGCGATCGAGGGCGACTTCTCCTGCGAGACGGTGCCCACGCTGACCGAGGCCTTCGAGTTGACCCGGGATAAGTTGTTCATCGATTTGGACACCAAGACCTCGCGCATCGACCTGGTCGTGGCCGCGATCCAGGCCGCTGACCTCCACGATCAGGTGTATGTGTCCGTCAGCAACACCAAGCGGGCGGCCGAGGCGCGGGCGCTGGATCCAAATATTCGTGTGCAGGTGCGCCCCGATACCCCCGAGGAGCTGGCGGAGGCGCTGGCGCTCTTTGATCGGCCGCCGGAGATCCTGGAGATCCCCGAGCAAAAGGTGGACGTCATGGCGCCGTTAGCGGCCGACGCAGGGGCCGCCGTCTTCTCAAATGCCTTTGAGCAGGACGCCCTCGCGCGCCTTATTGGAGCAGACGCCGCGAGCTACCTCGGGCTCATCGAAAAAGGGGTGCAAATCCTGCAAACGGACTTTCCGATGGTCGCCCTCCGTTCACTACAGAGATTGTAAGCCGCCAGATCGCACGGCTATACTTGCAGGTTCACCGCCCTTAATGGGCGGATTTTGGTCGTTGAGGTGCTGAAACTTGCCGACATATTGGAGGACGTGCAGTCGTATGACGCCAACGCGGACGTCGATTTAATCCGCAAGGCATACGTCTTCGCTTCCACCAGCCACGAAGGCCAGACCCGCAAGTCCGGTGAGCCGTACATTACGCATCCGCTCGCCGTCTCCGCGATCATCGCGGAGATGAAGCTTGATACGGCGAGCATCTGCGCCGCTCTCCTGCACGACACCGTGGAGGACACGTCCGCCACGCTGGAGGACATAGAGGTCCTCTTCAACGAGGAGATCGCTGAGCTGGTCGACGGCGTCACCAAGCTCGGCAAGCTGCACTTTCGCAACAAGGCCGAGCGCCAGGCCGAGAGCTTTCGCAAGATGTTGGTGGCGATGTCCAAGGACATCCGCGTGATCCTGGTCAAGCTGGCCGACCGGCTGCACAACATGCGCACGCTGGGGCACATGAAGGCCGCCAAGGCCGCAGGCATCGCGCAGGAGACCAAGGACATCTACGCGCCGCTGGCCAATCGGCTGGGCATCCAATGGGTGAAGATCGAGCTGGAGGACCTCGCGTTCCGCTATCTGGAGCCGGACGCGTATCAGAACATTCGGGCCAAAGTGGCGGCCAAAAAGGCAGAGCGCGAGGAGTACATCTCCGAGGTGCGCGACATTCTGCAAGCCATCATGGTGGAGGGAGAGATCGAGGCCGAGGTGTTCGGGCGTCCCAAGCACTTCTTCAGCATCCATCGCAAGATGCGCGCTCAGAACATCGACTACGAGCAGGTATACGACGCCATCGCCTTTCGCATTCTCGTGGACGACATCGGCGAGTGTTACAACGCGCTGGGCGTCATTCATACGCGCTGGCGGCCGATTCCCGGGCGCTTCAAGGATTACATCGCCCTTCCAAAACCCAACCGTTACCAGAGCTTGCACACCGCCGTACTCGGTCCACGGACCCAGCGCATGGAGGTGCAGATCCGCACCCGTGAGATGCATCACATCGCGGAGAACGGCATCGCGGCGCACTGGAAGTACAAGGAGTCGGGCAAGGTCGGCGCCGACGACGAGCAGAAGTTCGCCTGGCTGCGGCAGCTGTTGGAGTGGCAGCGGGAGCTGGACGATCCGACCGACTTCTTCGACATCGTTAAGCTGGACCTCTTCAACGCCGAGGTCTACGTCTTCACGCCCAACGGCGACCTGAAGGTGCTGCCCAAGGGATCCACGCCGGTCGACTTCGCGTACACCGTGCACTCCGAGGTCGGCTCGACGACGGCCGGCGCGCTCGTGAACCACAACATGGTGCCGCTGGACTATACGCTGCGTAGCGGTGACACCTGCGAGATCATCACCCGCAAGGGGCAGAAGCCCAACGTGGACTGGCTGCGCTTTGTGCGCACCGCTCGGGCCCGCTCCAAGATCCGCCAGTACGTGCGCGCTCAGGAGCGCGACCGCAGCAAGCAGATCGGCCGCGAGGTGCTGGAGAAGGCGCTGCGCCGTTACAAGCGCTCACTCAACAAGGAGATCAAGACCAAGCGGCTGGAGAAGATCGCCAACGAACACTACCGCCTCAAGAGCGCCGAAGAGCTGTGCGTGCTGGTCGGCTACGGCAAGATCACCGCGGAGTCGGTGGTCAACCAGGTGGTGCCCGAAGAGGACCGCGAGAAAGCGCAGAGCCGCAAAGAGAACCCGGTCACCCGCATGGTGCAGCGCATCGTGGGCGGCAAGACCGGCATCGTGGTCGACGGGATCGACGACATGGTGGTGCGCTTCTCCAAGTGCTGCAATCCCGTGCGCGGCGACAACGTCACCGGCTTTATGACGCGCGGGAGAGGCGTCGCTATTCACACCGCGGACTGTCGCCACATTCAGGACGCGGACCCCGACCGGCGCATCGAAGTGCACTGGGACACCAAGACCAAGAGCAACCACAGCATCAACCTGTGCGTCGTCTCAGCCAACACGCCGGGGCTGCTGGCCAGCATCAGCCAGAGCTTCCACGATTACGGGATTAATATTACTGAGGCGAGCTGCAAAACCGAGGCAAATCGGGCGGTTAACACGTTTCAGGTGCTGGTGGAAAACACCGATCAGCTGCGGACCGTGATGCGCTCTATCGAGCGGATTAAGGGTGTTCACTCGGTTGAGCGCGTCCGTAGCTGAATCGCGCTTCACAAGTGTGAAAGATCTTACGCACTTGACGCTTTTTTGACCTGGATATAAACCGTCTGGCCATGAGTGACGCCAAAGCTGGATTCGAGTCCCATGTGGCCGCCTTCAAGGCGGGGCGCATGGTGCTGATCATCGATGACCAGGGACCAGGCACCGGCGTGATGGCGTGCGCGGCGGAGGTCGCGGACGCCTCCGTGGTCAACGATATGGCCATGCACGCGCGCGGTTTGGTGTGTCTGGCGATGACGCGCGAGCAGACGAAGCGGCTGGGCCTATTGGTGCAGTCACACGCGCCCAACGCCCATGGCTACACAGTCAGCATCGAGGCCGCCGCGGGCGTCACAACGGGCATCAGCGCGGCGGATCGCGCACGCACCGTCGAGGTCGCGATCGACCCCACGTCGGGTCCGGACGACGTGGTCAGTCCCGGGCATCTCTTTCCTGTGCAGGCGCACCCTGCCGGCGTTCTGGCGCGTCGGGGCGCGGGCGAGGCGGTCGTGGACCTGGCGCAGCTCGCCGGCTCGCCCTCGGGGGCGGGCGTGTACTGCCAGGTGCTCGCGGAGAACGGCGACGAGGCCAACCTTCAGGAGCTGCACGCGCTGGCGGCCAAGCTGGATTTCCCGACGGTCGAGGTCGGCCAGATCATCCGGCATCGGACCAAACACGAGCGGCTGGTGCGTCAATCGCAGTCGGGCAACGTGCCCACAGCATACGGAGACTTCGACGTCTCGGTCTGGGAGGACCTGCTGGACGGCACCGAGCATGTGCTGCTGGCGTTGGGTGAGGCGGCGGCGGCCGAAGACGGTCCGGCGCCGCTGGTGCGCGTTCATTCGCAGTGCCTGACCGGCGATGTGTTCGGCAGCCACCGCTGTGACTGCGGCGCGCAGCTGAGGATCGCCCTGCAGCGGATTCGTGACGCGGGTCAGGGGGCGCTGTTGTATCTGCGCCAGGAGGGCCGCGGCATCGGTCTGGTCGCCAAGCTCAAAGCGTACGCGCTGCAGGATCGCGGTCGCGACACGGTCGAGGCCAACGAGGAGCTCGGCTACAAAGCGGACCTGCGTGAGTACGGCGTGGGCGCTCAGATCCTGGACGAGGCGGGCTATCACCGTATCCGTCTGCTGACCAACAACCCCCGCAAGATCAGCGGGCTGCGTGCGCTGGGAATCGACGTCGCTGAGCGTGTGGCGCTCGAGACGGCGCCGCTGGAAGAGAACCTGCGCTACCTGCGCGCCAAAAAAGACAAGCTCGGCCACCTGCTGGAGAGTCTCTAGGACTAGGAGCTTCGACATGTTTTCGACAGTCGCCGTCCTCAATCGCGGTGAGGCCGCGGTTCGGTTCATGCGCGCGGCCCGCACCTGGTCGCGCATCCATCCCGAGCGTCGCCTCTCGGTGCTGGCGTTCTACACGACCCCCGACGAGGGCGCCGCGTTCGTGCGCATGGCGTCCGCCGCGGTCAACCTGGGCGAGCCGCTGCAGCCCGGACCCGACGGAACCATGCGGTCCGCCTATTTGGACGTCGAGCGCGTGGTGCGGCTGTGCAAGGAGAACGGCGCCGACGCGCTGTGGCCCGGATGGGGGTTCCTGGCCGAGAGCCCGGAGCTGGTAGACGCGTGTACGGCCGCCGGCATCACGTTTATCGGACCGTCGGCCGAGGCTATGCGGCTGCTGGGCGACAAAGAGGGCGGCAAGCGCCTGGCCGAGGCGAATGACGTGCCGGTCAGCGCGTGGTCGGTCGGTTTGGTGGCCACTCCGAAAGAGGCGCTGAAGCACGCGGAGCGCATCGGCTACCCGGTGCTGCTCAAGGCCACCGCCGGCGGTGGTGGGCGCGGCATTCGCATCGTGCACGCGGCCGATCAGCTGCATGATGCCTTCAAGTCGGCGTCCTCTGAGGCGGCCGCAGCCTTCGGCAACGCCGGGCTGCTGGTCGAGCAGTTCATCCCGGTGGCGCGTCATGTCGAGGTCCAGGTGCTGGCGGATTCGCACGGCACGGTCTGGGCGTTGGGCACGCGCGACTGCTCGCTGCAGCGGCGCCACCAGAAAGTGCTGGAGGAGGCACCTGCCTCAGGGCTCTCTCCCGAGGTCGAGCGGGCGCTGTGCGATGCCGGTATCGCGGTGGCGCGCGCGTCCGGCTACGTCGGCGCCGGCACCGCTGAGTTCCTGGTCGAGCCGGACGGCAGCGCGTTCTACTTTTTGGAGATGAATACGCGGCTGCAGGTCGAGCACACCGTCACCGAGTGTGTGTACGGCGTGGACCTGGTCGCGGCGCAGATCGACATCGCGATGGGCGACAAGCTGCCCAGCGCCGAGCCGCCGCCGATGCGCGGACATGCGGTGGAGGCGCGGCTGAACGCCGAGGATGCCGACGACGGCTTCTCACCGTCAATCGGGCGCATCGCGCGCTTTGAGGTGCCGCAAGGGCCCGGGATCCGTGTGGACTCGGGCTTTGGCGCGGGCGACGTGATCCCCAGCGAGTTCGACTCCAACGTCGCCAAGATCATCGCGTGGGGCGCGGACCGCGACCAGGCGTGGGCGCGCTTGTCGACCGCGCTGATGGACTGCATCTTCGCGATCGCCGGCGGGCCCACCAACCGCTCCCTCCTGCTGGAGCTGTCGTGCAGCGAGGCGGTGCGGACCGGCGGACTGACCACGCGCTGGCTGGACGACTATGTGGAGGAGCGACTGACTGGGGAGCCGCGTGCGAACCGGGATATCGCCCTTGCCGCGGCGGCGATCGGGGACCACTTGCGCGCGCGTCGCGGACACCTGCTCAACTTCCACGCCGACGCTCAGAAGGGCCTGCCGCGCCGTGTGCCGGAGGTCGGGCCGACCCATTTGCGCTATCTGGTCGACCGAGTCCCGGTCGCGTGCACCATCTCGACGCGCGGACCGGCCTGCTATCGCATCGAGTGCGGCGAGGGCGCCATCGAGCTGAAGGCGCGCGCCACCGGACCGCGTACGTTTATCGTCACGGACAAGGCGACCCAGAGGACGCACTCTGTCCTGCGCATCGGCACGCCGACTGCGGTGTACGTCGAAGTCGACGGCATCGCGCATCGCTTTACTCGGACGTCGGACGGGCGCGTGCTGGCGGCCATTCCGGCAGCGGTCACCCGCGTGCACGTGCAGCCCGGGGAGCGCGTCGAGGCCGGCGATCGGCTGGTGACCGTCGAGGTCATGAAGATGGAGACCGCCATCGAGGCGCCGCTGAGCGGTGTGGTCACGTCGGTCAGCGTGGATATCGCCAGTCGCGTGGCGGCGGGCGATCTGCTGGTTACGATCGAGGGTGAGACGGGCGGGGACGCCAACGGGGCCGCTGCGGCGCCGGAGATCCTGCCGGTGATGGCGGCACAGGACGATGACCCGGCGCGCGTTCTTCACCGCGCTTTTCAGGGTTACGACATCTCGGATGCGGACATCGCTGCGGCCATCGCGACCCTGGAGTCTGGCAACCACAGCGCCAGCCGCACGCGCCTGTTCGAACTGCTGTCTACGGCGGTGGTTCAGATGGCGCTCTTCCAGACCGGCGTGTACGACGACGCGCGCTCGGCTGATGGTGACTCGTCGACCGATCAGCTGGCTGAGTTTGTGAAGCACCTCGAGCTGGACGACGAGACGAGCTCCGAGCGGATGCGCGCGCGGCTCAAAGAGTTTCTGGCGGATCACGACGTTATCGACCTCCATCGCAGCTTTGAGCTGGAGTGCGCGCTGCTTCGCCTCTTCCAGGCCAACCAGGCGCAAGGGCGGTTGGACAAGATCCTGTTTGGGGTTGTCGGCTCACTGATCACCGCCGATGACGACTCGCGCGGGCCGGAGGACGACAACGGGCGCCGCGAGATCCTGGAGGGGCTGGCCAACCTGGGCGTGCTGCGCAACCGGCAGCTGGCGCAGGCGGTGTGGCAAGCGATCTATCTGCTGTGCGACATGCCGCGACATCGGTTCGCGGTACGCCGGCAGGGCCTTCAGGCGCAGGCTGCGCTGACCGACCTGGTCGACCCGGACTGCAGCGAGCAGCAGCGGGCGGTCTCGCGGACGGACCTGCTGGGCGTGCCGTTGGGCACCTTGCTCGAGCTGCTGCAACAGAGCGTGCTGGAGCCGTTCCACTGCCGCCAGACGCTGCTGAGCGTGCTGATGGAGCGCATGTACGAGAACTCGCGTGAGTCGGAAGGCGAGGTTCAGCTGGCGGGCGATGCGGCCGCTGTGATGATTACGGGCGACGCCGGACAGCGCGTGCTTGGCGTCTTTGTCGGCGCCGAATCCGATCTGCCGCCGCTGGTTCGTGAGCTGCCGGATGCCGGCGCGGTGGATCTGCTGCTTGGCTTCTCGCCGGACGTCGAGATGCTGCCTAAGCTGTTCGAGGGCTTGACCGGAGATACCCGGATCAGCGCGATCTGGGGGACGGGCGAGGACGGTATTCGCTCGCGGACCTACGCTCTCAATGGTGGGATTCCCGCCGAGGTGGAGCTGTACCGCGACTTGCACCCGGCGCGCGCGACCGCGCTGGAGGTCGATCGTCTGGTCGGCTTTGAGTGCACGCGCCTGCCCGCGCCCGGCGGACTGTTTCTGGCGCTGGCGGCGGCCAGGGATGGGACGGGCGACGAGCGCCTGTTCGCCATCGGCGAGGTCGAGCGTGTGGAGCCGGAGCCGGATGGGGACGGCGGCGTGCGTCTGCCGCACTTCGAGAAGACGTTTTTGGACGCGGTCTTTGCGCTGCGTCAGGCCATGCGCCTGCGCACCGGGCGCGACAAGCTGGTCTGGAACCGCCTGACGTTGTTCCTGCGGCCCGAGGTCAAGCTGACACGAGGCCAGATGGAGCGGGTCGCCGAGCGCCTCGCGCCGCCGACGTCGGGGCTGGGGCTGGAGAAGGTCGTGGTCCGTGCTCGAATCCGCAACCCGGACCGCCCGCGGGCCAAGGCGGTGGACACCATCGTGGAGTGGTCCAACCCGACCGGGCGCGGGCCGACGCTGAGCTTTGCGCTGCCTCGCTCGCGTGCGATCCGGGTGCTGTCGGATTACGAGCGTCGTGTCGTCGACGCCCGCCGGCGCGGCAAGTTCTATCCGTACGAGCTGATTCGCTCGCTGACTTCCACCGGCTCGGTGGGCTTCGCCGAAGGAGAGTTCGAGGAGCTGGACCTGGCCGCCGACGGCAAGGCGTTGGAGTCGGTTTACAAGCGTCCGTACGGGCAAAACCAGGCCAACCTGGTCGTCGGGCGTATCACGAATCGAGTGGAGCGCTTCCCCGATGGGTTGACGCGCATGCTGATCGTCGGGGATCCGACGCGCACGATGGGATCCCTGGGTGAGGCGGAGTGCCGGCGCGTCATCGCGGCGCTGGACATGGCCGCCGACGAGGGCATCCCGCTGGAGTGGGTGCCGATCTCGTCGGGGGCGCGAATCTCGTTCGACTCCGGCACGGAGAACCTGGACTGGACCGCGCGCGTGCTGCGTCGCATCGTCGAGTTCACCCAGGACGGCGGTGTGATCAACATCATTGTGGACAGCACCTGCGTTGGCGCCCAGAGCTATTGGAACGCCGAGGCGACCATGCTGAACCACTGCCGCGGCGCGCTGATCATGACGCCGCAGGGCTGCATGCTGCTCACCGGCAAGCGGGCGTTGGAGTACAGCGGCTCTGTGGCGGCGGCGACGAATCTGGGCATCGGCGGTCTTGACGAGATCATGGGGCCCAACGGGCAGGCCCAATACACGGCGCCCAACTTGCGCGAGGCCTACGCTCGCCTGTTTGAGCACTATGCGCTGACCTACCAGCCCCGCACGGAGGGCTACACCCGGTCGGTGCACACCAGCGACCCGATCGATCGGGACGTTACGCGTATGGCGTATCGGGGCCAGGAGGGCTTTGCGACCATCGGCGAGATCTTCAGCGACGAGACGAACCCCGGGCGCAAGCGGCCGTTTGCGGTGCGCGAAGTGCTGCACGCCGTGGTCGACCAGGACGCGCCCGCGCTCGAGCGCTGGGGTGGTTGGGACGGCGCCGAGACCGCGGTCGTGTATCACGCGCAGCTCGGTGGTCAGCCGGTTTGCGTGGTCGGCATCGAGTCGATGACGCTGCGGCGTCGCGGAGAGATCCCGGCCGATGGACCGGACAGCTGGAGCAGCGGCACGCTCTTCCCGCAGTCCAGCCGCAAGGTGGCGCGGGCCATCGACGGCGCCAGCGGCGTGGCTCCCGTGGTCGTGCTGGCCAACCTGTCGGGCTTTGACGGCTCTCCCGAGTCGCTGCGGCGCTGGCAGCTGGAGTACGGCGCGTCGATCGGCCGCGCGGTCGTGAACTTTGACGGCCCCATCGTGTTCTGTGTCATCGCGCGCTACCACGGCGGCGCCTACGTCGTGTTCAGCCAGGACTTGAACGACGACCTGGAGTCGGTCGCGCTGGACGGCACCTACGCCAGCGTCATCGGCGGTGGTCCGGCAGCCGCGGTGGTCTTCCCGGGGCTGGTCCGCCGGCGCACGGCGACCGATCCCCGCGTGAAAGAGGAGCGCGCGCGACTGGACGCGACCACCGACGTCGAGACGGCGGCGGCGCAAGCCAGGTTCGACGCGGTGTACCGCAGCGTTGAGGCCGATGTACAGAGCAAGGTGGCGGGAGAGTTTGACGGCGTGCACACGGTGCAGCGCGCCAAGGATGTGGGCTCGCTGTCGGAGATCATCGGCCCGGCTGATCTGCGGCCGTATCTGGTCGAGCGCGTCCGCGTGGGCATCGAGCGCTACCTGACCCGCGCATAACCGCGCAGTCCGGCTATAATGGGCCGGCATGCCGTACAAGGAACACCTGACAATACTCGCGATCGGGCTGGTGGTGACCGGCGCGATCGTGTTGTTGGCGCGCAGTCGGCATCAACCCGCGCCCGCTCGGCAGCCGGCTCAGAGCGCGGTGGCGGCGCCTGTCGCGACCGCAGTTCAGCCGGTCGCCGCCGACAAGCCCCAGCCCGAGGTGACGGATCCCAAAGAGGAGGCGGCCTGGAAGGCTCGATACGAGGCCAGCAAGCGCAATCTGGCCGCCCGTGCGCGGGTCGCGGCGCTGGAGCGAAAGCGCTTCGAGGGCGCGGCCATCAAGGAGCAGGAGGCGCTGGACAAAGAAAACGCGGCCCTGGAGCGGGCGCGCGCTGAGGCTGAGGCCGCGGCCGGGACGGATGGCCAGGACGAGGACGACACCCAGGAGGAACCGGTGGCGCCGTCGGGCGGGGGCCGGATCGTGGATGTCCCCGCGAGCAGCGCCCTGGCCACCGCGCGCGCGGCCGACGTGGGCGTTCTGTACGCCTGGGCCACGTGGTGAGGCCACTGTCGCCGGAGTTTGCCGGCGGTTGAGGCGATGACCAGAAAGTACGGCGGCCGGGTCACGACGGTGGTGCTGTCGACGGATAAGGAGCGCGGGGACCTGGAGAAGTTTGTCGCCGGACGGCGCGCGCCTACGTCCATGTATCGGGTGAGTGACGGAACGCTGGCGCTCGGGGCGGCGATCGCGCAGGCGGGCGGCAGCTATCGCGGTGCGATTCCGTACACCGCGGTCTTCGTGGCGGGACGGCTCGTCAACGAGTGGACCGGCACGGGTGGCCCCAAGGCGCTCGCGGCTGAGGTGGGTCGCCGGCTGTGACCGCACCCATCGAGCGCTTTCTGCCTGCGTCGCGGGACCCGGATGTGCTGCGCCGCGGCCGGATGCTGATCCACGCCGCGTGGATGTTGAGCCCCGCCATCCTGCTGATCGCCGTGTTCGGCATGATCGCGGAGGGGGAGATCAGCTATCGCGTCGTGCTGCTGGCCGGCATGTCGGTGGTCTTGGCGCTGGCGCCCGCTGTGCAGAGGGCCACCGGCAGCGTCGACCTGGCCGCGCATCTGATGGGCCTGGTGGGCCTGGTGCTCATGGTCCTGTTCTCGTTTCAAACGGGCGGTATGCCCGTGGCCACGTTTGTGTGGGTGGCGGTGATCCCGCTGCTGGGGCTGCTGCTGGGCGGGGTGCGGATGGCCACGATCTGGGGCTCCGTGATGATGGTCATGGTCGCGGTGCTGTGGGCCCTGGGGCAGCGCGGGTACGAGTTTGTGCGCATCTTGTCGCCCGCGGACGAGTGGTGGGTGGGCGCCGCGTGCGCGATGTTGGCCATCGGCTTTGGGGTCGGGCTGGCGCGCGTGTACGACCGGGAGCGCGTGCGGGCGCTGGAGGCCGCGCTGGACGCGACGCGGGAGGCGTTGGAGGCCGACCGCGCCAAGAGCGAGTTTCTGGCGATGATGTCGCACGAGATCCGGACGCCGCTGAACGCGGTGATCGGGATGACGGGGCTGTTGATCGACTCGGGGCTGGACGATCCGCAGCTGGAGATGGCGCGGACGGCGCGCGTGTCGGGCAATCAGCTGCTCACCCTGATCAACGACATCCTGGACTTCTCGAAGATCGAGGCGGACCGGCTGGAGCTGGAGCGCGTCGATTTCGACCTGCCCGGGACCATGGAGGACGCGCTGGACCTGTTTGCCGCCGCGGCGCGCGCCAAGGGGCTGGTGCTGGCCTGCTTTATCGAGCATGACGTGCCCGAGCGCGTTGTGGGTGATCCCGGGCGGGCGCGGCAGATCCTGCTGAACCTGATCGGCAACGCGGTGAAGTTTACCGACCATGGCGAGGTCGTGGTGCGCGCGCGGCGGGAGAGCAGTGATGGGCGCACTACCGTGGTCCGCTTTGAGGTGAAGGACACGGGCGTGGGCATGACGGCAGAGCGCAGTGCGCGACTCTTCGAGCCGTTTACGCAGCAGGACTCCAGTACGACGCGACCCTTCGGAGGGACGGGCCTGGGGCTGGCGATCTCAAAGCGGCTGATCGAGATGATGGGCGGCGAGATCGGTATGGAGAGTGAGGCGGACCGCGGCAGCACCTTCTGGTTTACCGTGCCGTTTGCGCGCCAGTCCGTGGCGCTGCAGGCGCACTCGCGCCCGATTCAGGACCTGGCGGGGCTGCGCGTGCTGGTGGTCGGGCACAACAAGACGCGCCGCGATGTGGTCCGTCATGTCCTCAGCAGCGTGAACATCCGCTCGGAGGTGGCGGCGGACGCCAACGCCGCGCTGGTGGAGCTGCGGGCGTCCAGGCTGCGAGGGGACCCGCCGCGGTTGGTGATCATCGACCGGCGGTTGCCCGGCACCGATGGGTTGGAGCTGGCGCGCTTGATTCGGCGCGGCGGCGACACCGGGGCCACGGCGTTGATTTTGCTGACGACCGGCACCGAGGACGGGCTGCGCGAGCTGGCGGACGAGGTCGGTGTGCAGGCGGTGCTGACCCGGCCGCTGCGGCGATATGCGCTGCTGGACGCGGTGGGGGCTGCGATCGGGATGTGGGAGCCTCGCGCCCAGCGCTTCCCGGCGCTGATTCCGGGCAACCGGCGGGGTCGGGTGCTGGTCGTGGAGGACAACCCGGTCAACCAGACCGTGGCGCTGATGAGTCTGGAGCGGCTGGGCTTTCGCGTGGACCTGGCGGCGAACGGAATCGAGGCGCTGGAGGCGTTTGACCGCATGCCGTACGACGCGGTCTTGATGGACTGTCACATGCCCGAGATGGACGGCTTCGCTGCGACGGCCGAGATTCGTCGTCGCGAGAACGGGAGCAGGCGCACGCCGATCGTGGCGATGACGGCCAGCGTGCTGCAGCGTGACCGCGACCGCTGCTTTCGAGCGGGGATGGACGACTTCGTGTCCAAGCCGTTTGAGGCGCGTGATCTGGACCGGGTGCTGGGCCACTGGCTGCCGGCGCCGGACGCGTCGGGCTCGTGAGGGCGTGCGTGATCGCGTTGGTTGTCGCGTCGTTGGCGTGGTGCGAGGCCGCGGCTCACGACAGCCCGGCGGCGCGTGTGCGGGCGATCACGGTGGAGCTCGAGTTTGACCCGGACAACGCGTCGCTGTGGCTGGAGCGGGCCACGTTGCAGCAGCGGCTGCAGCACTACGACAAGGCGCTGGCGGACGTGGACCGGGCTGCACAGCTGCTTGGTGCCGCGCATCCAAATGTGGCGACGCGGCGGGGCCTGCTCCTACTGGATGCGGGCAAGCACGCTGAGGCGGTGGCCGCGCTGGACAAGGTGAAGCCAAAGGACGTGACGCAGCGTGTGGCCGTGGCGCGCGCGACAGCGTACGTGGCGATGCAGCGCGTGGGGCCGGCCATCAAGGCGTATGAACAGGCCTGGACGTTTGGCGTCACGCCCGACATCGCGTTGTCGTTGGGGCGGGCATGGGAGCGGCTTGGCGAGCTGAACCGCTCGGTGTTGATCTATCAGCGGGCCCTGGCCGAATTGGGGGGCGCCGTCGTGGTGAAGCTGGCGTTGATCGACGCCTACACACGGCTGCACCGCATCGAGAAGGCGCTGGGGCTGATCGACGCCATGATCGCCAAAGTGCCGGTAAAGGCGGCGTGGCGCATCCGGCGCGCTGAGGTGCTGCTGGCCGCGCGTCGCAACCCCGAGGCGGCGGCTGCTTACCGAGCGGCGCTCAAAGAGATCGAGCGCAGATACGCCAAACGGCCGAACCAGCTGCTGAAAGCCCAGAGACAAAAGGCCTCGGCAGGGCTGGAGCGCGCGTTGAAATCGCCCTGAACGCGTGACTGAGCGGTGGGACCCAGAGTCGGCACGGATGCTGCTACTACAGCGAGGCATGTGGGAAAGGAGACCCCAGATGCGTAAGGCCAGCACACTGACGTTCATGGTTGTTTTGTCGATGTTCACCGCGGCATGCGGTAGCGAGACCATCATCGACACCAGCGTTTCGGGTGTATACCCGCTGACGGACGCCGCCAAGGCGGACAATTACATCAGCACGACGGCTCGGGAGTTCGTTTTGACGGGCTACTCGCACGCCACCCTGCCCGAGGGCTTCGATGCCCTGGAGCAGGTCGCGCAGGACGAGGCGCTGAAAACGGCCACGGCCAGCCGCCTGAACCGCGTGGTCAGCTCGCTCAAGAGCCACATCAAAGACGTGATGCGTCCGCTGAACGACGGCAAGACCGGCGAGAAGGCGCAGTGGTTTGTATACGTGCGCAAGAACGGCGCCGAGTCCGAGGCCCCCGAAGTGCTGGCCGACGGTCGCGCGCGCTTTGCGTTTCAGCTGGAGCTGGTCGGCAGCGTGTACTTGATGAGCGCGCTGGCCCCCGATGACGGGTCGATTCACCGCACGTTCAACGTCAAGGTCGAGGACTGGGGCGGTCAGCCCAACGCCGAGGAGATCGAGGTCAAGATCGCCGGCAGCGAGTCGCGCGACGCGTTTCCCAAGTACAACGAGCTGTTCGAGGACGGCGTCTTCGATATCGCCATCCACTTCGGCGGTGACTACAACGAGGGGCGCCACGACATCGAGACGGCCAAGTGGGTCGTAGAGACTCTGAACGAGGGCGGCTTCACCGGCGGCCCGACCACCTTCGAGGAGCTGACCTTGGACTCCGCGCCGTTCACGCGTTCGCTGTTGGTCGAGGGTCGCGACGTGGAGATTCGCGTCAAGATCGTGCACTCCGACATGGTCCCCGCCACGGCGACTCCCGAAGAGGAGGCCAAGCTGACCGAGTCGATGAAAGAGAGCCTGGCCTCATACGACGTCATCTTCTACAGCGGTCACGCGGGCGCGGGCGCCGGCTTCATCCTGGACTATCAGCCGCGCCACGAGATCAAGGCTGCCGAGTTCGAGAACCTGGACCTGCCCAGCAAGTACCAGATCTTTGTCTTTGACGGCTGCCGCACCTACCGCACCTACGTCGACGACATGATGAAGAACCCCAACAAGACCTGGGACAACCTGGACATCATCACAACGGTCAACACCACGCCCTTCGGCGCCGGCTACTACGTCATCTGGGAGTTCGTGAATTGGTTCACGTTGGCCAACGCCGACGGCGCGCACTTCCCGCTGAGCTGGAAGACGATCCTGCGCGGCGTGAACAAGCCCTCCTTCAAGGGCGTGCACTACGGCGTTCACGGCATCGACAACAACCCGAAGCTGAACCCCCACGCGTCCGACGGCATCGCCTGCAAGCCCTGCACCGACGACAGCGAGTGCGGCGCGGGCGGCAACCTCTGCCTGGGTTACGGGGGCGGTGCGGGCGGCTCCTGCGGCGTGGCATGCACGACCGACACGGCCTGCCCCCAGGGCTTCCGCTGCGCGCGGCTGACCGACGATCCCGACCAGTTCTACATCCCCAAGCAGTGCGTCAAGCGTGACTACATCTGCGACGCCGGCGGCACCCAGCTATAGCCGGCCCCATGAGTCAGCCCCATGTGACACGGGCGACTCTTATTTCATAAACGCATGACTGCGCCCCGTTGGGTGGTTGGTTCGGACCTTGCTGTGTCTGTAGCCAACGACACATTCAGGAGGCGCACATGCAATCCCGATTTCTGGTTATCACTCTGCTCTTGTCCCTAACGACCGCGGCCTGCCAGCCAATCGGCGTGGCCCGGTCCAAAGGCGACAATCCGCCGCCGCGCACCGACCCGGGGCCGATAGAACCAGAGCGTGACTCCAAGCCGGTGCCGCCGAGCCCGCCAGAGCCGACTGTTCCCGTGGAGGAATGTGGCGCCCAGGGACTCGCGGACGCGGACAAAGTCGTGGCGATGCCCGGCGCGTCCCGCCCGCCGGCCGGCGAGTGGTTTACCGATCCCGCGTTTGGCACGCCGATGATCCGGGTCTCCGATCAGAGCGAGAAGAACGACTTCGACGTCAACATCTACAGCCAGCTGCAGCCGTTCAGCGCGGATGGCGCGTTGCTGCTGACCACGTCGCCGTCCGGGCTCATCGTGCGCAGCATGCCCGACCTGGCGGTGGTGACCGAGGGCCTGGCGCTGAACGGGCCGCGCTGGCATCCGACCCAGCCGGATCTGCTGCTGCATCTGGGCCAGCCGGGGACGCTGCACATTGGCGCGGTGGACGTGCGCTCGGGCGCTGAGCAGACCCTCTTCGAGGACACCGCTTACACCGGCGCGCTGAACAACCCGTCGTTTGAGGAGCTTTCGCATGACGGTCGCTGGCTCGCGGCCGTGGCGACACACAGCGGCGGGGCGGATATCGTCGCGATCGACCTCGATTCCAAGGTGCTCGGCGCGCGGATCGGGATCGAGGGGCTGTACCAGGGCGTCTGTCCGGTCGACCCGCAGTGGGGCGTCGTCGATCCCGACTGGGTGGGCGTATCTCCGCTGGGCACCTGGCTCGTGGTCCAGTGGCCGACCGACGGATCGGGCCGCTGCGCCGGCATGGAGGCGTTCGACATCCAGACGGGCGCTTTTGCAGGGCAGGTCAGCACCGGCCGGCAGCACGGGGATCTCGGGCTCGTCGCGGACTGGCAGTCGGCTCCGGTGCACCAGCGCGAGGTGCTCGTCACGTTCGAGATCGCCCAGGACGGATCGGCTGTCACGCGGCGCTTCCTGCCGGGCTCCCCGACCGGACCGACCCCCGGGAAGGTGCTGCTGACGCTGCCCTGGGGCAACTCCGACCACATCTCGTGTCAGGGCCCGGCGGGTGCGTGCCTGGTCTCTGCAGGCCCCGGCCAGTGGACCGACGAAGCGACGCCCGGATGGCAGCCCTTCGAGAACGAGATCTTCGTGGTCGACTTCGACGGCGGCGTCACGCGGGTGGTCCACCACCGCTCCTCCGAGTGCGGCTATTGGGCTCAGCCGCGGGCGTCCTGGTCGCGAGACGGGCGTTGGGTCGTCTTTTCATCGGACTGGGGTGTGGATCCGTGCGCGGTCTGGGACGATGGGGAGGCCGACGCATACATCGCCGATCTCTCACCCGACTGCGAGTAAGAAGCGCAGCTCCCACAGCGACAGCAGCAAGTCCGGGCTCAAGGCCACTCCGTATTGACTGGCTGCGAGCCCCACGGCCTCCTCGGTACTGCGCTCCCCGTCAAACACGGTCAGTGCGTTCACCAGCACCGCCGGGACGGTCTGCGGGTCGTACCGCCGATAGGAGTTCACCCAGCACATCGAGTCGCCCAGGTCGACAACGCGCATATCCGTGTTGCAGCGCAGTCGCTCGGGCAGCTTGGGATCCGCGAGCACGTCCAGCGAGGTCTGAAGCGCCTCGAAGGCGACCTCCAGCCGGGGCACGACCAGCCGCTCGACCTCCTCGCGGCTCAGCGCGCTGATCAGCTGGTACGCCTGCCGGTACAGCTCAGCTTCCTTGCCCTCCCACGCCCGCCACCAGGTCTGATAATCCGCGTCCGACGGGGGTGTGTCCTCCAGCTCTTCGCGCGTGAGCCAGCGACGATTGGTGGGCAGGTCCACCATGTCCTGCGAGCCCAGCTCGGCGATCACGTGCTCGCTCAGCGTCGCTTCAAAGACGCTGAAATACCGTTTGACGTTGTCCCAGAACACTCGGCCGTTATCGCCCGCGTCGAACTTGCAAAAGAACGTGGAGCAGACCGCCTCGCGATACGGCCAGATCGCGCAGGTGCCGCCTTCCAGCTGATAGTACGGGCAGAGGAGGACGGGGGAGCGTCCGAAGCTGCTGTCCCTGGCCGCGCCGTGCAGCAACAGGTATCGCGCCGGGGCGGCCAGCCAGCGTGGGGTGACGCCGACGCGACTCGTAATCTTGGCCAGGATGCGGTCGCGTCCGGCCTGCAGCTCCGGGCGCTGGTCTTCCAGGATGCCGCCGACCAGGTAGTTGGGCAGCGTCGGGTGGTAGCTGCAGCATTTGACGTCCGGCGAGAAGAAGACGCCGGGGTCCGCGGGTGACGCCTCCGCGGGGGCACACATGGCGCACGACGCGCAAGTGGCCTTGGACTCGTCGGGGGCTTGCCGCTCGAACCACTTCGGCAGCAGATCGCGGTACACCGCGGGCATGTCGTCTAACAAGGTCGGCATTTCGCGGAGTGTATCAGGGACCGGAGCAGCTCAGCCGTGCAGGTTGGAGCCCGCCTCGACGGCCATGGACTCGCCCTCGCGCCCGACCTCGACCGTGCCGGTGACGGTGACATCGGCGCCAAACTGCACGTCGCCCTTGACGGTCAGCTTGTCGCAGCCGATGAGCGACGGCACGCCGTCCGGGAAGTGGGCTCGCAGCTGGTCGACCAGCTTGTAGTTTTTGGCGTTGAGGTTGATCAGCACCGTGTCGCCGCTGCGCTCGGGGGACTGCACGATGGTGTGGTCGTCGCTGAGCACGTACACGTCGGACCACACGCGCAGCAGGTCGGCGGTCGTCTTGACGGGCACGAAGCGGCCGCGCGGCACGCGGATGGCCCCCGCGCCCTCAAAGACGCCGATCGCGGCGCCCATCGCCGTCTCCAGCTGGTAGACCGCCGGGGACGCCGAGTCCGACGGGTCGACCGTCTTTTTGTTGCGGATCATGGGCAGGCCCAGGATGCCGTCGTTGTCGTCCAGCGCCTTCTTCAGGGCTTTGAGGTTGAACCACAGGTTGTTTGTGTTGAAGAAGCGGTGGCGGTGGTGGTCCTGGAACGTCTCGATGTCCTCGGGAGGACACTGAGCAGACTCCCGCAGAATCAGCCGGCCGTCACAGACGCGTCGCGCCAGGTGCCCGCCTTTGCGGTCAGCCTCGGTCCGGTCACAGACCTCCATCAGGAAGGGCAGGTCGTTCTGCGCAAAATAGCCCAGGATATCCAGGTCCAGGACGGCGCCCAGGTTGTCGGAGTTGCTGACAAAGACGTACTCGAAGCCACCGTCCAGCAGCCGGTCGAGCATGCCCGAGGTGATCAGCGCCGTGTAGAGATCGCCGTGCCCAGGCGGGCACCACTCTTGTGCGGCGTTGGTCGGCCACTGCACCGGCGTCAGATCGTCCGCACGCACCTTCGGCACCTTGTGCTGCACAAAGTCCAGCGGCAGGTCGGTCGCCAGATCGTCGTAGCCGGCCAGCGCCGCCAGCGAGTCGTCGCGCGTGCTGAAGCTGTTCATCAGGACAAACGGCAGGCGGCAGCTGTGCTGGTCACGCAAGTGCAGCGCCTGCTTGGCGATGATGTCCAAAAACGAGTGACCGTCTTTGATCGTCAGCAGGGACTTGGCCCGGGTCATGCCCATGCTGGTGCCCAGGCCGCCGTTCAGCTTGATGACCACCGCTTTGGCCAGCGCCTCGCGCCCGGCGTCACTGACACCGGTGAGCTGCTCCGAGTCGGGCAGGGTGTCGACCGGCTGCACGTCGCTCTCGGCGTACATGCCGGTCTCGCCGCTGGTCAGCATTCGGTAGTAGTGCTCGAAGGTGCGAATCGCGATCTCAGGCTGGCTCGCGCGGCGCATCTTTTCGGCAAAGGGAAGGAAGAAATCCGTCATCAGGGCAGGCTCCATACCCGGTAGGTTCGGCTGGAGGCTACCCAGACATTAGAAATTACGGAAGCGGTGTGCCCGCGGCGAACCACACGTCGCCGATTCCGTGGCCGTGCAGCTCGCCGGCCGCGGCGTCGAGGTTGTGGTAGTACAGCGGCCAGCCCTTGTACGTGCTCTGGTAGGTCCCGTCGGGACGCACATAGACCCCGAACAGCGCCGCGTCCAGACCGTCCGGAGCGCGCAGCTCGCCGGCGTGGAACACGGGCCACGTCTCCAGGCAGCCGCCCTCGCAGGCGCTTACCGGGTCGGCGCCGTCCACGCCCTTGCTGTCCTTGGTAAAGACGTACAGCGCGATGCCGCTCTCGTCGGCGATGTACTCGCCCAACTCAGAGTCGTTCAGCGCGGTGATGGTCGGCTCCTCAGCGAGCGTGGGCAGGGGCGTGCCGGCGGCAAACCAAGTGTCGCCGTTGCCGTGGCCGTTGAGCTCGCCCGGGGCCTTGTCACCCGCAAACGTGTACAGGGGCCAGCCCTTGTACGTCGCCTGCGTGGCGCCGTCCGTGCGCACAAACGAGCCGAACAGCGAGGCGTCCAGGTCGTCCGAGATGCGGTCGGCGGATGCGACGATCGGCCAGTTGGCCAGGCAGCCGCCGGTGCAATTGCTGACCGGGGCGTGATCCGCGTCACCTTTGGTGTCTTTGGAAAAAACGTAGACCGTCAGGCCGCCCTCATTGGTCAAGAAGGCGCCGACGTCGGCGTCCTCGGCCGACTGGATATCGACGTCGCCAGACGCGGTTGAGCCGGTTGCGTCAGCGCCACAGCCGGTCAGCGCGATTGCGGAAAAGAGAGCAAAAGAAGCGAAGAGTCTTGTCATGTGAGTCCTCCGTGAATTGGTCACACAGCCATAGTGGTGACCACGGCTTACAAAGGTGGCTTAAAGGCTCTTAAAGCCGCGTGGCGCTCTTAAAGTGGAATCAGTCGGTGGCTGGGGCTATTCATGATGGGTGAGTCCAAATTCGCGCCCCATTCTCCTCACTGGCGGCGGCACCGGAGGCCATGTCTATCCGGCGCTGGCGGTGGCGCAGGCTGTGCGCGCGAGCGAGCCGGGCGCGCAGTTCGTTTATGTGGGTGTGAAGGGCGGCATCGAGGAGTCGATCGCCGACAAGAACGGCATCCCGTTCAGGGCGGTCTCCACCGCGCCGTTTCCCGGTCTGCGCAGTCCGCTGAAGCTGCTGAAGTTCGCCGCCAAGGTGATGGTCGGTACCCTGCAGGCCACGGCTCATCTGCTGTTTGCGCGCCCGAAAGCGCTGGTAGCGACCGGCGGCTATGTGGCGGCGCCGGCGGTGTTTGCGGCGGTGGTCCTGAGAACGCTGCGGATTTTGCCGGTGCGGATCTTCGTCCATGAACAAAACGCCTCGCCCGGGCGGCTGAACAGGCTGGTCGCGCGCTTTGCCGACGTGGTGGGCGTCTCGTTTTTGGGGACCGAGGGCTACCTGCCCGGCGCGCCCACGCGGTACGTCGGTTATCCGGTGCGCCCGGCGCTGCGCGCGTCGCTGGATCGTGACGCGGATGCGGCGCTGCCCGAGGTGCTGCGCGACATTCCGGCGGGGCGCACGATCGTGCTGGCCTTCGGTGGGTCGCAGGGCGCCAGAACGGTGAATCGGGCGGTGGTCGACGCGCTGCAGCACCTGCAGGACCGCGACGACCTGTACATCATCCACGGCGTCGGCAGACGACAGCGCAGCGGCTACGATCCCGAGTCGGACGTGGCGACGCGACTGGCCGGGCTGTCCCTGACCCGCGACCTGACGGACTTCTATCGGTCGGTGCCTTACATCGACGACATCGGCGCGGCCTACGAGGCGGCGTCCTTTGTGATCTGTCGCGGCGGCGCGGGCACCGTCAAAGAGATCTGCGCCGTCGGGCGGGCGTCCATCCTGATGCCCAAAGCGGGCCTGGCCGGTGACCACCAGGTCATGAACGCGCTGGTCCTGGAGCAGGCGGACGCCGGCGTCGTGCTGCTGGAGGAGCCTACGGTGGATGCGTCGGGGCTGCTGCCGGCGGTTCCGGGCAAGCGTCTGGCGGACGCGATGCAAGAGCTTCTGGATGCGCCCGAACGGGTCGAGGCGATGGGGCAAGCGGCGCTCGCGTTGGATGACCCTGAAGCGATGGGCCGCATCCTGACCGCGCTGGACGGCACCAATGGCTCGGACGCCAAGCCCGCGCTGAGCGAGACCGCTCAGCGGCCCGAGATCAAGCTGGCGGAGCTGGGTCCCGCGGGCGTGCTTGGCTATGTCCGCCGATGGCGCCAGGCACACGAGGACGACGCGATCAGCGAGATCCCCGGTTACGCCTATCTGCAGTACCGCGCAGCCTCCATGATGACGGCAGGGGCGTGGCGCGTGCGCAACATCGGCGTGAAGCTGGCCGGCGTCCTGCGCCTGACGAGTCTGATCGGGCTGCTGCGCTACCTGTTTGAGGACCCTACGCCGGCCGGTCGGCTCGCGCGGCTCGTCGGGGGCGATCGGCGCCAGAACGGCTTCATCCGTCGCAACACGTGCGCGTCGCTGATTCAGATCGGCGTGGTTGACGAGGACGTCGAGGCCATCGTGCGTCAGGGCGTCAACGACTCCTACTGGGAGGTGCGACGGGAGGCCTGCCACGCGATCCGCCGCCTCGGTCCGCCGATTTGCAACAGCGCGGAGAGCCGAGAGGCGGTTGTGCGGCTGCTCGGCGACCGCTCTTTTGAGGTCCGGATCGCGTCGATTCGCGCCATCGGCGACCGCTGGACCCTGGAGGAGGGTCTACCGTTGCTGCGCCCCTTCTACATGGACGAGAACTGGCAGATTCGCGAGGCCGTGCTTCGCGCGTTTGATACGTGGGCGGTGGGCGCCTCTGAGGAGACGCTGACCGTGCTGCGCGCCGAGTTCGACAACGTGTTGCTGACCGCCGGGGGATATCGGCCGCTCTTCGGGCTCAAGGAGTCGGCGCGCCGCGTCTCCAACGCGCTGGCCGAGGGCAACGGCAAACCGGCGGAGGGCGCGTCACCATGATGGTTTGGCTCGGCGAGCTGCTGCGAGAGCAGGGCGGCTTTCAGTTTCTGCGGCTGTTCGACTATCTCAGCTTTCGCTCGCTCGTCGCAGCGCTGACGGCGTTCATCGTCACCCTGGTCTTTGGCAGGCGCGTCATCTTGTGGCTCTTCGAGCGCAAGTTCCGGGATGTCTCAGAGGACATGCTGCTGGCGGACGCGAGCTCCAAGCGCGGTACGCCGACCATGGGCGGGGTCATGCTGTTGGGCGCCACGTCCGTCGCCTTCTTGCTGTGGTCTCGGCTGGACAACGCCTTTGGCTGGCTGGGCTTCTCCGCGTTTATCTACTTCGGCATCGTCGGGCTGCTCGACGACTACATGAAGGTGCGCTCGGGTCGCAGCCGCGGCGGTCTCAGCGAGCGTGGCAAGTGGCTGATGCAGATCGCGTTCGCCGCGGCTTTCACGGCGGTCTACATGCACCCGGCCACCAGCCCGTATCCAGACGGCTTTGCCGGCCAGCTGTTCGTGCCGTTCTTGAAGGTGCCTATCGCCGATATCGGCTGGTGGTACTTCGCGTTTGCCGTGTTTGTGATGGTGGCGATCACCAACGCCGTGAACCTGACGGACGGGCTGGACGGCCTGGCGATCGTGCCGTCGATCACGTGCGCCGGGGTCTACGCCGTGTTTGCGTACATCATCGGCAACAAGATCCAGGCGGGCTATCTGCAGTTCGAGTACATCCCCGGTACCGAGGAGCTGACAGTGCTGTGTGCGGCGGTGGCGGGCGGCGGGCTGGGCTTCCTCTGGTACAACGCGTACCCGGCGGAAGTCTTCATGGGCGACACGGGTGCGCTGGCGCTGGGCGGGGTGCTGTCCACCGTGGCGTTGCTGCTCAAGCAGGAGATCCTGTTTGTCATCGTGGGCTTCGTCTTCGTGATCGAGGTCGGCTCCTCGCTGCTGCAGGGCAAAATCGGCGAGTCGATCGCGGGCCGCCGGCTGTTCTATCGGGCGCCGCTGCATCTCACATTCCGTCATCTAGGCGTCGCTGAGCCGCGCGTCGTCGTGCGCTTTTGGATCGTCTCCATCATGTGCGCCTTGATCGGCCTGCTCACCATCAAGCTGCGATGATGGCCTGGATTGCATTGACTGCAGGCGCCCTCGCCGTCGTCCTGGCGGCGGAGTATCGCGGCGTGCGTCAGCTGATCATGGTGGCCAAGCCGATCGCGTCGGTCGGCTTCATCGCCGCGGCCTTGTCAGCGGGCGCGCTGGACAGCGGCTACGGCCAGGCGGTGCTCGCGGCGCTGGTGCTGTCGTGGTTCGGCGACGTCTTTCTTATCCCCAAGGACCCACCGTGGTTCCTGTTGGGGCTCGTCTCATTTTTGCTGGGACACGTCGGGTACTGCGTGGCGTTTCTCGTCGTCGGAATCGACGTCACCACCGCCCTGGTCGCGCTGGTGCCCATGCTGGGCGCCGCTATCGTGGTCGCACGGTGGCTGCTGCCCAGCGTGCCCGATCGTCTGTACCGGCCGGTGATCGCCTACGTTGTGGTCATTACTGCCATGGCGGTCCTGTCGTTTGGCGCGTGGACCGTCACAGAGGACTGGCGGATCCCGTTTGCCGCGGTGCTCTTCTTCTTGTCCGATCTCACGGTGGCGCGCGATCGGTTTGTGGCGAAGGACTTCCTCAATCGGCTGGTGGGTCTGCCCCTGTACTACGCCGCGCAGCTGGTCTTTGCCTGGACGCTGATCGCCCTATAAGACTCAGCCGAAGCACTTCTTCTCAAAGGCGCACTCCAGCACGATGAACAAGCTGTCGCCGTCTTGCGCTTTGGCGCACTCTTCGGCGCAGCCCTCGTCGCCTTCGCACTCTTTGATGCACTGCAGCCCCAGCACGCATTCGATGCTCTGCGTGCACTGCTCCACCTGGTCCTCGCATTTGTTGAAGATGCAGGTCTCGGGCGGCACATCAGGGTCAGGTGGCTCGACGCCGCCGAACTCGTAGCAGCCGATCTCCACGCCGCATGCCGCGACCTCGCCCAGCAGCCCTTTGGCGGGGTTGGGGCCGTCGTCCACGCACTCGTCCAGGCACCCCTGGCTCTCGCACTCTGTGAGGCACGCAAACGCGTTGCTGCAGCCGTTGAAGTTGAGACAGTTGCCCACGTTGCAGCCGTCGACCAGGCACTGGTGCACCTCGTTGACCGGCGGCTCATCGGTGCATAGCTGTTTGTAGTCTTCGCAGCAGTCGTTGAACTGGGCGCACTGAGAATCGCACTGACAGGGCCAGTTCTGGACGTCGAACTCGCCGCACTTGCCTTCACAACTGGCCGGCTCGGGAGGCTCGCAGTCCTCCTCGCAGTTCTCAAAGTTCTCGCCGTCCTCGCACTCGCCGTTGCCACACTCGGGGCCGCCGCCGCCGTCGAACGGGAAGCACTCGTGGTTCAAGCCGCACTCGGCGACGTTGTTCAGCACGTTTTTGGCGCCGTTTGGGGCGTCGTCGATGCACTCCTTCAAGCAGCCGTCGGACTCGCAGCCGGTCATGCACTCGAAAGCCGCCGCGCAGCCGGGGAAGTTCAGGCACATGCCGGGGTTGCACTCCCCCACCAGGCACTCGAAGACGTCGGGGTTGCCGCCGCCGCCCTCGTCGCACAGCTCCACGTAGTCGTCGCAGCAGTCGCCAAACGCCATGCAGTCTTCGTCGCACTGGCAGGGGGCGGTCTCGGACAGCTCACCGCACTTCCCTTCACAGGAGTCGTTGCCCCCGCCGCCGCCGTCGAAGCAGTTGTGCTGGTCGCCGCAGTTGAGGAGCTCCTCCATCAGGAATCCGGCGCCGTCGGGCGCACCGAAGAAGCACTGATTGAAGCACTGGTTGGTCTCGCAGGCGTCCAGGCACTCGCCGAGCTTGGCGCAGGGCTCCCACTCCACGCACTCGTAGTAAAGGTCGGTGCAGTTGTCCTCCAGGCAGCTGTCGATCGGGTCCGGCTGGCAGTCCTCGGGGCAGGTGTCTGAGGTCTCCGGGCCGTCGCAGACGCCGTCGCCGCACTTGCCCTGGCTGTTGCCGAAGCACCCGTTTGTCTCCCCGCACTGCTGGATCTGGCCAAGCATCTCGGCGGCCGGACCGTTGGCATCATTCAGGCACTTGGCGCTGCAGTTCTCGTCGCCGGCGCAGTCCTGCACGCAGCCCAGGGTCTGGGCGCACTGCTGGTTGTTGAAGCACTTCTCCAGCTGCTCACCGCAGTTCTCGCTCAGGCACTCGAAGGGGTCGCCCCCGTCGTCGCTGCAGTCCTGCGGGCAGTTGTTGGGGTTCTCGCCCGGGTCGCAGTTGCCGTTGCCGCACTGGCCGGGCTGGCCGCCGAAGCAGTTGTTCTCCTGGCCGCACTGGATCATGCCCTGGAACGTCTCGACGGCCTCCTCACCGGCCTCCTGCGAGCACTTCTGCAGGCACTGTTGGTTGCCTTGGCACCCGCCGGAGCACTTGCGCAGCTCGACGCATTTCGGGTTGCCCTGGCAGGCCTTCAGCTCGTCGCCGCAGTTCTTCTGAAGGCACTCACCGGCGCCCCCGCCTCCGCCCTGGCAGTCTTGCGGGCAGTTGTTGGGGTTTTCGCCCGGGTCACAGCTGCCGTCGCCGCACACCGGGCCGGCGCCCTGGCAGTCCAGCGGGCAGCTGTCGGGTGTCTCGTCGCCTTCGCACACGCCGTCGCCGCAGGTCGGCTTGGCGTCGGTGCCGGTCGTGTCTCCAACGACATCGCCGGTATCTGTGGTGTCCCCGTCGCCGGTGTCCCCGTCGCCGGTTCCCGCGGTTCCGTCGCCGCCGCCATCGATGCCTGTTTGAGAGAGCCCGCCCTCGCCGGGGTCGGTGGAGTCGCTGCATCCCATCGCCAGGACACACGCGGACAGAGCTGCGACGAAACGTAACGACATGAACATACCTCCCACTCAGCGGTCGCCGGCGCGCAGTTTAACAAATCGGCGGTGACTAACCCCAGTGCTTTATTATATTGTTGCAACCCAGTACGGCGATGCGAACCACGATAACCATCGCTTCGATCCTCTTGCTGGTCGCGTGCGGCTCGGACGAGCCCACGGCGCCTGCGCCCACCGACGTCGTTGACGCGGCGGTTGCGCCTGACGCCGGGACGTCGGATGTGCCGGAGGATGTCGAAGCCACAGACACCGACGACGGCGACGTGATCGCCGAGGACGTGCCCGTTCCTGTCGAGATCGAGGACACCGCGGAAGACGTCGGCCCACCCGAAGAGGACGTGCCCGAGGAGGATGTGGACGAGCCTGAGGTGAACCTGCCGCCGGCCATCTCGGCGGGCGCCATGTTCCGGGTCAACTGGGTGCAGGTGCTGAAGCCGTCGTTCTTTTTGGCGAATCCGCAGACGGGCGAGGTCGTCGATATCTCGGCCGCGATAAACGCGTACCTGGGCAGCCACCTGACGACCACCGAGGAGCCGATGGACATCGTCGGCCTGTTTGAGCCGTTCGACTTTGCGGCCGGCGTCGAGGTGACGATGGGCTTTGGCCGCGGGCAGTGCCCACGCGACGCCGACGGCAACATCTTGTGGTGCGACTTCTATGACGAGGCGACGTTTTTTGAGGATACGCTGATGCAGCCGCCGGGGACATGCACCGCGTTCTCGGGCAACGACGCGTGCTACACCACAACCGAGTCCGACATGTCGCTGGACCTGGCGGGCGTGCCGCTCGGGTTTAAAGAGGCGTTCACCGCCGGCAAGTTCGTACTGGAGGATTCCGGCGATCCAACAGGGCTCACGAAGGCCTTTGTGCAGGGCTTTATGAACCAGGAGACCGCCCAGGCTACGACGATTTACGTCCCCGGCTTTGGCGATCTGGTGCTCTCCGACCTCCTTGATGAGGATGAGCTCATCGAGAAGGACGGCGAATTGGGCTGGTTCTTTGAGGTTAATTACAAGGCGGTTCGGGTTCCTAAACTCTGAACATTGTTAGCGCGTTATAGTGCTTGACCCCTATCTGGTACCCTTGAATAGTAAGGGCGGATTCAAAGACTTCGTGGCGGCGTATCTGACAAACCGGCTCCTATCGACCCTGGCGGCAGCGATTATCGTGTGCATTGCTGTGCCTTCGACGAGCGACGCCCGGCCGCCGGACCGCAACCTGCAGCAGGTCGAGCAGCTTGCCAACGAGGCGCGCGCGGCATTCAAGGAGCGCCGCTTCGAGGCCGCCATCGGCTACTACATGCGCGCCTACCGGCTGGAGCCCGCGGGGGCGCTGCTCTACAACATCGCGTACGTGTACGACCGCAAGCTGGGCGAGGCGGAGCTGGCCGTCACGTACTACCGGCGCTATATCCAGGCCATTGACGCGGAGCCGGACGTCGTCGAGCGGGCTATCGCCCGGGTGTCGGCGCTGAAGCAGCGGCCCAAGGTCCCGTTTGTGGACTCGTCGCGCCCACGTGCACCGCGAAACGCTCAGCCGGCGCCCCGACCGAACGTGTCGACGGACCCGAATGCGGGCATGAGCGGTCAAGAGATCACGGGTTGGGTGACCCTTGGCCTGGGCGTCGCCGCGCTGGGCGGCGCGACTGTGGTGAGCGTGATGGCCAAGAACACGCATGACGGTTTCAAGGCGTCGGGCGATCTGGTCGAGCGCGATGCGCTGCGAGACACAGGTAAGTCTGAGGCGCTGACCGCGGACATCCTCTGGGGCGTCGGTGGCGCGGCTGTCGTGACCGGGCTCATCGTGGCGCTGACGGCTGACAAGCGTGGCAGCACGAGCGCGGCGGCGCCCCGATGGCGGGTTGGCGCGGCGGTCGGGGACGGCGGGGCGGTGCTCCTGTTCGGTGGCACTCTGTGATGGCCCGCGCGGCGGTGGTCGCGTGTGCGGCGCTGATCGTGGCGCTCGGCTGTGTCGCCGGGTGCACGCTGGTGCTGGATTTTGACGAAGACCCGGCCACGGGCACCTACGCCGATCTGCTGCGGGCCGGCTGCACCCGTCTCTACGGCGTGGCCGCGGATGAGAAGATCAGCGATGAGGTCTTCCTGCTGGGCACGCTGCTGCCGGCGTCGGGCGAGCTTGGGGCGTACGGCCCACCGATCGACAAGGCTGTGGAGCTGGCAGTTGAGGAGATCAACCAGGCCGGTGGGCTGTTCGGTCGCCAGCTGGCGGTGATCTCTTGTGACACCGGGACGGATCCCGAGGCCGCGAAGACCGCGGCGGCGCACCTGGCGGATGTGGCGCGCGTGCCGGCGGTTGTCGGCGCGGCGGCCAGCTCGATCACGATCGAGGTGTTTACCAAGATCGCCAAAGCGCGCGGCATGCTGATGGTCAGCCCGGCGTCGACGTCTCCGGCGCTGACCGACCTGCCCGACGACGGCCTGCTGTGGCGGACGGCCCCGAGTGACGCGATTCAAGGGGAGGCTATCGCCAGGTACCTGGCGGCGTCCGAGTTCCGGTCCATCGCCGTGATCCATCGGGACGACGCCTACGGCAGCGGCCTGCGAGACGCCGTGCATGCGCGTGTGTGCCTGGATGACGCGGCCACTTTTGACTGTGAAAACGCCTTCTTCTCGCGGTCGTATGGCAAGGACACCGAAGAGACCGACCAGACAGAGGCGATCATCGAGCTGAAGGCCTTCAAACCGGATGTCATCGTGCTGATCGGCTTTTTGGAGGACGGCATCGCCTTTATGAACTTCGCGGCGCAGGAGGGCTTTACGCGCTTCATCCTGACGGACGGCACGAAGTCGGGTGACCTGATCGGCGCGGTGCCGGACGAGCTGTTGTGCAAGGCGATCGGGACGAACCCGGCGTCGCCGTCAGGGACCTCGTACCAGGCGTTTGCGCTGCGATACGAGAGCCGCTGGAAGGAGCCGCCGGGGGCGTTCAACGCCAACGCGTACGACGCGCTGTATTTGCTGGGTTATGCGATCGCGGCGGCGGGCGACCTGAAGCCGTCCGAGCTGACGGGCGCGGCGCTGGCGACGGCGATGGGGCGGCTGTCCGAGGGCGCCGAGGTCAACGTGGGCAACAGCAAGTGGAACGCCAGCATTCAGGCGCTGCGCAACGGCGAGAACGCGACGATCGATTTGGTGGGCGCTTCGGGCGCGCTGACGTTCGACAGCGCGACGGGCGAGGCGCCGGCGGAGATCGAGGCCTGGTTCTTGGACTTGAAGGCGGCGGAGGTCGCCAGCCTGGGGGAGATCTTCTCAGCTGAGGGCTCTTACACGGACCCGGTGTTCAATGCGGTCTGCGAGGCGGCGGGCGAGGACGACGAATGAGCTGGTTCTGTCCGGCTTGTCTGACGCGCTTTCCCAAGCAGATCGCGCGCTGTCCCAGCGACGGCTGGCCGCCTGTGGAGGACCTCTCGGGCCAGGAGCTGAGCGGGCGCTATCAGTTGAAGCGGCTGATCGGCGTGGGCGGGATGGGGAGCACGGTGTGGCTGGCGCGACAGACGCACATCGACCGGCCCGTGGCCGTGAAGCTGCTGCCGCCGAGCGCGGAGGTGCCGATGCGGCGCTTTCAGCGGGAGGCGCGCATCGCGTCCAACCTGCGGCATCCCAACATCGTGACGATCTTCGACTACGGCCCCACGGACGACGGCAAGCTCTTTCTGGTGATGGAGTATCTGGACGGCCAGACGGTCGAGCAGGCGCTGAAGACCCACCAGCGGCTGGAGGTCAGACGGGCGCTGCATATCGCGATTCAGGTGCTGCGAGCTTTGTCGCACGCGCACAGCAAGCGGGTGGTGCATCGCGACTTGAAGCCCAGTAACCTGTTCCTGACGCCGACCGGCGAGGATATGGACTTCGTCAAGGTGCTGGATTTCGGGTTGGCCAAGTACTTTGCCGATTCGGATGCGGACGCGGCGTCTCGGCCGGTGGGGCAGGCCGAATTCGATGTGACCGGCCAGCGACAGGTCGTGTGCGGCACGCCAAGCTACATGGCGCCCGAGCAGTGGCGGGGCCGGATTGACGCGCGCACGGACATCTATGGATTGGGGATTATTCTCTATCGGATGATCACGGGTCAGCTGCCGTTTACGGGCAACCCGACGGACTACGAGCTTTATCACAAGATCATCACCGAGCCGGTGCCGCCGCTGCGCGAGCTGGCGCCCGACGTCGAGCTGCCCGAGGGGCTGGAGCCGGCGATTCTGAGGGCCCTGGCCAAGGACCCGGATAAGCGCTACGCCAGCGCGCGGGAGATGCGGTCGGATTTGGACCGCGTCGTGCGAAAGCTGCCGCAGGATCTGTCGATCTCGGACCAGCACGCCCTGCCGAATTATGGGCCGCAGGTGGCGCACACCCTGCCGGCGGATCATCCGGACGATCCGGAGGCCGTGTATTTGCTGTCGGCAGACTTTCACGCGGTGCCGGAGTCGCAGGCGACCCCGTCCGGGGACAGCCTGCACAGCATGGAGTATTACAGCCGACGCGATCGCGTGCTGCCCTGGATCGTGGCGGGGGTGGCCGCCGCGGTGACCATCCTGCTGGGCGTACTGGTGTTCCCGGGGATGTTTGGCCACGACGGGCCGCCGGTGGACGAGACAGGTGAGGTGGCGGCAGAGCGGTCGGGCACGCTGACGGCTGCCAGGCTGCCGGGTGGCTCGGGCTCAGGAGTCGTGATCGAGGACCCGCCGGTCGGGGAGCTGGGCGACGCGCCGGTGGCTCCGGGCCCGGGTGATAAGCCGCAGCCGCTGGACGCGCCGAAGGAGGAACCCGAGACGGTACCTGACACGCCGGCGCCGCAGCCCGATGAGCCGGCCGAGGAAGCGCCGGAGTCGCCAGCCGAAGAGGCCGTCGAGGAGCCGCGCCCGATTGGCGTGATGCTGCGTACAACGCCCAAGGGCGCCACGATCTCGACCAGCGAGGGCGAGAAGCTGGGGTCCGCGCCGCTGCAACTGAACCTGGAGCCGGGCGAGTACGAGTATCAGGTCTCTCTGCGGGGGCACATCTCGGAGAAGGTCACGGTGCGCGTGGGCGAGCTGGACCGCGACGATGGCATCATGAAAGACGTCCGTCTGACGGCGTTGACGACGACCGCCGTCCGCAAACCGAAGCGCGCGGCGCGTCGGACCAAGACGCGCTCCCGCAAGCCACGAGCCAAGCCGAGCCGGCCAAGCGCGGCGAGCCGGCCAAAGCGTGCCCGCAAGCCGAAAGCCAACGAGGGTGGCGGCGCGCGCGTTGAGCTGCTGGGCGAGGGTAGGTCGGCGAGTCTGCGCAAACAGGCACCGGCGGCCAAACCGGGCAAGCCGCGCAAACCGGGCAGAGCTCCAAGAATCCAGCTGCTGGACGAGAGCGCTCCCCGCGACCCGGCCCGCACTGCCCCGCCGCCGAAGCGGAAGCCGACCGGCAAGGTTCAGATAGAGACGCTGGACGACTAGCCTGCAGAGAGCGCCCGTGATTCAAACCCAACGCCTGCACTATGACGACTCTCTGCGACTGACTTTCGATGCAGAGGTCGTGGGCCATGGAGCCGTCGGCGACCGACCATCTGTGGTTCTGGATCAGTCGGCCTTCTACCCTGAGTCCGGAGGGCAGCTGGCGGACCACGGCACCCTGGACGAGGCCCGCGTCGTCGATGTCCAGGTCGACGATGTCGGGCGAGTCCACCACGTGCTGGAAGGCCCGCTGCCATCGCTGGGCTCGCAGGTTGTCGGTGTGGTAGATGAGACCCGCCGCCGCATCCACATGGCCCAGCACACCGGCCAACACATGCTGAGCGGCGCCCTGGCTCAGGCGGACGCCCCAACGCGCTCGTCAAGGCTGGGCAAGCGTCGCTGCACCATCGATCTCGACACAGCGGACGTGACCGACCGAGCCATCGCCCGGGCGGAGTCCCTGGTCAACGGCCTGATCGACGCCGACCTCCCCGTACGCGCCTGGTATCCGGACCCGTCCCAGCTCGCGACCCTCCCACTGCGCCGAGCGATAAAGGTGAACTCCGCCGTACGCATCGTGGCGATCGGCGACTTCGACCACACCCCTTGTGGCGGCACCCACTGCACCTCCACGGCCCAGGTCGGCCTCCTGAGAGTCACGGCCACCGAAGCCTACAAGGGTGGCCTGCGCCTGACCTTCGCTGCCGGCCCCCGGGCCCGCACCCGCCTTTTTCAGGAGGCAGCGCTGATCCAAGACCTGGCCAGGCACTTCACCTGCAACCCCGAGGCGGTCCAGGCGGCCGTCGACAAGCTCACGCGTCAGCTCAAGGACTCAAAGGCGACCCTGAAGGCTAACGAGTCGCTCATCACCGACGCCCTGGCCACCCGCCTGCTCACCGACCCAGCCGACCCGCTCATCGCCGCGCTCCCCGACGCCGCCCCGCCGGTCCTGCGCTCGCTGGCCGCCCGAATCACCCACACCGGCCGAGTCGCAGCTCTGATGGGCGCCGCCGGCCACGTCGTACTCGCCCGCCCCGACACCAGCACGTTGGACTGCGGAGCCGCCCTGAAGCGCCTGGCAGCCGCCCTAAAAGGCCGAGGCGGAGGCCGCCCGCACCACGCCGAGGGCAAGCTCCCCCCGGACACCGAGTTCACCGCCCAGGCTGCCGCCGTCCTCGCCGCCGACTAGCCACGCCTCAGTATCGCGCCATTGAGGCGGTGGATGCGTCATCCTGGCCCTGAATGGCGAGGTATCGCGCCATTGGGGCGTTGGATGCGTCATCCTGGCCCTGAATGGCGAGGTGTGGGGCCGCCGCGGTGGGTCAGGCGGTGGCGCGCAGGTGGGTTTTCTTGTCTCGGGCCTTGGCCGAGCGTACCAGCGGGGTCTGGTCGTCTGTGATGGTCGGCGTGAGCTCCATGTCGGGCGTGATGGTGCCGTGGATGGCTACGTTGAGGGTGTTGCGTAGGCGATCGGTGAGGGTGACGCCCTCCTCTTGCGGGAGGGTGAGCTCGGTGAGCGTGTCGGCGTAGCGGCCCATGATGATGTTGGGCAGGGTCGGTTCGATGCCCAGGGACTCGTTGACCATGTCCAGGGCCTTCATCTGTTTGCCCTTGCCGATTTCGATGAGCTTTCTTGGGTCCACTCCCAGGGCTTTGAGATCCCGAGCGAGATCGATGTTGGCCCAGATCTCGTACGTGAGGAGCTTCATCTGGAAGCCCCACAGGGAGAGGCGCTCGGCGACCGACATGCGGGAGAGCATGGCGGGCAGGTACTGGATGCCGAGTGCGACGTGGCGGGCCTCGTCTCTTTCGTAGTAGGGCAGCAGGTGCGTGAGGACGGGCTCGAGCTCCATCTGCTTGATCACGTGGAAGAGGGTGAGCGCGACGGGCTCCACCATGAGCTGCATGCCCATGAGCTTCTTGGAGAGGTGGTCCGCGTTCATGACGTCTTCGAGCAGCTTTCTCGGGCCCCAGGGGAGGGCGTCCGGGAGGGCGTCGAGGGCCACGAGGTAGTCGTGCATGACGTAGAAGTGGCGTGCCTCGTCGAAGGCCTGGCTTGTGGCGGCCATCTTGGCGTGCAGGGGCTCGATCTCGTCAGCCAGCTCAGCGCTGATGCGCCAGGCGGCGAGCTCGCCCCACATGATGATGGAGAAGACGCGCCCCAGGGCTTTTTTGGTCTCTGCCGGCAGCGACGGGTCGCCGTGAGTCTCGATGAGAGAGCTGAGCACCTCCTGGCCGTCCCACGCGTGGGCGTGGCCCTTGTGGTAGATGCGCTCCAGGATCTTGGCGTTCTTCGCGCTGAGTCCGTAGTTGCTCGGATCGAACATGTTGTACGGGATTGTGAAGCGCTTGCGCAGGCTGGGCATCAGATGACCTCCTTGAGCAGGGCCTGGGCGATCAGGGCCCGGGCGTCGGCGAACGTCTCTCGAATGATCTCTTTGTCGGTGTCGTCCGGCGCATAGGCCAGGTGCAGGATCAGGCCGTCGAACATCGTGCGCAGCAGGCGCGCGAGGCGCTCTGGCGGGATGAAGAGGCGCTCGGTCATGGGGCCCAGGATGTTGTGGATGCCGTCGACCACCAGCTTGTTGACCTGATCGTTGAAGACGACCAGGCGCTGCGCGATGGCGGGGTTGGTTGCCGCCTGCTGATGGAACTCCAGCAGTATGCGAAAGTCGGCGACCTCGGCCTCCACAAAGTCCATCACGCGGTCCAGCGCCAGGGTGAACTGCTCGACCGTGCTGGGGCCGCCCGTGAGCGTCCGGATCTGATCGAGCAGCTCCCGCAGAAGCATGAGTTGAACGGCCACGAACAGGTTCTCTTTGCAGTCGAAGTGATAGTGCAGCAGCGACTTGCTGACCTCGGCCTCGCGCGCGATTCGGTTCATGGACGCGCCCTTGTAGCCGAGCTGCCCGAAGCACTCACGCGCGGCTGTCAGGATGCGTCGTACCGACGGCACGTCCACGTTTACTGTCGACTGATCCAACATTGGCGGCGCCTCCCAAGACGGTCCTGACTGACCGGTCAGTCAGGAGGATAAGGGCAAGCCGGCCAAACCGCAAGCAGCGTGTGTCGGACTATCTTCTTGTCGGGGGGTTACTCGACCGGGATGCCGAGAAGATCGGTCAGCACGCCACGCGCCTCGGCGTTGCCCTGGGGCACGCCACCGGTCGCGTAGACAAGCTCCATGGTCTTGGCGTCCAGAATGTACTGATGCGGCAGCGCGTTGGAGTGCGACTTGATGTGTGCGTACGTCTGGAGGAAGAACGCGTCCCGCATGACCGGGAACGTGACGTCCTTCTCTTTCACAAACTGCTCGCACTGCTCGATGGTCGGCGCTCCCTTGTCCTTGGTCTCGCCGATGATCCACATGATGGCCAGACCCTTGTCCTTGTACTTTCTCCAGAGAGGCTCTACGTCGACGACGTAGCTTTCGCAGGCGCCTCACCAGCCTGTGGACAGGATGATCCACACCGCCTTTTGCTCGTCACCGCAGTTCTGATGCAGGGAGTAGGGATCCCCCTGATACGTCTTCAGCGTGTAGTTCTCGATGTGCTTGCCGATGATGTTGCCGACCTTGGCTTCGTCGAACTGGCAACCCGGCCCACCCTCTTCAGGCTTGAACTCTTCTTCGGTCTTGCCGTCCGTCGTCTCATCGGGGCCCGGATCATCGACCGCGGTACCTGCCGGGTCTTCCGGCGTTTCATCCAGGTCCGTGTCGCCCTCGCTGGCGCAGCCAGATGCGCTCAGCGCCAGGACGAGTGTGGTGACCAACCACATCTTGCTCATCGCTTGCATCTTGTTCCTCCAAGGGGGTCGCGCAGGTATCTTAGGACCCAGTACCCCCGGCATCAAGGACGTTACAGCAACGTTCGCCCGCAGCGCCACGGCTAAATGCCTGCTTAATTGATTTGACCGGCCCCTAACTGTTAGCTTCCCGGTGACTACGTGTGGAGCGTACCCATGAGATCGAACCTTGCGGTTTTTGCGATTGTTTTCATTACAGCCTGTGCCAGCGACCCCGGTGAGAGCAGTGGGTCTGCGGAAGAAGGCGAGCCCTGCACCGCAGCCTCGGACTGCGCCGAGGGCCTGAAGTGCCAAAAAGACAAAGACGGCGACTTTGTCTGCACCAAGAGCGGTGATGGCACCGGCGACGACACCGGCACCGACGACACCGGCGACGACACGGGCACCGACACCGGACCCGACCTGGGCCCCTGCGACAAAGCGCCGCCCGAGGGCGCCAGCTGCAACCCCTACTGCAACCTGGGCTGCGACGACGGCGAGCACTGCTCGTTTTTGGGCGGCGTCTTCGGCTGCACCAAGATCGGTGTGGGCGACATCGGCGCGACCTGCTCCACGTCGGCAAACTGCGAAGAGGGCATGGCCTGCTTCTCGCTGGACGCCGCCGAGGGCAATGTCTGCCGCAAGTTCTGCATCACCGACGCGGACTGCCCCTCCGACCGAAAGTGCGACCAGAACGTCAACTTCCAGGGCGGCGAGACGGCGCAGTTCTGCGGGGAGATCACCATCGGCTGCAACGCGTTTGACCAGAGCACCTGCCCCGAGGGCCAGGGCTGTTACCTGAGCAACAACGCGACCAAGTGCATGCCCGCCGGCACCCTGGCCAAGGGCGAGCCCTGCAAGGCCGCCGGCTCCAACTCCTGCACGCCCGGCCTGCAGTGCCTCATCGAGTGCACCGAGATCTGCGCCATCATCGATGTCGGACCCGACGAGCCCAAATGCGCCGACACCTGCACCGGCGGCATCAACGCGGTCAACAACGAAAACGGCATCGGCATCTGCCTGGGCGCGGAGCCGCCAAAAGAGTGCGATCTCTTCAAGCAGGAGGGCTGCGCCGCCGGTCAGGGCTGTTACCCGACGACCCAGGGCTGGCAATGCCTGAACGCCGGCGCCTCCAAAGAGGGGGCTGCGTGCCAGTTCACCAACGACTGCGTCCCAGGCACGCTCTGCGTCAACAGCCAGTGCTCGCTGGCCTGCAGCCTCAAAGACGACGCCGAGGCCGAGACCAAGTGCGAGAACCGCTGCGGCGCCTCCAACGGCTTGAGCCCGCAGGAGTGGGGCGTGGGCTTCTGCACCGACGCCGAGCCCGAGATCCCCTGCAACTTCTGGAAACAGGACTGCGAGGACGCCGGCAAGGACTGCTACGTGGTCAACAACGGCGCCGCCTGCCTGGACAAGGGCAACGAGGGCGCGACGGGGTCACCGTGTCAGTATCTGCAAGACTGCGCGGCGGGATTGATGTGCTACCAGAGCGAGTGCACCGAGGTGTGCAGCATCAACGAGTTCGCCGAGGGCGCTACCGTCATCTGCATCGACGACTGCCCGGGCGGCGACTTCGAGCCGATCTCCATCGAGAACGGCATCGGCCGTTGCAAGTAGAAGCTACTTCCCCTTGAAGGTGGGCTCGCGGCGATTCATGAACGCCGCCACCGCCTCCCCCAAATCCTCGGACGCCATAAACGCGCTGTTCCACGCCGCGACGTAGTTGAGGCCGTCGTCTATGGAGTGGTCGCGCGAGTAGTCCAGCACCTGCTTCACCCCGCGCACAGTCAGCGGCGCGTTGGCGGCGATCTGCGCAGCCAGCGCATCGGCAGCAGCCCACAGCGCGTCCTTGTCGGCGTACACGTGATTCACAAGCCCAATCGCCTTGGCCTCCTCAGCCCCGATGTCGCGCCCTGTGAACGCAAGCTCGCGCGTCAGCCCCTGCCCGATGAGGGTCGGGACCCGCTGCAGGCTGCCGAGGTCAGCCACGATCGCGATCTTGGTCTCCCGCAGTGAAATCTTGGCGTCGGCGCTGGCCAGCCGAATGTCGCACGCGCTCGCCAGATCCAGCCCACCGCCAATACACCACCCGTGGATCGCCGCGATCACGGGCACCGGGCACGCCGCCACCGCCGTGATGTCCGCCTGCCACTGCTTGATCAGCTCGCGCAGCCGCATCCGGGGCTCCGCCAGGTTCGCCCCGGTCAAGATCGGGCCGTGCTTCTGAAACGCCTGAGCCAGGTCCAACCCGTAGCTGAACGCTTTCGTGCTACCCCGCACCACCACGCAGCGCAGGGCCGTGTCCCGACTCAGCGCCCTGAACGTCTCGCCGAGGTCATCAAAAAACGCCGGCGGCATCGTGGGCGCGCTCAACGTCACCGTCGCGACGTGGTCCACGGTCTCCACGCTCATCGCGTTCGCCATCTAAGAACTCCTCTTTCTTGGAAACTACTTTCGGTGCGCCGACCGCACGTGCCACCAGGGCAGCAGCGCAGGCTCCGTCTCGACTGGAACATGGCCGCCGTCTACGGCTTCGATGAACTCCGCGTCCAGGAACGGCTCCAGCTCGCCCAGCACGACCACCTCGCGCGCCGGCGGGATCTTCTTGGTTCTCACGCCGCTCGCACGACGCCGCGCGCCGCCCGACTCCGCGCTGACGATGGCCACCGGAATCCGCAGACAGCGCTTCACCGCGTTCGTGATCCGGCGGTCCACCTCCTCCGCGCTCATGCCGTGCGTATCGCCGACCAGCAGCCGCGCCTTTCGCCAGCGCGACACCAGATCGCGGATCGCCTCGTCATAGTCGCTGACCACATTGGCGTTGCGTGCCCGGATCGCCCGCCCAAGCATGCCCAGACGCACGATCAGGTCGGCCCGCGCCTTTTCGACGTGGTCCTCCACGACCACATCCGCCAGCCCCTTCAGCGGCAGCAGGTTCAGCTGCTCGTGGGTCAGCGTGTGGATGCAGCTGCGTAGGTCGACCTCGGTCACGCCCTCCACATAGCGCACCCCGGCAGCCTCCACCGCCCGCCGATGATCCAGTGCGTGGTCGCGAATCGCGCGCCGCCGCTCCTGATGCTCGGCCGTCAGGTTCGGCCGGTTGATCGGGATGTTCATCGTGCGCCGCGACTCCACTTCCTCCGCGCCGCCCTTGAACATGCACACCACAACGTGTGACAGCGGGCCCCCCACAGACGTCGTAAACGCCAGCTTCAGGTTCATGCGCCCGGTATGCACCGCCCACGCCGTGTCCGTGTTCGGACCCAGCGCATACCGCTTGTCCCCACAGAAGGTGTGGTGCGCTTTACAGATCTGCACAAGCCCGGACGCCCCCAGGGCATGCCCAAAGACGTTCAGCCCGCCATACGGGTTGGGCCAATGCGATCGCATCCGCGCCAGCGCGCTCTCGAAGTCCAGTCCGATCCCCAGCAAGAACATCAGCTCGATGCTGGGAAACGCGTCGTGCAGCACGCCAAATGCCGACGTCGCGTACGTGTCCATCGGCAGGCCGGAGTCCATAGCAGCGGCGGTCAGGGCCTGCGTGATCGGCGACCCGAACGTCAGCGGCGACTGCCGATACGTGACGTTGGGGTTGCTCGAGCCCTCACCGACGCCCAGCACCTCGATGATCGGCACGGCCACAAACCGCTCGTGCTCCCGCTCGCAGATCCGCTTGACCAGATCTTCATCGGACGTCATCACCACCGCCGCCGCGCCGCAGCACGCCGGGGCCACATCGCTGGCCTTGTAATAGGTCGTCAGCGACGGCGCCAGGTCGTACTCCGCGTCGCTCAACATCGCCGACGGATACGTTGAGGACGCCCGGAACTTCCGTCGCCGCACGCCATCCAGCGCGTCCCGCAGCTCCTCTCGGCTCAGCGTCGATTGGCTGCGCCGAATCGTGTCCATCAGGAAGTCGCCGACCGACAGCATGTCGAGCCCGGCCGCCTGATCCGCCTTGCCCAGCACCGCACGAATGCGCTGCTGCGCCGCATAACCCGACGGGATCATCTGACCGGCCGCCAACAAGATCGTCGACTTGGTCTTGCGCGCCGCGCGTACCGCGTTGGCAAAGGCCCACGCCCCGCTGTCGGACGTGCCCACCACAAACTGGCACCGGCAGTCGAACGGTAGCCGCAGCAGGGCCCGCAACATCTGCGGGATCAGCGCCGGACTGATCACCTGATGCACCGCGATGCCCGGCATGGACGTCACCATCAGGTCGGTGACCGTGCGCAGGGTGGTCGTGTAGTCCTCTTCCCCCAGCAGCTCGTGCAGCGACGCCAGCGCGCGGTGCCCTGCAGACGCCAGCAGGTCCGACAGATCCACCGGATCCTCGCAGCCGAGCTTGGCCCAGCCCCCGGCCCTGCGCGGATACCGGAAGAACAGGCGGGTCATCTCCCGCTCCCAGTCCTCGCCCTCGTTGGGATAACTACGAAACTCCCGCAGCGCGTCCTGCTCACCCGCCTCGATGGAGCGGGGATGCGCGGAGTACTCGCCGCAGATCACATATACGCGTCGGCTCACCCGCTTACGGTACCTCTTTGGAGGGCGTCGTGATAGTGCTCCGAAGCGTGCAAACCATCACAAAAGCGACCGCGCGCAGTTGGCTGTTGGGTCGGCTTGGTCTGCGACAGATGCGGGCCGAGCGCGGCCACGACGGCGTGCGTGCGACCCTCCTGGATCTGCGCTGCATTCAGCTCGATCCCCTGGATCCTATGGGCACCAACGCGGACCTCGTGGCGCTCGCCCGCATCGACGGCATCAAAAAGGGCGACGTCTACGATGCCCTGCTGCCCGGTCACGCTTTTGAGCACTTCGCCAAAGAGCGCTGCCTCATCCCCTCGTACGCGTTTCCGCACTACCGCGACCAGGCCGTGCAGACCCCGTGGTGGCGTCTGCGCGAGCGCGAGCACAAGCTGCCCCAGGGCGTGATCGAGGCTGTCTTTGACGAGGTTCGCGAGCGCGGTCCCATCACGTCCGCGGACCTCACCAGCCACGGCGCCGTCAAAGCGATGGAGTATCACGGCTGGAAGGGCACGGGGCGTGCGACCACGATGGCGCTGGAGGTGCTGTGGACGCGCTGCCGACTCGTCGTCTGCGGACGCACGACACGGGGCAAGCTCTACGACATCCCGCAGCGCGCGATCCCGCAGTTTGCGGATGCACCCGGTCGTGAGTTTGCGCGCTGGTGTTTGCTTGAGCGCGTCGAGGCCGCCGGGCTGCTGGCGCGCGTCAGTGGGCCGCACTGGTCGATGTTGCACGAGGTTCGCAAGTCGCCGCTGGTCGACGAGCTGGTCGCCGAGGGCGCGGTTGAGGAGGTGACCGTGGAGGGCGCCCGCCGGACGTATCTGGCGCCTGTCGGATTTCGCGACCGGCGCTTCCCGGAGCAGGACGATCGCATGCGCATTCTCGGCCCGCTGGACCCGCTGTTGTGGAACCGCAAGCTGGTCCACCACATCTTCGGCTTCGAGTACATCTGGGAGGTGTACAAGCCGGCCGCCAAGCGACGCTGGGGTTGGTACGTGTGCCCACTTCTCCACCGCGGCGCGCTCGTCGGTCGCATCGAGGCCCGAGTGCGCCACGGGGCGCTGGTCGTCGACAACGTGTGGGGCGACCCCGACAGCGCGGCGTTGAGCACCGCGCTGCAGCGACACGCACGGGCCCTCGGGTGTAGAGTCGCCCCGTGAACGACGACCAAGACGCCCTCATCGAGGCCGCACGCAAGAAGTGCCACACGCTGTACGCGGGCGTTGAGACGCCGCATCGCTCCTGCGGCATCGCGCTGGCCGAGACCTTCAACCTGCCGACGCCGCCGTACCAGAGCCTGCGCCGCGGTGGATTGACCGGGTGCGGCGAGTGTGGCGCGATCATGGCCGGCCGCCTGCTGCTGGGACAGATCTTCGGGGACCCGGACCCGACCGGCTCGGTCACCCCCGTTTTGAAGGCCGCCATCGATGATTACGAGGCCGTGTGGCCACAGCGGGTCGACCGCCGCGATGCGCCCGGCGTCTCGATCGTCTGCAACACACTGACCGGGCAGTTCGAGCGCTTCAAGTCCCCGGAGCGCGCCGGCTTCTGCACCAGTCTGGCCGCCGAGGTGGCCGCCGCCTGCGCCGAAGTGATCCTGCGTCACGGCGGGGTGTTGGAGATCACCCCCATTGCGGGCGTCGACGCGTGAGTGACCTGCCGCGGGTGCTGGCGCAGGACGGCGATCTCTGGGTTATCGACAAGCCCTCCGGGTTTGTGGTCCACCGTACCGCCGACCGCAGCATCCCAGCGCTGGTCAACTGGTGCCGTAAAGAGTGGGATCTGCCGCGCAGCTTTCACGCCGTCCACCGGCTGGACCGACCGACCTCCGGCGTCCTGCTGTGCTCCCCCGACCCGGCCGTCCGCAAGACCGTGGCGCAGTGGTTTGCCGACGGCGCGATCAGCAAGGAGTACCGCGCGCTGGTCTACGGCTGCACCGAGTCCCGCTTTACCGTCGCGCGGCCGCTCATGGACACCCGGCGCAAACGCCGCCTGGAGTGCACGACCCACTTTCGTCGCGTGCGGGCCTACCGTCTGCTGACCTACTTGAGCATCAGCCCCGCCACCGGCCGCAAGCATCAGATCCGCCGCCATCTGCGGGGCATCGGCCACTCTATCGTGGGCGACCAGCGCTACGCCAACCGCCCGATCCCGCCGGTCCCAGGCTTTCCCGGGCGCCTCTGGCTGCACGCGTATCGGCTCACGCTGCCGGATGGCCGCGCCTTTGAAGCGCCGATCCCGCAGGCGCTGCAAGAGCACCTGGACCTCCTGGACGGCATCGACGGAGTCGCCGGCGACGAGCCCGAGACCAAAGACGAGCCGCGCACCGACGAGCACATCCGCTGCGCCGACTGCGGACACACCATCACCTCGGACGCCCACAGAATCGAGGTCAACGGCGCCCTCGAGCACCGCTTCATGAACCCCAGCGGCTACGTCTTCGACATCGAGGTCTTCCGCGCCGCCGACGGGTGCGCGCACGAGGGCGAGCCCAGCAGCGAGTTCACCTGGTTCAAAGGCTACGACTGGCGATACGCGCTCTGCGGCGAGTGCGGGCTGCACCTCGGCTGGCGCTTCGAGGCGGCCGGCCTGGACGCCTTTCACGGATTGATCGCCAACCGGCTCGCCTGATGGCCGTCCTCGAGCTGGCCCTGCTGTTGCTCGCGGCCTTTGCCCTGGGGCGCGTGGCCGAGCGTGTCGGCCTGCCGGCGCTGCTGGGCATGATCGCCGCCGGCGTCGTCTTTCGCGCGTTGCCGCTGCCCACCGTGCTGCCCGGGCCCGCGCTCCTCGACCTGTCGTCGACCGTGCGCATCGGCATTCTGGACCTGGTGCTGCTGCGCGCCGGCCTGGGGCTGACGCTGGGTGACATTCGCAGCGCCGGCGGGCTGGGGATCCGGCTGGGCGTGTTCGGCATGCTGGGGGACGCTGCGCTGCTTACCGTCGGCGCAGTCTGGCTGCTGGGGCTGCCCTTCGACCAGGCGCTGGTGCTCGGCTTTCTGGTCGCCGCCATCTCCCCCGCCATCGTCATCCCCAGCCTGCTCGAGCTGCTGGAGCGCCACAAAGGCGGTAGCCGCCGCGCCCTCACAGCGCTGCTCGTCGGCGCCCCGCTGGACAACATCGTGGCGTTGGTCGCGTTCGGGATTGCGCTCGACCTCGCCGGCTCCGGCGACACGACGGTCGGCGCCGCTCTGCTGGCCATCCCATGGAAGATCGCCGCGGCCGTTCTGGCGGGTGTCGTCATGGGCTCGCTGCTGGCCCTGGTGCCGCGCTGCCCCACGTTTTTGCTGTGGCTCGCCGCAGTCGCCCTGACCGTCCTCGGCAAGGACTTTCAGCTCCCCTGGGTGCTCAGCGTCATCGCGCTGGGCGCCACGGTTCGCGCGCGCGCCCCACAGCTGGCCACGGCCCAGGGAGACCGTCTAAAGTGGGCCTGGACCGGCGCCCAGTACGTGCTCTTCGGCCTGATCGGCGCCGCCGTGGAGCTGGAGCCGCTGGCCGGCATCGGCGTGCTGGCCGCGGCCGTGATTCTAATGGGGCAGGGCGGTCGTATGCTCGGCAGCGCGCTGGCCACGCTCGGGTCCGGACTATCGCGCCGCGCCCGGCTCGCCTGCGCGCTCTGCTTCGTCCCCAAGGCGACCCTTCAGGCGGCCTTTGCCGCGCTGCCGATGGATCAGGGCCTCAGCGCTGGAGGCGCGATCCTCAGTACGGCTGTGTTGGCGATTGTGATGACGGCCCCGCTTGGGACCCTGGCGATCTTTCGCGGTGCGGATCCGCTCTTACTTGATGACGCGCAGGTGACCGACGCGTCGGACGGCGCCACCGATCACGGGTAGCTCTTCATCCAAATCCACGGAGTCGACCGGCTCGGCGTCGGCCATCGCGGCCGCCTGCTGCAGCAGCTCGGTGGGCATGTCCTCGGGCCAGACTCGGAAGTCCTGGTCCACATGGCTCGTCATGCCGAACACGGCGGTCCACGGGATCACGCACAGGTAGGGGCTACCGCCAAAGCTGAGGCTGGCCTCGACCTTGTCCTTGTTGATCGTGAACGTGTCCAGGTGGAAGCGGTAGCTGAAGTTCAGCCGCAGGTGGACGTCGGTTCTAAACTGCTCCGGAACGTCGACGCCGTCGCTGCGCGCGTCCAAGTGAAGCATCGTCATTCCTGTGTCGAGAAGCTCTAAGAACGACTCGCGTTTATCGATGGCCGGCAACGGCGCCTCCATACTGCCCCCTTTCCTTCCGCATGCGAGGTGCCATACCGCGAAGAGTTTGGGGCCGTCAAGTTCCTCTTGCCTGTTGAGTGCTCATCCAGCGGCATCTGGCGACCCAATCGGCGAGCCGTGCCGTGAATCCATCACTGGTGTGCAGATGTAACGCTTGTTCGAAATGGCGAGCCGCTTCTTGCGGTCTGTTCGTATAAACCCTAACGATTCCAAGCTGCTCGTGAGCCGCCCGCTGCAAACGAACCGATCCCAGACCCAAATCAAGCGCCCGTCCAAGGCTCTGATACGCCGCCTCCAGCTCATGCGCCGCAAAAAGACGCCGGCCCAGGAGATAGTGGACGATGGGCACGTCGGGGGCGCCCTTAGCCAGCCGCTTCAAATGCGCGATGGCCTTGTCGCGACCTCGCACCCGGCCCAACAGATAGTCCCGCACGCCATCGCGCGCCTGGACGTCGGACCACTTCACCGCGGCCAGCACGACGGTCAGCCGGCGATGGTTGGCCTCGTCCAGCGGCTCGTCCAGCAGCTCGGTGTAGACCGCCGCCGCCTCGTCCAGCGCGTCCTGCATCCAGAGGATATCGCCCGTGCGCGCGCGCGCGCGAGCCTGCAACACCTTGCTGGCAGACTTGTAGTTGGCCAGCGCGTCGGCTGCGGTCAGGGCCTCGTCCAGCTTGTTTGCGGCGATCAGCGCGTCCAGCACCTGCCAGTGCTTGGCCGGGTTTTGCGGATCGTGGCCCAGCACCTTCTGGTACAGCTCCAGCGCGCGCGCCGCATCGCCTTCGTGGCGCGCCTTGCCGGCCTCTCGCTCCCAGCCCGCAACCTCCAGTGCGCATACCGCATGAAACTTGCTGGGTCGGTCGAAGTGGAACTTGGCCAGTCGCAGGTCATCCTCGGTCAGCGGGACCAGCGCCCGATCCGCCAGAAAGCTGTTCCAGTCCGCGATCACGTCCGCGGCGGGTCGGTCGTACGCGGCTTGGATGTCGCCGGTCCGATACAGCTTTGAGAACCGCTCGACGCCCTGCGTGTCCAGCAGCCATCGCAAAAATGAGCCCGACAGCGTGTACGCCTGGCCGGCGTGCGTCCCGAGAAAGCCCTCGGCATCCAGGATACGCGCCAGCGGCGGAGCGATCTTCAGCTCGTGCATCGCTGCACTCCACTGGTGCGGAGTGAGGCGCCCCTTCGTCCACGTCAGCGCGACCGCAAAGCCCTCCACGATCGCCATACGCGGCATGATGACGTACTGCGTCGGGATGCCGAACCAGCCATGCGCGATGTCCGCCCCAAAGACATGCGCCAGCTCGTGTTTGAGCACCGGCGCGCCCAACTCGATGGCGTTGAGGTGCACCTCCCCGCTCCACGGCTTGGCGATGTACGTCTTGCCCGCGCCCATCATCCGCCGCTTCTGGTTGCCGTCCTTGTAGATGAAGCTGGTGATGCGGCTGGTCGGCTCAAAGCCCAGCAGCTTGGACAGCTGCATAAAACGGAACTCGTGGTCCGCGGCCAGCCGCTCGATGCGATTGGCCACGGCGCTCTTCTGGTCGTAGTAGATGACGAAGTGCTCAGTCTCGTGCTTGCCCCCCAGGCGGGCGATGATCTCCGCGCGCGACATGTCGTACCCGATGGCGCCCGCCTGCAGGGCAAAGACCACTGCGCCGATCGCGAACGGCGCCGCTACGAACTTGCGCCGAAACGCCAGCGCAACCAGCAGCGCGATCTGCACGGCGGTGTTGGCGCGATACAGCAGCCACGTTGTCGTGATGGGGATGACGTTGTCGTAGACCGAGCCGCTGAAAAAGCCGATGAAGGGGTTGTATGCGTAGATCGGCGGGTTGTTGTAGAAGTGCCACAGGTTGGCCAGCACCGTCGCCAGCCACCACCCCACCACGCCCCAGGTGGCGCGCCGAAGGTTGCCAAAGCTCGCCAGAAACAGCCCGGCAGCGGCCCCGTAAAGCGCGCCGAGCACAGGATTCATGAGGTAGTGAGCCAGGCCGCCCGTGTAGTCACAGTTGCGCACAAAGAGCCCGCCCACGGTCACGATGACCAGCGGGATGGCGCTGAGTGCCAGCGCCGCGACCAGTACGGCTTTCAGACGTGTCAGCGCCGGCTCGTCGGCCCGGTCCACCGCCACGCGCGCGCTTACCACGCCCGCCGCAATGGGTAGCAGCACCGCGATCGCCAGAGAGAAATAGTAGTTGAGCAGGTTCAGCTGCGGCACAAACATGAGCGCGACCGACACCACCGCCAGGGTGGCCGCCCATGCCTTGAACCGCCGACTACGCGTTATTGCTTTGCCAGCGCCCGCAGGGGAACGACTTTGGACATCGCCTCATTCAGCGAGCCCATGCGATAGCCCTGCAGGTCCAACGTGACATACAGGAAGCCCTGCGCCCGCATGTGCGCCACAACCGCCTCGCGCAAGCCGGGCTCGTTCACCAGCCGGGCCAGCTCGTCAGGGGCGACCTCGATGCGCACGATGTCGTCGTGAAAGCGGCACCGCATCTGATGGAACTGCCTGTCGCGCAGAAACTGCTCGCAGCTGGCGATGCGGTTCAGGCGCTCGGCCGTGATCTCGGTGCCGTACGGGAACCGCGATCCCAGGCACGCAAACGCGGCTTTGCGGGCCGTGCGCAACTCCAGACGGTCACTGGCGCGCCGTATGTCGTCCTTGGTCATGCCCGCCTCGATCAGGGGCGAGCGCACCTTATGCTCGTGGGCGGCCTGACGTCCCGGCCGATAGTCGCCCAGGTCATCGACGTTGCAGCCGTCCGCCACCCACGCGATGCCCAGCTGGTCGGCCTTGGCCGTGCAGATCGAGTAGAGCTCGGTCTTGCAGAAGTAGCAGCGGTTGGTTGGGTTGGTGCGATACCCCTCGATCTCCAGCTCGTTGGAGTCGACCAGCAGGTGCCGCGCGCCCAGGTCCCGCGCCAGCGCCCGCGCCTCGTCGTACTCAGCCTCGGGCAGGGTCCCCGACACGGCCGTCAGCGCAGTGCAGCGGTCGCCCAGCACGTCCAGCGCTTCGGCCAGCAGGTACGTCGAGTCGACGCCGCCGCTGAAGGCCACCACCACCGTCTCCATGTCACTGAGGATCTGCCGCAGGCGCTCGATGCGCTCGTCCAGCGTGTCGATGGGTTCTAGACTGCTCACCGGAAGGACCTTAACAGGCGGGTCGCTATTTTGTCATGTCCTGAAAGACCGTAACCGTCTTGCCGGCCCTGATTCTGAACGGCTTCCGCTTGGTCTTGCCGGCTTGCGAGAACATCGCCACGTAGCGCCCGCTCATCAACTCCATGCTGCAGTTTGTGGTGCAGCTCTTCCCTTTTACGGTGACCTTGGCCCACGGCTTGGCTTTGAACCTCACCTTGCCGGGCCCGCGCGCCTCGGTGGGCTTGCGCTTGAGCGTGTAGGCCTTCTGGAACTGCGACGCCGTGATGCGCAGCCGGTCGGTCTGCGCGACGTGCGACGGCGCGGACACCACGATGCTGACGTCCTCGCCGACCTTGTAACCCTGAATCTTGAAGACGCCGGGCGACATCATGGGCTGCATCTGTCCGTTGATCAGCAGTTTGGCTGTTGTCGGGGTCACCGTGAACTCCAGCACCGCCAGCGCCGCGGCGACCTCCACGATCTTCTTCTCGGTCAGCGGCACGTCGACGGCCTTGGCGGCCGAGTCGACCTTCACCGTCTTGACGATCTGCTTGTACTCCGGGTGCGTGACGATGACCGCAAGCTCGTCGCCGACGTTGGCCTCGATCTCCAGGCGGCCCGTGCCCTTCTGGCCGCGCACCTGGATGACGGCATCCGCCGGGATCGCCGTGAACACGACCTTGGCCTTGCCGGGCAGCGCGTCGCCAGTGGAGGCCGCGCCTGTGGTCTCACCGCCGGTGTCGGCCGCCGCGGTGTCGCCTGTGGTCTCGCTGCCTGTGGTCTCGCCGCCTGTGGTCTCGCTGCCTGTGGTCTCGCCGCCCGTGGTGTCGCCGCCGGTGGCCTCGGCTGTAGTCGCGTCGCCGGTGGTCGGGTCGTCGCCGGTCGCCGCCGCCCCGGTGGTCTCGGCCGCGCCGGTATCGGTGGCTTCAGCGGTGGTCTGCCCACCCTGCCCGGATGTGGTGCCGTTGCTGTCGGTGCCCGGCGGCGGATCGGACGCCGTGGTCTGCTCTCCGACGCCCGTCGTCGACGAGGTCGCCTGCGCCACCCCGGTTGTGGTCCCGTCGCTGTTGGACGCGGCGGGCTTGTCGGGCGTCTGCATGAACCACCACGCGCCGCCCCCGATCAGCCCCAGGACCAAAAGCGCCATGACGGCATACAGCCCGCCTTTGCTCTTGGTGCCCTCTTTTTGCAGTCCGGTCGCCGATGGGTCCACGGCCACAGTCGCGTCCGAGTTGAGCAGCGCCTGGGCCTTGGCGACGTCGATCGCCATCGTCTTGGCTTCGTTGGCCGAGACCTGCGGGTTGCTCTGGCTGGAGAGGGTGCGCGGCATCGCGGTCTGGGACGCGCTACGGTTGGCCCGCGCCATCTCGCCGGCGGTCAGGGCCTGTGTCTTCTGGTCGGCCTGCTGCATCTCGCGCAGGGCGGCGATGTCCTCAGCAAACATGGACCGCATGAACGGGCCCAGCTCGGCGGCGTCGCGATCCTCGACGTTGGTGTAGAACCACTTCTCCAGCTCGCGCTGCAGGCCTTTGCAGTCGTCCTGGCGGTCGTCGCGATCCTTGGACAGGCACTTCAGGATGATCTCGTCGATCTCGGGCGGCACGTCCGCGTTCAGCGAGGACGGCGGCGGCACATCGGCCTTCAGCACATTGCTCAAGGTCTCGAAGTCGCTCTCGCCCGCGAACAGACGCTTGTGCGTCAGCATCTCCCAGAACATGACGCCGACCGCGAACATATCGCTGCGCGGGTCCAGGTTCTTGCCGCGCGCCTGCTCGGGCGACATATAGGCGCACTTGCCTTTGACGGTGCCGGCCCGCGTCTTGGTCGAGCGCGCCGCGGCCTTGGCGATGCCGAAGTCCATGACCTTGCACGCGCCGCCGTACGACACCATTACGTTATGCGGCGAGACGTCGCGGTGAATGATGTTCAGCGGCTCGCCGCGCGTGGACTTCGTATGTGCGTAGTGCAGCCCCTTGCAGGTCTCCATGATCACGTGCACGCACTGCGGGACGGTCATGGGGTTGCCGTCTTTGACGCCCTGGTCCATCAGGCGCTTGAGGTCCTTGCCCTCGATGTACTCCATGGCGATGTAGTACGTGTCTTCGCACAGGTCGAAGTCATAAATCTGAACAATATTGGGGTGGTTCAGGCTGCTGGAGACCTTGGCTTCGTCGATGAACATCGTCACGAACGCCTCATCCTCCGTGTAATGCGGCAGGATGCGCTTGATGACGACTTCCTTCTCGAACCCCTCAGCGCCAATTGTCTTAGCGCGGAAGATCTCGGCCATACCACCGAGCGCGATCTTGTTCAGAAGGATGTACTTGCCGAAGGGCTGTGGGAGCTTACTCGCCATGGGTACCTTTCGATGGCATGCTAGCACACGCGTTTCAACACGCAAGTACGTGACCCCCCTCTCTACAATGGAGTTTTCGAAGTGTACGACGCGTGGTTCACCTGCTTCGCCGGCTGCGATTTCAGGGCGCCGTTAACAGAGGTGATTTATCGCTGCCCGACGTGTGGCAGCCTGCTCGATGTCGCCCACGATGTGGACGCCCTCTCTGCGCGCTCAGCGGCCGGCTGGATGAAGCTCTTCGACGAGCGCTGGATGCGCTCCAAGTGGCCCTTCGGCTCCGGAATCTGGGGCAAGAAGGAGTGGGTCTATCCCGGCATCGACGACGACAACATCGTCAGCTTCGCCGAGGGCGGCACCAACCTGATGTGGGCCGAGCGCCTGGGCCGCGACCTGGGTGTGCCCGATCTCTGGGTCAAGATGTGCGGCAACACGCACACCGGGTCCTTCAAGGATCTCGGCATGACAGTTCTGGTCTCGGCGGTGCGCCAGATGATCGCCTCCGGCCGTCAAATCAAGGCCGTGGCGTGCGCGTCGACGGGCGATACCAGCGCCGCCCTGTCGGCGTATTGCGCGTCTGCCAACCTGCCGTGCGTCGTGTTTTTGCCGGCCAACAAGATCAGCCCCGCCCAGCTGGTCCAGCCCATGGCCAACGGCGCCATCGTGGCCAGCCTGGACACCGACTTCGACGGCTGCATGAAGATCGTGCAGGAGGTGACCGCTCAGGGCGACATCTACCTGGCCAACTCCATGAACTCGCTGCGGATCGAGGGGCAGAAGACCATCAGTGTCGAGATCGTCCAGCAGTTCGACTGGGAGGTGCCAGACTTCGTCGTCCTGCCCGGCGGCAACCTGGGCAACGTGTACGCCTTCGCCAAGGGCTTTCTGCTCATGCGCGACCTCGGGCTGATCTCGCGGCTGCCGCGGCTGGTCGTCGCGCAGGCTCACTCTGCCAACCCCCTGTATCTCGCCTACAAAAACGGCTGGGACACCTACCAGCCCAAGGCAGCGGCGCCGACCGTGGCCAGCGCCATCCAGATCGGCGCTCCCGTCAGCATTCATCGCGCGATTCGGGCGCTAAAGCTGTTTGACGGCATCGTCGAGGAGGCGACCGAGGACGAGCTTATGAACGCGGTCGGTCGCGCCGATCGCACCGGCATGTTCGCCTGCCCGCACACGGGTGTGGCGCTGGCGGCGCTGGAGAAGCTGATCAACGCGGGCACGATTCGGTCGGATCACCGCGTGATCGTGGTCAGCACCGCGCACGGCCTGAAGTTCGCCGGCGTCAAAACGCGCTACCACGAGGATGCGCTCGAGGGCGTGACCCCACGCTATCGCAACCTGCCGCTGGAGCTGCCGGCGGATGCAGGCCTCGTTCGCGAGGCGCTGGACAAAGCGATGGCTGGATGACCGTCCGCGGGGCTCTGCTGGTGTGCGTCGCTGTCGGCTGTGCCAGCACGGTCACGGACGATCCGGCCGCGTCGGACACAGTCGATGTCGTCGTGCCGGTCGATAACGGCGGCGCTCTGGACGTGGACGGCGTCGACATCGTCGCCCCGGATGCGGGTCCGCCTCCCACCGACGCCTCAGTCGAGGATGTGGCTGCCGAGGACGTCGCGGTCCCGGATGCGGGGCCCGACGACATCGGGCCGGTGGACGTCCCGGATGCCGTCGTGGCTGACGCCGGCCAGCCTGATGCCGCGCAGCCGGATGTCGTCGATCCGCCCCCCAAGCCGTGGGCGCCGGCGGGTCCGCTCGACACCGAGCCGCCCCCGTTTGCCGCGCAGCCGCATACGCTGTCGCCCACCCCTCTTTGGGGGGCGTTGGAGGCGCCGTATCCGACCAACGCGTGGTGGCAGAACGTCGTGCTGGGCGGTGGCGGCAACCCCATAAACGCCCTGCCTTACCTGCTCAAAGTCCTGAGCACCGGCCTGACCATGAGTCACGGCGCGCCTGTGATCCAGCCCACGGTGGTCTACAACGCGTTTGTCGCCAACCTGCGGCTGGGCGCGGTTACCGACCTGACGGGGCATAGCGTTGTCGCGCACGACGCCCTGTCGGTGACGGTGACCTGGAGCGCGGCCGAGGGCACGATGACGGCGCCGCTGGTGCGCGGTATGCCGTATGTGACCATGGTCTACAGCAACGTGACCCCGGTGGTCGCAACCGGGCACGCCATTTTGGCGGTCAACGGACAGGGGGGCCCGGCGGAGGTGAGCGGCGACAAGTTCACCATCGAGCTGAACAACGGCCAGGTGTGGGCTGTGTACGCAAATCCGCCGATCACCCTGAGCACCAGCATCTCGTCGGCCGCGGCGAGCGCTCCGTTCACCGGCACCTTGCGCGCCGCGCTTCTGACCGGCGATGCGGCATACGAGGCGGCGCTGGACGCACACAAGAAGCGCATTCCGCTGGGCGGAGCGGTGGCGCTCGGCACGGTTGGTGACGAGGGGACGATCGAGCTGCAGTGGCAGGCGCAGGGCGACGGCGATCTGCTGATGATGACGCTGCCGCATCATCGCGACATGATGCCGGCGCCCTCCCAGCCGGCGGTAAAGCTCGGCACCCTCAAAGGCCTGATGGTCGGCACCACCGGGGACTGGACCCTGACGCTGCCGCTTGCCGACATCGCATGGGACGCGCCGGCCGGCATCGATCCGCAGCACCTCGAGGCGATCGAGGCTGCGCTGCCCGCGGACGCCGACTGGAAGCCGGACTCGTGGGACCCATATTTCTTCGGCAAGGACGTCGCTCGGCTGGGGCGAGTGGCGCTGATCGCCGACGAGGTGGGCGACGCGGCCTCGGCTGCGAAGGCGCGCGAGACGATCAAGGCAACCCTGACCCCGTGGCTGGACGGTAGCGGCGGCAAGTTGGCGTATGACAGCACCTGGGGCGGGGTCTGCTCGACCAGCGGCATGGCAGACGCCGGCGCTGACTTCGGCAACGGCTGGTACAACGACCACCACTTCCACTGGGGCTATCACATCTATGCGGCGGCGGCGGTCGCGAAGGCCGACCCGGACTGGCTCGCCGCTCACCACCACCAGGTGCTGGCGCTGATTCGCGATATCGCCAACCCGACCGCAGACGATCCCCACTTCACGCCATTTCGCCACATGGACTGGTTCGTCGGGCACTCCTGGGCGGCGGGTCTCTTCGCGTTTGGCGACTCGCGCAATCAAGAGTCGACCAGCGAGGCCGTCAACGCGTATTACGCCGTTCATCTATACGGTCTGGCGGCGGACGACCCGGACATCGCCAATCTGGGGCGTTTGATGTGTGCCGCGGAGATCGCGTCCGCCCAGAAATATTGGCAGATCGACAGTGGTGACGGCATTTACCCCGAGCCTTTCGCATCCAATAAAGTCGTTGGGGTGCTCTGGTCCACCAAAGTCGACTACGCCACCTTCTTTGGCAATGAAGCGCACAAGATTCACGGCATTCAGCTGCTGCCGTTTACGCCGATCAGCGAGGCGCTCCTGGAGCCCGGCTGGGTGACGGAGCAGTATCCGGTAGTCAGCCAGGACCTGGGGTCGCCGCTGCTGGCCGAGGGGTGGAAGGGCTTCATCTACATGGAGCACGCCGTCGTGGACGCGGCCGCCGCCTGGGAGGAGGCGCAGACCCTCAAGGCCTTCGACGATGGAAACACCCTGACCAACACGCTGTACTGGATCGCGACGCGGCCCTGACACCCGCGAGGTCTGTCCCGCATTGAGCCACCGCTGTCTCACCCTGATACTGGGCGTTGAGGCGCCTTCGTGCGACGACGAGAGAGCAGTGCGCTGTTTTGAGCCCTGGCATGCGGCTTGCCCCAAGTCCGGCCATGCGAGAGCGAACAAAAACAAAGGAGATGGGACGAGGCGCGGCGGCGGAGCGCCCTGACGAGGTTGCCGACATGCTCGAAAAGCTGCAGTCGACGGGGAGCGCGGTGGAGCAGTTCACAAGGCTGGCCGCCATGGGGCAGCTGGCTGGCGGGATCGCCCATGATTTCAACAACCTGCTAATGATCATCATCGGCACCGCCGACATGATGCGCGAGGACCTGCCGGCCGATCATCCCTCAGCGGCGGATGTGGCCAGCATCAGCTCCGCCGCGGGCCGTGCGGCGACGTTGGTTCGCCAGCTGTCCGCGTTTGGGCGCCCGCGCCCGGGAGAGACCGAGCGGCTGGATCCCAACGCGATCATGAGGGACCTCTCGTCGCTGTTGGAGCGGACGCTCGGCGACGACGTGGAGGTTGTTTGTGAGCTGGGTGACGACGTGTCCGCCATTGTAGTGAATCGGTCCCAGGTCGAGCAGATCGTCTTGAACCTGGCTGTCAACTCGCGGCACGCCATGCCGCACGGCGGCCGGCTGACGATACGCACGACCAACGTCGTTTTGAGTGAACAGGTTGACGGGGCCGCCGGACCGTACGTGCGAGTCTCCGTCACGGATACCGGCGTGGGCATGCCGCCTGACGTTGCGGCGCGCGTGTTCGAGCCGTTCTTCACCACCCGTGATGTGGGACAGGGCACCGGCATGGGGCTGGCCATGGTCCACGGCCTGATGCGCGGTTGCGGTGGCCTGGTTCGACTCGAAACACGGGTCGGGGCGGGGGCTGCTTTCCACCTCTTCTTCCCCCGGCTCGCCCGCGATTCTCGATCGATGAGGTGATAGGCTGTGCGCCGCCGTGACCACCGCAGCGCCCCGACTCCACAGCCACTCTCAGTACGTCACCATGCGCGACGGTGTACGGCTCGCCGTAGATGTGCACGCGCCGCAGGGCGGACGCGCCCCGACCATCTTGCATATGACCCGCTACTTTCGGTCGGTCGCCATGCGCCGCTTCACGCGGTGGATTCCGCTCGGGCCGGCGATGGACTCGGACTGGGAGACCCGAAAGCGGTTTCTGGCAGCCGGCTACGCCTGGGTGGACGTATGCGTGCGCGGCTCCGGCGCCTCTTTCGGCACCCGGCCGTGCCCGTGGTCGGCCTCGGAGATCGACGACAGCTTTGATCTGGTGGAGTGGATCGCGGCACAGCCCTGGTCCGACGGACAGGTCGGCGCCACCGGCATCTCGTATGCAGGCACGTCCGCCGAGCTGCTCGGATCCCTTGGACATCCGGCCGTGAAGGCCATCGCGCCGCGCTTCTCCTGCTTCGACGTGTATCCCGATGTCGCCTTTCCCGGAGGCCTTCATCTGCACTGGTTCACCAGACAGTGGGGGCGGTTCAACGACCTGCTGGACAAGGGAGACATGGGCGGCGCGCTTGCGCTCAACGTGCGGCTGACCGCCCGCGGCTTAGCCGATCTGGGCGCTCGGCACCCGCTGCGGCTGGCCGACAATCGGGCGGTCCAGCGAGCGCTTCGACTGGCGGTGCGTGGCATCAGCGCGGGGGTGGCCCCGGCCGGCGGGGATCTTGCGGCTGCTCGGGCTGCTGTGGCCGATCATCTCGCCAACTACGACGTGCATGCGGGCGCCCTCAGCATCACGAGTCGCGATGACGTGGGCATCAGCGCGCAGCTGCCGGACGCGACCATTGACGTGTTCAGTCCTCACCTGCGCGCTGAGCGGCTCAAGGCGTCGGGCGCGGCGGTCCTCAACGTCTCGGGCTGGCAGGACGGCGGGTATGCGAACGCGGCCACCAAGCGACACGGCCATCTCGGTGGAGAGCGGAGTCAGCTGCTTATCGGTCCCTGGGATCACGGGGGCAGCCAGGACATCAGCGAGTTCAATCCCAACGGTACGACCGACTTTGACCATGCCGGCGAGCTGCTGGATTTTTTCGATGCGCATCTTCGCGGGCGACCACGGCGAGAGGCGGCGCGCGTGCGGTACTTCACGGTGGGCGCCGAGCGCTGGCGCGAGGCTTCGCAGTGGCCGCCAGAGTCGGTGCGGACCCGGACGCTGTACCTGGAGGCCGGACGGCAGCTCGCGCCGGTCGCTGCCGCGGAGGCGTCGACGGACACCTGGCGTGTGGACAATGACGCCAACACCGGCCACCGCTCGCGCTGGAACAGCCTGCTTGGCCTTCGAACGCCGATCGGCGTCGGCGACTGTGCGGCTCGCTGCGAGCGCATGCTTTGCTACACGTCGGCGCCCTTGGAGCAGCCCCTGGAGGTGACCGGGCATCCCGTGATCGACCTCTGGCTGGCGGTCGCTACCCCGGACGCGGCCGTCTTTGCGTACCTGATGGAGGTCGAGGCCGGGGGCCGGGTGCGCTACATCACCGAGGGCATGCTGCGGGCACGTCATCGCGCCGGAGGTCTCGGGAGGAGCTATCTAGGCGCCGATGCCCGCCCGATGATCCCGGACGAGCCCGCCCGGCTACGGTTTCAACTGCTGCCGACGTCGTACGAGCTCAAGGCCGGCAGCCGGCTTCGCGTAGGGCTTGCGTCGAGCGATACGACCCACTTTGCGGCCATCGACGGCCCGGCCCGTTGGGATGTGCGCCGCGGCGGAGACCATGCGTCGTGCGTGGAGCTGCCGGTCAGCTGACGTCGCGGTACATGACGTCGGCGATGCGGTAGGCGCTTTGCTCCAGGGAGTTGATCGCGCGCTCTAGCATATCCAACTCGCTGCCGCTCATGGCGTCGCGCGTGTTGGCGACATCACGGTGGATTTGAGCGACCTCCTCGTCCGTGAGGTAGCTCTTGAACTCCTGCAGCGAGCGCTCTGTCGTGTAGATGAGGCCGTCCGCTTTGTTGCGCAAGGTCGCCATCTGCTTCTTCTCGGCGTCCGTCGTCTTGTAGTTGTCGGCCTCGCCGACCAGGCGCTCGATCTCGCTCTCGTTCAGGCCCGACGCCGCGCGGATCCGGACGCGCTTCTCGCTGCCCGTGCCCAGGTCGCGGGCGGACACCGACACGATGCCGTTGGCGTCCACGTCAAACGTCACCTCGATCTTGGGGACGCCACGTCGCGCGGGCGGGATGTCCAGCAGTTCGAAGCGCGCCAGGCTCTTGTTGTCCTTGGCCATGGGCCGCTCGCCCTGGAGGACGTGGACGTTCACTAACGGCTGATAGTCCTCGGCCGTGGTGAACACCTCGGTGTAGCTGGTCGGAATGGTCCGGTTGCGCTCGATCAGCGCGGTGAACATGCCGCCCTGGGTCTCGATCCCAAGCGACAGCGGGATGACGTCCAGCAGCAGCACATCTTCGACGTCGCCCTGAAGGATGCCGGCCTGGATGGCCGCGCCGATCGCGACCGCCTCGTCGGGGTGCACGCCGCGCTCCGCCGGCTGACCGAAGTACTCGGCCACCAGGCTCTGGACCAGCGGCATCTTGGTGGCGCCGCCCACCAGGAGGCAGGCGCTGACGTCGGTCGGCTTGATGCCGGCGTCGCCCAGGGCCGCGCTACAGTGCGTCAGGGTGCGCTCGATCATCGGCTTCACCATCGCCTCCAGCTCGTCCCGCGTCACGGTCAGCTGCAGGTGCTTGGGGCCGGTATCGTCCGCGTACAAGAAAGGGAGGTTGACGTCTGTCGTGGTCATCCCCGACAGCTCCAGCTTGGCCTTCTCGGCGGCCTCTTTCAGGCGCTGCAGCGCGATCGGATCCTCGCGCACCGAGACGTCGTGCTCCGCAGCGAACGCGTCGTGCAGGTGGTCGACAAGTAGGGCGTCCATGTCCTCGCCGCCCAGGAAGGTGTCGCCGTGGGTCGAGCGCACGTGGAAGACGCCGTCGCCGATGTCCAACACCGAGATATCGAACGTGCCGCCGCCCAGGTCGTAGACGATGATCGTGCCGCTGGTGCCGCGATTCAGGCCGTACGCCAGCGCCGCGGCCGTGGGCTCGTTGATGATCCGGAGCACGTTGAGACCGGCGATGCGGCCAGCGTCTCGAGTGGCCTGACGCTGACTGTCGTCGAAGTATGCGGGCACCGTGACCACGGCGTCCGTGACGGTCTCGCCCAGATAGTCTTCTGCGTACGTGCGCAGCTGCTGAAGGATGAACGCGGACAGCTCTGCGGGGGCGAATGTCCGGTCTCCCACCTCCACCGCGGCGTCGCCGTTGGCCGCCGCTGTGATGCTGTAGGCATACGTCTTGACCGCCCGCTTGATGTCCGCGTCATCGAGCTTGCGCCCCATGAGTCGCTTGACTGCCGAGACCGTGTTGGTGGGGTTGGTGACCGCTTGTCGTTTGGCGATGTGGCCGACCAGCCGATCGCCCTGCTCGGTAAAGGCGATGACGGACGGCGTCGTGCGTCCGCCTTCGCTCGACGGGACGACGACGGGGTTGCCCGCCTCGATCACCACCACGCACGAGTTTGTCGTACCCAGATCGATGCCGATTGCTTTTGCCACGCTTCATGCTCCCCTGGCGTTCGATATAGTTATACACGAACTCTGACCGGAAGCCGATGTCTCATTATTGAACCGTATACGGCGGAAGGGTTACTGCGTGCTAAAGTGCCGCCATGCGGGCCTGTGTTTGCATCGCCGCCCTGTTTCTTGCTGGTTGCCCGGGCGAGTCTACCGACGTCGCGGACGTTGTTCCGGCTGCGAAGGATGCCGGCGAGCCGCCGGACGTACCGGATGTGCTCGACGCTGTGGAGCCTGCGGACGTCCCGGATGAGGCGGATGTGCCGGACACGCCTGGTCTCCCTGACGTGCCGGATGTGCCCGATGTGCCCGATGTGCCCGATGTGCCCGATGTGCCCGATGTGCCCGACGTTCCCGACATGCCCGACACCGCAGACGTCCCTGCCGTGCCGGACCTGCCGCCCCCGGTCGACGAGGGACCCGTCGATCCGTGCCAGGGCGTGGACTGCGACCCCAACGATCCCTGCAAGTCGGGGGGCTGCCAGGCGGGTGAGTGCGTCGTGACGTCGCTGGCGGAAGGCGCCGACTGCGACGACAAGAACAAGTGCACCCAGGAGACCACGTGCCAGAGCGGCTTGTGCAAGGGGGGCGTCAAGACGGTCTGTGACGACGGCGCGGACTGCACCAAGGACGGCTGCGACAAGAAGTTCGGCTGCTTTGCCGAGTCCGACATCACGTGCTGCGGCAACGGCACCCTCGAGGGCCAGGAAGAGTGCGATGACGCGGCGCAGGAGCCCGGCGACGGCTGCAACGAGCTGTGCCAGGTCGAGCCGTCCCAGTCCTACGCGCCACCGTTTCAGTTGCACGACTTCGACGTGGACAACGCCGGGCGTCTGCTGGCGGTTGGATTGGACCCCGATGCGGGCGCCGACAAGCTGTTCGGGCAGTGTTATCTCGCCGACGGCGGCGTGCAGAAGCCCAAGTTCATCGTCGGCGACGGCGAGGGCTTTACGGCAGCGTCCATCTTCGTCGCCATGTCCAAAGCCACCGGCCTGGCGGCCACCCTGAGCCTGGTCCATCTCGACGCTGCGGGCTCAGACAGCTTCGACAAGAGCGCGCGGATCCTGTACCGGGCCTACAACAAGGCCTGCCAGCCGCTGACCGTGCCCATCGTGCCCAGCAGCGCCAGCGCCCGCATCTACCGCGACGTGTCCATCGATGACGCCGGCCGCCACACCCTGGTTTGGGCGGAGGTCAGCCCGTGTCTGGGATGCCCCGGCGCCGTGGCCCGCAACACGTTGGCGGTGCTGGACGAGACCGCCGCCCTGGTCGTGTCGCCGACACAGCTGGGCCCCGGCCTTTGCAAGGGGCTGGGCGTCCACGTTGCGACCAACCCGACCTCAGGCGACTTCATCACCACCTGCCAGGGCGACATTGCGGACCCGATCTACTATCGCCGCTTTGCCGCCGGCGGCGCCCCGCTGGACCCGGCCATGATGCTGGTCGAGCACACCCAGGGCGCCTCATCGGGGGACGACACCCACGCCGTCGGCATGCAGCAGGACGGCCGCTTCGCCGTCGTCTGGATCGACGAGAAGGGCGAGCAGTTCGAGGCCAACCTCTACGATGACTCCGGAGCCCTGACCCACCACACCGTGCTGGGCGACATCTACTATGGCGCCATCCCCAATCGCCTCGCCGGCCTGAACGTCAAAATTCAATCTAAAAACGGCGACTGGCTGCTGCCCTGGACCGACACGATGGAGTCCTTGCACCACGTCACCCGCTTCGATCCGGACAACAACATCCTGGCCGTAGGCGACCTGATGCACGACCTGGTGATGCTGACGATGGACGGCGCCGGCTCACACTACGTGCACGGCAACACAACGGCGCCGATCGCCCCGATCATGAAGGACGTAGTACCGCTGCTGCTGGAGTAGTTAGAAGGTGCTGACCAGTTTAGGCCGCACGGCGGGCGTGGTGCTGGCAGTTGCTGCGGTGGCGCCGCAGGGCACGGGCCGGTGAAGGCTGGGTGGTGCCCAGTCGAGTCGGCCCCCCCCCCCCCGCCCCCCCCCCCCCCCCCCCCCCCCCCCCCCCCCCCCCCCCGACGGGCTGAATTGGTCAGCACCTTAGAAGTTGGTGTCGCCGCCGGCGCCTTGAAGTCCCGCTTCGCCGTTGGCGCCCAGGCTCGCGCCGCCCAGACCGCCCTGGCCGGCGTCGCCGAGCGACTCGAAGTTGTTGGTCAGCTTCCACACCGACAGGCCGTTCGACCCGCTGACGAAGATGCCGAAGCTCACGCCGCCGCAGCCGCCGCCGCCACCCGCGCCATGCCCGCCGTGGCCGCCCGGGCCGCCCTTGCCGCCGCCCGCTGTGCAGAACGTCGCGTTTGCCGCCTGGCCGCTCGCGCCGCCGTTGCCCGCCACGCCGCCCGCGCCGCCGGTGCCGCCGGGGCCGCCATTGCCGCCCAGACCACCGTTGCTGCGCGCGATGAAGTTGTCGGCGATCACCGGCTTCGCCGCCGGCTGGGCCGACCACGACACAAACACGCCGAAGCTGCCGCCGCCGCCGAGGCCCGCCGCACCGCCGGTCCCGCCACAGCCGCCACTGCCGCCGCCGCCGCCGCTGCCGCCCACATCCGAGTACTTGGCGTAATGCGCGGCGCAGCCATGGGTCTCGATGCCGCCTGCCGCGCCACCGCCGCCACCGCCGCTGCCGTGGTCGCCGGCGCCGCCGTTGTTGCCGCTGCCGGGCGTCCACAGGTGATTGACGACACTGCCTGCGATCGCGACGCAGGCGCTGCCCTTGCCGCCCGAGTCGCCCGCCGTGCCCGGATCGCCGGGGCTGCCGTGCTTGTTCTGGCCCGGAGGCAGCAGGCAGCTGGAGCAGTTGTTGTTGACGTTGCTGGCGCAGTCGTACGCCGGGTTGCTGTACGGACCGTATTTGCGGTCGATGTACGCGTCGTGGCCGCCCTCGCCACCGTCACCCGCCAGCGCCCCGGAGCCCGGCTTGCCCTGCTCTGCGGCCGTGCCCGGTTGGACATACGGCTGACCCGGGCAGCTCGGCGGTCCGGAGTCCTCGTCAAAATCCGGGCAGATCGACGTGCCGCCCACGCCTCCGTCCAACACCGAGCCGTCCGCGCACGTACGATCGCCGCCTGCGCCGCCCTGGTTGTTGTGCTTGACCGAGCACGTGCCCGTGCCGATGTCATACGCGCCGAGACCCGCGCCGCCGCCTGCGCCGACCTGACCGCTGGCGCCCTGCCCACCGGGCGTCCCATTGCCGCCGCTGCCGCCGAAGATGCGGTTGTTCGTGACCCTCAGCTGGTCTGTGCAGTCGGCGATCCAGATGCCGTATGAGCTGCCCGTGGCCGACTTGTTGTCGTACCCGAACACTGTGAAGCCATCCAACACCGCCGGGTCGTCCGCCGGCCCGTTGATGGCCGCCGCGTTCACCGCACCCGGCTCGCCCGCTTTGGGCGGGTTGCCCAGAATCGCCGTCTCATACAGCGTGATGTCGCGTGCCAGGAAGTCACCGCTGTACCCGCCGTACACCGCCACACCCGGCAGCAGCGAGACGTTGTTGTTGTACACGCCGGTCGCCACGTACACGTCGCGCTTCCCCGAGCCCGCCGCCTTCTGGATGCCCGCCGCGATCGTCAGCACCGGGCTGGTGATCGAGCCGGTGTTCGTGTCCTTGCCCGTCTTGGCCACGAAGATGGCGTTGTTCACCTCGCCGTCCACGCCGTCGCAGTTTTGGTCCGGGCCGTCCGGGTGGTCCGTCTCGCTCGTAAACTGGCACTCGCATCCGTCGCTTGGGTTCTTGTTGACGTCGAAGAAGCCCTCGTCGCACACGATCACGCACCCCGGCACCGCGCCGTCGATGGTGCACTTGCCGCCCGCGTTGGGGTAGGGCGCCACGGTGCAGTTGTTGCCGCACACGCCGCAGTGGACGTTGGTGAAGTACTGTCCGTCCGCGTTCACCCACGGTCCGTCGACCAGCCCGTCGCAGTCGTTGTCGATGCCGTCGCACGCGTCATCCGGAGTCGTGCAGGCGCCCCAGCCGTCCACCGTGCACTGCTCCACACCGGGGCACGTGACCACCGGGGAGAGCGGGTCGTCGGGGGCCTGCCACGTCTTCTGACACGCTTTCTGCAGCTCCAGGTTGGTTCCGTCGCAGCTGCACGAGCCGGTGTCGGGCGTGCACACCTTTGTGTCCTCGATCTGCTCACAGCTGTAGCCCAGCGGGCAGGTGTCGCCCTCGCTGCACGGCACCGTACAGAAGCTGCCGGCGGTCAGCGGCACGCACTTGCTGCCGGCGACCACGCAGTTGTCGTCGGTCTCGCAGACGTCGCACAGCTTGCCGGGCACCGGGTTGCACAGGAAGTCGTTGACCTCGTAGAAGCCCGCCAGGCACTTGTCGACCACGCATTGCGGCGGGTTGAAGTCCACCGGATTGCACGTGCCGACCGCGTTGGCGATGGCCGCCGCGCAGTCGATGTTGCACTCTCCGCAGTGCTTGGGGTCGCTGTACACGTCGCCGGACTTGAAGTCCTCGTCGGTCTCGCCGTCGCAGTCGTTGTCGATGTAGTCGCAGGTCTCCGGTCCGGGGACCAGCGCGCTGCAGACCGGGCCGTCCTTGCCCAGGCAGGTCAGGACGCCGCTGCACTCGCCGAACTCGTTTTTGCTGGTGCAGCTCTCGGCGCCGTCCTCGTCGATCAGCCCGTCGCAGTCGTTGTCCACGCCGTCGCAGAACTCGATGACCGGCTGTGAGGCAGAGCAGGTGTTCCAGCCGTCGTCGCCACCGCACTGCTGAAAGCCCGTGCACGTGCCGATCTCGTTGGACGCGTAGCAGGTGCGCACGTCACCCACGTTGGCGGCGCTGCACACGCAGCTCTTGGAGTTGGGGATGCAGCCCTTGAAGGTGTCGCCCGCGCCGTCGCTCAAGTCGCCGCAGCTGAACCCGCCCGGGCAGCCGTCGTCGTCCTTGCAGGTGGTGATGCAGAAGTCGCCCTTGTCGTTGCTGTCGCCAAACGGGACGCAGCGACCACCGTTGCACTGCTTGTCCGCCAGGCAGGGCTGACACAAGGCGTTGATGTCCGGCACGCACACGAACACCACATCCGGCAGCGTGTTGAAGACCGACTTGCAGCTCCAGCCGTTGGGGCAGTCGTCCAGACAGGTCTCGGTGCACACCGATCCGTCGAAAGACTCGATGCAGAACTCGGAGTTGCAGTCGGAGTTGTCCGCGCAGGGAGCGCCAAACTCGCCGGGCAGCGGCTCCTCGCCGTCGCTTGTGTCGTCGCCGGTGTCGTCGCCGGTGGGCTCGCCTTCCGTGTCGGCGCCGGTGTCACCGGTCGTCCCGGTGTCCACGGTGCCGGTGCCCGAGGTGCCGGTGCCGGCGCCTGTGCCGGCGATGCCCGTCGTGTCGGTGGTAGGTCCGGGAACGTCGCCACGGCTCGAGTCATTGGAACACCCAATAACGAGCAGAGCGACCGCGAAAAACAGCACGCGCATCAAATTCATCAACACCAGCTTCAGCTTCCCACACCCACTAAGCAACTAACGCCGTAGATACCAGAATCTATTGATTTTTTCAAGAACTGGAACCCTCTGGCGGCCCACGTAGAATGCATACGTGCGCCACGCTCTGTTAGTTACGATCCTCGCGCTTTTTTGGATTAAAGCGGCCTCTGCGCAGTCCGTTGTCCTGGTCGGTGGCGGCGATACGGCGTACCCGTCCGGCTGGTACGCGGGCACGGCCAAGAAGCGCGGCGCCCGGATGTATGCGCCGCTACAGCCCCTGCTTCAGGGCGCCGACCTGCGCTTCCTGAACCTGGAGAGCCCGGTGACGACCCGCAAGCCGATCGCCAAAAAGACCTACCCGCTGGTCACCCATCCGCGCTTCCTCGATCTGCTGGTCGGCGCCGGCTTCAACCTGTTCTCGCTGGCCAACAACCACACGGGTGACGCCGGACTCGAGGGGCTGCAGGATACGTTTGCCAACCTGAAGCGGCTGTCGACGCCCGAGCGCCCCCTCTTCTGGTCCGGCGCCGGGGCCACCAAACGCGAGCGCAAGGTGCCGGCGGTGTTTACAGTGCCGGGCAAGACCACAAAGGTGGCGCTGCTGTCGTTTCGGCTGTCCGGCTCGCCGCTGGGCAACCCGATGGCCGGCAGCGCCGCGGAGAAGCAGATTCGCGCTGTCGCGGGCAAGGCGGACCTGATCGTGGTCTCGGCCCACGGCGGCGGCGAGTACAAAAACGTGCCGGGCGGCTGGAAAGCCAAGCGCTGGCGCAGCTTCATCGACGCGGGCGCCCACGTCGTGCTCGGTCACGGTCCCCACAACCCGCAGGGCGTGGAGCGCTACAAGCACGGCGTCATCTACTACTCACTGGGCAACCTGAGCTTCGCCACGCGCCCCCGCGCCAAGCGCACCGGCGGCATGTTGCTGCGCGGCTTGTTTGCCCGCGTGACCTGGCGTGACGGCAAGATCGCCAAGGCCGAGGCCGTGCCCCTGTTCGTGGACAACACCACGCCGTGGACGGTCGACGGTAAGACGCTGCCGGTCCGCCTCTTCACGCCCGTTCCGGTCACCGGCAAGCACGCCGACGTCATGCTCGACGAGGTCCGGCAGTGGTCCGCCGGCATCGCCGGAAACAAGACGCGCATCACCCGCTGTGGCGAGGCGTACTGCTTCTAGTGAACACCCCCACACTGCTGCGCCTGAGCCTGGTTCGCTTCGGCGCCTCATTTCTGCTCATCCTGACCACGGCCATTCTCAACCGCATCCTGATCGCCGACCTGGGCATCACCGCGTTCATCGTCACCATCGTCCTGTCCTTTCAACACCTGACCAGCCCGTTTGCGCTGATCAGCGGGCATATCAGCGACCGCTACGCCATCGGGGGGCGTCGCCGTGTGCCATACATTCGGCTGTGGACGCTGCTCTCGTCCGCGCTCGTGCCGCTCATGCCCGCGGTGGCGTTCCGAATGGGCGACGGAGCGGTGTGGTTCGGGCTCGGCGCGCTCCTTTTCGGTGTCTTCGGCTTTGGTCTCAAGGCGGCCAACCTGCTCGTCGGAGCGCTGGTCGTCGATCACACCGACGATAAGGACGCGCGCGGTCGCCAGCTGAACATCATCTGGATCATGGCCATCGTCGGTTTTGTTTTAGCCGGCGTGTTCTTCACCGTGCTGCTGCCGGTGTTCGATCCGGACGCGCCCGCCGACGTCGACCGGCTGCAGTCCCTGTGCTGGGTGGTCAGCCTGGTCGCCATCGCGCTGGCCTGGATCGGGACCGTGGGTGTGGAGCCCAGGCAGTCGCCCAAGGTCGCTGAGCCGACACGTCAGGGACCGGGCTTGCGCGCCGCATTGCGTGCCGTTCTGGCCACGCGTCGCGCCCGCCTGCTCTTCGGGTTTCTGGTGCTGGCGGACTTCTCCTTCTTAGTGCAGGAGTTCATCTTGGAGGCCTTCGGCGGCGAGGTCTTCGATCTGCCCGTCAGCGTCACCACCTCTTTCAACATCACGTTTGGCGTCGGCATGATCTTCGCCATGCTGGCCGCCGGCTCGGTCGGTGTCCTGGTCACCCGCTTTCCGACCCGGCGAATCCTGGCGGCGTCCTGCGGCGTCGGGGCCTTTTCGTTTGCCGTGCTGGCCTTCAGCGCCGTCTCGGATGCGGCGACGGCCCTGCTGACCTCGGTCTTTGTCCTGGGGGTGGCCAAAGGCATGTACAACGTGGGCCTGGCCCACCTCTTCATGGGGCTGGCCAACAGTGGCACGGCCGGCGTGCTGATGGGCGCCTGGGGTGCCTTCGGGGGATTCGCGGTGGCGGTTGGCGGCCTCAGCGGCGGCCTGCTGCGCGACTTTGCGCAGGCTCTGGTCGGGGACGTGGCGATGAGCTACGGCGTCGTCTTTGCGGTCGAGGTGCTGGGGATGATCGGCGCCCTACTTTTGATCCTGCGGGACCGGGTCGAGCACCCGTGATCCGGGTTTGTTATCCTGCCCCACGATGATGCTCCGACTCGGTCTGATCCTCGCGCTGCTTGCGACCAGCGGCTGCCCGCGAGAGACCCCGACCACCGCTGCCCAGCAGCGCCTTCGTGTGCTGATCCCCGGCCAGTACAAAGACGAGATCGAGAAGCTGCTCAAGGCGTCCCCGCAGTCCTACTCGTTCGCTTTTGACGATATCGACTGGGTCGACATGCCGCGCTACAAGGGCAGCGATCAGGTGTTTGCGGCGTCCCTGGCCGGCCGCTTCGCGGACACCAAGCCCGACGCGGACGTCTTCTTTATCGACCTGTTTCGCATCGGCTCCTTTCGCCCGGCCTGGCTGACGCGCTTCGACACGGGCGCCCTGGGGGATCTGGACAAGGCCTTTCGTCCCGCGTTTCTGCGTGCGACCAAGCTCGGCGACGACGCCGTCTACGCCATCCCGTGGAGCGCCAAGGGCAACTTCCTCTTCTATCGCAAGGACCTGGTCAAGACGCCCCCGCGCACGTTTGCTGATCTGCGCGCTGCGTGTGCCGCGATCGACGTCCGCCGCCTGCCCGCCACGGTTCGGTACTGCCTGCTGTTGGACTGGGGATCGATCCAAAACGACCTCTACCCGGTGTTGTGGAGCCTGGCGCCCAACGCGCCGGTCGACCTGGCGTCCGAGCCGGTGGTCACTTTCTTCAACGACCTGGCCGTGATGCTGGGAGAGCCGCTCAGCAGCGGGTTTATGCTGCTGCCGCCCGCCAGCCAGATCGCGGAGGTCGGCCGGCGCACTCACGCCCGCTTCGCGCGCGGCGAGGCCGTCTTCATGATCAACTGGAACAACCGCATCCAGTATATGAAGGGCGAGGTGGGCGATCAGCTGCCCCTGTTCGGCATGGCGCCCATCCCCACCATCGCCGAGGGCGGCACCCCGTCGTCCAACATCGGCAGCTGGGGATGGGTGGTACCGCAGGCGTCCGAGGGGGAGTCCGAGGCGGCCCGCAAGCGGCATGCGCTGGCGCTGGAGTTTGTGCGCGAGATCTCATCGGCGGAGGCGGTCAGCTTTCTGGTCGAGCACGCGAACATCATCCCGGCGCGTCGTGATGTCGCGCTGCCGGCCGAGCTGAAGAGCGTGCTCTCGCCCGCAATCACGCAGGCGCTCGAGGGCGAGGACGCCGGGGCCTTCCGCTTTCGTGACCGGGGCAGCGACTCGTTTGTGCACACCTTCATTCAAGACGCGATCCGAGACCTGCTGATGTGCCGCACGGCCGCCACAAAGCCCCTGCCGACGGCGATGTTGGGCGACTGCGCGCGCTACCTGGAAGAGTGCAGCGAGGCGGAGGCCTTTGGCACAGACTGCCTGCGCGTTGCGATTCGTCGGCGGCTCAAGGCGGCGCAGCGACAGATCGAGGCCGCCCGCAGATGAAGCGCGGACTCGCCAGAAAGGTGCGGGCCCTCGGCGTGGCCCAGGTCATGATGGTCGCCGCGATCATGTTTCTGCTGGGCGTGCTCTTCTTCAACAAGATGCTGACCGATCAGGCCGCCTTCACCGAAGGGACCAAAGAGGTGAAGCTGCGGGAGGCCGAGGGACTGGCCAAGCTGCTCGTGCTGGAGCTGGGCCGGCTCAACGACCTGCGCTACGCCCGATCGTCTCTGCGCAAGGACGCGACGACCAAGGTGCGAGCCGTGCTCTGGGAGAAGGTCACGTTCATCCCGACCCTGGACGAGCTGGACCTCATCGCCCGGGTTCGCGGCTTGCCCGCGCCGGTGTGCCTGCGACCGATGGGGTTGGAGCCGTCGTGCGATCGCATCGAGGGGCTGAACGCGCTGCTGGAGCGCTTTGACCAGCTCGATCGCATGGAGCGGATCTCCGACAACGTCTACGCCGTGCCGCTCTATGTCGCCGGCACGTTCTGGGGTCTGATTCGCATGAAGATCTCGGACTCGGTGGTGCAGGACCGGCTGCGGGCGCTGTCCGAGCGCAACCGGCGCGACCTGATCACCGCGGTCATCTTGTTTCTGGCGTGCCTGGCGGCGGTCGGCGTGCTGCTGACGCTGGTGCTGTCCTCGTTTTTCCGGCGCATGCACAAGCCCCTGATCGCGCTGACCGAGCACGCTGTGGAGTTTGCGCGCAATCCGGAGGTGGAGCTGCCGCCGGTGGAGGCGGATCCCGAGGACGAGATCGGCGTGTTGGCCGGCACTCTGGCCGAGATGGAGGCCAGCCTGCGGCGCCTGCGCCAGTCGGAGCGGATGGCGGCCGTGGGGGTGCTGGCGGCGACCGTCGCGCACGAGATCGGCAACAAGCTCAACCCGATGGGCTTTGTCGTGCACAACCTGCGCAAGCGTCAGGAGAAGGGAAAGCCCATCGATCCCAAGCAGCTGGAGCTGCTGAAGAAGAGTATCGAGAGCTGCACGCTCATCCTGGACAAACTGCGGTCCACCGCGCGTCCGGCGCCAAAGGGCGATGTGTCGCTGAACGACGTGCTGGACGACGTGGCGATGTTTCTGGGCGCCCAGATCAGCAGCCGCGGTATCGCGTTTTCGCTGGAGCCGGGCGAGGACGTCCCGACGGTCTTCGGACAGCGCACCGAGTTGGTGCAGGTGGTGCTGAACCTGGTGATCAACGCGCGCGACGCCATGGACGATGCCACCGGTGAAAAGCGCATCACGGTGGCCACCTGGCGCGACGAAGAGACCGGCGGCGCGGGGCTCTCGGTCAAGGACAACGGCGTGGGGATGACCGATGAGGTCAAAGCGCGGATCTATGAGCCGGGCTTTACGACCAAGGGCCTGGTGACGGGCGACGGGGCGGGCGGCAGCGGGTTGGGCCTGCACGTCAGCTATGGCATTCTGAGCCGCCACGGCGTGGAGCCCCGGGTCATCAGCGCACCCGGTGAGGGGACGGAGTTTCGGATGGTGTTTCCAGCATGACGACAAACGAGCTCGATCGGATCCGCCACCTGTCTACCCGCGTGCTGGTCGTCGATGACGAAGAGGCGGCCTTGATGGTCATCCCGGAGTCGCTGCGGGACGGACTGGAGGACCTGGGCTGGGGTGCCCTGACCATCGAGACGGCTGCCAGCGGTGAAGAGGCGCTGGAGGTGGCGGCCCAGGGGGATCTGAACCTGCTGGTGACGGATGTGGTGATGCCGGGCATCGACGGCATAGAGACCTATGCGCGGCTGAAGGAGCGCTATCCCAACCTGTCGTGTGTGGTCATGACGGGCATCGCGCCGCAGCACACGACGCCGATTCGAGCGCTGCGCCTGGGGGCGGCGGATTACGTCAACAAGCCGGTGGACCCCGAATACCTGATCGAGACCTGTCATCGCCAGCTGCTGCTGCACCATCTGCGTCGGGCGGTGGACGAGAGCCGGTCGCTGCTGGAGGCCATCGTGCAGAGCGTGGACGCGGGCGTGGTGGCGCTGCGGGGGCCCGAGGTGCTGCTGAGCAACACGGCCGCGGACGAGCTGCTGGGGGATGGCCCGATCCCCGAGCGCCTGGTCGACCTGGGGCTGGACAAGGCGCTGCCGGCGCCGGGGGAGCGTACATCGCGGGAGCTGCCCGAGGTCCACTTGCCGGGGCCCGACGGGCAGACCTGCTCGGTGGCAGTGACCGGCAGTCCGGTGACGGATGGCGCGGGAAGTCGCCTGGGCGAGGTGCTCGTGCTGCGCGACATCACCCACGTGATGCAGCGCAAGGCCATGGACTCTTTCAAGAGCATGGCTGCCATCGCCGCGCACGAGATGAAGAACTCCGTGACGGGCCTGAGCCTGGTCACCGAGCACCTGGTCGCCAGGCTGAAGGACGGCCGTCTCGAGGTGGCCGAGACCAGCCGCATGGCGACGATCATCTTGGACTCAGTCGCTCGCCTGGACCGCTTCGCGCGCAGCTTCTTGAACTTCAGCCGCATTCCGGACCCCAAGCCGCTGCCGACCAACCCCAACGCGCTGGTGGCGGAGGCGCTGGAGCTCTACAGCGCCGAGAAGGGCGTGCCGGACTGGGTCACGGTGGAGTCCGAATTGGACCACGCCCTGCCCAACGTGGATGCCGACCGCGACCTGATGTTTCAGGTGATCCAGAACCTGATTCTGAACGCGGTCGAGGCGCAGGAGAGCGCCGGCCGTGGCACGGTGCGTATCGAGACGTCGCTGCTGCGGGGTGACTCGCCCACGGTGTGCATCTCGGTGTCGGATGAGGGCGTCGGCATCGCCGAGCACATGCTGGAGAAGATCTTCGAGCCCAACGTCACCACGCGGGAGGCCGGCTCGGGACTGGGCCTGGTGATCGTGCGGGACATCGTGCACAAGCACGGCGGTCAGGTGCGCGTGACCAGCACCGAGGGCGCGGGCGCACGATTCGACTTGCTGCTGCCTGTGTCGGAGGGTTAGGAGCCGTCGCCTGAGGAGACCTTCAGGGAGTCGGCCTTGGACAGGTTGTTGCCTGTGAGGCGCGTGCAGCTCGCGTTGCCGAAGGCGCCGTCGACGGCCAGGTCGCCCATCGCGTATTGCCAAAGCCCGATCAGACGCGCCATATCGTGGTCAAAGGCCGACGGCGTGCCGGTGTGGGTGACCGACTTCTGAATGTTGGCCAGGTCGGCGTGCCCTGAACCGTTGATACTCGCGATCAGTGCGGCGGCCAGCTTGGCCGGGTCCAGCTTGTAGCGCCTACCGACCGACACGATGGTGTCCTTGCCGGCGTCCGCGCGGAAGCCGGTCTCCCGCAGCACGTACTCCGCGGCGTTGGTCGCCTCGCCCGTGGTCGAGAGGTTGGCGCCCACAAAGTACTGGTAGCTCTCGCCCAGCGTGGCCGAGTCCAGCTTGTTGTTCCACTGCTGCAGGTACCAGATCTTGTTTTTGTCGGCCTCGTCGTACTTCACGAACGTGACCGAGTGGCCCGAGATGCTCTCGCTTGAGTGGATGCGCGCCTTGGTGATGTTGCTGTAGACCTGCTTGGCCGACAGGGTGGTGGTCTCGCCCTCGGCCTGGTGCGTCAGGCGATAGTCGCCGCCCCACCACATCTGCAGGGGCGCGCCGGGCTTCAGACCGCCGGCCTTCATCTCGTCCTGGTAGATCATCTCGGCGCCGCCCATCATCGCCATGGCGGCACCGACGCCGCCGCCGCGCATGGGCGTGGGAGACTTGCGGATCTGGCTGGGCTGGGTCGACATGATGTAGTAGAGCGCCTTGCTCGCCGGGTCGGCGCCGCCCGCGGCCAGGTCCGGGAAGGCTGTGGCCGCCAGCTCGTCCAGCTTCTTGCGTGCCTCCTTCTTCTTGGTGCCGCGCAGGTTGACGTACTCGACGTATTTGCTGGCGTACTCGAGGAAGGCGACCATCTTGGTGACCAGCGCGACCTCGTCGGCGTTCTTTTTGTCGTCCTTGCCGCGCTCGGCGTCGTTGGCGACCAGCGCGGCTTTGTGCGCCTCCAGGATCAGCTGGACCTTGCCCGCGTTCTCCATGTAGCAGAGGTCGACGCCGGCGTGATCGCTGTCCACGATGCCGTCCAGCGTGGTCGTGGCTGTCTCGCTGACCTGGGGATCGTCCTTCTTCTGTACGACCGGATCGGGGTCGGGTGACAGCCGCGCGGCGCCCTCGGCGTAGGACAAACCGGCCACGTCGCGACGCGCCTGATCACGCCACCCGGCGGTCGACGGCGAATCGACGGCATGGGCCGGGGCGGGCGCGGATGTAAGGGACTCGTAGTCGGACGACATCCTGAACCTCCAGCCGGTCACATTACCGGATCAGCGATGTGCTGGCGACTGCTGTTTGGCCTAGGGAAGCTCGATCACGCCGGTTTGAGGGCGCGGCTTCGGAGCAGGCTCCGGGGCAGGCTCTTCTTTCGGCGGCGGCGGCGGGTTCAACGTCGCATCGGCCCATCGCACGATCGTGCGCGCCAGGCCTATCGCCCGGGTGCTGCTGGCGCGGTCGTAGTAGCGCCCCGAGGTGCCGCCGAGCTCGGGGGGATAACGCGATATCGTGTAGTGCCTGTCCAGCTCGTGTGCCGCGTCCAGCACGGTTCCGGGCGAGGCCACGCCGCCCTTGCCCAGCGCTTCGATAGCGCTGGTGGCGCTGCGGTCACCGGCCGGGGCCGAGATCTTCTTGGCCAGCGCGACCGCCTGCAGCGCTTTGGCCGCCGCCTGCTGCGCACTGAACGCGCTGTTGGCGTGCTCTCCGCTGCCGCTCAACTTCTCGGCGTGCGTCAGGGACTCGTTGGCCGCTCTCAGCCAGTCCGCTGCGTTGCTCGATTCGGGCATCGCCTTTGGCGTCGGTCGCGGCTGGGGCGTCGGCGGCGCCGGCGGGGGCGCCACGACAGGCGGCTTCGGCGGCGCGACGACGGGCGCCGGCAGCGGTGGCGGCGCCACGATGGTGCCACCCACTCGGCCGCCGCTCCCGACGATGGCCTGGGCGATGACCTCGTGACCCGTCGCGCGCTCCGCGTTGTCGTTGCGCGCCGCGTATTGCAGGCGGAACTTCACCATGTCGGACACCGCGTATCCCGCGATAGCCGACACACGCCACTCACCGTCCAGCTTGTCGTGGGTCGGCGGCGCCGGGATGCCCATCATGTCGAACCGCAGGCCGCCGTGCCACTTGTCGTAGGCGGCGACCACGTCCGCGTTGATGCCGCCTTCCACGTACAGGGCGCCCGGCACGCTGTAGCGCCGCATCATCCACTCAAAGTCCCAGCCCAGCTGCACGTTGCCCAGCTGGTAGGCGCCGCTCAGATCGGCGGCGAAGAGGTCCGTGCGGTTGCCCTCGCCCGTGCCGTTGACGCCGGTCACGAAGGTAAACCCGGCCCACAGGTGCTTGTCCCAGATGTCGCCGATGTTGACCGCGACCCGGGCCATGTACATCAGGCGCGAGAAGATGTCCCCGCCCTCGCCTGCGCGCGGCAGCACGCTGTCCAGGGTGTTGGGGATCGGGTCCGGTACACCGTAGTGTTCGCCGTGCTGTCCGCTGAGCACGGAGGCCTGCACGATCAGCGGGAAGCTGGGCAGGCGGTACTGCAGCCGCATGCCGGTCTCGAAGAGCCCACCGGCCCCCAGAAAGCGCGACGTCATGAGCGGGTTGTCCACGAAGCAACGCTGGCCCAGGCGCCGCGCGGAGACGCCGCCCACGTTGGTCAGCCAGTGACCCGCCCGCACGCTCAGGCCGTCGATGATGCGTACATCGCCGTATGCCTCGAACGTGCCGAAGCCGGCGCTGGTCGCGGCCATGTTGCCGTGCACCCCGACGCCGTCCACCACCTCTCCGGACAGCGCCAGCTTCGCTTTTTGCAGTCGGAGGCCGTCCTTGCCGCCGGTGGGTCTGAACACGCCCTTCTTGTCCACGCTGGTGAACGGCAGCACCAGATCGTCGACTTGCACCTGCTCCGGCACAAAAGGCGACCATTGAATGGGCTGCTCCGTGCGGAAGGAGAAGGACGTGGCGGCCACGGCGTTAGCGCGGATCCCGTCGCCGGTGCCGAGCACCTGGGTCGGGTCGCCGAAAGCCAAACAGGCGAGACAACACAAGCTGAGTGTATCCATTGTCCGAGAGGTTCCCCCGGCGGCAAACCGGGTGTCAACCGGTCGGGCTCAGTCCAGGCCCAGCCGCTCCATGTCGTCCTCGTCCAGGCCCAGGTAGTGGCCCAGCTCATGGCGCAGCGTGATCGCCACCTGCTCGCGCAGCTCAGCCATCGTGCGGCAGATGCGCTCGTGGTTTCGTTTGAACAAGAAGACCTGGCTGGGCATGTGGCTGAACGGGTCCTCGGTCGAGCGATAGGCCCGTGGGGTGCCGTCAAAATAGCCGAGCACCAGCATGCTCAGCGGTGCGCCGCCGCCGATCTGCGCGGGGTCCGGCAGGTCGCGCACAAAGACGTCCACGTTGTCGAACACCGCCATGATCTCAGCGGGAAACTCGTCCAGGGCGGCCTTGGCCACGCTCATGAAGAGATCGTTCGAGACCCGCAGCGGCGCCGGACGTGACGGGTCCAACCCCTCCGCCTGGCGGTAGTATCGCTGCGCTCCCAGGTCGTCGCCTGCCAGTTCGAAGACGATCGCCCGCGAGTAGCGCAGGTCGGCACGCTCGGGCTCTCGGGTGATCGCCGCATCCAGCAACCGCGCCGCCTCCGGTAGCCGCCCCAGCTCCAGCAGCATGCCGCCCCGCATCAGCTCACCGTCCTGCCAGCTCGGCACCTCCTCGTGCGCGCGCTCAAACAGGTCCAGCGCCTGCTCGAAGGCGCCGCAGTCGGCCAGAAGCTCGCCCTTGAGGACCAGTACGTCCGGGTCGCCCGGGTCCGTGCGCAGCAGCAGCTCGCACAAGGTCAGCCCGTCCTCGTATGCCCGCTGGTCCAGCGCATCTTCGATGGCGTCGATCACGTCCTCGCGCGTCAGCTGGTCTTCAGCCACGGCGGCTCAGTAGGGGTTGGCGCTGTTGGCGAGCCGGCGGTGCGTCGCGATCGCGAGTCGCCCCAACGTGTATGAGCGCCACAGATGGCTCAGCGCCTGCAAGCGCAGCTGCACGCTTGCCGTTTTGTCGCGGGCCCGCAGCGCGCGTCCCTGGGCGTCCAGCCGGCGGCCGTAGTCGTACTCGATGAGCGCCGTGAACGGGACCTCGCCAAAGAGGTCCATGCACTGCGCCGCCACCTGACGCGCCTGCCGATCCGCCAGCTCCAGCATGCTCTCGAACGCCGCGCGGTGCTTCACGTTGGTGACCGCGCCCGTCCGCTCGTCGATCTCCGCGCCCAGCGAATACCGCTTGGAGATGACGGTCGCCGACGAGAAATAGGACGAGACCGCACCCGACATCAGCACAAACGCCTGCTCGTCGGCGCTGAACACCTTCTTGTTGGCGGTCATCAGCTCGGGGATGCGGCGGTTCATGACGGCCTGGCGATAGTCGTCATCCTTGTTCATCAGATTCATCCGCGCGCGCTCCCGTGACATGCGGCTGCCGCGCAGTGCGCTCTTGATCAGCAGCGCGTCCACGTATTGCAGGTTGGCGTCCGCCACGCGCTGATATTGTGTCGCCAGGTCCCGCACCACATCTCGCGGAATCCGCTTGCTGCCCGCACGTCGCGGATTGCGCCGCAGCCAGGCCTGTCCCACAGCAAAGTACGCGCGCCCCAGCAGCAGGTTCGATTGGCCGTCGATCAGGTTCCGCGTGAAGTCCCATAACGCCTCGGTCTTTACCGCTCGGGCGTTGGGCGGCACATAGCCCTCCTCCTGCACCAGCCGTCGCAGCGCCGTGTGCTGGCTTAAGACCCGCCGCGCGTCGTGCATGCCGCGGATCGCGTGCAGCAGCGCCTCGAACGTGTCCACCACATACGGCACCTCGATCGGGTCCTGCGCCACATACGCCTGCCACTCCGGCACCGTCGACTCCAGGGTCGCCGCCACCGTCATGCGCAGGTTGCGCAGCAGCTTGCCGACGTACTCCCAGCGGCCCAGGTCGCGCCCCATCTGCAGCAGCATGCTCGTGGTCAGGCGAAAGTGGCTGTGATGCACGCCGGTGGCGCGATAGACCGCCGAGACCGGGTCCTTTTTGCCGATGAGCTTGCGCACGTTGCCGATGTCCTGCAGCAGCCGGGCGCGCGCGGCCTTCAGGCGACTGTATCCGTCGGTGTTGGGCACCCTCGCAAACAGCTCGCGCAGGTCTCGCTGGGCGTCGGCCACCTGGTCCAGAATGCGTCCGGCCTCTTCGTCGAAGACGGTGCCGAGCCAGTCGGGCAGGGCCATCTGCGCGGGCGTCAGGACCTTGGGTACCGCGATTCTCACGCCGGTCATCGCCTCGTAGGCGTCGGTCACGTCGCGCAGGATAAAGACCTTTGCGCGATGCTTTTGGGCCAGCGCGACCACGTCCACCACCCGCCCGGTGCGCAGGCTCAACGCCCGGTTCTGCCCGACCGGAATGCCGATCCGCCGCTTGCCCGCCTTAGCTGCGGCCAACACTTTCTCCGGGATCCCGCCGACCGGGCCGATCGTCAGGTCCGGATTGACGGTGCCCGTCATCACCGCGTTTGGTAAGAACGGCTCCTTTCTCACAGCGGCCATAATGGCGACGGTCGTCAGAGCTCCGGCGCTTGGGCCGTCGACCGCGTCATCCGCCTCGACGCTCACCCGCAGGCTGAAGGGGTCGACATCCAGGACCGCGCTCGCCGACAGCAGCGCCATCCACACCGCCGCGCGCCAGCCGTCGCCCACGCCGCCGCTGACAGTCTCCGCAAAGCGTACGGGCGCGCGTCCCCCGGGGTTGCCCGCCACTTCGACCCACAGGTCGCCCATGCCGCCTTCGGCCCCACTGAGCACACCGTCTTTGTTGCCGTCTTCGCCCTTCTTGAAAAAGAGGAACTGAGTGGCCACTTCGGTGGCGGTGGTCTCGTGAATGGCGGCTGAGCACCCCACCCACAGCCATGTGGAGGCGAGCACCAGGATGGAGAACCGAACGTGTCTCAGCACACCGCAGCCTACTGTTTGCATGCCTCCCACGCAATGTTGCTCCTTGACGTGGTCGCCGCAGGCAGTAAGCTACCTTCGTAACCGCGCCTGGGCGACCCTTTCACGCCCAGAGTTCAAGCAAACCCGAATTTGTAACCTAACCTCCCATGACTCTTACATAGCGAGTACTGGTATGACCCTGAAGGACTACCTTCAACGCGCCGAAGTCGACGTCTCTTTGACGCGGCCGGTGATGGAGCTCTTTGAAGAGCCTAATCCGCGCGATCTCAGCGAGCCTCTCAGTCAGCACCGCGCTGCACTGCACCTGACGTCCTTCGACGACATGCTTCAGTTGGTGATCCTGCGCTATCGCTGGATGGCCTGGCGCAACCGCAGTGACGAGGTCAACGCCGACCTCCCCTCGGACGACATTTTGCGCACCAGCATGACGCCCGATGAGGCCGCGGCGATGGCCCGCGCCGTCGCGGTGGGGGAGATCCCCGTTCGTGTTGCCCAATACGCGCTCTGGCAGTCATGCATGGCGCTGGCGCTCGAAGACTCGGTCGCGACCACCAAGCTGATCAGCGCCAAGCACCCGCGCGCCGCTCAGTACGCGCCGGTGACCGGCGACCTGGGCCGGCTTGGCGACATCACCCCCGAAAAGTGGATGGAGGTTCGTCGCGGCATTCGCAGCGGGGTCCTCACGGTCGCTTACGAGCACCCGCTGGAGGCCATGGCCAAGGCCGCCGAGGAGCACCAACTGGCGCTCGCAGGCCAGCCCGGCGGCGACAGCGCCGAGGGCATCATCAAAAAGCAGATCGTCCCGCACCTGGACGCGGCCGTGGACGAGCGCTTCACCAACAACGCGGACGAGAGCCTGGCCCAGCAGGCGGCCACAAAGTACCAGGCGCTGCTCATGGACGAGAGCCTCAAGATTCCGCCCGTGGGCGGGGTCTATGTCGGCACCGATCGGCAGCGCATCGGCATGGCCGTACTCGACAAGCGCGGCTCGGTCGCTACCACGGCGCCAATCCGCCCCTCGCGCGATTGGAGCGACCGCATCTGCCAGTGGATGAAGGATCACAAGGTCAAGTCCGTCGCCGTGCCGGAGACGGCCATGGCGGCGAGCTGGTTGACCGAGCTGCGCGACAAGCTGGCGGTCGACTTCACCCGCATGAAGGACATCAACGTCGCGGGCATCATCGAGGCCCGCGGCATGGACGATCCGGTGCTGCGGCGCGTCAGTCCCGAGGAGGCGTCGGCCATCATTATCGGCCGTCGCGCCTTCCGACCCATCGATGAGTGGTGCCGCGTGGACCCGGTGAAGCTGGGTCTGGCGCCGTTCCAGGCGGAGCTGGACCAGGATCGCCTGCGCGAGCTGCTTCAGGTTGTCCGCGAGCGCTGCATCGCCGTGGGTCAGCCCATGAGCACCGCCCCGGTCAACACCGGCGGGCTTCGCGGACGCAGCAACGCGCCGCTGAACCCGACCGTGACCAGCATTCGCGATCTGCGCCCCGGGCTGCAGCTCAACGGCGTGATCACCAACGTGACCAAGTTTGGCGCCTTCGTGAACATCGGCCTGCGACAAGAGGGCCTGGTCCACATCTCCGAGCTGTCCGACGAGTTTGTCGGCGACCCGACCGAGGTGGTGCAGCCCGGTCAGCGGGTGTCCACGCGCGTGATCTCGGTCGACCTGGATCGGGGTCGTATCGCCCTGTCCATGCGCAGCGAGAACGCCGTATTGCGTCGCCCCTCGGGCGGCCCTCCCGGCAACCGCGCCGGCGGCAACCGTGGCGGCCCGCGCTCATCCGCCAGCGAGCGCCCGGGCGGCGCCGCCAGTCAGAACCCCGCCGAGCGCTCGCGTGCGCTGGCCGACCTCGAGAGCCTCTTCAACAAATAAGGTTGGTGTTCTAGAAACGCGGCTGCGGGTCCTCGTGACCCGCGTCGTACCCTTCCCACTCCGGTCCGTCGCTGACAAACCCGAGCACCAGCAGCGTGATGCCCGCGGCTAGATGGACGCCGCCGATGATCAGTCCCGGAAGCGTGTTGCCGGCGCCGCGTCCTTCAGCCTCGTTGTTCAGCGCGACGGCGGACTGGAGCACGCCGAAGGCGGTCAGTCCGGAGCCCCAGCCCCACATGTGGCGGCGCGCATCGCCGACTTTGAGCAGCACGCGGTCCTCACCGACGCCGTATAGCGGCTGTCCCATATGGGTGGCGCGCAGGTACGTCCGGCGGCCCTTGTTCAGGGCGGGGATCGCCTCAACGTCCGCCCCCGGATCCATCGCCCGGTCGTAGTCCGCGCGCGTCACGACGTACAGCCGCGAGCATCCGCCGAAGGCCAGCAGCACGGCGAGACAGACGGCGGCGACGTGTTTCACAGCTATTTGGCGCGCGAGATGTAGCGGCCGTCGCGGGTGTCGACTTTGATGCTCTCGCCGGACTCGACAAACATCGGGACCTGGACCTCCAGCCCGGTCGACAGCTTGGCGGCCTTGGTGATCGCGTTGACGGTGTCGCCGCGCACGGCAGGTTCGGTGTCGACGATCTGCAGCACCATCGTGGGTGGCAGCTCAACACCGATCGGGCGCTCGTTGAAGAGCTGCACCTTCACGTCGAGCTCTTCGATCATGTAGTTGGTGGCGTCGCCCAGCTCGTCAGCGGTCAACTGAAACTGCTCGTACGTCTCGCTGTCCATGAAGTAGTAGAACGCGTCGTCTTTGTAGAGGTACGACGCCTCCTTCTTCTCCAGGTCGGGCTCGTCGAACTTCTCGCCGGACTTGAAGGTCTTGGCGGAGAACGCGCCGCTGATCAGGTTACGCATCTTGGTCTTGATCAGCGTGTTGGAGCCGCGAGCGGTCGGGCTTTGTGACTGCACGTCCAGGATGATCCACGGCTCGCCGTCGATCTCGACCCGCGTGCCTTTTTTGAAGTCGCCGGTGGTGATCATCGCGCGTGCACCAGAACGCGCTCGCCGTCGCGGAAGCAGACGCGGATCTTCGTGGCGCCCAGCGCCCCCATGACGAAGCCTGCGCCGAACTTCTTATGGACGACCAGCTGCCCCTTTTCGAACGTCTCTCGCATGCTGTAATCCAGGCCGTCGCGGCCCTCGGCCTGCGCCTTGTTCATCAGCGCGGACCACTGTTCTTCTTTCTCGTAAGCGCTGGCTTTGCGCGTCGCGCGGGCCTTGGTCGTGGTGGTTGTGCGCCGCTTGGTGGTGGTTTTGCCGGCGCGCTTGGGCGCACGGTATTTGCGCTCAGAGTGGCAGGTGTTGCACTTCACGCGCGCAGGTACGCCGTTCACCATCGCGATGATCGTGTGTGCGAGCTCCATCTTGCAGCGTGTGCACCGGCAGTCGATGTCCCGACCGACGTCGATCTTTCCCATGAAAAGCGGCCCTCCAGGTCGCGAGGATAACGGACTTTCAGCTTGGCGCAAACAGCGCTTGACCGCGCCGATCGAGTGGGCCAAAGTCCATCGCCTATGGGCGCTCTCAAAGGTACACTGACCTATACCACCTACTTCGTGATGGACGAACCGGAAGCCGGCTTCCGCGAGACCTTCATGGATTCGGTTACAAAACACGCGTTTAGGGACATCGACATCGATGCGGGCAAGGATCGCTCCATCGGTTGGGTGTCGCTGGGCGAGCCGTTTCAAACGGAGCTGACCTGGGAAAAAGTCTTCTTGGACCCCTACGTCTGCCTCTCGCTGCGAGAGGACGTCATCAAGGTCCCCAAGACGGCGTTCCAGGCGCACTACAACGAGCGTGAGCGCCGCTTCCTCGAGGAGCAGGGGCGCGATTCGCTCAAAAAGAGCGAGCGCGCGGCCCTCAAAGAGGACGTGATGGTCAGCCTGCGCCGCCGTGCGCTGCCCGACATCCGCATCTACGACGTCGTCTGGAACACGGGTGACGGCACGCTCCGGCTGTGGACCCACTCCAAGCGCCTCAAGGAGTCGTTTGAGGAGGTCGTGGCCGGCACCTGGGGCATTCGCATCGTCCCGAACGCCCCGTACACCCTGATGATGGCGCGCGGCGAGACCGCGGAGACGGCCGGCAAGCTGCTGGACGTCGAGCCCGCCAACCTCGTCTCGGCCGACCTGTAGGCCTGATAGTAGGAGACCTCGCATGGATCTCGTCGATCGCCTGGCAACAACCGCGTTTCTCGGCAAAGAGTTTCTCACCTGGCTGTGGTTCAAGACCGATCTCCAGGAGGGCTTGATCACCATCCCGGACGGCGGCCCGGCGGCCGAGATCTGGTTCTGTGACCGCATCGTGCTCAGCGGTGCAGGCCAGGGCGCCGAAAAGGTCGCGGTAAAAACAGAGGACCCGAGCACCTGCCCCGAGTGCCGCAGCGCGTTGGCCCAGGGCAAAAAGGTCGAGACCGCCCGCATCCGCATCGTCCGCGCCCAGCGCGAATGGACGGTGACCATCAAGGGCGAAGACCTGGCCGTCGGCAGCGTCAAGCTCCCAGCTGTCCTGACCAAAGAAGAGGACGACAAGGCCCGCGAGCGCTTCACACTCCTGGACCAGCTGGACGGCATGATCGTCGCCCTCTTCACAGAGTTCGTAAACGTGCGCTGCGACGCCGAAGCCTGGAAGCCCCAGCTGGACATGATGCGCGCCTGGATCGGCGGTGAGGACCTCTCGACGTTTGAAGGGGCTGCCACCACGGACAGCGACAGCGACAGCGACAACGGGGCCGAGGTTACCGGCGTCGTGATCCCGATGGCTCAGTAGACCCGGAGAGTCGGAGAGTAGGAGAGTAGGAGAGTAGGGCGACTCGAAGCCGCTCCGGCCGGATGCTTCACTCGTCCTGTCGCATTCCTGCGCCAGCCCCCACCCACGGATAGCGGCTGCCAAAGACCTGGCCTTTGCGGCGCCAGATGCGGTTCAACCCCTTGGCCAGCCGGATGGTGAAGCCCTGCATTGCAGTAGACAGCGCCCGTCTGTGCAGTGGCTCCACGATCAGGTGCAGGTGGTTGCGCATCACGCTCCAATCTGTGATGCGCACCGCGAATCGCTCCGCCGCCTTGAACAGCGCGCGTTGGCTCACTCGAAAGGCCCGCGCCCGCCGTAGATTGGGCAACCCATCGGCCAGCCGCATGGTGACGTGCACCGGACACTTGCGCGGCAGCTCGCCCCGCGTGACATGCGCGACACTTGAGCTGGCATCTTGATTAGGCAGCTATTGCTATGGCTCTCGAAGAGAGGCAAGCCTTTTCAGTGTCACGTTTATTGTTTATCGCCGGGCTTCGGGTCCAGGCCGGATACCGGGGGGAGCGGAGGGTTGTGAGCCTACCTGCGCCCGCTGTTCACATCGGGCAGCTGCCCATAGAAGAACCGGAGCGGATCGGGTTGGGCTCCATAGATATAGGCGGGGCCGAGGATGATCCCGTCTTCTGTCGTGAGCGTGGTGACGACGGGCAGGGCGTCGGCGTCGTCTCTGAAGTCGCCCCGCATCCTTCTGCGGGCGGCCATCAGCTGCTCTTGTTGGGCTGACCACTGGCTCTGGAGGATGGTCAGATCTTCCAGGCGCGGCGGGAGCTGATCGCGGAAGGCGTAGAGGATGTAGCCCGTGACCTCGGCGTCGTTCGCCGCGCGGTGGGCTTCGTTGAGCTCGATGCCCAGGCGGGCGGCCACCTTGCCGAGGCGCTTGCTGCCGTCGTCCTTTTGCAGCTCGCGCGCGAAGACCAGGGGATCCAGGGACGGGCCCATCTGCCAGGTGAAGCCAGAGCGGTCCAGCTCCGTCTTGATGAAGGCGCTGTCAAAGGCCAGGTTGTAGGCGACGAGGACCTTGCCCTCGATGCGGGCTCTGACCTGGGGGGCGATCTCGTCGAAGGTCGGCGCGCCGACCAGGGACTCGGGCTGGATGCCTGTGAGCTCGACGACCTCGGGCGGGACCTCTCGGCCTGGATTGACCAGCTGCTCCCAGCGCTCGATCATCTCGCCGGCGCGCATGTGGACGATGCCGATCTCGATGACGCGGTCGACCTTGGGGTCCAGGCCCGTCGTCTCGACGTCGACTATCGCCAGGTCGCTGTCAAACCAGTTCTCGGTGATCACCCGTTGAGAACTACCATATGTGGCACATCGCGATCAACGACCATCCGGAGAGCGGTTACCGCGCGATGTCGCCGAGGCGTTTGCGGGGCTGGCGCGCAGTCGCGTACATCTCGTCGACCAGGTGACCGTACATGGCCGAGATGTTGCGGCGCTTCAGCTTCAGGGTCGGGGTCAGGAGGTCGTCCTCTACGGACAGCTCCTTCTCCAGGATGCGGAAGTACTTGATGGTCTCGTACTTGGCGAGATCGCGATTGACGCCGTCGATGATCAGCTGCACCTCACCGACGACTTTCGTGTGGGCCGCCAGCGTCGTGTAGTCGCCGGCGCCTACGCCCAGGCGGCGCGCCAGGTGGACCAGCTCGTCGGGCTCCAGCGCGATGAGGGCGACCAGGAACTTGCGCCGATCGCCATGCACGACGCATTGGCTGATCAGCGGATGGCTCTTGATCAGGTTCTCGATGTTGGCCGGCGAGACGTTTTTGCCGCCCGCCGTGATGATCAGCTCTTTCTTGCGGTCCGTGATGGTCAGGAAGCCGTCGCGGTCCTTGGTGCCGATGTCGCCGGACTTGAACCAGCCGTCCTCCGTGAACGCCTCCGCGGTCGCCGCCTCATCCAGGTAGTAGCCCTTGAAGACGTTGTCGCCCTTGATGAGGATCTCGCCGTCCGCGGCGATTTTGGTCTCGCAGATGGGCAGATCTTTGCCGACCGTGCCGAACTTGAAGTCGTTGAGGCGATTGACCGTGGCCGGTGCGGTCGTCTCGGTGAGGCCGTAGCCCTCCAGCACCATGATCCCGCACGCGTGAAAGAACTCCAGCAGCTCCAGCGCGATCGGGGCGGCGCCGGAGACCATGTAGCGCACGCGTCCACCGAACGTGCCGCGGATCTTGCTGAGCACCAGCCTGTCGGCCGCCTTGTGCTGCACCCGCAGGTGGATCGGCACCGGCTGGTTCTTGCGCTGCAGCGCCGCGACCTGCTTGCCGACGTCGATAGCCCACCGAAAGATCGTCTGCCTGCGCGGCGGCTGGTCCGAGACGCGCGAGTGGATGGCCGCGTGGATCTTCTCGTAGATCCGCGGGACGGCCGCCTGCACGGTCGGCTTGAACTCCTGCATGTGGTCCACGATCTTGTCGATGCGCTCGGCGAACACCCCGGTCGTGCCGTTGAAGATGCCCGCATAACCGGCCACCCGCTGGAGGCTGTGCGCCAGCGGCAGAAACACCACGCCCACGTCGTCGTCGCGCGCCGGCAGCACCTCGCTGACCGCCTCGATCGTGCGATAGATGTTGTTGTGGGTGAGGATCACGCCTTTGGGTGGCCCGGTCGTACCCGAGGTGTAGACGAGCATAGCGGTGTCCTCGGGCTCGACCGCGCGCCAGCGGGTCTCGTACGCATTGGGCTCCTCCGCCGCCTGCTGGCGCCCGACGTCCATCAGGTCCTGCAGGCTCAACACGCGCAGCGGCTCATCATCGCCGCTCGTCTGGCGTACGGTGTCGCCGGTGCCCTCGAACAGGACCACGGTCTTCAGAGACGGAAGCTGGTCCCGAATCGACTCGATCTTGGCCAGCTGGTCCGCATCCTCGGCAAACACCAACGCTGCCTTGGCGTGGTCCAGGATGTAGCCCGTTTGCTCCGCCGTGCTGGTCGGATAGACCCCGACGGTGACCGCCCCCGCGCACACGACAGCCATGTCCGCGCCGGACCACTCCCGCCTTGTCTCGCTCAGCACGCCGACCCTGTCGCCCGGCGCGACGCCAAGCGCCAGCAGGCCATAGGTCGTGTCGTGGCAGTCGGTGGCTCCCTCACGCCAGGTAAAGGCGCGCCATCGTCCGGTCGTCAGGTCCTTGCTGTACGACGCGACGCGGTCGCCAAACCGCTCGACTTGTTGATGATAGAGCCCCGGGATGGTTCGTGGATATCCCATCGCGTGACGATACTACAGAGGGCCGGCGGCCGGAACTGAAGACCGCTGCTCGTTCAAGTTGAACAGTTGCTCAAGCGTTAGCGAGGCGAGCTGGTTGTGTATCAGCGTGTTGAGCGCGTCGACCGGGTCGCGGATCGCGCAGCAGTCCAGCTGCAGGCACGTGGGCGCCGGAGTCGACAGGCACTCCACCAGCGCCGTCGTCTCTTCAAAGATGTTCAGAAAGTCCAAAAACGTGACCGTGCCCAGGTCGAGCGTCAGAGAGTACCCCCCCGCCACGCCCTTGACCGAGCGCACAAACTCCGCCCGCTTCAGCGTCTGCATCACCTTGGCCAGCAACGACGCCGGCAGATGATAGTGCCCGGCTATGTCGTTGACGCTGGCGATGGGGTCTCCCGCGCGACCATGCAGATACGAGACCGCCAGCAGGGCGTACTCGGTGCGCTTGGAGAGACGGATCACTATTTCATAGTAGTTTCAGGCGGCTAGGAGGTCAACGCCAGCGTCCGCGCACCCATCGGTGCCCGCGCGGTGAGCGGCGCCAGTGACCGGGGACCCAGTGCTTGTGGTGCGGGTGGCGAATCGGCCGCCATAGCCCAGGCACCCACACATAACGCTTTGCGCGGCCGCCGTAGCGCCAGCGACCGGGGACCCACACGTGGCGCGGGCCGGGGCGAACAGTGCGCACCTCGTGGCGCGCGGGAGGTGGCGCGTCTTCGACGTACACGACCTCGTCGACGTACAACGGCCCACACCCAGGCAGAATCACGACCATCGCGCCCAGCGCAGCCACCAAAATTGCCATGCGAATCATGCGTTTCATGAGTGGCGCCAGTATGCTGGCCGCATGTTCGCCCGTCAAACCGAGCCCGCCCTCGCCGCTGCCGTCTCACGCTTGCTGCAAGGCCCGCCGTCCACCGCTGTTTTCGACGCCGACGGCACCCTCTGGAACAACGACGCCAACGAGCAGCTGCTGGGCTACATCGACGAGCACGACCTGATCAGCGCGCCCGAGGGCAGCGGTGGGCTGCTGGCCTACAACAACGCGCTCTTCGCTAAGGACCGGCGCGCCGCCTCCATCTTCGCCGCCGTGTGCTGCGCCGGTCAGCGCCTCGAGACGCTGCTGCAGTGGTCCGAGGCCTCTTTTCAGGCGCATGTGCAGTCTCATGTGCGCGTAGGCGTGTCCGCCATCGTCGCCGCGCTGTTGGGACATGGTTGGCGCGTGCTGGTGGTCAGCGCCAGCCCGGCTTGGGCTATTTTGCCCGGAACCGACCGCCTGGGGATCCCACGCGAGAACGTCCTGGCGCTCCACGTCGCGGTTGAGGAGGGCGTGGTGACCGATCGGGCGATCGAGCCCATCACGATCGGCGCGGGCAAGGTCGCGCGATTGGAAGCCCACGAACCGGGGCTGGCCCCTGCACTTTGTGCGGGCAACAGCGTGGACGACATCCCGATGTTAGCGATGGCGTCGGATGTGGCGGTGGTAGTCGATCCGGGTCATCCACACGCGGTGGATGAGGAGCTGCTCAGGGTCGCCGGTGATCGCGGCTGGTTCGTGCACGGCCCGATTCTCTAGCCTCCGCAATGCTGGCCCGCATGTTGCGAAAGCTGGCCCGCATGTTGCATTAGTACAGGTTCACTTGAAATGGCTGTTGCATCACTGCAGCCCCGCATGGGGGTGCAGTGCTGCAACTAGACAATGGAGAGCCCTATCCGGCCCGTCTCAAACTGACACATCAACATTATCTCACCTGTATAATATTGAGATTCCCCTCTCATCCCACCGGCGGAATGCCGGGTGTCGCGGGCGCACCCGGTTTCTGCAATCCTCTCGCTCCCGTGAAACCGACGACTACTCAGCTGCCGTCGTAAACGTCCACTGGCGTTCGAAGACCGCCTCGTCGACCTCACCTTTCATCGTCACCCGATACGTCTCGCTGGGCTCAAGCGGCTTCAGCGGCGTGATCGTCACGGCGTTGAGCTGAAAGGTGGCGTAGGGATCGGTGGGGTCTTTGGGCAGGCGCACAAAGCCCTTGAGCTGCTCGCCCGTCGCCTCGACGATGACGGTGGCCTGAAAGCCCGCCGCGACCACCTGCGCCGGCGGAAACAGCAGGCTCACGATGGGACCGGTCGGCAGGTCGATGTCGCCCGGGATCGGGTTCACGACGCCGTCCGTCGTAAAGCTGAGCGGCACACCGCCCTGGCCGTTGGCGGGAAACGCCACCGGCGTGTAATCCGTCACGGCCTCGAACTTTGTGAACAGGTCCAGGCAGGCGTAGTTGTTCTCCCACGCGACGCCGACGGTCGTGACCCCCGGGTCGTACATGGCCAGCCGCTGATACAGCGACCAGGACCACTCATCGACCGCGTGGCTCATATCCGTTATGCCGGACGCGATGTTGGCGTTGGGCCCGGCCGTGGCGCCCTGAACGGAGTACCACGGGCTGTCCTTGTCCTGCTCGTGGACCAGCTTGCTCTCGCCCGCCATGTACCGCACGTGGGCCAGGCAGCCGATCGACAGCTCCTCATCGACGACCACCGCCTCCAACCCGGCGTCCACGCGCCGCTTGTTCAGCAGGTTCACGCCCGCCTGGAGCGCCTCCTCCTCCGCCGCCTCGTCTTCGGCCTTGGTGTCGGGTACGTGAACGTCCACCGGGCCCGGGGGCTTCTCGTCCGTGTCGCTGCAGCCGGCGAGGGCACACAGCAGAGGCAGGATCAGCATCGGTCTCAGTAGGGTACGCACGGCACAGATGGTATGGGGTGGCACCGTCGGATTCAATCGGCGGGCACTTCCGTCGCCGGCTGGGGCGGCATGCGAATCGCGAACCAGGCGAGCCGATCGGGCCGATAGTCCGCGCAGTCCCACGTCGTGGTGCGCGCATTGTCCACGGCGGCCACGGTGTAGGTCGTTCCTTTGATCGTGACGACCTTCCGCTCGCCGGGCGTCAGCGCCAGCTTCTCGTCGCCCGCCGTCAGCTCCAGGCGCCTGTGCTCGACCACGGTCAGGCACAGGCCCGCCACTAGTACCCCCTCCGTGTAGACCACGTCTTTAAGCGGTTAGACCGCAAGTCCGGCCGGGACGGCGCTGGCGTCCAGCACGTTGTGATCCTGAAACAACAGCACGATCTCGCCTTCGCCGTCCCGAATCACCATCGCGCGGCGGCTCAAGCCCGCCTTGGTGTCCCACCGGGCGACATAGTCGATGGCGACCTTCTCGCCCTGCGCCACCGGAAACTCCAGGTCCTCCGACAGCGCTGCAAAGAAGATGTGGTGCGTCCCGTCGGCTGCCTTCACCACCAACCGAAACGGCTTGGGGGACCGGCTGCCGCGCCGCACATCCGCCGCGATCCCCACGATCGACAGCCTCATCGGTGCTCCCGTCGTGCGGTTCAGCGCCGGCTCGCCGGCCAGCTTCACCCGCGAGCTCAGCCGCACCGGCAGCCACTGATCCGCAAGCTGGACGTTGCGCCCGCCGCAACCGAACAGCAGCAACGGCAGCACGACCAGCACCAGCAGCGACACAATCGCTTGACCCCTGGCGGCGCAGCGTGTTAAACGTTCGCGCCGGTCACCAAGGTGTCCAAATGGAGGCAGACGATGGCTAAGTGCCAACTTACAGGGAAGCGACGGCTTGTCGGAAACAACGTTTCGCACGCCCACAACAAGAGCAAGATGGTTCAGAAGCCCAACATCCAGCGCAAGCGGATCTGGGTGCCCGAGGAGCAGACCTTTGTACGGGTCAAGCTCTCCACCCGCGCGCTTCGCACCGTGACCCGGATCGGCCTTTACAGCTTCATCCGCAAGAACGACCTGAACTTCAAGCAGTTCGGTCTGACCGGCCCTCAGTAGCCTCACCCTTTCTTTCCGACCTCGTGCACGGCCTGCCCCTTTCGGTTGCAGGGATCCGTCACCTCCAGGCCGATACGCTTCCGCTCAGCGTCCGTCTTGTCCAGAAACACCAGGATGCCGTACTCCTCGACCTCGCCGGCTGAGTTCGTCTGAATCGGGATCTTGCGGCCCAGCACCACGTCGCGCTGGCCGTCCAGGTGCCAGCAGACCCTGGAGTCATCCGCGATCTGCTCCCGGCCGATCTGGTCGCAGGTGTCGTGCTCCAGCGTGCGCTTGCTGTGCATACGCACGTTCACCTTCAGCATGCTGTAGCGGTCCAGCGCGGCGTTCTTCACGCGCAGCCCGATAAACGCGTGCTGGCCGCCCTGGGACCCGCTGATGACCTCCGGCCACTGCTCAGCGCCCAACGCGGTGAACGCGGCGGCGCCGTGCCCCACCTCCACGTCCAGGTCGCCTGTCAGCTCGCAGGTCTCGTCGATCTTGAACTCCGCCGTGCCCTCGTCGCACGCGAAGCGGTCTTCTTCGCACGGGTCTTCGAACGTCGGCTCGCAGCCGGTCGCAAAGACGCCAACGATAGTCGACAACGCTAGTAGGTTGCGGAGAACTCGATCATACCCCATGTGTTTTCCCCGTGGTTGGACAGGTGCCAGTACACCGGTGTGCCCTCCGGCCAGGCTTTTTCACTGGTCCAGGTGTCGTGGATCAGCTCGCTCGCTTTGTTGGGCGCGTCGATCGTCCGCTCAAAGATGACCTCCGCGTCGTCGCCGATCGCCAGCTTCAGCTCGAACGGCCCTTCCGCCACCGAAATCGTGAACCGCCAGATACGCAGCTGTATCGTGGCGCCTTCGGGGATTGGGCCGGTCAGCGGACTTTTGGCCGTCATGTAGGCGCACCCCTTTGTGTCGACCTCGAACCACGGTCCCTCGGGGTACTCCTCGGTTGTGATGTCCAGGGTGCTGCACTCCTGGGCTTTCTGCTCGTTGCCCGCGTAGAACGGGTCCTCTGCGTTGGGCACCAGCTTCCACTCATAATTGTCGACCAACTGCCGGGTCTCGGGCTCAGCAGGCACGTCCGGCACGTCCTCAGCGGCCACGTCAGGCGTGGGCGTGTCGTTGGAGCACCCCGGCGTCGCGACCACCAGGGCCACAAGCAATGACATGACCGCTCGCATGGGCTCCTAGAGGTTGTCGATCCGCGTGGTGAACAGATAGTGCAGGTTGTCGGTGTCCTGCCCCGTCGCCGGATCGTCGATGTCGCGATAGATGACCCGCAGCCACTGCTCGCCGCTGAAGGGCGGGGCGGTCACGGTCCAGCGCGACAGCCACTGCATCGCCGTCGGATCGGCCATGACGACGCTCTTGTCCTTGGTGCAGTTGTAGAACAGGTGCTCTTTGGCGACCGAGTCGTACATGTGCACCCACGTGTCGTAGTTGAAGTGCTTCTGCTTGGTCGACGTGTAGAAGCGATCGCTGCCGGTCAGCGGCGAGTCGATCTGCGTCTGGCCGGTGATCACGTCCGTCATGGTCGTGCCCGTGAGCTTGGCCAGGCTGCGGGTGTTGTCCTCCAGCGTGTACGTGATCCAGACCTGACCGTTTGTGTCCTTGAAGACCCGGTTGACCGACTTGATGCCGCTCTTGATCACGCCCCACGACGAGCTGCTCGAGTACCAGGCGATCGTGTACAGGTTGTCGGCCTTGCGATACTTGAACAGGTACCTGTTGGACGTGTCGCGGCTCTCGTACACGTAGCTGACCGGATACAGGTTTGAGATCTGGCCCTTCAAATCGGTGGCCAGCGTGGACGAGATCTTCCCGCCGTCAAAGACGTACAGCCCGTTGTTGATGGACGCCAGGTTCCATGTGTTGTTCTGAAACACCGGGATGTAGCCGCCGGGCACCTTGGAGAAGATCGCCTTGACCGTCGTGGTGGTGCCGCTGACGTGATAGGCGTTCCATGTCTGCGGGCTGGACTCCTCCCGGATGAAGAAGAAGGCGCCTCGGCCGTAGTCCGGGCTGATCCGCGTGGAGTAGGACGACGACGTGAACGCGCCACAGTTCGGCGTCGGCACCACCAGATCGGTGTTCACGTTGGTGCCGGTGCTCCAGATCAGGCGCCGCACGTAGATCGTCTGGACCTTGCCGCAGCTCCCGCTGAACGTGGGGTTCACGTGGATGCCGTAGGCCGCCTTGCCGTTGTCGGCGCCGACCGTCGAGACCACCAACTCAGACTCCCAGTCACGGTACGTGGTGTCGGCCAGACGGGACACGACAGCGCCGGTCGACGGCGTGTACTCGTCCATGTACATCTGGTATTTGCCGCCCGATGAAGGCGTCACGTAGTAGTTGATGTAGTACTTGCCCGCAGCCAGCTGAATGCGCCCGTTGAAGCTGTACGCTTTCTTGGTGAGCTTCACCTCTTTCAGCGTCGTCCCGTCCCACCGCGTCAACGTGTAGTAGTACGGCGACGAGGTCGTCGTCGCATGCCGCAGCCAGGTGGAGCCGTCCGTGCTGGCCACCAGATACGTCAGCTTGTTGACCCAGCCCGGGACCGTGTGCGTGGTGACGCCCGACTCGGTGACTACGTACAGCTTCGGTGTGGACGTGCCCATCGGGATGGCCGCGATAAACGCCGTCTTGCGGTCCTTGGACCACTGGAACGACGCCGACGTCGTGAACCCCGACGCCTCCAGCGGGGTCAGCGTCTTGTTGGCGTACGTGTAGTACCAATAGGTTGTGCTGACGCCGCTCTGTTTGGCGAAGTACAGGATGGCCGTGTCGCCCACCATGCCCGACACGTACGAGGACACGCCGCCGCCCAGCAGCTCTTTGAGCGAGCCGTCGATAAACTCGTAAAGCCCCATCAGCGTGCTGGTGCCGTCGTTGATGCGCGCGGTGATCAGCGTGGACAGCGCCGTGCCCGTGGACCCGTCGTTGATCTGAAGGCTGCCCGCGCTGCTCAGCAGCTGCATCTCGTTGCCGTTCTTCACCGCGTAGACGCCGTCCGTCGCAAGCGACCCGTAGTAGGTGTCCACACCTGACAGGCCCCAACCGTCGGCGGTCGAGAACGCCGGCGAGTACAGCTCAAA
>CAZJHX010000017.1:0-32676 GCA_964545715.1 uncultured Myxococcales bacterium
GCCATTGCGCCGTCACCGAGCCCTGGACCGCCAGCTCTACGGGCGACTGCGACGACACGTCACCCCAGATCTTTCCGGGCGCGCTCGAGGCCTGCAACGCCATCGACGACAACTGCGTCGACGGCGTGGACGAAGATCTCGGCGGCGGCCCGTGCACCACGGCCGAGGGCTGCATCGGCGAGCTGGTCTGCGAGGGCGCGGACGGCTTCATCTGCGTGGCCCAGGGCATCGGCGACGAGGTCTGCGACGGCATCGACAACGACTGCGACGGGCAGATCGACGAGGCCGGTACCGCCGGGTGCCTGGCGTACTGGGAGGACAAAGACAGCGACGGCTTCGGCAACGTCAACGCAAGCTCCTGCCTGTGCGCGCCCAAAGGCGACTACAAAGCCACCAACCCCGGTGACTGCAACGACACCGAGGCCGGCGTGAACCCGCTCGCGCCGGAGATCTGCAACGACATCGACGACAACTGCGACGGCATCATCGATCCCAACGGCGCAGGCGGCTGCGTCGACCGCTTCAAAGACGAGGACGACGACGACTTCGGGTCCAGCAAGACCGATCCGCAGTGCGTGTGCGACACCTCTTACCCATGGACGGCGCTGGTGGGCGGCGACTGCGACGATCAGGCCGCGGCCATCTACCCGGACGCGACCGAGGTCTGCAACGGCGCCGACGACAACTGCGATGACAAGATCGACGAGAACCTGGGCGGCATCCCCTGCTCGGGCGCCAACGGCACCTGCATCGGTACGCTGGAGTGCGAGGGCGAAGACGGCCTGGTCTGCACCGCCGAGGACGCCGGGGCGGAGGTCTGCGGGGTCGGGCTTGAACAGCGCGTGGGAGGTCTTGGGGGCGGTGGGGGGGGGGGGGGGCTGCACGGACCTCTACTACGACAACGACGACGACGGCGCCGGCAAGACGTTCTCCAAGCAGTGCCTGTGCGCATCAACCGGCGACTTTACGGCCACCGTGGGTGGTGACTGCGACGACACCACTGCGGCGGTCGCGCCGGGGAAAGTCGAGGTGTGCAACGGGGTCGACGACAACTGCGACGATGTCATCGACCCCGAGGACACCAACGGCTGCTCCACGTTCTTTGCGGACGCCGACGGGGACAGCTTCGGCAACGGCAACGACTTCAAGTGCCTGTGCAAAGCCGCGTATCCCTACACCGCGCAGAAGCCCGGTGACTGCAACGACAACGTACCGTCAGCCTTCCCCGGAGCGCCCGAGATCTGCAACGGCATCGACGACAACTGCGACACGCAGGTGGACGAGGGCGTCACGGGCGGTGGCTCTTGCACCACGACCAGCCAGTTCGGCACCTGCGCCGGCACCATGGCCTGCGACGCGGGCAACGGCCTGGTGTGCAACGCCCCGTTCGCCGTCCAGGAAGAGTGCGACGGCCTGGACAACGACTGCGACGGTATCGTCGACGAGGCGGACGCCACCGGCTGCACCGTGTATTACACGGACAAAGACGGCGACGGCGTGGGCGGCAACGCGTCGCAGTGCCTGTGCAAGGCGGCCGACCCATACACGGCCGAGGAGACGGGCGACTGCAACGACCTCAACCCGTTCGTGACACCCGGCAAGCCGGAGAGCTGCAACGGCCAGGACGACGACTGCGACAACATCATCGACCCGCCGGACTCCATCAAATGCGACAACTACTACAAAGACGCCGACAAGGACGGCTGGGGGGACTCCGACGACGGCCAGTGCCTGTGCGCCAAGGACGGCGACTACACCGCCGAGAAGGGCGGTGACTGCAACGACGACGGCGTGACCGTGTATCCGGGCGCAGCCGAGATCTGCAACGGCGACGACGACAACTGCAACGGCGCCATCGACGAGGGGGCCGGCGGTGGCGCACCGTGCGCGACCAACAACGAGCTCGGCACGTGCACCGGATTCATCATCTGCAGCCCGGCGGGCGACCTGATCTGCAGCGCCCCGGAGGCCGAAGCCGAGGTCTGTGACGGCGCGGACAACGACTGCGACGGCGTGATCGACGAGGGGCTCACGGGGCAGGCCTGCACGAGTGAGAACGACTTCGGTACGTGCACGGGCAAGATCGTGTGCAACGACGCCGGGACGACGAGCTGTGATGCACCCGAGCCGGCCGCGGAGGCCTGTGACGGCGCCGACAATGACTGTAACGGGGTCGTGGACGAGGGTCAGGACCTGGCGGGCTGCAAAGTCTTCTATCTGGACGGCGATAAGGACGGCTTCGGAGCGGCGGACACCCAATGCCTGTGCGGGCCGACCGGCAAATACACCGCCGAGGCGGGCGGAGACTGTGCGGACAGCGACGCCTCGGTGCACCCGGATGCGGACGAGTTCTGCAACGGCGTCGACGACAACTGCAAGGGCGGCGTCGACGAGGACACCGGCGGCGCGTCCTGCACCAACACCAACCAGTTCGGCACCTGCACGGGCACGCTGGGTTGCCAGGGTGAGGACGGGCTGGTGTGCTCGGCTGTCGAGCCCGCCGCTGAGACCTGCGACGGTGCGGACAACGACTGCGACGGCAGCGTGGACGAGGGCACCGGCGGCGCGCCCTGCCAGAACACCAACAACATCGGCACCTGCAGCGGCAACATGGTCTGTGACGGCAACGGCGGCGGGCTGGTCTGCGGCGCGCCCGAGCCGGCGGCCGAGACCTGCGACGGCAACGACAACAACTGCAACGGCGCCGTCGACGAGGAGGGCGCGACCAACTGCACCACCTATTACTTCGACGCGGACGGCGACAGCTTCGGCACGACCGCCTCCAAATGCCTGTGCGCGCCGGACGGCCTGTACAAAGCCACGGTCAGCGGCGACTGCAACGACACCGCCAAAACGGTAAATCCCAACGAGACCGAGGCCTGCAACGGCATCGACGACAACTGCAAGGACGGCACTGATGAGTTTGGCGCGTTCGGCTGCACCGACTTCTACAAGGACGCGGACAAGGACGGCTACGGCGACTTCAACGACAAGGCCTGCGCCTGCGAGGAGACGGGCTTGTACACGTCCCAGGCCGGCTCGGACTGCGACGATGACGACGAGACGGTCTTTCCCAACGCCCCGGAGATCTGCGACGGCAAGGAGCAGGCCTGCGGTAAAGGGGTGGATGTCAGCTGCGACGTGGACGGCGACGACTACTGCAACTCGCTGCTGCCCATCGTGGGCACGCCGGCGGTGTGTCCCAAGGGCGGCGGCGACTGCAACGACAACGATGGGCTGATCAACCCGGCGGGCGTCGAGGCCTGCGACCTGGCCGACAACAACTGCAACGGCGAGATCGACGAGGGCGTGGCGGCTCCGTGCGGCGGCTGCGGCGACTCCTGCTCGCTGGTCGAGGACTTCGACAGCGTCAACACGACGCTGGGCGACGGCGCTACGATCAACGACAACGGCGCCATCGAGATCGACGTGGAGGCGACCAGCCTGTCCATGCTGTGGGTCGCCAACAGCGGCGAGGGCACGGTCAGCAAGCTGGACACCGAGACCGGCAAAGAGGTCGCCCGCTACATCGTGGGCGCCAACCCGTCGCGCACCGCCGTCGACTCCGCCGGCAACTGCTGGGTCGGCAACCGCGGCGACGGCACGCTCACCCAGATCAAGCGCCAGCAGTTTGACTGCATTGACAAGAACGGCGACGGCACGATCCAGACGTCGGAAGACCTGGACGACAACGGGATCATCAACGGCGCCGAGCTCATGCCGGCGGGCACCGACGAGTGCATCGGCTGGGCGGTCAAGCCGCAGGGCAACGACGTCGCCCGGGCCGTCACCGTAGACGCCGAGTCCCACGTCTGGGTCGGCTACTGGAACAGCCGCATGCTGCACCGCGTGTCGGCGTCGTCGGGCACCACGATCGCCAGCGTGCAGATGACATCGACCGGGCGCCCGTACGGCATGGCGTTCGACCACAAGCGCGACCTGTACGTGTCATTGCGCGCCGGCGGCACAAGCCAGCTCGGACGCATCCCGACCGACAACGGCATCGGCACGCCCAAGTACTACGACGTGCCCGCGGACTCGTATGGCATCGCGGTGGACGGCAACGGCATCGTCTGGCTGGCGGGCGGCTCCAAGCAGCGCGTGTTCTGGTTCAACCCGGCGGATGAGTCGGTCAACCTGATGCTGCTGCCCAGCCTCGGTAACGCGCGAGGGATCACGGCCACCCAGGACGGCGACGTCTTTGTCGCGCGCCACACCTGGACCTGCCAGAACAAGAACACAGCTCGCTGGATCACCAAGATCGACGGCAACACCAAGACCATCGTGGGCAGCTACGACCTTGGCGTGAAGGCCGGCCCCATCGGGGTCGCCATGGGCTTTGGCGGCACCTTGTGGTCCATCAATCAGTGCACGTCCACGGTCACGAAGATGAACGCCGAGGACGGCGAGATCCTCGGTGAGTTCCCCGTCGGCAACGCGCCCTACACGTACAGCGACATGAGCGGCTACCAGCTCAAGGCCATCGTGGCGCCCAACGGCACGTTCTCGCAGATATACGAGGGTTGGGGCACCGGCACCACCCACTGGTTGGAGGTCGCCATCACCGCCACTGTGCCCGCGCAAACCGGGTATGAGGTGTTCGTGCGCGCCGCCAACACGAAGATCGCGCTCAGCCAGGCCAGCAGCAAGAGCCTGGGCATCGTACCGATCAGCGCCAGCTCACCCTTCGACATCTCCACGCTGGGGATCAACGGACGTTACATGCAGGTGTCGGTGGTGCTCTTCTCCGATGTGCCCAAGCAGACGCCGATCCTGGACAAGATCGAAGTGAAGGTCGAACACCTGCCCTAGATTCTAGAGGCTTAGACCTATTCTCAGTCCGGCGCGTCTAACCCGGCTATGACGCGCACCACCTCGCTTCCACTGGCCCTTCTCATCTTCTTTTCCACGTCGGCGTTCGCGCTCGACGCGTGTGCCTGAGGCCGCCCTCCCCTCGTCCGGTCGGACGTTGAGATCGTCTACAAGATACTGTTGAACGGCGACGTGCAGGACACCGGCACGTTCACCCACACCACGTCGCCGAGGCTGCAGTTTGCGAGCAAGATCGAGGCGCCGCATCTGCAGCGCCGCGACCCGACCGGCCGCTGGCTCGCCTCTTTTGATGCCGCCGCGGCGCGCTTCACGTTGCGTCCGTTCAACCCGGGGGGCGCATCACCTGTAACGCTACAGGTTCGGGGCCTCAGCGGCGTCGTCAAAACGTTCCGCTGGCTCGGCGACGGTACCGGGCTGGTCGTGCACACCAGCAAGAACCTCTTTGTTGTTCGGGGCGGGCAGGCCAACGCCTCCGTCGCCCGGGCGCGGCCGGTCTTTGACGAGGACGCCGCCGCCATCAAGGACTTCCGCATGCTGGGCTCAGCCTTCATCGCGCGCACCGGCAGCCGGCTCTTCTTTGTGCGACCGACCCCGGCCATCGAAGTGGAGGACATCACCCCGGACGAGCATGCCGTCACGGCAGCGAGCGTGCTATCGGGCCACCGCATCGTCATGGCCGTCGCCAAAACCGGCCTACGTCCCTCCAAGGAGCTGTGGACCCTGTCGACCAGCCACGGTCCTACGCCCATTCCAGTGTCACAGCGCCCCTGCGCGGGAAGCTGCCGCATCGACAACTGGACCCCCGGCAGCGACCTCATGGCGTACGTCCTGGACCACTCCAAGGTTCGCGTCGAGCTGCCATCCAACGGCGGGCCCGCCACTGAAATCGAGCTGATGGTGAACCCCAAGATGGGCTTTGCCCCCATCCACAGCCTGTGGCGCAACCCCGATCAGGACCGCCTGCTGGCCGCCTCACCGGGCACCGTGCACGTCTGGAGCTCCGCCGGCGCCTCGCAGTGGACCTGGGGCCCGCCGACGGGCCAATCGATTCGCTCCGCGCGCTTTGACAGCGACGGCCGCACGCTGCTGCTGACCCTGTCACACTCCATCGTGCGCGTCCGTGACGGCCGCGTTACCGAGACCCTGCTCACCAGGGCCCAGGCCGCCACGTTCGGCGCCTCAGGCCACCGCGCGTTTCTGGATGACGGAGTCTCACTGCCCGACGGTAGCGTCGCGTTCGCGCTGGTCACTGAGCGTACCCGCCATTCGCGCCGCCGCAACGGGCTCCCGCCCAAGCGCGTGTTCAAGCCGCCGGTTCTGGACTGACGCAAGGACGCGACCACAGCTCCGTCAGAAGCCGGGGTTGGTATCGTCCAGTAGCTCCACGTCGAAGTCGGGCTCATCGTAGACCGGGTCGACAACGTATTCCCCCGCCGGGACAGCGCGCCGCTCGTTCAGCACCCAACCGGCCCGCAGACCGTCGCCCGGCAGGTCGAGCAGGACCGGCTGCTTGAATGCCGGCAAGCTGAAGTCGACATCGCCACGCAGCGGCGAGCTGCGCATCAACTCCGACAGACGCGCATGAAATTCGCCCGCGTCGCGTGGACGGCGAATCGGATCGCGCTCTAGACACTGGTCTACGAAACGCAGCCACCGCTCCCGAGAATCCGGGTCTGTCTTGCCGTCGTCCAGCGGGATGAACACGTACGGCTTTTCGATGAATTGGATCTCGTCGCCCCCGGGGAGGACATACGTGGCCAGCATTCCCGTGAGAGTGCCGCCGATCAGGTTGGCCAGCATGAGGCCCAGCGCGTACACATCGACCTGCGCTCCGACCGGCTCCATAGCCAGCTGCTCGGGGGCCGCCCAGCCGGGGCTCGCGCTGGGCGACAGCCTGCCGGGCGCCAGATCAAGGCTGTCGATCAGGCGTGGCCCATCTTCACAAACCAGAATGTTGGATGGTTTCAAATCGCCGTGGATTTTGCCTGCCACATGCATGGATGCCACGGCCTCGGCCACGCGCGCCACGAGACCGCAGACCTCATTGCGAGGTACTCGGTACTCCACGGTTAGCCTCAGATACGACGCATTGCGCTCCTCGAGCATCTGTTGCGTCAACAAGTCGCCCAGGTGAGCTATCGGGCCGAAGGGGATGACTTGCCGGCGCTCCGGTGCTTGACGGGTCACCTGGACACTGGCGGTGCATCCCGCGAGGGGGGCCAGCGATTCAGGGTAGAACTCACGCCAGTACACGAGCGACTTCGACGCTCCTTTCCCGCGCCATCCAACCGTGAACGGTGGCGTGTCCACTGTGGTCGCGATGCTCAGAAACCGATTCTGCCCGCCGGTAGACTGCAGCTGGTCGTGCGCGGGCTCCGACCCGCGGGCCTGCAGGGTCAGGGCGCGGGTGCGCGAATCATACGGATCATCGTCCCACGTGGAGTGGCCGGGGCGATTCTTGGTCATCGTGCCCGCCAGCGGGCTGCGCACGACCGCAGCCATCACAGTGGTGGCCACGAGCTTCGCCAGCGGCTGGGCGGTCACATAACACGGCTCGCCCGACTGGTGAGGTGCGGGCGACTGCTCGATACCGATGCCGGACCACACCTGCCGTCCTCGCTCCTCTAGACGTCGGGCAAAGCCACGGATCAGTCGATCGTGTGGCCGCGTGCCGACCACGTCCGAGACCTGACTCATCAGCGAACGGGCATCCTGAGTACGATCGATCTTCAGCACCATCGGCAGACCATCCGGCCCTGGACCAATGCGCACGGTGGTATCCGGCAATCGCGTCAGCTCCGACTGAGCACAGACGCGCAATGGGTCCTCGAGAAGCTGTGACGCCTCTGGGCCCTCCGGTGAGAGGTTTCGACGCTCGAAGCTTTGCAGCGCCGCGGAAACTCCGTCTTGCAGCGACTCGGGCGTGCTGAACTCGGCACAGACGGTGACCTCTTTGATGCGGCGGATGAATCGGCTCAGTCGATTTATGCTGACTTCGTCTCGATCCATGAGCAGCGGATTCCACGGATGCTCCGGATCCACGAGAAAGGCCAGGACCGGGATGCCGCTCGTCACCGCGGTGTCGAACTCCATCTCCGTGATGCTTCGGTCCTGTTGCATAGGAACGTGGCCATATCGATGGGCCACGATCAGGATCAACAAGTCGGCCTTGGCGACCCGGCTCAAAGACGCGTCGACGGGCGTCCGCTCCTCAGCCGGCCAGTCCACCATGTCGTCCGGGCTGCCCCAGGCCTTGACCGCTGTGGCCGCCACCGCCCGGTGCTCCCTGAGGTCCTCAGAGGTGGCTGCAATGAAGATCCTCAGATCACGTTTGTGTCGTTGACCCGAACGAAAAGCGGCGAAGAAGTCCTTCAGCATGGTCGATCCAAGTTGCCAGTTCGGCCGCAGAAAAGGAAGCTCGTGAGGCACACCTGATCCGCCCGCGGCCCTCCGACTGAGCCCGAATGCCGGCCCATCGGTTTTTGCCTCGCACCCGTGCGCGTGCTTCAATGCTCGCGATGACTCGCTTGGCAACGATCGCAAGCCTCCTGACCCTTCTAACCGCCTGCGGATCCGTGGCCCTGCAGCGCGATCCTGCGCCGGCGCGGGCGACGGCTGAGATCGTGAACCGGACCGGGTTGGATTGGGAGATCTCGCTCAACGGCTGGACGCTGGGCACCGTGCCTTCGGGGACCCGCGCTGCATTCCGGGACGTGCGGGTCGGGTCCTGGGACCTCATGGCGCGCCGCGACGGCTATAGGGTCAAGACTCACAAGGCCTCGGGCCGCGCCGGCCAAACCACCGTTTGGACCCTCATGCCGCCGGCCGGGCGGACGCCGCTGGCGATGCCGCCCGCATTCAGCACGCTGGTTTTAGTCAACAGCACGCCACGGGATATCGACTTTCAGCTGGACGCAAAGGACCCGCCGCGCACACTGCTGGCCGGGGATACGCGGCGACTGCACGCCGTGCCGGCACACCGTAAGACGCTGTTTGTGACCGTTCCCGGCACACGCTACCAGCGCGGGCTGCCTATGCGATTGACCAGCGGCCAGGAGACGCGCTTCGAGGTCACGCTGGAGTCCGGCCGCGTGCTGCTGAACAACCAGACGGGCGAGGCGGTGCGCGTCTACGTGGACGGTATCGAGCGCCAGACCGTGCCCGACAAGACCAGCGCTACGGTCAGTCCGCTGCTGGTGGGCTTACACGGCCTACGTGCGCTCGGCGTCGATACCAACAAGGAACACCTGCGCCGCATTCGGGTCACACGGGATCAAGTGGTTCCCTGGGACCTCTCGGCGACAGCCGGCCGGGTCAAGATCGTCAACCACGCGGGTGAGGTGGTGCAGGTCGCTGTCGACGGCATCTCCCGCGGGGCCCTGAAGCCCGGCAAGACGCTGGCTATGGCGGACGTGACCCTGGGGCTGCGTCACATCACCGCGCTGGGTGAGGAGACCGCGTACCGCTGGACCGCTGACCTGCCAGTCACCGGCGGCCACCGGCTGACCTGGACGCTGCGCGACAACGTGGGGACCATGCGGCTCGTCAACCGGCTGACTGAGGCCGTGCGCGTCCGCGTGGACAAGGAGAACGTCGGCGCGATCCCACCGGCCGGAGAGCTGTTTCTGGACGAGCTGGCGGCCGGTGAGCTCTCGGTGACGGTGCTGGGCGAGCGGTCTAAGACCCGTCAGAAGCGCATTGTGCACATGACCCCGGAGCGCAGCGTGGTGTGGGTGGTCGACGACCCCGAGGCGCGCATCCATGTGCGCAATCGCAAGCCGGAGTCCGTCATCGTCTACGCCGATCAGCGGCCCCTGGGTCGCGTGCCGGCGGGCGGCGAGATCATCTTCACTCAAGTACCGCCCGGCAAGCGGCTGCTGGAGGCGCGCGGGGAGCTCAGCGGCGACGTGACCCGCTCTCGTCGCACGCTGGCGATGGACTCCATCGTCGTGTGGGACGTCGACACCAGCTCGGGCACAGTGCGCGTCCGCAACAACTCGGGCGAGATCCTGGTCTCGCCCCCTGCCCTGCGCCACCAGACCGCGTCTATCGCCGTGGGCGCGGAGCATGCCTTCCGCGTGCCGGTCGGCAGTCGCATGGTGCACTTCATTGGGCGGTCGACGGCGCAAAGCTACTTCAAGCGGCTCAAGGTGTCCGTCAAGACGCCGGTGCTTTGGGAGATCGCGGCGCTGGAGGGCATGCTGCACATCTTCAACCGCCGAAACGAGACGGTGCGCGTGCACATCGACGGGGGCGACACGTTTGACATCAAGCGCGGCAAGCTGTCCATGGTGCCGCTCGGCGTGGGCGCGCATCGGCTGGTTGCCGTAGGGTTGGAGTCCAACGAGGCCCGCGAGAGCACCGTGATCGTCCGGGCCAAAGCGGTCCACTCCTGGGAGGTTCTGGGCGGCGTCGGCTATCTCCGGGTGCAAAACGCGACGGCGGAGGTCATCGATCTCATGCGCAACGGCGAGCCGTTTGGCTTCGTCGAGAAGGGCGCTCAGCGCAAATACGGACCGTGGCGCCCCGGCGCATACGACGTGCGCGCTATCGGCCGCTGGAGTCGCGCCATCTACTCGGTGAAGCTGGATGTGGTGGCAGGGCGGGTGGACAACTGGGTTATTCAGCCCGCGCGCGGCGCGATTCTGGTGGCGAACCGTCGTTCGGAGGCCGTGCGGGTGCTACTGGACGCCAACGAGGTCGGCGTCGCCCCGGCCAACAGCGAAGCCCGCTTTGAGGTGCCCCTGGGGCCGCATCTGGTGGAGCTGATCGGCCGCGACACGCTCGCCATCTTTCGGCAGCGTTTGCGCGTTCGTCCCGACCGCACTTATTCGGCCATCGCACCAGCCGGGCCGGCGATGCTCATCGTGCGCAATCGGCTGAGCATCCCGCTGCAGCTGCGCATCGATGACAAGGCTCGCGGCACCGTCGAGGCCGGCGGGGAGAGACGTATCCCGCTATCCATGTTAGGACGTGTCGCCGTGCACGCGGTCGCGCCGGATGGGCGCTTGCGCTGGCATCGCCGTATCCAGGTGACGGGGGACCAACAAATCGAGTGGGAGATCGCGCCATGACCATCTCCAGAGCCGCGCTGAGTGCAGTGCTGCTGACGGCGCTAATGGGCTGTCCGGCGTCCGGCGGTGAGGCCGCAAAGGGCGAGGCCGACAAAGCCACTGAAGGCGAAGACACCGCGGCTGACGAGCAGCCGACCAAGCGCATCGACCGGGCCCCTGCCCTGCGCCGCGAGCTTGCTCGCCTGACGGACCTGTCCGACCGCACCGAGCGCCTTCGGCAGCGTGTGCGACGGCTGGAGCCCCGCGTTCAGCGCATCCGCAAGGTCGGGCGTGTCAGCGACGGACGCACCAAGGTGGCCGACGCCGTGGCCTCGCTGGCCGTGCGAGAAGACCTGGGCGACTTCGACTTCGAGCGTGTAGAGGCGTTTGTTACCCGCTGGCACACCATCGTGCGCGTAAAAGAGGAGATCGTGTTGGACGAGGTGCGCCGCGCCATGGCGATCTCGCTGGACATTCCGGATGTGCCGATGGACCCGAACGTGCCCGAAAAGACCACGCTGCATCGACTGGAGTTCACGTTTCCGCAGCCCGCGCCCGTCTTTGCCCCCGGTGGGCCCAGCCTGGAGCATACGCCGAGCGCCGAGAAGGCCCTCGAGCTGGAGATCGCGGCGTTGAATCAGACCGCCAGCATGGAGTCGTTTCTTGAAGTGCGTAAGCACCTGGCGATGCTTGAGCAGGACGAGATCCTGGTCGGGTCGCGCCATATCAAGCACGGCGAGCGCCGCAGCCGGGCGCTGCTCAAGGCCTGCGCGACGGACGCCGGCTTGGAAAACGTGACTGCGGACCCGATGAAGCGTGTTCGCCACATCGGCATCCCGGCCAAGCGGCACGTGCTGCACGCGACGGGCAAGCTACAGCCTATCGCCAAGGCCATCGCATGCGTCACGGACACAGGCGTGATGCTTGGAAAGATGGTGATCCAGCGCGTCGGGCGCCGTAGCAAGGCGCGCTTTGAGCTGCGGGTAGAGCTGCACGACCTCGTCCCGTAACCCGTCTGAAATATGGCGGAATAATTTCCTATACATTGTAAAAGAAACCGTTATATACTCGCCTTGATGGCAAGGCAACTCGGAGCGCTTCTGGCGGTAGCGCACCTCGTAAGCTGTGCAACGGTGGTTGGTCATGTAGACCAACGTCCACAGCTTCGAGTACCGGCAATGGAAGGTGTGAGCACAGCTCACGCCTACGAGGCCGCTGGCCGCCACGAGCAGGCATGTCGCCTTTGGCTCTCCCTGGATACCGACCGGGAGCTGGCTGAAGCGGCGGAATCAAACAACGCGGCAGCTGCCGCCTATCAAGACGCGAGAGCCGCAGCGGTTCGATGCTGGAGGATGGGCCGTGGGCTCAATCACCCCACCCTGGGGTCGAAGGACGCCGTCGTCACCATCTTGGAGGTCACCAACGTCCACTCCCGCTTTGCGGCGACGTTGATGCCGCCGATCAAGCGTGCTCTTCAGGCGCGCTATCGGGGGCAGGTGCGCTTTGTGTGGATGACGTCGCTCAAGACCTTCGCCGAGGACGCCATGCCGGCGTCGCGGGCAGCGATGGCGGCGCATGTCCAGGGCCAGTTTCACGCGATGAACGACCTGCTCCTCATGCATCAGAAAGAGCTGTCGGTGAAGCAGTTCGTCGAGTTCGCCGAGATGCTGAGCATGGACGTGCCGGCGTTCAAGGCGGACATGGCGCGCCCGGGGCTGACACGCTTCATCAAGCGCAGCGACGCCTGGGCAAGGGCGCTGGGTGCGGGCTACGGACCCACCTATTTCGTCAACGGCGTGGCCGTGCGGGGCGAGCCCACGGAGGCGCGTCTCGGCATGATGATCGACAAAGAGCTGACGGCCGCGCGCGAGCTGCTCCACAACGGTGTGTCCCCCAGCAAGGTGTCGGATCACCGGGTGCGGGCGCTCAATTCGCGCTACGCGGAGCTGGTTCTGGACGGGGCGGACCCCAAGCCGGTTACCAGTAACGACGACTCCGACGAGAAAGTCTGGCGCGTACCTGTCTCTGACGCGGATCCCAAGCTGGGCCCCGAGACCGCGCCGGTGACTATCGTGGCCTTCACCGACTACGAGTGCGCCGGTTGTGCTGAGAGCTCATCCGCACTGCTGGCGGTGGCTGCTGCCGAGCCGGACGTGCGCCTGGTCGTGAAGCAGCGACCGCGGGTGGGCAGCCGATATGCACGCGTGCTGGCCTATGCCGCGCTGGCTGCGCAGGAGCAGGGCGCTTTCTGGCCCATGCACCGACAGCTGACCAGCGCAGGGTTTGTCCCGAGCAAGCGCTTGGTGATCGAGTGGGCGGCCGAGCTGGGTCTGGACGGGGCGCTTTTTGAGCGCAGCCTGCTGGACGCCATCCGCCGCTACGAGCCCCGACTGCGCCGCGATGAGCTGCTGGCCGAGCGGGTGGGCGCATACACGCCGCCGACGCTGTTTATCAACGGTCGCAAGCTGGCGGGCGCAGTCACCGCGGAGCAGCTGCACGATGAGGTCGCGACAGCCCGACGTGCCGCGGCAGCCGAGCAGGGTCCCGGGATCTACGAGCGGCTGATCGCCGACGGTGCGCAGCGGGACCTGCTGTCCTCTCGTCGCAGAAACTTCCGGCATCCGAACTCCGCGGCGGCGGTCACACTGACGGTGTTTACTCCGCCCTACTGTGGCGGGGCATCCGGTCTCGAGCGCGAGATCAGCCGACTGCAGCAGCTGCATCGCGATGAGCTCCGCGTGGTCATCAGCAACGATGTCGCGACGGGCCGACGCTACGGAATGACACGCGCACCGGGTATCTTTGTAAACGGTCGCCGCTACATCGGCAGCGTAAGCGGTGCCGCAGCCCTGGAGACATTGATCACACAGGCGATGCCAATCCGATGACCGTACGAGTCCAGAACCGCGCCGCCATTCTCGGCGTGGATGCCGGTGCCGCCATCATTGAGCGACGGCGGCTGGCTCTGGATATGGCGGACGCCGCTTTGGAGGCGGTCGACGCGCAGCGCTGTACGGCGTCGGCGTTGGAGCGGATCGCGCAGGCTGGCATCGACGTGAACGGCGCGACGGTCTTTGCGTTTGGCAAGGCCGCGATCGCGATGACTCAAGCTGTGCTGGCCCGACACACCATCAGCGGTGGTGTTGTGCATGCGCTCGGCGCGGAGCCGCTGGCCGGCGTGCGTGTTGTGCAAGCCGGCCACCCGGTGCCTGCGGCTGACGCGGCACAGCAGGGTCAGGCGGTCTTGGATCTAGCGCAGTCGCTGGAAGCCGGGGACACGGCGCTGTGCCTGATCTCAGGCGGTGGCTCGGCGATGCTCGAGGCGCCCCGCACCGGCGTGACCATGACGGACATCGCAACCGCAACGCGACGGCTGATGGGTGCCGGCGCGGATATTCATGCGCTCAACGCGGCGCGCGTGCGGATGTCGCGCGTGAAGGGCGGCGGGCTTGCCCATGCGATGCAGCCGGCGCGTATCGTGAACATAATCTTGTCCGACGTCGTAGACGGGCCTGCGGACGTGGTGGCCTCGGGACCGACTCTGGCGGACGATATCGAGGACATTCACACGGTGATCGCGGCGGACAACCGCACAGCGATCACCGCTGCGTGTGACACCGCCATCGCTCACGGAGTCGCCGCTCGGCTGGTCGAGGCGCCCATCACGGGCGAGGCGTATCGCGTGGGCAAGGCGTTTCACAGGCGAATGACGGCTGCCACCGTGGCCGGCGGCGAGACGACCGTGACCGTGACCGGCGACGGGCGCGGTGGACGCAATCAGGAGTTTGTCGTGGGAGCGCTATTGGGCTTCCGCGGCGGACTGACGATGTCCTTCGGGACAGACGGAATCGACGGGTACAGCACGGCGGCTGGCGCTTTTGTCGATGAGCATGTGGTGCAGCAGGTCCGGCGCGGCGGCCTGGATCCGGTTGCACATCTGGAGCGTAACGACTCCAACACTCTCCTGGCGCGCGTGGGCGCCGTTTTGGAGACGGGTCCCACCGGGACCAATGTGGCCGATGTGTTCATTCACTTGATGTGAGGCATTGATGTTTCTGCGAACTGCGACACTGTGTTTTCTGCTGACCGGGACGGCTGCGGCAGCCGGACCTCTGGAGTCGACGTTTGATCGCGCGACGGACGACAGCGCCCTGGGGGGCGTGCACGCGATCGTGGCGACGACCGACGGCGGGTTCGTCGCGGCGGGCTTCACCGAGGTGGCCCGCAAGCAAGAAGACTGTGTGGTCACACGCCTGAATGCCGCCGGCAAGCAGGTGTGGCGTAAGCAGCTCGGTGGCGAGAAGCCGGACCGCTGCCTCGATGTGACGCGACTTGGCGACGGCTATCTGGCCGTGGGCTTCACGACGCGCTCACAGACGAAGCAAGACGCCTGGATCGTGGCCCTGGACGAGGACGGCGTGGTGCGCTGGGAGGTCGTCCACGGGGCGCGCTGGGTGGAGCGCGCCCATGCGGTGACCGTGGTCGATGGGCAGGTGGTCGTGGTCGGCCTGACGTCCTCAAAGGGCGCCGGTCGCACGGACGGCGCCGTGATCGTGACGGATGACAAGGGCGCGGTGACCAGCGACTGGTCCATGGGTACGGCGGGCAACGACTCGCTGTCGGCGGTTGCGCCGGTCGCGGATGGTGGGCTGGTCATGGCCGGCTTCAGCCCGCAGCCCGGGCACCCGACGTGGCGCAGCGACGCGTGGGTCGTGCGACTGGATGCGTTGAAGCAGGTCGTGTGGGAGCGGCGCTTCGGCAACAAGACACGTGATCGCGCCAACGACGTGGTCGCTCTGCCGGACGGCAGCGTGGTGGTCGCGGGCGTGCTGGGCAAGGGCGATACCCACGACAAAGAGGGCTGGCTGGCGCGCATCGCGCCGGACGGCAAGACCATGCACGAGCTGCGACTGGGTGAGGCGGGCGTCCTCGAGGTGCCCGACATCACGCTGAGCGCCACCGGCGACCTGCTCGTTGTCGGCGATGCAAAGGACAAGGGCGGGCACACCGACACGTTCCTGGCGCGCGTGAAGCCGACGCTGACGCAGGCCTGGACCCACATGGTGGGCGACGTGGGCCACGAGATGCCGCACGCCATCGGTGAGACGAGCACGGGCGCGGTTGTCGTCGGGGGCTGGCGCTCCGGCTTCATGAAGTACAACGTGGGCGCCTGGATCGCCGGGTGGACGACCGCGGCCAAGTAGCACACACTCGGGGGCATGCGCTGCATCGGCCCCGCTCTCTCCGCACTGATCTTCTGCGCCTGCGCCTGTCTGCTGACAGCGTGCGGCGACGACTCAAGCTCCTCCGCATCCGATGACACCGGCACGACCGGCGACAGCACCGGCGATGCCGGCACGGGCGATACCGGCGGTACGGCCACGACGGGCGACGACACCGGCACGACGGGCGAGACCGGCGAGGAGATCGATTCCCCGGCGGACAGCCTACGTGTGTCCTACATCTCGGCAGACAGCTACTCGGGGCTGGGCGGCGAAAACAGCACCGTGACGCTGGGCTTCTACGACGAGCTGCCGTCCCCGATCAGCAAGACATCCGAGGCGTTCGGCGCCTGCACGGTGGAGATCGTGGACTTCGTCACGCAGGACTTCTCATTGGAGGCGCATGGCGCGGGCACCGTCCGAATCGAGGGCGGGGCCGAGCCCGTGAAGATCCTGTCACACGACGGCACAAACTATCAGCACTGGACGTCCGAGGCCGCGCTGTACAAAGGCGGTGAGGTGCTGACGTTCAGCGCCGAGGGCGCGGCGATCGCCCCCTTCCAGACAGCGCTGACGGCCCCGGCCCACATCACGATCACCGAGCCCGTGCCGATTTTGGGTCAGCCGCTGAAAGCCGAGCCGGGACAGGCCCTGAAGGTCGCGTGGGAAGGCGTCACCGCTGGAAAAGTGCGCGTGCGGATCTCAGGACCCCAGAATCTGCCTAAGCCGCAGACGGTCATCACGTGCGAGTTCGAGCCGGGCGGCAACGAGGGCACGGTCTCGGCCGAGGCGCTGGCCAAAGTCGTGGAGCCGGGGACAGGGACGCTGGCGGTGGACTCGGTGAGCGCGACGGCGCTCGACGTACCGGGCTGGGGCGTGGTGAATATCAGCGCAGGAGCGCGCGGGCTGCGAAAGGCTGGGACGCCGTACGCGACGACAATCCAGTTTTAGAGCTAGCAGACTGCGGCGAAATGGCACAGCGTCGGCGTGGTGGGGCCGCGGTCAGACCGTGTGACGGTACCGCGGGCCATAGTGGGGCTACGGCCAAGGTGCCGGAGCGCGGGCTGGCCCGGCCTCGCCGCGACCGGCGCATGCCATTTCCCCGCAGTCTGCTAGAACAAACTCATCTGGGCCGGGTCGATGCCCTCGGGCGGGGGCGGCGTCCAGACCTGCTCGCGCCAGCTCAGCAGCGTGATGGCGCGGCGGTAGGCGGTGCTGGCGGAGAGGCCGGTCATCGTGGACAGGCGCTCAGCCAGGCCCTCGACCGTCGGCGCGTCGCCCGTGAGCAGGGTCGGGGCCAGGGCGGTCAGGGTCGCGTTGCCGGCGATACGGGCCTGCAGCCACTCGCGCTCGGCGCCGCTGCCCTCGGGGTAGCCCAGCAGCTCACCGGCGCTGTCGGTGGTCGACCACTCCTCGCCGATCTGGCGGGTCAGGCCGAGCGTGCGCGCGGCATGCAGGGTGTAGCGTACATGGCGACCACTCAGGGCCACCTTGTCGCTGAGATCGGCCTTGCTCGCACCGCCGCGCAGCTCGCGGACGACGGCCCGAACCTTGGAGAGATCGTCTTGCTGGGGAACGTCGATGCTGTCGATGACCGTGTCCATACGCCTCCGCTGATGCGGGCCGAGTCTTCCAAGTGTTGTCGGCCGAATCAAACCTTTTGTAGAGTCTCGGCGTGAAAGCCGCGCTCGTCACGCTTTTTGGTGCTGCGGTCTATCTTTTGGCGCACTACCTTCCGCTGCCCGGCGTCGACATGGCGGCGCTGCACGGCTTCGTCGACCCGTTTGGCGACGGTGTGCCGCTGCGAACGCTGACCCCACTGGCTGTCGCACCCTCGCTGCTGGTCGCGGTGCACGGCGTGTGTTTGATGTTGGCCCCGGATCCTGAGCGGCCGGGGCGCGCGGAGTTGGTGAGTCTGGGCATCTTTGTATTGATCGCGATCGGTGTCGGTGTGCGTTTGGGCCAGCATCTCGGCGATTTCGGCGGGATGGAGGCAGCTATCGGGGTCAGCGACGCGCAGTGGGCGATTCCTGCGGCGGTCGCGATGGCGGCGGCGGGGGTGTGGAGCCTGTCCTGGGCCATGACGCGCTTTGGAGTGGGTCACGGGGCGCTGGTGCTCTTCGCCGTCGCGGGCGGTGTGGAGGCGTGGCGCCGGCTGAGCACGGAGGGGGCCGCGTCGCTCGATGGCCTCCGTACGCCGATGGAGGCTGTGGTGGTGTTTGGCGGCGCGTTATTGCCGGCCGCGATCGTCCTTGGCGCGCTGCTGACGTGGCGCCCCGGCCTGCCCCGACGTGTGGGTGGCGCGCTGTTCGTGCTGGGGTGGTTCGATGTGATCGCCCTGCCCTATGTGGTCGGGTGGGGCTTCGACGGTGCCAGCATGCTTCACGCGCCCGCGCCGTCCACGGCCCTGCCGCACCTCGACTGGCTGGCGAGCAGTGGCTCGATCATCGCCGGCGTTGTGGCGCTTTGTGTCGGGGCGTGGCTGCGAGTAGAATGCCGGCGGTTAGATGACGACGCCTATCCCACTCGGCCTGTTTGACCTCAACGCGCCCATCGCAAGCGGCGCGATGGGGGTGGTGTGGGAAGGAACGCATCGCGAAGAGGGCGCCAAGGTCGCCGTCAAGGTGATCACCTGTGAGGAGGCGCGCGACGCCGGCTTCCTGGGCATGTTTCGCAGCGAGGTCCGCGCTGTCGCGTCGCTGGACCACCCGGCGGTGGTCACGATCATCGACTTCGGGCAGGTCGGGGCCGAGGCGGCGAGCCAGTCCAACGGCGCACTGATCATCGACAGCCCGTTTCTGGTCATGGAGTACATCGACGGCTTCGACCTGACGCCGCTGGTCGGCAAGCTGCCGTGGCAGGGGCTCAAGCACGTGCTGCTGGGGCTGCTGGATGCGCTGGCGCACGCGCACGCACGCGGGGTGATCCACCGGGATCTCAAGCCGGCCAACGTGCTGATGAGCGGCCGCCGCCGAATTGTGAAGCTGACCGACTTCGGCGTGGCGCACGCGCTGGAGCGGGACGGCAGTCTGGAGGGCGACGACTCCCTTGTCGGTACGCCCAACTACATGGCGCCGGAGCAGGTGGAGCAGCGCTGGCGCGACTACGGGCCGTGGACGGACCTGTACAGCCTGGGCTGCCTGGCGTTTGCGATGACGACCGGCGCGGCGCCCTTCCAGAGCGACACCCCGTGGCGGACGATGGAGGCCCAGTGCTCGGAGCCGCTGCCGGCGCTGGTAACGACCCGGCCGGTGCCCAAGGGCTTTGAGGGGTGGGTCCGCCGCCTGCTGGCCAAGCAGCCGCGGGACCGCTTTCGCCGTGCCGCAGATGCCGCCTGGGCGCTGCTGAGCCTGGACGACGACGGGGTCGAGCAGGGCGAGATGCCCGACGAGGACTTCGGCCGCCCCGAGGCGACCCTGGACAGCAGCACCACGATCACGCTGCGCTGCATGGAGGACGAGGCCCGCGTCATCGAGATGGCGCTGTCCGGTGCGTCCGTGAGCACGCTGGTCAAGGACGAAGATGGCGGCATGCCGGTCGTGGTGCCGCCGCTGCCCGCACGCTGGGGCCGGCAGGAGGCGCCGACAGCGTCCGTGCGGATGGCCGGTGCGGGGCTGAATCTGCTCGGAATGCGGTCCATTCCTCTGGTCGATCGCGAGCCGGAGCGGGATGCGCTGTGGACGGCGCTGCGCCAGGTCAAAGCGACCGGAAGCGCACGACTGGCCCTGCTGCGGGGCGCTTCGGGCTGCGGTAAGAGCCGCATCGCGGAGTGGCTGTGCGAGCGGGCTCACGAGGTCGGCGGCGGATCGGTGATGCGCGCCTTTCATGGGCCGGTCACGGGCCCTGCGCACGGCCTTGGGCCCATGGTCGCGCGGTTTTTACGCACGACCGGGCTGGGGCGCGACCAGACGCTGGAGCGCATCGCCCGGCTGCTGACGACCTGGGGTGCTCCGGACCTGGCGACCCATCGGGCGCTGACGCAGTTGGTGATGCCAAAGACCGCCGAGGAGACCGACCGCCGCGGCGCGATCCGGTTCAGCGCGCCCGGTGAGCGGTACGCGGTGCTGTACAAGCTGCTGTGCATTCTGGGTAAGGAGCGGCCGGTGATCCTGTGGCTGGAGGACGCGCAGTGGGGCGTCGACTCGCTGGGGTTCGCCGACTACATCCTGGACATTCAGGAGCGCTTCCCGAGCCCCGTCCTGATCATCATGACCGCGGTGGACGAGCTGTTGGCGGATCGGCCCGCTGAGAACACGCTGATCCGCAGCCTGCGGCGTCGGGAGGACTCCTCCGAGGTGCTGATGAGCGCGCTGGGGCGCGTCGAGACGTCGCGGATGCTGACGGACCTGATCGGCCTGGACGCGCGGCTGACCACGCGCATCGAGCCCGTCGTCGCCGGCAGCCCGCTGTTTGCCACGCAGCTGATCGGCCACTGGGCTCAGCAGGGCTTGCTGGTGCCGGGCCATCGCGGCTTCCGGCTCTCGAACGAGGACGTGGAGCTACCCGACGATCTGGAGACGATCTGGACCGCCAAGGTGGACGGCATGCTGGACGGGCGCGCTCACGACGACCGTGTGGCGTTAGAGGTCGCCGCCGTGCTCGGACAGGCGGGCGTGGCCGACGAGATGGACGACGTGTGCAAGTCGCTGGGGATCAAGCCGTCGGAGACGCTGATCGATGCCCTGATGGCCTGCGGCCTGGCGCGTGGCGTGGAGAAGGGCGTCAACGAGACCTGGGAGTTTGCGCACCGCACGCTGCTGGAGTCGCTGACGCAGAAGGCTGCGGAGGCCGGGCGCGTCGAGAAGCTGCACCGGGCGTGCGCGGAGACGCTACGGCGGCGTGGCGGTCCGGGCGCGCACCAGCGCGTGGGCCTGCATCACCTGGCCTCGGGCAACCCGGAGGCGGCGCTGGAGCCGCTGCTGGTGGGCGCGCGCGAGCACCTCAATCAAGGCCGCGACCGGCACGCGATCCAGCTGATGGAGAAGCGCGAGGAGGCGCTGACTGCGCTGGGTGTGCCGCACAGCGACCAGCGCTGGGGCGAAGGCTGGGAGGTCTCGATCCGCGCCAACTACCTGCAAGGCGAGTTCGACACGGCGCTGCGCATGGTTCAGGAGTTTGAGCACCACGCGCGCCATCACGACTGGGATCCGCTGCTGCCGGTAGCGCTTACGATCGCGGGCGAGATCCACCACCGCATGGGCGACTACGTCTCGGGCGAAGTGAAGTTCACCGAGGCGATCGAGCTGGCGCACGGGCGCGGTGATCGGGCGACGCTGGGGCGCGCGCGTCGTGAGCTGGGCAAGGCGACCCTCTCGCGAGGCCAGGCGGACCGCGCGCTGCGACTAGCGCGACTGGCCCGCGAGGACTTTGAGCAGCTGGGCTCCGTCACAGGTGCGGGCCGGGCGATTCTGCTTGAGAGCTTTGTCACCAAGCAGCACGAGCAGTGGGAAGAGACGCGCAAGCTGCTGCATCAGGCGCTGGGCCTGTTCGAGGAGTCCGGCTATCTGCGCGGGATGTCCGACTGCCACAACCAGCTTGGCGAGCTGGCCCGCTTGAGCGATCACCTGGGCGCGGCTGAGCGGCACTACCGCAACGCGCTCTCGCTGTGCCAGGCGACTGGCGCCGGTGAGACGATCATCCCGGAGATCAACCTCAGCCTGACCCTGTTGGCGCAGGGACGATACGACGCCGCGCGTGGCGACCTGTTGCGCGCGCTGGGGATGGCGCGCCGCCAGAAGCGCAAGCATCTCATCGGCTGCATTCGAGCCGTTCTGCTGTGCTGCGACGCCTACAGCGAGGATTGGGAGGCGTGGGACGACGCGGTCAAAGAGATCGAGAAGAACCTCAAAGAGTCCGGTTTTGTCGACACGGACATCGCCCGTTGCGCCCGCCTGGCCGGGAAATTGGCGGCCAAGGTGCGGCAGTTCGAGCGAGCGCAGTGGGCGTTTCGGCTGTCGCGCGACCAGTTCCGCGCGCTGAAACTTCATGCGGACGCCAACGGGATCGAGTACACCCTGAAGAGACTGCCAAAATGAGAGGCGGGACATTTCTAAAAGCCCGTTTCTTGGAGTAAGGTTCCGCCCATGAGCAACGAAGGCAACAAGCGCTGGAGCGACTACGTATGGGAAGCGACGCGGAAGACGCGGACGCTCCTGTTCTCCACCGACGTAAACGCCAAGTCGGTTCGCGACACGATCGACCGGCTGCTGGCCCTGGAAGCAGACGATCCGGACAAGCCGATCACGATGATCCTGAACTCGCCCGGCGGCAGCGTCAGCGACGGGTACGCGCTGGTGGACATTATCCGCTTCATCCGGCCGCCTGTGCGCATGATCGGCAGCGGCATGGTGGCCAGTATGGGCATCTCGCTGCTGCTCAGCGTTGAGAAGGGCAACCGCTTCACGCTGCCCAACACGCGCTTCATGCTGCACCAGCCGCGCTTCATGGGCACCGTGCAGGGCGCCGTGTCCGACCTGGAGATCACCGCGGCCGAGATGGTCAAAATGAAGGACAAATCCAACCAGGAGGTCGCCGACGCGACCGGCCAGACGTTGGAGAAAGTCGAAAAAGACACCCGCCGCGACCTGTGGCTGACGGCCGAAGAGGCGCTCGACTACGGATTGGTCGATCGCATCATCCAGAACGTCAACGAAATCCAATAGTTTGCATGTCGTCGTAACCGGCGCCTCTTCGGGAATCGGAGAGGCGATCGCGCGGGAGTTTGCCGGCGCCGGCGCTGCGGTGACCCTGGTCGCCCGTCGCAAGGACCGGCTTGAGAGCCTCGCTGCTGACCTGGAGACCGCCCATGTGATCGCCGCCGACCTGTCGATCCCCGAGCAGGCCGCGCAGTGGATCCCCGAAGCCGAGGCCTCCCTGGGGCCCATCGACATCCTGGTCAACAACGCAGGCGTGCAGATCGTATCGCGCACGCACGAGATCGACCCCGCGGACGGTGATCGGCTGCTGAAGCTGAACGTGCTGTCTCCGATGCGGCTGACGCTGGCGGTCCTGCCCGGGATGCTGGAGCGCGGATCCGGCACCATCGTGGACATCGCGTCGATGGCGGCCATCGCGCCGACGCCCGGCATGTACTACTACAACGCCTCCAAGGCGGCCCTGGGCGCGGCCTCCGAGTCGCTGCGCGGCGAGCTGCTGGGCAGCGGCGTCCACGTGGTCACCGTGTACCCGGGCCCGGTGCATACCGACATGGCCGAGGCCGCGCTGAACTCCTACGGCGACAAGGGCGACGAGCTGCGACGCATGCCGACCGGGACGACCTCGATGCTGGCCGCCAAAGTGCGCCGCGCTGTGGAGCGAAAGAAGGCCCGCGTCATCTATCCCGGCGTCTACGCGATCTCGCGCTGGTTTCCGGGCACGACCCGCTGGGTCATGGACAGGTTCTCGCCCGCCCCGTCATCCAAGATGTGATTGCAGGCTGGCGGCCTTCTTGTCCAGGATGCCGACCCGCTGCTTCAGCCGCGCGCGCTCACTCACGATCGCCGGCGCGCAGCCGGTATCGAGCAGCTCGTCATAGCGCGTCGCAAGCTCGGCACGCTGAAACGCGATAGTGTCCAGCCGAAGGCGGCAGATTGCCGTCAGCATCGGGTTCTCGGTCTCGCCGGCGCCGTCCATGACGACCTGAGCCGAGCGGTAGCGGTTGGTTACGTACCAGGCGATCCCGGCGACCTCGTCGCAGTCCGCGAGCAGCTTAGCCAGCGCCTCCTGATGCGGTGACGCCGGCCCGGCCTGCGGGCGGTCATCGCCCTTGCTCTGGAAGCAGCCGCCTCCGCCGAGATCGGGTATCTGGCGCGCTGCCAGGATGAACCGATACTCCTGGATGCGCTTGTTCAGCCGCGTTGCCGTCTTGGTCAGCTGGACAGCCTTCAGGCCGTAGTAGAGAAACGCGCCGCCGATCGCCAGCAGGCAGCCCAGGCGGATCCAGTCGCCGACCTGAAACGCGCCGCCGCCGTCCGTAAACGCCAACACCAACAGAAACGCGATGGCCGCCATCAGCGGCGCATAGGCCGTGCGCATGCCCCAGGACGTGACGCGCGACTCCTTCTCCATCAGCGTGGAGATGCCGTTCAGCTGGTCCAGATGCGTCTGGATGGACGGCTGATCCTCCCCCGCCAACACGCACTCCAGCGGCACGTGGGCCTCGGCCACATCACGTGCCCGCACGTACGCCGATCCCCGCCGCAAGCGCTGCACTTTCACATCATGGTCGGGGTAGCGCGCCCTGAAAAACGACGCCAGCTCCTCCAGCTCCCGCTCGGAGTCCAGCTGCTCCTCCTCCACGATGATCCGGCGCGGCACCGGCAGGTACACGACGCCGCAGATCTGCCCGGTTTCGCGGTGCTGCACATAGCCGCCCAGATGCGGCAGCTCGTGCTCGTGGATTTGGGCTTCATGGTCCAGACACGGCGTCACCGGCACACCCAAGGGCGGGTGCAGATCAAGCCGATAGTCCTTCAGGTTCAGGACGTTGTACTTGGTTTGCAGCACGGCGCAGAACAGCTGTGCCAGCAGCGCGGGCTCGGCGTGTGACTCGTCGTCGACCCGTTCTAAGATACGCTCAGAAATCGGCTCAGAAATCGGCACAGGGCTTGACGATGACTTCCTTGGAGTTGGTGTCGGTGAACGCGAGCGCGCTGGAGTATCCGATGCAGACGTAGTCCTTCTGGTTGGGCTCGATCTCCTCGACGTCGAAGCTGTAGTCCTGGAAGTCGAACGTGCCGCAGCCCATCACATTGGTGGCCACCGCGTACTGCTCCTCGCTGTCAAAGAGCGTGCTGATGTTGCCGTCCTTGTCATCACAGAACCAGTCGCTAATGTCCTTCTCGCTGATCGAGTAGTCGATGGCGGTGCTGTCGATGCCGCGGCACAGGCCGTCCACGGCCGCCTCATAGCAGTCGATAAAGGCCTTCAGCAGCAGCAGGTAGTTGCCCTCTTTCTCCAAGCTGCCGTCCAGCACCAGCACGTCCAGGCAGTCGCCGTTTTCGCACTGCTGGAGCTCCGTGCACTCTTTGATGGTCTTGAAGCCCTCGCCGACCGGGTCCGAGCACTCGACGACCGCGTTGTCGTTGCACTCGACCTGCCCGTCCTTGCACAGCGCGCACACCGGACCGGCCTCGGTGACCAGGCAGCCCCATTTACAGGGCTCGATCGACTCGAACGCGCTGCCCTCGGCGTTGCAGACCTCGGTACCCAGGGCACCGCACTGCTCCTCGTCGGGTGTGCAGAACTTCACGATGCACTCGCCCTCTTCACACTCCTCTTTGCAGGGCGCGTCGGCCTTCTTCCAGCCGGTCTGATCCGCTTTGCACAGCTCGACCACCAGCGGAGAGTCCGGGGCGCAGCGCTTCTCGCCCTCGTCGCACGCCGGGTCGCTGCACTCGGCGGCCTCCTCGACGCAGCCGTAGGGGCAGATGTCGTGGGTCTCGGCGCTCAACCCGTCAGGAGAGCACTTCACCAGCTTCTTGCCGCCGATCTCGCACAGGATCTGGTTGGGCTCACACAGCTTCTCGACGCACGCGCCCTGGTCGCATTTGGTCTCGCACAGCTGCTCGGTCTCGACGCCTTGCGCGTCGCACGTGACGACCGTCTTTCCGTCCGCCTTGCACGCGGATTGGTTCGGCTGGCAACCGGCCTTGCACTTGCCGCCGTCGCATCCGTTTTCGCAGGTCTGGCTGGTCAGGTCGCTGCCGTCCGGCTTGCACGTAAACAGCGTACTGCCGTTGCAGAACGCGTCGCCCGGGGTGCACTGCTGCACCGGCCCCGTGTCGCCGCCTGTGTCTGTGGTGCCGGTCGTGCTCGTGGTATCCGAGCCGGTACCCGGCGTGCCCGTCCCGGTTGTGGAGCCCGTGCCCGTCCCGGTCGCCGTCGGCGGCGTGTCGTCTCCACACCCAAACACGGCTAGCGGCAGCACCGCCGCCAGAATCAGTAGCTTCTTCATCAGTAACCCCCTGGCCAACCCAAGGGGTGAGGATACGTCTATTGGGCGTGCTCGTCGAGCCACGCGCTGACCCACGCAAACGGCGCGTTCCAGTTGATCGTGACCTCGTTGGTCGACCAGGACTCGATGTGGTCCACAAAGCACTTCTGTGCGGCACACCCGGGCAGGCCGGCGCCCTGTGCATACGGGTCCTGCAGGGACGAGTTCGGTCCGCCCGAGATCGCGCCAGGCGGCGGCGCCGGATAGTCCGCGTTGATCTGATTGGCCCAGAAGCGGTGATGCGGGTGCTTCAGTGGGTTGTCGCCATAGCCCGTCACGTACGACTTGCCCATCGGGTTGCGGCCAAGCAGGTAGTCCATGCTCTCGGCCACACCGTCGCGATACTTGTTGGAGCCGGTGAAGTCGCCGGCCAGCGCGATGATGATCATCTCGTTGAGCACAAATGAGTTGGAGCCCCACGGATACCCGCCGCTGGTGTTCTCAAACGGCGTCAAGTAACCCTGCCCCTCGAGCGTCGCCAGATAGATGTCGGCCGCGGCGATCACATTCATCTGCATCGACGCCTTGTCCGCCGCCGGCAGCTTGTTGGGCGACACGGCCAGCGACAAGGTGCCCAGCGCCTGGGTCGACTGCCAGGTCATCGGGCCTGTGCCCTCCTGCTTGAGCGTCACCGGGATGATCTTGAAGTACTTGGAGGTCTTCACGACCGTCTCGTACTTGGACTTGCCGGTCGTGATGAACAGCTCGGCCGCGGCCCAGTACTTCTCGTCGGTGACGTCGGTGTCGTCATAGGGGCCGCCGCCCGTGTACCAGCTCTCGGCGTACTCCGCCGGATGCAGCTGCGCCGCCGCCCAGGCCGTCTCCGCGGCTTCCAGGCACAGGGAGGCAAACTCGGGGTCGATGCTGACCCAGATCCGCGCGCACTGCGCCGCCGTCGCCGCCATGTTGTAGGTGGCCGCCGTGCTGGGCGGATACAGAAAGCGGTCCATCTTGTCCTCGTGCGGCGCGGTCGGGATCCCGGTCCAGGCCTCGTCGTGGATCTTGTGGTGCACCATGCCGGCCATCAGCTCGCCGGACGGCACCTGCATCTTCATCATGAACTCCAGCTGCCAGCGCGCCTCGTCCAGCAGATCCGACACGCCGTTGTCCGACTCGGGGATGTTCATCTTGCCGTCCGCAAAGGCAGCCGTGGACTTGCCCAGGAACTTGGAGCGCTCGTACAGGTTGAGCAGCGTCCACACGCTGATGCCGCCGTTGACGACGTACTTGCCGTGGTCGCCCGCGTCGTACCAGCCACCGCTGACATCCAGGCTGTAGTCGCACCCGGTGCCCTGATAACACGGCACGCTGTCGTCATCCGCGTGCCCCGCCGGGCGCACCCACTGGGTCCCACCGGCGAAGGGCATCTTGATCGCGATGCCACTGCGGTTGTGATAAAAATACGCCAGCGCGTCGTATTTCATGGTCGCGTAGAGCGACTTGCCGACATCGAACGGATAGCTCTGGTTTTGGTCCTCGGCCGCTTCGTCATCTTCGTCCACATCACCGATACTGAGCACGTAGCCAGCGCCCACACCCAATGATGAGAAGTCCGCGTGGTGCACGTGATCTCCGGAGGCCTTGTCCTGGCCGAAAACCGTCGTCTTGCCGGTCATGACGGCACCGCTCGTCGGGTGCGTGATCGTCCAATCCAGCGGCGTCTTCGAGCCGTCGCGTATGGCCGCCCGCTTGGGGGCTGACGGCAAATAACCGACCTGGTTCACCAGCACCGCCGGAACGGGCGCCTCGGGCTCGACCGCCGGCGGATCCGGCTTGGCCAGGCCGAGCTTCGGCACGATCGGGATGTCGTTGAATGTGCAGTCCATCGCGCTGTATGCGTTGAAGTCGCCGTTGGCGCTCCAGCCGATGCCGTCGATGGTCTCGCCCATCGGGATCGCGGCGTTCCAGGGCTGGCCCACGAACGTGTACTGATTGACGTTTTCGATCATCATCGCGTTCCAGGCGCTGACGATGTCGAAGTCAAATGTGCACACCAGCGTCCACGCCAGCACGTCCGCCTCGCTGTTGTTGGTGACGGACATCACCGCGTTGAAGCCGGTGCTCCACGACTCCATCTCCAGAATCTCGACGTAGACCGGCTCGAACGTGGGCGTCGGGCCGTCCTCGATTGGGTCCGGCTCCGGGTCGTCCAGCGGCCGGTCCCGGTCGTCCACCGGAGGCTCGGGATCGTCGGCCGGCGGATCGTGCTCAGGCGCCGGATCGTGTGTCTGATCGGCGGGCGGATCGGGCTCACCCTCGTACACCTCGTCGTGGCCCGGCGGCGGCTTGGGCACCGGATCGCCGGGCGTAAAGACGTCCTGCGGCACGATCGGGCTGGGTAGCGCGGGATGCTCTCCGCCCGCTGTCGCCTCGCTCGGCGCGGCCGGCGCTGCAGCCCCGGGAGCCATCGAGTTCAGCCCATTGGAGACCGGCTCGGTACAGCCACTGTAGAGGAAGGCGAGCGCCGTCATGGCGGTCGCAGCACGGATCGATGGTGTCGAACGCTTTACCATGTATGGATGAATCGGTTCGGCGGCCGCGTTCTTTACCTGGAAAATTGACGTCGGCATCGGAGGGCGGCACACCCTGGGTATGCGCGCGCTGACATGTCCCCGCTGCTCCGAGACATTGGAGAGCACTCGCTCGGGCACCGTCCGTGGGTGGCGATGTCAGCGCTGTCATGGACACGCGCTGGGCCTGGCAGTGATCCGGCGCAACACGCCAGCGGCCAGCTTCTCGACCTTCTGGCAGGCGGTGCGGGCCACCAACACCGTAGCCGGTCCGCCCTGCCCTGCGTGTGCGCGCGCCATGAACGTCGTGACCCTTGACCGCGAAGGCGGCCACCTGGAGCTGGACGCGTGCAAAGCCTGTCAGATCGCCTGGTTTGACGCTCACGAGCGCGATGAGCTCGCCGGCGCAGCGGGCTTTGGACCGCAGGCCTCTGCGGCCCCGGTACAGGAGAAGCCGCTGCCCATGGAGGCCGCGCGTGTCCTGGCCACCGCGCGCGCCGAGCAGACGCGTGCAAAGTACGAAAAGGAGTTCGCCCAGCAGGACCCCGACGTCAACGGCTTCGAGTACGCGGCCGCCTGGTTCGGCCTGCCTGTCGAGCACGGCGTGCGACCGATCTACAACGCGCCACTCGTCACGTGGTCGCTTGGCGTGCTGCTGGTCGTGGCCTTTCTGTTCGCGTCCAGCGACGCCGCCCTATGGCGCCTGGGATTCATCCCGTCGGATCCGCTGCGGCTCGGCGGCGCGACGTTTGTGACCACCTTCTTTCTGCACGCCGGACTCTTCCACCTGCTGGGCAACCTCTACTTTCTGATCGTCTTCGGTGACAACGTGGAGGACGTCCTCGGCCACGGGCGCTTTGTGGCGTTGGTGCTGGGAGCCACGGTCTTCGGCGCGCTGCTACACCTGACGTTTGATCCGCGGCCGGACATCCCGCTGGTGGGCGCCAGCGGCGGCGTCTCCGGCATCCTGGTCTTCTACGCGCTGCAGTTCCCGGGGGCCCGACTGGGATTTCGGTGGTGGCACTGGGCCGTCGGCGGCGGAGTGCGCTGGTTCCTGGTGCCCGTCCTGCTGGTCTTTGTGCTGTGGCTGGCGCTGCAGGTGGTCGGCGCGCTCAGCCAGCTTGCCGGGTGCTCGAGCGTCTCGGCGTTTGCGCACCTGGGCGGCGTCGCGGCGGGTGTCGGAATGTGGCTCTACAGCCGCGGTCTCTCTAATCCATCACTGCGCTGAACGCGGCCTGCTCCAACAGGCGCGTCAAGCGGCGCGTGAAGTCATGCGGATCCGGGATCGGGCTACCCTCTCCGAGCAGCGCCTGGCCGTACAGGACCTCCACCCACTCGGTGAGCTTTTCGGAGGCCGGCGCCTTCTCGTGCATGGCCTTCAGCCGCTCGATGAGCACGTGGCCCGGGTTGACCTCCATGATGCGCTTTTGCACCGGCACGGCCTGGTCGTGCGCCTTCAGCAGCTTCTCCAGGTGGGCGTTGAGCCCGCCGGGAGGCACCACAAGGCACACCGGGGAGTCGGTCAGCCGGCTGGTCACGCGGACCTCTGAGATGCGATCGTCAAGCGCCGTCTGCATGGTCTCCAGCAGGCCCTTGAGGCCCTCGGTCTGCTCTTCTTTGACCTTCTTCTCTTCGTCCGTCTCCTCAAGGGAGAGGTTGGAGTCCGCGGCGCTGACCAGCTTCTTGCCGTCGAACTCGCGCAGGCCCTCGACCGCCCACTGATCGACCGGATCGATCATGAACAGCACCTCGTAGCCTTTTGCCCGCAGCGCCTCCATGTGGGGGCTGCCCTCGACGGCGGCGCGGGACTCACCGGCGATGTAGTAGATGTCCGTCTGCCCCTCGGGCATGCGCTCGACGTAATCCACCAGCGAGGTCAGGGCCTTCACATGGTCGGTGCTCTGGTAGCGCACCAGCTTGGCCAGACGGTCCTTGAACTTCGGCTCGAAGTGCAGGCCCTCTTTCAGCACGGGGCCGAACGACGTCCAGAAGTCCTTGTAGGCCTCCTCGCGGTCCTTGGCCATGCCCTCCAGCAGGTCCAGCGTCTTCTTGATGATCTGCTTGCGAATCGTGCGCGTCACGGCCGAGTCCTGCAGCAGCTCGCGTGAGACGTTCAGCGGCAGATCGTTGGAGTCGATGACACCGCGCACAAAGCGCAGCCACTGCGGGACGAGGTCCTCGCAGTCGTCCATGATGAACACACGCTTGACGTGCAGGCGCACGCCGCGGCGATGGTCGCTCATGAACAGGTCAAAGGGCGGCTTCTGGGGCAGGTAGAGCAGCCCCGTGAACATCTGCGTGCCCTCGATCTTGAAGTGTGTATGCGCCAGCACGCCCTGGAAGTCGCCGGTCAGGTGCTCGTAGAAGTCGTCGTAGTCCTTTTGCTCCAGCTCGGACTTGGGCCGCTGCCACAGGGCGCTGGCCTGGTTGACGGTCTCCCACTCCAGCGTCTGAGGATCCGGCTTCTCTTCGGCGGTCGGATCGGCGTCGGCGCGCATCTGGATCGCGTGGTTGACGAAGTCCGAGTACTTCTTGACCAGGTGGCGCAGCTTCCAAGCGTGCGCGAACTCGGTCTGGCTCTCTTTCAGGTGCATAATGACGGTCGTGCCGTGACCGGCGCGCTCTGCGGCGTCCACGGTGAAAGAGTCGGTGCCGTTGGACGTCCAGCGCCATGCCTCCTCCGACCCGGCGGCGCGGCTGATCACCTCCACGTTGGACGAGACCAGGTACACGCTGTAGAAGCCGACGCCGAACTGGCCGATGAGGCTGGGCGACGCGTCACCTTCTTCGACCTGCTTCAAAAACGCCTGCGTGCCGGAGTGGGCGATAGTGCCCAGGTTCTTGACCAGCTCATCGTGGGACATGCCGATGCCGTCGTCCTCGATGGTCAGCGTGCCGGCGTCCGGATCGGGGATCAGCCGAATGGCGGGATCGGACTCGCCGATCAGCGACTTGTCGGACAGCGCCGCGAACTCCAGCTTGTCAACGGCGTCGCTGGCGTTGGAGATCAGCTCCCGCAGGAAGATCTCCTTGTTGCTGTACAGCGAGTTGACGACCAGGTTCAGGACCTGGCTGACCTCAGCTTCAAAGGAATGGGTCTGGGGCGCGACAGAATCGGTTTGTGTACTCATAACGGCCAAACGGATAGGAGCGCCGTGTAATCTTGTCAAGTGCCAGAGCTCCCCGAGGTGGAAATAGCGCGCCGAAATCTGACGCGCTGGACGACGGACCGCAAGGTCGTGGCTCTGACCGCCTACGACCCCGTACGTTTTGAGGGCGACCCCACCGAGGCGGCTCAGCGCACCGTTTTGGCCTGGCAGCGGCGGGGCAAGTACCTGCTGGGGCGCCTCAGCGGTGGACTCACGCTGTTGAGCCATCTGGGTATGACCGGCAAGTGGATCGCCAACCCGGCGTTGGACCGCCCGCACGTGAGGGTGTTGCTGCAGGTCGAGACGCGGCAGGTGGCGCTGATCGATGCGCGCCGCTTCGGACGGACCTGGCTGCTGCCCGATGCCGACGCCGACGCCCACCCGCGCCTGGTCAACCTGGGACCGGAGCCCCTAGACGCCGCTTTTGACGCCGCCGGGCTGCGCAGATGTGTGGGCGCCGGCCGCACCCCCATCAAGCAGCGCTTGCTGAATCAGCGAGTCGTTGCCGGGCTGGGCAACATCGCGGTCGTGGAGCTGGCGTGGCGCGCGGGCGTCCATCCCCACACGCCTTGTCGCGACGTGCCGGATGTCGCCTGGTCAGCGTTGCACGACGCGATGCTGGCACACCTGAACATGGTGCTGGAGGAGGAGGACAGCCCGGAGATCGCCTACATGGGCGAGCGAGACGCTGTGAATCCGTTCCTTTGTTATGGGCGCGAGGCGTCGCCCTGCCGGCGCTGTGACGCTCCGATCGAGCGGGTGGTGCTGTCGGGCCGGCCGACGTTCTTCTGCCCGTCGTGCCAGCCGGCTCCGCGCTGACCTCTTCGCAGGCGGTCTGGCCGGCGTTGCAGACCGTCGTCCTGGCCACCCGGCACAGCGGAGCAGAGTTCGGGCGGGCGCCGCAGCTGGGGCACA
>CAZJHX010000017.1:32686-91930 GCA_964545715.1 uncultured Myxococcales bacterium
GGGGGGGTGGCCAGGCGGCACCGGGGACATGTGGGGGGGGGGGCGCGGCAGGGGGGGCGCAGGCGCGATTTACACGACAGCGGGACCACACGGCTTTGGCGGCACGACGTGCAGCGAAAATGGGCGAAGCCGCGCGTGAAGTCACCGCAGGCGGCGATGGCCCGCAGCTCCTCGACGACGCTGCTCCTACTGCTGTTGGCCGGCAAGAGGGTCAGTGACATCGCCAAGGAGCCCGTTCATCAGTCGCCACACGGTGCGCAACCACCTCAAGGCGCTGTTCCGCAAGTTCAGCGTGCACTCCCAATCTGATCAGCTCGGCCGTAGCGCGTGCTGACTCGTGAGGGGTTCAAAGTCCTCTCCGCCACGGACGGCGCCGATGCCCTCGATGTCGTGGCCGGCGCGAACGCATCCATCCAGCTGCTGGTGACCGACGTCGTCATGCCCAACATGCGGGGACCGGAGTTGTCGCGACGGTTGACGCGTGAACACCCCGGCCTTCCAACACTGTTCTTGTCCGGTAACCCGAAGGAGGCTCTCAGCGACGATCGGGGCCTGGTACCCGGCACGCATTTTCTCGCGAAACCCTTCCGGGCGGCCGCGTTGGTCGAAGCCGTCAGGTCGACACTGTCGGCCGCCTGAACGACACCTGGCCAACGCCCGCGGCGGTGCTGCCGCTTCGGCGACCCACTCCCCGACCCACCTGTCGGCCCCGGACAGATGGAGGCCGTCAGAAGCTGATCGTCACCACGGTAGTGTCTGTGTAGCTGCCCGCGGTGACATTTGACAACGCCGGCATCCGGCCGCAGACCTTGACCGGCTGGTGCCGTCCGGCGGTTCGGTCGGGCCAGCGTGGGCAGTGCCGCCTGTGTTGTCGCCCCACACCGACGTTCGCAAGGCGTCCAGGTACAGGTTGTGGTTGAGCGTCTCCGCGCCTTTTGTCATCTCGCGCGGCAGGAAGGTGCTGGCGGCCCCCTCCGGTGAGACGGGAGATCTCACCGGAGGGTGAAGGCCGGAAGTACCTGACCTTGGTGGGCAGACGAGTTCTGAGGATGGACAACCCGGGCTGTGTGCGGGGTTGGTCAGTCCCTTGAGAAGTGTGCTGCCTCTTCGGCTGTCATCGGCCTCGGCTTTTCCAATCGCTCCCCGAGTACCAGCAGCGTGTTCCGCCGCCCGACGACCTCGTCCAGGAGGGCCCTTCGGGTCAGGTAGAAGAACAGCTCCGGCGACCCACAGTAGCTGTCGTCGAAGTTGTGACCGAGGTAGACGACCACGTCGGCCGCGTCGAGCCAGTCGAGCAGTCCGGGCATGGGGTAGGTCTGCGGCCAGCCGAGGAAGGCCACGTCGATGTGGTCGGGTACGGGGCACTGGTCGAAGTGGCCCTGCAAGCGGGACACCTCCGGGCAGCGAGGGTCCGGCATGGGCGCCTTGTCCACGGCGACAACGCGCGCTGCGCCGAGGCTGACGAGGACGCGGCTGTGGGCGAGGTCGCCGGCGCCGAGGTCATACACGGTCTTGCCGTCCACCAGCGGGGTCAGGGCCTCCTGCATCTCGTCCGTGATCTCCCCGTAGCTCACCGCCGGAGCTCGCCGCTGACCGGTGATGAGGACCACGGTGGCACTTCGCTGCTGAGCGTGTCCGTCTGTTGTCTCGCAAGGATGCGACACTGTGAGCGCAAACTGCTCCGGTTGTCGAATCCCCCGGCTTCAGTGGACCAGAAACAGGTGCCCTCATCGTGTCAGGCGGATCGGATGAGGACCTGGCCGGCGGGCGAGCCTTCGGCGCCGAAGAGGATGTGCCGGTTCGTGACCTTCGAGATGAAGAAGCGGTCGTGACTGACCACGACCACCGCGCCCGGGAAGCGGACGAGGGCACGCTCCATGACCTGCGTGCTGGTCACGTCGAGGTGGTTCGTCGGTTCGTCGAGAAGGAGGACCGAGGCGCCGGACAAGAGGCATTGGGCCATGGCGACCCGGGCTCGCTGACCGCCTGAGAGCGTGCCAATCCGCTGCCGGCGGTCGGCCTCGGAGAACCGGAACATGGCGAGGAAGCGGTTGACTGACTTGCGGGTGGCGCTGAAGGCGAGCGAGTCGGGGAGCGCGTTCACCGCGTGCGTGACGGTGTCCTGATCGTCCAGCTCGTCCAGAATCTTGTTGTATGAAACGTACGAGGGACCGCGCGTCCAGGCCACCTCGCCACTGTCGGCGGGCTCGTCGCCGACCAGGACGCGCATCAAAGTCGTCTTACCCGCGCCATTGGGACCCAGAACGGCGATCCGTTGGCCGCGCTTGATATCGAAGCTCAGGTCCCGAAACAGGAGCTGGTCGCCGTACGCCTTGGTCAGCTGCTCCACGCGGCACAGCGTGTCCTTGATGTGCAGGCCGCGATAGATCTCCGTAATGATCTGGTCCACGGGGCGGGGCCCACGACTCTTCTTGATTCGGGACAGACGCCGGCCAAGGCTCCGATTGCCGCTGCCTGCCTGCACCTTGGCTGCTTCCCGCCTGCTCGCGATGCCCTCCGCCTCGAACGCCAGGAGCGACGCCTCGTGCTCGAACTGCTTGTCGAGTGTCTTCAGACGAAAGTGCTTTTGCGTGACGTACTCGCTGAAGTTCCCGTCGTATTCGTGCAGGTGGTAGTTCTCGACCTCCACCATCCGGTTCACGACGGCGTCCAGAAATCCACGGTCGTGCGAAACGATGATCGTCGCGCCACCGAAGGTCTGGCACCAGCCCTCGAGCCACTCCACGCCAGCGATGTCCAGGAAGTTCGTAGGCTCGTCGAACAGGAGCACGTCCGGCCGCTCGAGCAGAAGCTTTGCCAGCGCCGCGCGGTTCCGCCAGCCGCCGGACAGCTCGTCGATCGGAATTGTGCGGTGAACTTCGCTGAACCCCAGCACCGTCAGCGCTGTGTCGATGTGACGCTGGTACTCCCAGCCGTCGAGACGCTCCATCTCTTGGAACAAGTCGGCCTGCCGGCTGACGACTCGATCCAGGGCGTCGGCGTCCGCCATAATCGCCGGGTCCGCCATGGCCAGGTCGATGGACGCAAGCTCGGCCTCGACCACGTGTATCGCTCCGAACAGCTTGTCGAGCACCTCTGTGATCGTGGCCGACCCGTCCAGCTCTGAGAACTGGGAGAAATAGCCGATCCGGATCCCGTCATCGATGAAGACGGTACCGTCGTCGGGCATCAGCTGCCGGAGAATCAGCTTCAGAAGGGTCGTCTTGCCGGACCCGTTCTTGCCGATCAGACCAACCCGATCACCCGGCTCCAGCCGAAAGAAGACCTCGCGAAGCACGAGCGCGTCGTCGAAGCGAATAGTGACATCGTGCAGCCTGATCAGGCTCATGGGTCAGTCTACATGATGGCGTCGCTGCATGGTTCCGCCGAAGCCGGAATCGGCCCTGGCGCGCTCGCGTTTTGCCGGTACCCGCGCCCCTTGGCGCCGAGCCAGGCCATCCGCTCTCGCAACGCGGCCCAGTGGACGTGGTCAGGGCTTAGGATCGACCCGGCTGATCCGTTTTGCGTTCAGCAGGATCAGCCTCCGGCGGTAGAGCGAACCCACCGCCCGCTTGAAAGCCTTCTTGCTGAGCCCCAGCGCGGCGCGGATAGCTGTCGGTGGCGATTTGTCGTGCAGCTCCAGCGTGCCGCCGGCCGCCTCGAGGGCGGCGAGGATCACTTTCTCGGCGTCGTCATTGCCTGCGCGCCCATCGCGCTGAAGCGCGATGTCCAGCCGGTGGTCGTGCCGAACCTGAGCGATGAACCCCTCGAGTTCTTCGCCCAGGCGCAGGCGGCGGACAAGCCCACTGTTGAAGATGAGTCCCGCGTGGCGCCCTTGGACCACGACTTGAACCCCCAGGTCCGTGAAGCCGTAGACCAGCAGCTGCACGCGATCGCCGTGCGCGAGCGCAGAGACATCGTCATCGAAGAGTCCGGCCAAGGTGCTGCAGGCGATGACCCGCTGGGTGCGCTTGTGCACGCACAGGCCGACGACCACCCAATCCCCCCGATCCATGGGCCGGTACTGGCGCGCATTGGGGGCGAACAGGTCCTTTGGCAGGCCCCAGTCCAAGAAGGCGCCGTGCTCGTTGACGTCGACCACGCGGAGGCATGCGAATTGTCCGACCGTGGCGAGCGGCTTGAGGGTTGTGGCCACCAGGAGATCCTCGGTGTCCGTGTAGACGAAAACGTCGAGCTGGTCACCCGGGCCGGCGTACGGCGGCACATAAGGTTGGGGCAACAGCACGTTGTGGTCTTCGCTGCCCAGGAGCAGCCCCTGGGCCGAGGAGCGCAGCACGGGCAGGGTGTTGTACCGACCGATCTCGATCATGGCCTCTCCCGGAGCAAGGTCCACCCGTCGCAGTTGCGGTTGCCGTCCACGAGGGACGAATACCACATCGGCGTTCTGGGCGACTGATCCGGCCGGCGCCTCACCGCATGGATCAGCCGAGCGCCGACTCCTCCACTTCTGCCGGGGCGCTGCGTTGGGCAACACGGTCGCGCAGTGGTCTTGCAGGCTTGAAATAAGCGACCTTCTTGGCCGAAATGGTGACCGTCTCGCCGGTGACCTGATGGGTCGTCGTGCGTGCGCTACGGCCTTTGACGCCGAATGTGCCGAACCCCTGGAACGTGAGCCGAGCTTCATCATCGAGTACCGACGCGATGATGCCTTTGCCGGGCTCGGTGCCAAATAGCGCGTCGAGTACTTCGACCGCCTTGTCTTCGCTGAGTCCACACTGCTCGGCCAGCAGCCGGACAACGTCGGCCGTATTCATGAGTTCCACCCGCCGCTGTTGGGCCCGGTCCAAGGATGTCCCCAATCGAACATCGCGCCATGTGGGTACTCGCACTAATCCAATTGTGCAACTGAACCTGCTGTCCATCCTCAAAACCCATCCAGGCTTGTGGCGCACGCGTTGGCGGCCATCCAGCGCGGGCGAGTGAGCGCTCTTACGGCGCGGATTCAGGGGCGGTGAAGTCGATGGCGGCGCACTGCTCGAACGCCCACACGCAGCCACCCTCGATCATGCAGCCGGCGCAGGTAGGCGACGTCGGGTCGGTCTCACACGGCACGACACACCACGTGATCACGCACGCCATGGACGCTCCGTAGCAGTCGGCGCAGGCGCTGGTGAGCCCGACGGTGCTCGTCAGGCACTGCGCGGAGCAGACGTCCATCGCTTCGTCGGCCGTCTGGCACTGCAGCGCGCACTGAAAAGCCGCCCCCGACACGTCCTCGGCCTTGTGGATCGCGGTGTCAACGCCGCCGACGCAGCCCTCGGGGCTTGGGCCCTGGCCGATCAACACCGCGCGGCCGGAGCACTGTTGGAAGGGCTTGAGGCAGCCCACGCTGGTCAGACAGGTGTGGCAGTCCTGGCCCGCGGGGTTGACGATGCAGGGGGCCGCGCAGCCGGTCGTGGCGGCACACTGGGCCACCTCAGCGTAACAGCCGCCGCAGTCGGTGGTGACGGCACCGGACGTGGCGTAGCAGTCCGTGGCGCATGCGGCGAAGTCAGCCTTGTCCGCGCACGCCACGGGGCAGGTCTGCAGGGCCGAATAGAAGACCTCTGAGCTGATCGCCAGCTCGTCGGCAGCGGACACGCACGCGTCGACCACGGGCTCTATCGGGGTGCCCGCGTCGGCGGTCGCAGTGTCGGTGGCGGTCGCCGTGTCCTGCGCGCCGGTATCCGCGGCGGGTCCGGCGTCAGGGACCTCCCCCATGTCCGTGGCAGGCGTGTCCGCGGTCACGACGTCTTCAGGGTCGGCGCCGGCGTCCTCGGTCCCGTCGTCGACCGTGGCATCGGTGCTCGGCGCGGCATCGTCGTCGGCGCCGGCGATATCGGGCGTCAGCTCGTCGGTCGTGACATCGGCGTCTGTCGCGTCGTCAGGTCCAGCGGCCGCGATGTCCTCGGGGGCGGTCGCCGAGTCCGGGCCGGCGTCGGCTTTTGGGGAGTCCGGGCCGTCCGTGGCAGGGCAGCCCGCCACCAGGACCATCGCCGCTCCTATCGTGATAACGCGTCGTCGCATGACTCCTCCCACCTGCTCCGATCGATCACGACCATACCAGACGCGGTCTGCGCTGCGTCCTCGTCGCCGGCTACTTGCAGATGCCGTCCACGTCGAGGCCTTCGCCCTTGGCGCCGCTCTCGCCGATGCGCAGGTCAGTCACGCGATCGACGGTGGGCAGCGCGTCCAGCGGGCCCTCGCACTCACCGCTGACGACGGCGATGGTGCCGGGCAGCGACTCGACGACGATGCCGACCGACGCGGACTCCAGCACGCCGTCGTTGTCGGCGTCGATGTCGGACTTGATGACGTTCTCAAGGGTGTTTTTGATCGCGTCTTTGCTGGACCACTTCATCTTCCTCGGCGTCGGCCACGTCCGACGCGTGCTGTCCATGGACGTCCGCCATTACAACGGTGGGCGCCCGTCGCAGGCGATCCATGGGATCCCCGCGCCGTATCCGGAGTTGCAGAAGCGGCTGCCTGAACACGGGAAGCTGGTGGCGCTCCCGGTGCTCGGTGCATTGATCCACGACTATCGCCTCGCGGCGTAGGGATTCCGTTCTGGCCAAGGATACTCGACGGCGATCTTGTCTTCGCCCCACCCGGTGCAGTTCAGCACCTTCAACGGCCGACCCGCCTCCGGATTCGCCGGTATCTCGGGTCAGGCCGACTCCGTCTCCTCTAGTGTGGCTTCAAGGTATGGGATCACGGCCAGGTCCTTGGGACGACCCGCCCGTTGCTTGATGGCGATGAGCGCCGACAGTTCGAGCACCCGCAGTGTCGATTGGCCTTCGATCGGCAGCGGCGATGAGGAGTCGAGCAGATCATCGTAGGTCTTGTCCCCATCGATCGTTCCCAGGCAGTCCAGGCGGCCGTACTTCGTGCTGAGTAGTTGGTGCCCCGGCCCGAGCAAGTGGGAGGCTGAGGGACTGAGTCGACGCGGGGCGAAACGGTATACGGCTTCCAACTCCGCCAGGACTAGAAGCAGGCGGTCGATGTTCTCCGGGGTCCGCCGGTGGACGATGTCTACGTCGGAGGTGCTCAAAGGCACCCCCGGAGGACACCCGACATCATTCCAACGATGACGACTTCGACCTGATGGGCAGCCAGTATGCGGAGGATGTCAGCGGCGCTGAGCGGCGTCATTCAACTCCCGGACACGGATCAGGGAATTGAGCAGTGCCTGCATGCGTCTCACGCGCTCCATCGGCGTGAGCGCTAACAACTCGCGTATCTCTTGTCGGTCGATCCCGCGGTGGTCGATGTTTACGGAGGATGACCTCGGCATACGTTCAGGGTATCACTCGCCGTAATCCGCGAACACCTGTCATTGCTCGGACCCGTGCGGGCTACTCTTCTGACCGGCCAGCAGATGCCCGATTTCAAGCGTGGACGAAAGGAGTAGCCAGGACGGGGCAGCGTACCACGTTGGTTTACTCGCTAATCCCGACCTCGACAACTGGCTACAGCCTCCATCCGCGCCGCGCAGCGGCCCGACCGGAACGCGTTGAAAAGGAGGTCGTTATGCTCGGCAAGATCGTCGCTGCGGTGGAGAACACGATCGTTGTCTAGAGCAAGGTTTAGCCCCGCCCTGACCTATTCGCAGGCCGTTTGGCCGGCGTTGCAGACCGTGCCCGGCAGACAGATGCCGCACTGGCCTCCACAGCCGTCGGCGCCGCAGACCTTGCCGGCGCAGTCCGGCGCGCAGGCGACGTCCAGCGTGTAGGCGCCGTCGTTGAGCGCGTTTGAGTTACTGAAGCCGTCCACAACGATGTAGTAGGTCGTGCCGCCCAGCATATCCAACGTCAGGGACTCCGTGCAGCTGGAGCAGATGTCGTCGTCCGCACCCAGGCACGTGTTGGCGATGTCCGCGCAGTCGCTCACCACGTACAGGTTGGAGTCGAAGCCCGATCCGGTCAGGTCCACCTTGTATTTGCCGTCCGTGGCCGGCGTGAAGGCCCAGACCTGGTCGGGAGCCCCGTTGCCCCAGGTGCTCTCACCCGGGCACTGGCCGGTGCTGTAGCCGTAGTCGTTGCCGAAGCCCGTCGTGTCGCCCGTGCCGCTGAACGGCAGCGCACCGACCGCAAACGGGTTGGCGCACAGATCGCCCTGACGCGTGACCTCCAGCGAGTACACCCCGTCGTTGGTGATGCTGCTGTTACTGAAACCGTCCACGACGATGTAGTAGGTCGTCCCCGCCGTCAGCGCCAGAGACAAGCTCTCGGTGCAGTTGGAGCAGATGTCGTCATCGGCGCCCAGGCACGTGTTGGCGATGTCGGCGCAGTCGGTCACGACGTACAGGTTGGAGTCGAACGCGGTCCCTGTGAGCTTGATGTCATAGGTGCCGTCGACCGACGGAGTGAAGGCGTGCACATGATCCGGCGCGCCGTTGCCCCAGGTGCCCTCACCCGGACACTGGCCGGTGCTGTAACCGTAGTTGTTGTCGAAGCCGGTGGTGTCGCCCGTGGCGGTGTACGACAAGCCGGCGCCCACAAACGGGTTCTGGCAGGTGTCGCCCTGCGTCTGGCACTTGGACTGGTCGATGCTGCAGACCTCGTCCGCACCACACGCGCCGCAGCTGCCGCCGCAGCCGTCGTCGCCGCAGACTTTGCCGGTGCATGCAGGAACGCACTCGCACACGGACTGATCAGCGCTGCACGCCTCGTTGGCCGCGCAGTCGCCGCAGCTGCCGCCGCAGCCGTCGTCGCCGCAGACCTTGCCGGTGCAAGCGGGGACGCACTCGCACACGGACTGATCCGCGCTGCACGCCTCGTTGGCCGCACAGGAGCCGCAGGAGCCGCCGCAGCCGTCGTCACCGCAGACCTTGCCGGCGCAGTCCGGGGCGCAAACCGTCAGCTCGTAGGCACCATCGTTGGTGATGCTGCTGTTGCTGAAGCCGTCGACCACGATGTAGTAGGTCGTGCCGCCCAACAGATCCAACGACAGGTTTTCGGTGCAGTTCGAGCAGATGTCGTCGTCCGCACCCAGGCACGTGTTGGCGATGTCATCGCAGTCGGTCACCACATACAGGTTCGAGTCGAAGCCGGTCCCCGTCAACTGAATGCTGTAGGGCCCGTCCGCCGCGGGCGTGAAGGCCCAGATCTGGTCGGGCGCGCCGTTGCCCCACGTGCCCTCGCCCGGACACTGGCCCGTGCTGTAACCGTAGTCGTTGTTGAAGCCGGTCGTGTCGCCGGTGCCGGTGAACGGCAGCGCGCCGACGGTGAACGGGTTGGGGCAGGTGTCGCCGCGCCGGTCGACCGTCAGCGTGTACACACCGTCGTTGGTAATGCTGCTGTTGCTGAAGCCGTCCACGATGATGAAGTAGGTCGTCCCCGCGGTCAGATCCAGCGACAGGCTCTCCGTGCAGTTGGAGCAGATGTCGTCATCGGCACCCAGGCACGTGTTGGCGATGTCGGCGCAGTCGGTGACGACGTACAGGTTGGAGTCAAAGCCCGACCCCGTGAGCTTGATGTCGTAGGTGGCTGACACCGTGGGCGTGAACGAGTACGCGTGCTCCGGCGCGCCGTTGCCCCAGGTGCCCTCGCCCGGGCAGTTGCCGGTGGAGTAGCCGTAGTCGTTGGCAAAGCCGGTCGTATCCGCGCTGCCCGAGAACGGGATCGAGCCCACGGTAAACGGTGCAGCGCAGGTGTCGCCGGTGTTTGGCGCCACGCAGGCCGTCTGATCCGGGCCGCACGACTCGCCCACCGGGCAGGTCCCGCAGTCGCCGGCGCACCCGTCGGTCCCGCACACCTTGCCGGTGCAATCGGGCACGCACTCGCAGGCGCTCTGGTCGACGCTGCACGCCTCGTTGGCCGCGCACGTGCCGCAGACGCCGCCGCAGCCGTCATCGCCGCACACCTTGCCGGTGCACGCCGGGACGCACTCGCACACGCTCTGGTCGACGCTGCACGCCTCGTTGGGCGCGCACGTGCCGCAGCTGCCGCCACAGCCGTCATCGCCGCACACCTTGCCGGTGCACGCCGGGACGCACTCGCAGGCGCTCTGGTCCGCGCTGCACGCCTCGTTGGCCGCGCACGTACCGCAGACGCCGCCACAGCCGTCGTCGCCACACACCTTGCCGGTGCACGCCGGGACGCACTCGCAGACGCTCTGGTCCGCGCTGCACGCCTCGTTGGCCCCGCACGTGCCGCAGCTGCCGCCACAGCCGTCGTCGCCACACACCTTGCCGGTGCACTCGGGCACGCAGGCCGCGTCGGTCACCGCCAGCGTGTACGCGCCGTCGTTGTTGATGTTCGAGTTACTGAACCCGTCCACGATGATGTAGTAGGTCGTCCCCGCGGTCAGATCCAACGACAAGCTCTCGGTGCAGTTGGAGCAGATGTCCTCATCCGCGCCCAGACACGTCGTCGCAATGTCCGCGCAGTCCGTGACCACGTACAGGTTGGAGTCGAAGGCCGTACCGGTGAGCTCCACGTTGTAGGTGCTGTCCGCGGTCGGCGTGAAGGCCCAGATCTGGTCGGGCGCGCCGTTACCCCAGGTGCCCTCACCAGCGCACTGGCCGGAGCTGTACCCATAGTCGTTGGCGAAGCCGGTCGTGTCGCCGGTTCCTGAGAACGGCAGCGCGCCAACCGTGAACGGGTTGGGGCACGTGTCGCCCTTCAGCGTGACGTCCAGCGTGTAGGCCCCGTCGTTTGTCGGGCTGCTGTTACTGAAGCCGTCGACGATGATGTAGTAGGTCGTTCCGGCCGTCAGATCCAACGTCAGGCTCTCGGTGCAGTTGGAGCAGATGTCCTCGTCCGCGCCCAGGCAGCTGTTGCCGATGTCCGCGCAGTCGGTGACCACGTACAGGTTGGAGTCGAACCCGGTGCCTGTGAGGTTGATGTCATAGGAGCCGTCGAGGGTCGGCGTGAAGGCGTGCACCTGATCGGGCGCGCCGTTGCCCCAGTTGGACTCACCCGGGCACTGGCCCGCCGTGTAGCCGTAGTCGTTGACGAAGCCGGTCGTGTCGCCGGTCGCGTTGTACGCGGTGCCGCTACCCGTGAAGGCGTTCTGGCAGGTGTCACCCTCGGCCTGACACACGGCCTGGTCCGTGCTGCACACCTCGGTGGCCGCGCAGGTGCCGCAGCTGCCGCCACAGCCGTCGTCGCCACACACCTTGCCGGTGCAATCCGGCGTGCACACACACACCGACTGGTCGGCGCTGCAAGCCTCATTGGCCGCACAGTCGCCGCAGCTGCCGCCGCAGCCGTCGTCGCCGCAGACCTTGCCGGTGCAGTCAGGGGCGCACTCACAGGCGGTCTGGTCCACGCTGCAGGCCTCGTTGGCCCCGCAGCCGGGCGCGCAAGTGCCGCCACAGCCGTCGTCACCGCAGATCTTGCCGGTGCACGCGGGCACACAGGCGGCGTCCGTCACCGTGAGGGTGTACGCGCCGTCGTTGGTGATGCTGCTGTTGCTGAAGCCGTCGACGATGATGTAGTACGTCGTGCCCGCGGTCAGATCGAGGGACAAGCTCTCCGTACAGCTGGAGCAGATGTCCTCGTCCGCGCCCAGGCACGTCGTCGCGATGTCCGCGCAGTCGGTCACCACGTACAAGTTGGAGTCGAAGCCGCTGCCGGTGAGCTCGATGTCGAACGTGCCGTCCGCTGCCGGCGTGAACGACCACACCTGCTCAGGCGCGCCGTTGCCCCATGTGCTCTCACCGGCGCACTGGCCGGTGCTGTAGCCGTAGTCGTTGGCGAACCCGGTCGTGTCGCCGGTCCCGCTGAACGGCACCGCACCGACCACGAACGGATCGGCGCAGGTGTCACCCTTCAGGTCGACGGTCAGCGTGTAGGCGCCGTCGTTGGTCGCGCTGGTGTTGCTGAAGCCGTCGACGATGATGAAGTAGGTCGTGCCGGCCGTCAGATCCAGCGACAGGCTCTCGGTGCAGCTGGAGCAGATGTCCTCGTCCGCGCCCAGGCAGGTGTTGGCGATGTCCGTGCAATCGGTGACCACGTACAAGGTGGAGTCAAAGCCGGCCCCCGTCAGCGTGATGTCGTAGGTGCCGTCCACGGTCGGCGTGAAGCTGTACGCCGTGTCGGGCGCGCCGTTGCCCCACGTGCCCTCGCCCGGGCACTGACCACTGCTGTAGCCGTAGTCGTTGTTGAAGCCTGTCGTGTCGCCGGTCCCGCTGAACGGCACGCCGGCGATCGGCAGCGCGTTGGTGCAGGTCTCACCGTCCTGAGTCGCCTCGCACAGCGCCTGATCCGCCGAGCAGGTCTCGTCCAGCGCGCACGTCCCGCACACGCCGCCGCAGCCGTCGTCGCCGCAGACCTTGCCGGCGCAGTCGGGCGCACACACGCACGACCCGGATGCGTCACAGGTCTCGGGCAGCACGCAGGTGCCGCAAGAGCCGCCACAGCCGTCGTCGCCGCAGGTCTTGTCCAAGCAGTCCGGCTTGCACGTGGAGTCGATGACGTCCAGCGTGTAGGCGCCCTGCTGGTCGGAGAAGTTGCTGTAGCCGTCCACGATGATCGTGACGACTTGATCCGCGGTCAGCGGCAGCTCGATCTCCTCGACAGCCGTGCCGCCGATCTCCTCATCCGCCGCCAGGCAGGTGCCCGCGACGTCGCCGCAGTCGGTCACCACGTAGAGGTTGGAGTCGAAGCTCGGCGTCAGCGTAAACTTGAAGGTGCCGTCGTACGGCGCCGTGAACTGGTACGCCTCGTCCGAAGACGCGCCGCCCCAGCCGGTGGCCTCGCCCGCACACTCGCCCGCACCGTATGAGTAGTCGGGGCTGGCGTCGGTCGTGTCACCCGTCGCCTGGTACGGCAGCGCGCCGACCACAAACGGGTTGCTGCAGCGGTCACCCAGAGGGAAGACCTCCAGCGAGTACGTACCGGACGCGTTGCTGCCGTTGCTCCAGCCGTCCACCACGATGAAGTACGTGGTGCCCGCCGTCATCGAGATGGTGACGTCCTCCACCAGGTTGCTGCCCGGGACCTCATCGCCGCCCACGCAAGTGTTGTCGATGTCGGCGCAGTCCGTCACGACATAGAGGTTGGCGTCGTATGCGCCGGTCAGGGCCACGACGTAGTCGCCGTCCGCGGCCGGGGTAAACGAGTACACCTGGTCGTTGGAGCCCGCGCCCCAGCCGCCGGTCTCGGGAGCGCACACGCCCGCCGAGTAGCCGTAGTCCGGGTTGGCGCCGCCCGTGTCGCCCGTAGCGAGGAACGGCAGCGCGCCGACGGCAAACGCATTGGCGCAGAGGTCACCCTCCGGCAGACACGCCGTCCCGGCCGCGTTGCAAGCCTCGTTTGCAACCGCGTCACACGCGCCGCACGAGCCGCCACAGCCGTCGTCACCACACACCTTGCCGGTGCAGTCGGGCGAACAGGCCGACGTGATGCCCAGGTTGTAGCTGCCGGACTGGTCGCTCAGGTTCGTGTAACCGTCGACGATCACGTAGTACGTGGTCCCGGCGGTCAGCGTCACCGTGAGCTCTTCCAGCGCGAAGCCGATCTCCTCATCCGCGCCCATGCAGCTGGCGCCGGCGTCGGCGCAGTCGGTGATGATGTACAGCGCGCTGTCGAAGTTGTTGGGCTTCAGCTTCACGGTGTAGTCGCCGTCCGCGATGGGCGTGAACTCGAACACCTGGTCGCTGGAGCCGTTACCAAAGCCATTGTTCTCGCCGGCACACTCGCCGGGACCGAACCCGTGATCGTTGCCGGCCGGCTTTGTGCTGGCCTGGAACGTAAACGGCAGCGCCGTCGCGTCCACCTCGAACGGGTGCGAGCAGCGGTCGCCGACCGTAAAGACGTCCAGCGTGTACGTGCCGGTGGTGTTGCCGCCGTTGTTCCAGCCGTCCACGATCACGAAGTAGATCGTGTCCTTGGTCAGCGTCAGCACGACCTGCTCGGTCTGGTTGGACCCCGGCACCTCGTCGCCGCCCACGCAGCTGTTGGCGATGTCGGCGCAGTCGGTGACCACGTACAGGTTGGAGTCGAACGCGCCGTTCAGCTGGAAGACGTAGTCGCCGTCGAAGGGAGCCTTCAGCGCGAACACCTGGTCGCTCGAGCCGGCGCCCCAGCCGCCCGTCTCAGGCGGGCACTCGCCGACGCCGTAACCGTAGTCCGGATTGGCCGTGGCCGTGTCGTTGGTCGCCGAGAACGGCAGGTTGGCGATCTGGAACGCGTTGAAGCACTGGTCACCCAGCGGCACGCACTGACCCACTGCATCGCATGAGCCGCCGGCCGGGCACGTCCCGCAGGAGCCACCGCAGCCATCGCCACCGCAGATCTTGCCGGTGCATTCCGGCACGCACTGACACTGACCACCCGCGTCACACGCCTCGTTCACGGCGCAGTCGCCGCAGGAGCCGCCGCAGCCGTCGTCGCCGCACGTCTTGCCTGTGCACTCCGGCACGCACTGACACTGGCCACCCGCGTCGCAGGTCTCGTTGACCGCGCAGTCGCCGCAGGAGCCGCCGCAGCCGTCGTCGCCGCACGATTTGCCCGTGCACTCGGGCACGCACTGGCACACGCCGCCCGCGTCACAGACGTCGGTGCCGGTGCAGGTGCCGCAGGAGCCGCCGCAGCCGTCGTCGCCACAGTCCTTGCCCGCGCACTGCGGCGTACAGCCGCCCGTGGCCACCACGGTCAGGTTGTAGGTACCGGCCGCGCCTCCGCTCCAGCCGTCCACGATGATGAAGACCACCTGGTCCGCCGCCAGGGTCACGGTCACCGTCTCGACCTGGCCGCTGCCGACCTCTTCATCGCCGGCCAGGCAGGTGCCGCCGACGTCCGCGCAGTCGCTGACCACGTACAGGTTGGAGTCAAAGCCTCCGGTCAGCGTGATGTCGTAGTCGCCGTCGGCGGGGGCCGTGAACTGGTACGCCTCATCCGCGGCGCCGTTGCCCCAGCCGCCCGTCTCCGGCGGGCACTCGCCGGCCGCGTAGGCGTAGTCGTGGGCCACACCGGACGTGTCGCCGTTGACGCTGAACGGCAGCGCGCCCACCACGTACGGCAGCTCGCACTGGTCACCCAGCTTCTGGATATCCAGCGTGTACGGTCCGCTCACGTCGGAGCTGTTGCCGAAGCCGTCCACGATCACGAAGATCTGCTCGCCTGCCGTCAGGGTCACGTTGACCTCTTCCAGCTTGTTGTTGCCGATCTCGTCGTCGGCGCCCAGGCAGCTCGTGGCGATGTCCGCGCAGTCACCGACCACGTACAGGTTGGAGTCGAACGGGGCCAGCAGCGTGACGCGATAGTCACCATCCGCCGTCGCCGTGTACGCGTAGACCTCGTCGTTGGAGGCCTTGCCCCAACCACTGAGCTCGCCGGGACACTCGCCCGGGCCGTAGAAGTGGTCCGCTGTCGCGTCGCTGGTGTCGCCCGAGGCGTTGAACGGCAGGCTGTCCACCGTGAACGCGGCCTCGCACGTCTCACCCTCGGAGACGCAGGCACCCGCGCTGCAGCCCTCGCCGACCGCGCAGTCGCCGCAGCTGCCGGCGCATCCGTCGCCGCCGCAGACCTTGTCCGTGCAGTCCGGCACGCACTCGCACAGGCCCGCGTCATCGCAGATCTCGTTCTGCGCGCAGTCGCCGCAGCTGCCCCCGCAGCCGTCGTCGCCGCACACCTTGTCGGTGCAATCCGGGGCGCACTGGCACAGGCCGGCCGCGTCACAGGCGTTGCCCGGATCGCAGGTCCCGCAAGAGCCGCCGCAGCCGTCGTCGCCACAGACCTTGCCCTCGCACTGTGGTGCACAAACGCACGCGCCGTCAGCATCGCAGACGTCGCCTGCGTCGCAGAAGCCGCACGAGCCGCCGCAGCCGTCGTCACCGCAGATCTTGCCGGCGCAGTCGGCCACGCAGGAGCACTGACCCTCGGCGTCGCAGGCCGAGCCCGCATCGCAGGTGCCGCACGAACCGCCGCACGCGTCGGGGCCGCACGTCTTGCCGTCGCACTGCGGCTTGCACACGCACTGGCCGTCGGGCGAACAGATCTGGTCGTCGGCGCACCCACCGCAGCCGCCGCCACAGCCGTCGTCGCCGCACTGCTTGTCGGTGCAGTCGGGGATGCACTGGCACGTGCCATCCACCGTGCAGATGGAGTTGGCGTCGCAGGTACCGCAGTCCGAGCCGCATTGGTCGGGACCGCACGCCTTGCCGGCGCACTGCGGAATGCACAGGCATTGGCCGTCGTCGTCGCACGCCTGGTTGACCGGGCACAGCCCACAGATACCGCCGCACTGGTCATCGCCGCAGGACTTGCCCGCGCAGTTGGCGTCTGAGTCGCAGCAGCCGCCGTTGAAGCAGACCTTGGTGCCCCCGCAGCTCGTGCCGTCCTCGGCCGTCGTCCACCCCGTAGAGGTCGTGGCCGGCTGGCAGCTCTCGCATGCGTTGATCGGGTTCACCGTGCCGGACGGGGCGCAAGCGTCGTCGATGAGGCAGAAGAATGCATTGAGCGTCGACGAGCAGGCCCCGTCCACGCAGCTGTCGGTCGTGCAGCTCAGCTGGTCGTCACAGCCGCCGCAGGAGCCGCCGCAGCCGTCGCCGCCGCAGACCTTACCCTCGCAGTCGGGCACGCACTGGCACTGCCCCGCCGCGTTGCACGCAGAGCCGGCCTCGCAGTCGCCACAGCTGCCGCCGCAGCCGTTGCCGCCGCACTCTTTGCCGTCGCATTGCGCCTCGCAGCACTTGCCGTCGAAGCAGACGCCGTCGTCGCCACAGCCGGTGCCGTTGGCCAGAGGCGACCACAGGGTGCTGCTCTGTGCCGGGTCACACGACTCGCACGCGCTCTCAGGGTTGCCGGTGCCGGCGGTCACACAGGCGCCGGCGATGGCGCAGAAGCCCGCCTGGGCCACGAAGAGGCAGTTGCCGCCGTCGCAGCTGTCGTCGGTGCACGTCAGGCCGTCGTCACAGTCGCCGCAGCTGCCGCCGCACGTGTCGTCGCCGCACTCGAGCGTGTCGCACTGAGGCACGCAGGCGCACTGGAAGGTCTCGTCGCACGCAAAGCCGGTGCCGCACTCGCCGCAGCTGGCGTCGCAGCCATTGTCGCCGCAGGCTTTGCCGTCGCAGTCCGGCACGCAGTTGCACAGGCCGTCGTCCGAGCACTCGAAGCCGTCCTCGCAGGTCCCGCACTCGCCACCACAGGCGTTGTCGCCGCACTCTTTCTCCTCGCAGGCGGGCGCCGGGTCGCAGCAGGCGCCCTCGAAGCAGACATTGTCGCCGCCACAGGGCTCGCCATCGGCCAGCGCGGTCCAGGCGGCCTGATCCGCGGCGGGCTGACATGTGTTGCAGGGGTTGGTCGGATCCACGGTGCCGGATGGGGCGCACGCGCCGTCAAGCAGGCAGAAGAGCGACTGCACGGCGTTTACGCACCCGCCGTCCACACAGCTGTCGTCGGTACAGGCCAGCGCGTCATCGCAGCTGCCGCACTCGCCACCGCAACCATCGTCGCCGCACAGCTTGTCGTCGCACACAGGCGTGCACACGCACTGGCCGGCGTCATCGCACGCCGCGGGAGGCTCGCAAGTGCCGCACTGAGCACCACACCCGTCGTCACCGCACACCTTGCCGTCGCAGGCCGGGGCGCACTCGCAGACGCCCGCCGCCGAGCAGGTCTCGTTGTCCAGGCACGCGCCGCACTCCCCACCGCACCCGTCGGGTCCACAGTTCTTGCCGTCACATTGCTGCTCGCAGCACGCGACCTCGGCGCCGACGATGTAGGGGCCGCCCGCACCATTGGCGCCCTCCACAGCGATGAAATAGGTCACATCGGCCTGGGTGTCCAGGGTCACAGTGGCCACGCCTGCATCGTCGCCACGCGCCGCGGCGATGCAGGTGTCGGCCGCGCAGTCCGACAACACGAGCAGGTCCAGCACCTGAGCGCCCGCGGCGGCCTGGTACGTCACCTTGACCGTCAGCTGACCGCTGCATCCGGACGTGAGCTGATAGACCAGCTCCGCGCCGCTGTGATCCGCGCCGCCCAGCTCGTTGCAGGTATAGCCGTCCAGCGCCGGCGTGCCGTCGTTGGTGTTGCCCTCGATCGGGCTGCCCGAAGCCAGGGTCGCGGCCGGCGCGCACGCCGGAACCGGGATGCACTCGCCCTGGTAGCAGACCTCGCCATCGGGGCAGTCCACGGCGGCGCAGAGATCGGGAGTCACATCCGCTTCAACGTCGTCCGGCGGCTGCTCGCCGTCCTTCTTGTCGTCGACGAAGCCATCGGTCTGAACGGTATCGGGCTGCCCGCCGGTGTCGTCTCCACCGGAGCCGGTGGTCGATGGAGTTTCCTCGGGACAGCCGAGCGTCAACAGGAAAATCAGCCGACCAGTACGGTCAGAGCAAGGCGCGTTTTGAGTTGGACCACGAAGTGCGTCTCCATTTTCAAAAAATCTTGAGGTGCGGAGGACGACTTTAGGCTTCTCGTGGCGCCTATTCAATGCACCACGTCTTCTTCTTGCCGCCGGCATGTGATAGTCGCGGCGTATGTCATCGACAAAAAAGCTCTTCTTTGCGGTATGCATACTTTTCATGACCTCTGCCGGATGCAAAAAGGACGTACAGCGCCCCATCGCAACCCAGAAGGCGGACCCAGTGAAACCAGCAGATCCGGCCCCACCACAGAGCGCTCCTGAGGCTGCCCCGATCGCGGCGACCGCACCCCAGCCAACCGCCCCGAAGGCGACGCCGGCACCCGTGAATGAGTACGTGGAGATCGCTGTGCTGAAGGCGTGCCTCGCCAGTTCATCGGTCCCTGCGGACGCCCGGACCACCCGCGTGGCCGAGCTGATGAAGCGTCTTGAGGTCACCGACGCCGGCATGGCCGCGGCCATCGTCGCATATGCTGATGATGCGCAAACAAAGGCCCGCGTCGTGGCGCGCACCGACGCTGACCACTGCGCCCGGGAGGTGGCCGAGCCGGATGCGACACAACCCGCCGCACGGCCCGCTGCGAGCCCGGTCCCGACGCGAAAGCACCGACCAAACGCGCAGACCCTCTATATTGAAGCCACGGCGCGCAAGCGGTGCCTCGCAGGCCAGGCGGATCTATCCGCGGCGGACCGCGAAGCCCGGCTCACCGCCTTTATGGCGACCGTCGGCCTGACGCAGGAGGCGCTGGCGGCCGCGGAGAAGAGCTTCGCGGAGGTGCCCGCTGTCGTGAACGCCATCAAGGAGCGTACGAGCCCCGAGTCGTGCGCCAGAGAGCTCGCGCCCAGCCGCTAGGTGACCGGTGCCGAACGACGTCACGCCCCTCGCGGAGCCGTTTGGCACCAGTCACCTAGACGTCTTGGACCAGTCTCTCAATGATCCAGCCCGCGATCTCCTGCCAGACCGGCCGCATCGCGCCGTTCAAAACCAGGCCCATGTGGTCGATGCCCGGCGGGTCCCCGCTTTGTGCGCCGACCACCCGATGGGTGACCTCGGCTCTCGTCGCGTGATCCAGCCACAGCCGCGCGCACAGCGGGGTGCACATCCACGTATCGGCCGAGCCGACCACGCTGAGGATCGGCGTGGTGATGTGACTCATCTCGCGTAGATAGTCGTGGCGCCCGTCCGCGCTGCCCCAGCGGTCCCGACGCGCGTTTCGGACAAACTGCAAGACGTACGACAAGCCCTCGGTCTCGGTACCCTGCTTGTAGCGTTTTGCCGGAAAGCAGCCGTGCAGGCGGCTGACAGCGCCCCACGCCTCGAAGTTGGCGCGCTTGGCGGCCCACACCACCGAATCCGGCTCCAGGGTGGGGATCCACACGTTGCCGGCAAGGCTGACCATCGCGTCCACGGGCAGGGTTCGATCGTAGGCCAACGCCGCCACGCCGCCGTGTCCGCCCAGACTGTGGCCCAGCAACGCCAGCGGCTGTTTCGGATACGCCGCTTTGGCCGCCCGGACTGCCGCAGGAATGTCGCGCTGGATGATGTCGTCGTAGCTGGCGTCCACCTGGCGGCTCAGCTTGGGCAGGCTCTGTCCGTGGCCCCGAAAGTCGACCAGGATCGTCTCCAGGCCCGCCGCGGCCAGCACGCTGCCCAGCCCCTCGCCGGCCGGCCGATCGAGCGTGCGTCGCCCACAGAACATCGCGTGGCCACAGACGACGACGCCGCGCCTGCGGCCTTTCGCCGGCAGCGTGGTCGTGGCAAGTCGACGCCCGTCAGCGGTCTCTATCTCGAGGACTCGACCTTCTCCATGTCGATGTAGCTCAGGTAGTACTTCAGCTCCGCGATGGACTCCCGGATATCGCCCAGCGCCCGGTGGTTGCCCTGCTTCGCCCGAAAAGCCAGCCCCAGGCGCTCGCGGAAGATCACCTTGTAGCTTGAGACGTCGACCAGGCGGTAATGAAGCTTCTCGGCGACCGTGGGCCAATATTCGCGGATGAACTCGCGATCGGTCGCGATCGAGTTGCCGCACAAAACGGCCTGGCCGCTGCGAGGCCACCATTTGTCGAGCAGGCGCCGCAGCTCGTACTCGACCTCCGGCTCCGAGCGACCCGTCGCGACCGCGGCCGTCAGCCCGGACTGCGCGTGCTGATTGGTGCACCACTCGTCCATGGCGTCCAGCACGGCCTGCGGCTGATTGATGATCGCCTCGTACGTATCCAGCTCGTTGAACTGCGCGTCCGTGACGATGGCCGCGACCTCGAGGATGCGACACTTCGAAACATCCAGACCGCTCATCTCGAGGTCCAGCCAGAGAAGTCGCATTAGGCGCCCTCGGGTATATTGGCACAGAACCGACGCGACGAGGCCGCGGCCAGATTGGGCGAAGGGCCCGAAGGGCAGGCTGGTGGCCTGCTCGAGGGTTCTGAGGCCAAGCTGGCCCGGCATCGTCGTGATCGGTTCATGCGAATTTCCCCGAGGGCGCCTAGGCCCCGAGCTCCTCGGCATATTCTACGTAGGCGTGCTTGGCGTCGTCCTGGCTCATGCCTTTGCGCGCGGCCCAGGCGTCGAACTTGGCGCGGCCACGAAAGTCCATCATGCCCGGGCGCTTGCCCGTGGCGTCACCGAAGCTGGCCTGCTTGTACAGCCCGTACAGCTTCAAAAGAGTGGCGTCGCCCTGTTTCGGCAGCAGCTGCAAACGGTCTTGCGCGTCTTGAAAAGCGGCATCGAGTTCCATCGAGAATCCCCCGGTCAGTCGTTCTACTCATGCTTTAAAAGCGGGCCGAAAGCTGCCACATCTTGCGCCACCGCGCAATCATCCGGTAGAGCAGCCAGCCATGCGGATCATCTCCTGGAACGTCAACGGCCTGCGCGCCATCTACCGCCACGGCTTCATGCGCTGGCTGAACCGCTGCGAGGCAGACATCGTGGCGCTGCAGGAGGTCCGCGCCCGCCGTGAACAGGTCCACAGCGAGCTCGCCCGCGCCAGGGGCTGGTTCACGCATATGACCGTCGCCGAGCGCAAGGGCTACAGCGGCGTCGGCCTGTTCGCGCGCTCGGACCCGGATCAGATCATCACCCAGCTCGGCGACCCCGGGTTCGACCCCGAGGCGCGCCTCCAGATCTCGCGATTCGGCGACCTCACAATTGCCAACGCCTACTTTCCAAACGGCAACGGCAAGGACCGCGACAACAGCCGCATCCCGTACAAGCTGGCGTTCTTCGAGGCCGTCTTCGACCACCTGGAGCCGGCGCGCGCCCGCGGCGACCAGATTCTGGTGATGGGCGACTTCAACACCTCGCCGGCGGCCATCGACCTGGCGCGCCCGAAGCAGAACCTCAAGACCAGCGGCTTCACCCCGCCGGAGGTCGCTCACCTGAACGCCATCCTGGCCCGCGGCTGGACCGACACCTTCCGCCACCTGCACCCAGACGAGTCGGGCCACTATTCGTGGTGGTCGCAGCGCAAAGGCGTGCGCGAGAAGAACATCGGATGGCGGCTGGATCTCATCCTGGCGTCACCCGGCGTCATGCCGCGGCTTCAAGACGCCTTCATCCTCGCGAACATCAGGGGCTCCGACCACTGCCCCGTCGGTGTCGACATCGCCTGACAGTGCGGTAACACGTCAATACCTGGACCTGGGTCTGTTGTTGCGTCCACCGCGCTGGCCAATACTCGCGCCATCACAACAGAGGGAGAATCCAGACTGTGATTAAGCGACTCAGTGTTCTGATGGCAGTGGCCTTCTTGGCTGCCACTCTCATCCCCGCCACCGCCACGGCTGACAAGACGTGGAAGGTGGGTGACGCCTGCGAAGTGCAGTGGAAAGGCACCTGGTACAAGTCCAAAGTCCTCGAGATCAAGGACGGCAAGTACAAGATTCACTACGAAGGCTGGGACAAGAAGTGGGACGAGTGGGTCACGACCAAGCGCATGCGCGTCGCGACCGCCTGGAAAGTCGGGGACCTGTGCGAGGTCAAGTGGAAGGGCAAGTGGTACAAGTCCAAGATCATTGAGGTGAAGGGCCCCAAGTACAAGATCCACTACGAAGGCTGGGGCAAAGAGTGGGACGAGTGGATCACGACCAAGCGCATGCGCGCGCTGGTCAAGAAGTAGGGCTGGTCTGACCGCCTACAGCTCGTAGTCGTTGTTGTACTGGACCAGCAGGCCGTTGCGGTCAAACAGCCAGATGTTGTCCGGGTCCTGCGCGAACAGACCGACGTAGTTCAGATCGGTGCTCTCCGGCGGGACGACCTGGTCGCTGGGCCAGGCATCGCCGAACTGGGTCTTCTTCGGGGTCTTGGTCTCCACGACCTGCCAGGCGGTACCGTCGAAGCGGCGGACCTTGCCCACGTTACCGGCTACGATCACGTCGTCTTTGCTGAAGCCCCACACGGCATTAAACGGGGTCGGGCCAAACCAGTTGGAGTCCTGGAAGGTCCAGGTGCCGGAGCCGTCGCGATAGGCGATCTTGCCGTTGTTGCCCACGGCCCAGATGTTGTCGGGATCGGCGCCCCACACGGCTTTGGCGCTGAAGCCCTTGTTGTTTTCGGGCGTGCCCGGCGGGTCCTCCGGGATGGCCTCCGAGACCCACTCACCCGGGGTCGTGGACGTCATCAGCACGTTGTCGCCGACCGTCACCAGCGTGTCGCCCATGCCCCAGATGTCTTCCAGCGTGCCCTCCACGCCCTCGACGGACTCGTCGGTCCACACCGTGTTGTCCAGGCGGTGGATCGAGCCCTGCACGCCGACCACAAACAGCGTAGGCAGGTCCTTCATCCACACGCCGCGCAGGTTCGGCGCTTCGATGACATCGACGCTCTGCCAGTTGTTGCTGCCGGCCCACTTCCAGACCTGGCCGGAGTCGCCGACGGCGGCCATGAGGTCGTCGTTGATCACATTGCAGTCGCGGATGGTCTCGGAGACGGTCAGGTCCTGGTTGCGCCAGGTCTTGCCTTCGCGGATGCGGAAGATGCCGTCCTCGCCGCAGAAGTAAATGCGCAGCCCCTCGGCGTCCTGGAAACCGTCGAACGCGTGCAGGTTGTTGCCGGCCACAACGCTGGGCACGTCGATATCCACTGTCCACTCGTTCTCCTGGCCGCCGGTGCCGCCAGTGTCCGTGGTGTCACCCGTCGTATCCGTGGTGTCGCCCGTGTCGCCGGTGTCCGTCGTGTCACCCGTGGTGGTGGTGTCGCCTGTGGTCGTGTCGTCGTCGTTGTTGCCGCCACCTGTCGGCGCGGGACTGCAGCACCAGAGCAACGGGACGACCAGAACGCTGAGTAGCCATGTTCGCTTCATCCGGTGGACTGTAGACATTGACACTCGCCTCGGCAAGTCGTACGCAGGCGGGATGCGAACGATGCCTCTGATCCTCTTGCTGGTCCTGGTTTCCGCGCAGGCGGCGGCCGATGCTCCCACCCACGACATCCAGATCGATGATTATTTCACGCTGGCGCACGCGTACGACGCCCAGGTCTCGCCCGACGGAGCGACCATCGCGTACGTCGATTTGCGCTGGGACGCCGATACAAAGAAGCGCAACTCCGAGGTGTGGGTCGTGGATCAGAAATCGGAGCGCACGACGCGCCTGACGTTTCACAAAGGCTCAGATGGGCACCCGCGCTGGGCGCCGAACTCCAACGCCGTCTACTTCTCCAGCAGCCGCAGCGGCAGCAACCAGGTCTGGCGCGTCAACAAAGATGGTAAGCAGCTGCGCCAGATCACGCACCACAAAGGCGGCGTGCGGCAGTGGCAGCTGTCGGCCAACGGCAAGATCCTCTACTACACCCGCAGCGTGAAAAAGACGGCGGATCCGTGGCGGTCGCTCAAGACCCGCTTCTCCAAGCTGAAATACGGGCACGGCGTCGCCAAGCTGAGCCAGCTGTGGTCGCTGAACATGACCACGTGGCGGCGCACGAAGCTCATCGACGCCAAGCGCGTGGTGGTCGCGTTTGACGTCAGCACAGATCAGAAGCGCATCGCGATGATCACGCGCCCCACGCCCGAGCTGATCACCAACGAAGGCTGGTCGACCGTAGACATCTGGGACCGCGGCACCCGCAAGATCACGTCGCTGGCTGACAAGCAGTGGCGCGCGGATGCGCCGTCGCCGTACGGCTGGCTGGAGTCGCCCAGCTGGTCGCGCGACGGGACCGCGCTCGCTTTCACTATCGACTTCGACGGCTACCCGCCGGAGATCTTCATCACCACGTTTGGCGACGCCGGCGCCGAGAAGACGCGCAAGCTCAAGCGCCCCGGCCAGCTGACCGTAAACTCCGGCGTCAGGCCGCAGTGGCGCGCCAAGAGCAAAGACCTGCTGTACATCGGCGAGCGCAACGGCCGCACGCGGGTGCACCTGCTGGAGGACGCGACAGAGGAGGGTGGCGACACCTATCCGGTCACCGCAGGCGACATCGTGGTCAGTGGCTTCAGCATCGCCGCCAAGGGCAAGCGCATCGCCTTCACGATGAGCGACGCCAAGACGTTCGGTGACGTATACGTGACCAAGGTCAAGGCCAACAACGACAACCTGGACCGCCTCACCTACATCAACCCGCAAGTCACCGACTGGAAGCTGCCGACCATGCAGGTCGTCAGCTGGGAGACGCCCGACGGCACCAAGGTCGAGGGCATGCTTGAGCTGCCGTACGGGTACAAGAAGGGCACCAAGCTGCCCATGATCGTGTACATCCACGGCGGCCCGGCGTCGTCGTCCAAGTTTCGGCTGCGCTTCTGGAGCTACGGCCGCACGCACCTGGCCGCGCGGGGCTACGCGGTCTTCGCCCCCAACTACCGGGGCAGCACGGGCTACGGCGACAAGTTTCTGACGGACTTGATCGGCCGCAAGAACGACATCGACGTCACCGACATTCTGACCGGCGTGGACGCCATGGTGGAGCGCGGCATCGCCGATCCCAACCGCCTGGGCGTCATGGGCTGGAGCAACGGCGGCTACCTGACCAACTGCGTGATCACGCACACCAACCGCTTCAAGGCGGCCAGCAGCGGCGCCGGCGTCTTCGACGTCGCGATGCAGTGGAGCATCGAGGACACGCCCGGCCACGTGATCAACTACCAGAAGGGTCTGCCGTGGGAGCGCGCGGCGGGGATGATCAAGGCGTCGCCGCTGTACGACGTGAACAAGGTCAAGACACCCACCATTATTCACGTGGGCGAGAACGACCCGCGCTGCCCGCAGGAGCACTCACGCGCCATGCACCGCGCCCTGCACACCTATCTGAAGGTGGACACGGAGCTGGTCGTATATCCCGGTGAGGGCCACAGCCTGAGCAAGTACGAGCACCGCAAGGCCCACATGGTCTGGGACCTGGAGTGGTTCGACAAATACCTGCCGGTCAAGGTGCCGAAAGACTCGAAATGATGTCCGGATGGGCCAGCGTGATGCCCAGCTCTTCATAGCGCGCCGGCCGGCAGCGCTTCGACTCCGTATAGAACATCCGAATGTTGGGATCGTCGGGCAGCGGTGACGCGTCCGGCAGCGGAATCCCCGTCAGGCGTGATGCCTCGGCGGCCAGGGCACTCCACAGCACCGGCTGGCCCGCCAGGTAGATGTCACCCGGCTGCCCGCGCGCGGCGGCCGCGATCAGAATCGAGGCTAGATCGTCCACATGGATCAGGTTTACCGGGCGGTCCGGATCGCCGGTGTTTCGCAGCCGGCCGGCCTTGAGACGCTGCACGATGCTGCGGTCCGAGCCGTAGATGCCGGCCGCCCGCACCACGATCGCTCCGCGGTTCAAGAACGCGCGCTCCGCGGCAACACGAGACCGCGCCCACGGGTTGCACGGCGCCGTCTCGGTCTCATCGGTCACCCAACCGCCCTGGCGGTCGCCATACACGGACGTGGAGCTTACGTACACGACCCGCTGCGCGCCGCTCAGCGCCTCGGCGGCCTCATCCGGATCCACCCCACGCGGTGGAAACAGCGCATAAACCGTGCTCACGTCGTCCAGCGGCAGCCGCTGCGGCGCGGCCCACACCAGCGGCTCGAGGCCGGCCCGGGCGATCGCGTCCACGCCTTCGGGCCGTCGCGTCGTGCCCACAACCCGCTGCCCGCGCCCCGCGAGCTTGCGCGCGAGTGCCCGTCCGGTGTATCCGCAACCACAGATCACAGTGCTGCTCATCATGTGCGAGGATACACGGCAACCGTGCGCAAGAAACCGCTACTCACACCGGAGCTGGTCTCCAAGCTCGAAGCGACGTTGCTGAAAAACTACGGTCGCTATCTCGAGTATGGGGAGCTCTTTCGTGTCACCCACTTCGACATCGCGCCCGACGCGTGGCAGCTGTCCGTCACCTTCGAAAACGCGGACAGAACACTGCACCTGCCGGTCGAGCTGGCGCTTGTCGCGGCCGAGAATCCCAGGCTGCGCGACGACGAAGCGCGCGACGTGCTGATCGACTTTCTGGACTACGTCTTTGATCGGTACTTCCAGGGCTCGCGCGCGATCACTATCCCGCTGGACTGGGCCGCCCTGCCCTTTGGCGAATACTCGGTGCGCGCGCGCGGCTGGGAGAAGAACATGAAGCTGGAAGAGGCCGCCGACCGCCTGTTGGCCGGCGAGCCCGTGGAGGATGTGTTCGATGACTGAGCTTCTACTCCCGACCACAATGGTCGGGTCCTACCCGCGACCCAGCTGGTTTACGCACCAGCTGGAGGGACGTGACCTCCTCGATGCTTTCAAGAACCGCTACCACAAGGAGGCCTTTACCGATGCCGTGCGCAGCGTCATCGGTGACCAGGACGCCGCCGGGCTGGACATCCTGACCGACGGGCAGATGTGGTTTGACGACTACTCGATGGGGATCGGCTCCTTCCTCTGGTACTGGTTCGAGCGCATCGACGGCTTTGACCCGGCCAAGCTGGACCACCCGGCCCGCTCGCGCGCCCAGGGGCTGGACGTCCCCATGCTGGACGAGGCGGGCGGCGTCGCGGTCATCGACAAGCTGGGCGCCGGGCGACTGAGGCTGGTGGAGCTGTACAAGCTGTCGCAGGCCCTCTCCAAGCGGCCGATCAAATGCTGCGTCGGCGCCGGACCCGCTCAGCTGTCGGCCATGGTTCACTTCAAGGGCGGGCCCTACAAACACTACAAGGACATGGCCTTTGCCCTGGCGGAGATCTTCAACCAGGAGATGAAGGACCTGGTCAGCGCCGGCGCCGAGCACATTCAGTTGGAGGATCTGGGCGCCTGGATCCCCAACCTGACCGGGCCCAAAGACTTTCCGTGGGTGCGCGACGTCGTGCGCCGCACCGTGGACGGCGTGGACGCGCGGATCTCGTGGCACTTCTGCCTGGGCAACACCTGGGGCAACGTCGCCCACGGCTTCACAATCGGCGGATACGGTCGCATTCTGTCCGAGTACTTCGACGTGCCGGTGGCCGAGTACGTGCTTGATTTCGCCTGTCGCGACATGCGTGATGTCGACGCGCTGGCCGACCTGCCCGCCGACAAGTCCGTGGCCGCCGGCGTCATCGATGTGCGCTGCCTCGAGATCGAGGCGCCTGAGCAGGTTGCGGAGCGCATTCGGACCCTGCTCAAGGTCGTACCCGCTGAGCGGCTGACCTTGACGACTGATTGCGGTATGAAACAGTTGCCACGCTACTGCGCGGCCAACAAGCTGAAGTCGCTCGTGGCGGGCGCCCGTATCGTCCGAAAAGAGCTTACTTAGTTCAGATTAATGTTTTGTCAGAAACCAGCCGCTCTTTTTTGTGTGGGGATTTCCCCGGTGTCAAACTCCCCGCAGGCATCGAAGTAACAAGGAGGTCCGGATGTCATCCTACATCGACTCTTTCATGGACGGATTTCGCCGCAAGAATCCCGGCGCAGTCGAGTTTCACCAGGCCGTGCATGAGGTCGTGGAGTCGCTCGAGCCCGTCCTGGAGCGCCGGCCCGAGTTCCAGCAGGCCGGCATCCTCGAGCGCGTGACCGAGCCCGACCGACAGATCATCTTCCGCGTGGCCTGGATGGATGACAGCGGGGCCGTACAGGTCAACCGCGCCTTCCGCGTCGAGTTCAACAACTCGATCGGGCCTTATAAAGGCGGCCTGCGGTTCCACCCCAGCGTGAACCTCAGCATCATCAAGTTTCTCGGCTTCGAACAGGTCTTCAAGAACGCGCTGACGACCACGCCTATCGGCGGTGGCAAAGGCGGCTCCGACTTCGATCCCAAGGGCAAGTCCGACAACGAGGTGATGCGCTTCTGCCAGTCGTTCATGAACGAGCTGTACCGGCACATCGGTCCCAACACGGACGTGCCCGCCGGTGATATCGGCGTCGGCGGCCGCGAGATCGGCTACCTGTTCGGCCAGTACCGCAAGCTGACCAACCGCTTTGAGGGCGTGTTGACCGGCAAGGGTCTGCGCTGGGGCGGCTCGTTGATCCGCCCCGAGGCGACCGGCTACGGCGCGGTCTACTTCGCCAAAGAGATGCTCAAGACCCGCGGCATGGACCTGGAGGGCCGGCGCGTGCTGGTCTCGGGCGCCGGCAACGTGGCGCAGTACACGGTGGAGAAGGTGCTGGACCTGGGCGGCAAGCCCATCACGGTCTCCGACTCCGGCGGCATGATCCTGGACGAGGCCGGCATCGACCGCGAGAAGCTCGCCTGGATCATGGACCTGAAGAACGTCCGCCGTGGGCGCATCAGCGAGTACGCCGCGCAGTTCCCCGGCTCCAAGTACATCGCGGCCGACCGCAGCCTGGATCACAACCCGCTGTGGGCTGTTCAGGCCGACGCGGCGTTCCCCAGCGCGACTCAGAACGAGATCAACGCCAAGGACGCTCAGACGCTGGTCAAGAACGGCTGCATGTGCGTGTCCGAGGGCGCCAACATGCCCAGCCGTCCGGACGCCGTCAACGTGTTCCTGGAGAGCAAGATCCTCTACGGACCGGGCAAGGCCGCCAACGCCGGCGGTGTCGCGACGTCCGCGCTGGAGATGAGCCAGAACAGCATGCGCCTGAACTGGTCGCGCGAAGAGGTCGACCAGCGATTGCACGAGATCATGGTGAACATCCACCAGGCCTGCCACGACACGGCCGCCGAGTACGGCACGCCGGGCAACTACGTCAACGGCGCTAACATCGCCGGATTCAGCAAGGTAGCCGACGCCATGCTGGAACAGGGCCTCACCTGATCGAATGAGCGTCCATCCAGAGGGGGACATCCGCCCACCCGCCACTCTGATGCCCTTCATGGTGCGTGAGATCCTGCTGGTCTCCACGCTCTATGACTCGTTTATTCTCGACGAGGATGGGCGCTTCTCCGAAAAGCTGATGGGCGAGTACCTGGAGCTACACCTCAGCTCCCCGCCCCGCATGACCCGGGTCGCCAGTGGCGCGGCGGCCCTCGCCAAGCTCCAAGAGCGCAAGTTTGACCTGGTCATCACCATGGCGCGCATCTCCGACATGAACCCGCTGGAGTTCGCGCGCGCGGTCAAGGACGGACATCCCGACCTCCCGGTGGCGCTGCTGGCCTACGACACGACGGTCACACGCCACATGCAGGGCCATGAGGACTGGTCCTGCATCGACCGGATGTTCATCTGGAAAGGTGACAGCGGCACGCTGCTGGCGCTTGTGAAGTCCGTCGAGGACATGAAGAACGCGCCACACGACACGTCGCTGAACCTGGTGCGCGTGCTGATCGTGGTGGAGGACTCGGCGCACTACTACAGCTCGTTTCTGCCGATGCTCTACACCGAGGTGATGCAGCAGACGCGGTCCCTGATCGCGGGTGGCATCAACCACGTCGACCGCCTGTATCGCATGCGCGCGCGCCCCAAGATTCTGCTGGCGCGCAACCTGGCCGAGGCGGACGCGGTGTTTCAGTTGTACCGCGACTATGTGATTGGGATTATTACAGATCTCTCATTACCGAAAGACGGCGTCTCGGACCCTGAAGCGGGGCTGAAGTTCATCCGCCACGTACGCGCGGATGCGCCGGATCTGCCCGTGCTGCTGCAGTCCCTGGAGCCCACCGCCCGCGGGTTGGCGATGATGATGAACGTCTCCTACGCCAACAAGGCGTCCGACGATCTGCTGCTGGAGATCAGCCAGTTCATTCGCCAGAACTGCGGCTTTGGCGACTTCGTCTTCCGCATGCCGGACGGCGCGCCGGTCGCCCGGGCATCCAACTCCATCGAGATGAAGGACGCGCTGGAGAAGGTGCCCGCCGAGGCGCTCTGGTACCACTCGCAGCACAAACACATCTCCAGCTGGCTGATGGCGCGCGGCAAGTTCCGCCTGGCGCTCAAGCTGCGCGACAAGAAGCCGGTCGACTATCGCGACATCGAGTCGTTCCGCATCTATCTGGTCAACGTCTTCACCGAGTTTTTGGAGCGCCGTCAGCGCGGCCACATCGTGGAGTTCAGCCGGCGGGCGCATCACCTCGGACGCGACTTCCAGCGTCTGGGGGGTGGCAGCCTGGGCGGCAAGGGCCGCGGCGTCGCGTTCATCTACAAGCTGCTGGCCAACAGCGACTTTCATCGCAAGTACCCCGAGACCCACATTCTGGTCCCGCGCACCACGGTGGTGTGCACCAACGAGTACGACCGCTTCGTCACGGACAACAACATTCGCGAGCGGCTGCACGGCGTCACGGACGACGGAGAGATCGCCACAGTCTTCCTCAAGAGCCGCATCTCCAACTCGGTGCACAAGGACCTGGAGGCGCTGCTCAGCGAGGTCACGTATCCGCTGGCGGTCCGGTCAAGCAGCCTGCTGGAAGACTCGCAGTTTCAGCCGTTTGCGGGCGTGTACGCCACGTACATCATCCCAAACAACGACAAGACGATGCGTGTGCGCCTGAAGCAGCTTCGGCGCGCGATCAAGCTGGTGTACGCCTCCACGTGGACGTCGGCTGCGCGCGCATACATGCACGCGATCAACCACAGGGTGGAAGAAGAGAAGATGGGCGTGCTTGTGCAGCGCCTGATCGGCACGGACTTCGGCGACAGGTTCTACCCGACCTTCTCGGGGGTGGCGCAGAGCTACAACTACTATCCCATTCGCTACATGCGCCCCGAGGACGGCATCGCCGTGGTGGCGCTGGGCCTCGGACGCACGGTGGTGTCGGGCGGCAAGACGCTGCGCTTTTCGCCGGCGCACCCGCAGATCCTGCCGCACATGAGCAATCCGCAGGACGCGCTGCGCAACACTCAGACCAACTTCTATGCGCTGGCGATGACGCGACCCCGCGTACGCGTCACGCACAAAGAAGAAGACACGCTGGTGCAGCCGGATCTGAGCGTAGCCGAGCAGGATGGCGCGCTTGCGACCATCGGCGCGACCTACAGCCCGGCGGAGGGGCGCGTATATGACACGATCTATCGCCCGGGCGCGCGCCTGGTGAACTTCGCGGGTGTGCTCAAGTACAACAAGTTTCCACTTGCGGACCTGCTGACAGACATTCTGGAGCTGGGCGAGGCCGGCATGGGCTGCCCGGTCGAGATGGAGTTTGCGGTCAACCTCAACGTGCCGCCGGGCGAGCGCCCCGAGTTTGCGGTGCTTCAGATTCGGCCGCTCGTGACCAGTCCGGTCAACGCCGAGACAGACATCGACGGCGTGGACGAGCAGAAGGTGCTGCTGCGGTCGGGCCGGGCGCTGGGTAACGGCGCCGTGGAGGGCATCCGCGACATCGTCTATGTGGTGCCGGAGCGCTTCGACAAGCTGAACACGATCGAGATCGCGGAAGAGGTCGCGCGCATCAACCACTCGCTGGTGGACCAGGCGCGGCCGTACGTGCTGATCGGTCCCGGGCGCTGGGGCACCTCAGATCCGTTGCTGGGCGTTCCCGTGGACTGGGTACAGGTCTCGGCGGCGCGCATCATTGTCGAGACGGCGATGGAGGGCTTTGACGTCGACCCCTCGCAGGGCACGCACTTCTTTCACAACATCACCTCGCTGCGCGTGGGCTACCTGGCGGTGGACGACCGCAAGGAGGCGGAGCACATCGACTGGGACTGGCTGCACGAGCAGAAGCTGGTCACTGAGCTGAAGTACGTCCGCCACGTGCGCATCAAAAAGACGGTGCGCGCGCTGGTGGACGGAAAAACCGGCCGCGGCGCCGTCCTCCGACCCTAGAGCTTGAAGACACGGGCGGCGGTGTCGTGCAGAAAGCGACGCCGGGTATCGTCGGTCAAATCCAGCGCCGGCACCTCGCTCAGACACGCCGCCGGCATGATCATCGGGTAGTTGCTGGCAAACAGGGTCTTCTTGCGCCCCGGGCCCTTCAGAAACGCTTTGAACGCCTCCGGATAGCGGCTGGGCTTGTACGCAGAGGCATCGATGTAGACGTTCTCAAAGCGCGTCGCCAGCGACACCATCTCGTCCGTCCACGGGTGACCGATGTGCCCGGCGACGATCACCAACTCCGGGAAATCGAGCGCAACCTCCTCCAGGTATGGGATGGGCCGACCGGGATCGGACGGCATCAGCGGGCCTGTGTGGCCGACCTGCAGGCAAAAGGGCACACCGAGGTCGATGCACGTCGCGTACAGCGGGTAATAGCGGCGGTCGTTGGGGGGCAGGCGCCACAGCCAGGGGAGCATGCGCAGACCCTTGAAGCCCAGCTCCTCCACGCAGCGCCGCAGCTCGCGCACCGCCCCCATCGGATCGTTGAGATCGACGCTGGCCAGGCCGGACAAGAGGTCCGGATAGCGGGTGCAGTACTGTGCCACCTCATCGTTGCTGAGCAGGGGACCCTGCGGGCCGACCCATGCCGTCATCAAGGCACGGGAGACGCCGGCCGCCTTGAGCGCACCGATAGTCAGGTCCAGCGGGATGGAGTCCGGCACCGTCTCCATGCGCATCCAGCGCCGCAGCGACGCGAACATGGGCGACTTCAGAAACGGCGGTGTGGGATGCTGAATCCAGGCGTCGATGATGGGTTCGTTGGCCATCGGTGGATCCTAGCAAGGTGTGCCCGGAAGGGCACACCTTGCTAGAGAGGCTGGGTTGGGCCGATGCCCGAGCCGACAGGCGAGGTCAGCGGGGCGTAACACTTAGTTATGCGTCATCTCATTGCTCAGGTTTGCCATGCCGGATGGCGGGTCTTAAACTGGGAGCGTCTTGGAACTCGGCGACCGTATCTGCCCAAAGTGCCAGCAGATCTTTGCTGGCGACATAACCGTTTGTCCCAACGACAACGGCAAGCTGATGATCGTGCGCAAGAGCGAGGACGATCGCGTCGGGCAGCTGATCGACGGCAAGTACACGGTGTTGGGCCTGCTGGGCGCCGGGGGCATGGGCACCGTCTATCGCGCGCTGCAGCACTCCATGGAGCGGGCGGTGGCCATCAAGCTGCTGCGCAGGGCGCTGTCCGAAGACATCACCCAGGTGAAGCGCTTTCTCCAGGAGGCCAAGGGGCTCAGTGGGCTGAACCATCCGAACGTGATCACGCTGTTCGACTTTGGCCAGACCGACGAGGGCGAGCTCTACCTGGTCATGGAGCTGCTGGAGGGTGAGCCGCTCAGCGACATCCTGGATCGCTCCGGGCGCATGGAGACGACCCGCGCGGTCTCGATCATCTCGCAGGTCCTGGACGCCCTGTACGCCGCCCACGACCACGGCGTGATCCATCGGGATCTCAAGCCCGACAACATCTTTGTGGTCAAGGGCGCCGGCCGCATGGGCGAGTTCGTCAAGGTGCTGGACTTCGGTATCGCCAAGATGAACACGCTGGGCGCCGAGGACTCGATCACTCGCACGGGCAACGTGTGCGGCACGCCTCAGTACATGAGCCCCGAGCAGGCGATGGGCGACGACGTGGACGCGCGCAGTGACATCTACGCTGTCGCGATCGTGCTGTACGAGATGTTGACCGGCAAGCCGCCGTTCGACGGCGACACCGCCATGAAGGTGATGCTGCAGCAGGTCAACGATATGCCGCCGCTGCTGGCCGAGATGTCGCCACCTGTACATGTGCCGCCTCAGCTGGAGACCGCGCTGCGTCAGGGGATGGCCAAAGAGGCGTCCGAGCGGCCGACGTCCGGAACGCAGTTCAAAGAGCTGCTGCTCGACTCCATTTCAGAGGGCGACACACTGCCGGAGGGCGCCGGCGCCGTAGAGAAGTACGGCGCCACCAAGGAGCAGCTGGTCAAAGCGCTGGCGCACACACAGGGGATCCCCATCTCCGCCGAGACGGGGACGCTGGCGCAGGTAGCCAAGGAGAAGCCGCGCAGTCGGGCGCCGTGGATCGTGGCGGGTATCGCCGTGGTGGCTGCGCTGGCGATCGCGGTGTGGGCCGTGTTGCGACCGCCTGTCGCCGATCCAGGCACCACGAAGCCGCTGGCTGAGGAGCCGATCGCCGCAGTCGATACGACGCCGGCCCCCGCTCCACCTGTCGAGCGAGCTCCGGTGGCCAAAAAGGCGCAGCCGGCTGAGCCCGCACCCGCCCCGAAGCCGCCGACCGCCAGTGTGGTGCTGCTGCCGCGCCGCGACTGCGAGCAGGCCGGCGTGAGCGCGCCGAGAATGCCTATCGAGGTAACGGCTACCGCGCCCACCCCGCTGAAGATCCGCGTGCTTTCGCGGCCGCAGGGGGCTACCGTGTTGGCCGATGGTCAGCTCGTGGGCAAAACACCGCTCGAGATCGACAGGCCGCCGGAGGGCACGACGGTCATGCTGATCATCTCACTGCGGGGGCATCGGGCTTACAGGCAAGCCGTGACGCACGATGCCAGCGGTGACCTCGAGGTCCGGCTGAAGCGGACCAGAACCACCAAGAAACCACCTAAGCCCAAAGGCCCTGTGTTGGTAGAATGACGCGTCTACTCCTCCTGGCCGCCCTGATCGGCGGCGCCGTCGGTTGTACATCTGGCGAGGACGTCGCCCCCATCGGTCCGGCCTTTGTCGACTTCACCGGCGGACAGTTCCAGCTGTATGTGCAGACCGTCGACGATAAGTGCCTGGACGGCGCCCTGGAGGTGCTGTTCATGCCCGAGGGCAACAACACGGCGTACGCGCTGAAGAACGTCAGCTTCATTCCCGGCCTGGCCGACTTGCCCTCCACCTACATCTTGAAGCTGCAGGCGCCGTTCGAGGACATGTCTATCACCATGGCGTCGGACAACGCGGGCGGCATGCAGGTGATCAACGCGACCCAGTCCGCGGTTCTGCTGGGCGTCCCGGGGTCGGAGGACTGCCGGGGGGACATCGACTTCGGCGGCACCGTGCGTATTGACTCCGCCACCCAGATCGCCCTGGAGGTGACTGCCACGCTCACAAACCTGTCGTCGGTCACCCAGACGTGCCCCCCGCTGGAGACCGACCCCTGCGCGGCATCGCTGGCGATGACCGGCGTACGAGAGTGAAACGCTTCGAAGGCGGCTGTCACTGTCGCGCTGTCCGCTTCCAGGTCGATGTAGAGCAGCTGACGGCGCTGGCGTGCAACTGCTCGATCTGCCGCATGAAGGGGTTTCTGCACGTCATCGTCGCCGAGCCCCGGTTCACGATGCTGACCGACCGCGAGGCCCTGGGCACCTACTCGTTCAACACGCACGTAGCCAAGCACTGGTTTTGCAAGACGTGCGGCATCACCAGCTTCTACCGGCCGCGCTCCCATCCCGACGGACTCAGCGTGAACCTGCGTTGCCTGGACGGTGACGCGATGGACCGCTTTGAGATCAGCGACTTCGACGGCGCCAACTGGGAGAAGAATGTGGCGTCGATCCAAACTGGCGACGTTTAGAGTGGCTTGTCGCCGTCCAGCATGCCGCACGCAGCCTGGATGTCGCGGCCCTTGGGCTCACGCACGTTGGTCTGGATGTGGCTCTTCATGAGCAGGTCCAAAAAGCGTGTGACGCGGTCCGGCTCCGGCGACTTGTAGCGCGAGCCCGGGTATGGGTTGAACGGGATCAGGTTGACCTTGACGCGCACGTCCTTCAGCAGCTGGGGCAGCCGCCGGGCGTCCTCGTCGGTGTCGTTGACGCCGCCCAGCAGCACGTACTCGACGTAGATCCGGCGGCGCGGGGCCAGCGGGTACGCCTTGAGCGCGTCCAGCAGCTTGGCGATGGGAAAAGCCTTGTTGACCGGCATGAGCTTGTCGCGCTGCTCGTCGGTGGTCGCGTTGAGGCTGACCGCCAGGTTGACCGGAACCGCTTCGCCGAAGCGTGGGATCCGCGGCGCCAGGCCGACCGTGCTGACCGTGATGCGACGCTGGCCGAACGCAGCCCCCTTCTGGTCCAGCAGGATCCGCAGGCTGGTGACCACGTTGTCGAAGTTGTCCAACGGCTCGCCCATGCCCATGTAGACCAGGTTGGTGACCTTGAGGCCCTCGGGCTCCAGCAGGCGGCCGGCGTGGTAGACCTGATCGACGATCTCGGACGGCGTCAGGTTCTGCCGGGTGGTCATCTCAGCCGTCGCGCAGAAGTCGCAGCCCATCTTGCAGCCGACCTGGCTGGACACGCACTGCGTCAGGCGCCCGCGGCCCATCGGGATGACCACGCTCTCCAGGCGCTGGCCCTTGGACGTGCTCAGCAGCAGCTTGCGGGTGCCGTCCGTGCTCTTCAGCACCTTGTCCAAGGTGAGCCCGCCCATGGTGAGGTCGTCGGCCTCCCGAAGCTCCGCAGGAACATTGGTCATCTCGGCGCGAGACTGGACCCGCTGCTGGTGGATCCAACGAAACACCTGCTCGGCGCGGTATTTTTTGTGCCCGCGCTCCAGGAGTGTCGCCGTCAACGCGTCCAGGGTCAGGGCCTTGATGTCCGTCAGATCGCTCACGTCACGGCTTATTACCTGCGACCGTCCGATCCGACAAGCGAATACGGGGAAACACGTTTCATTTCCTTGATTTAAGCGATCGCGCGTGTTAATTCGCGCCGCGTGACCAAGCAGAATCCCAATACGTCAGAAGACCGAAAAGACGCGCATCTGCGGATCTGTCTGGAGGAGCCCGTCGAGCGCCTCGGCGTCACGACAGGATTTGAGCGCTATCGCTTTGAGCACGACGCCTTCCCAGAGATCGATCGCGATGAAATAGACCTGCGCGTCACCTTGTTCGGCAAGACGCTGGCGGCTCCACTGATGATCGGTGCGATGACCGGCGGCACGCGTCGGGCGGGCGAGATCAACAAGGTGCTCGCGTCGGCGGCACAGGAGTGTGGCATCGCGATGGCGCTCGGCTCACAGCGCAAGATGATCGAGGACCCCGGCACGGTCTCGACGTTTGCGGTGCGCGACGAGGCGCCGGACATCCTGCTGATGGGCAACGTCGGCGCGGTGCAGCTGAACTACGGCGTGACTGCGGATGACGTGCGCGGACTCATCGACGGAGTCGGCGCCGATATCTTCGCGTTTCACCTCAACGCGCTTCAAGAGGCGATTCAGCCTGAAGGCGACACCAACTTCAAAGGCCTGATCGGCAAGCTGGGGAGCGTGATTCCACAGCTGGGTGTGCCGGTCGTTTTGAAGGAGGTCGGCGCAGGCTTCGGCCGCAAGACGCTTCAGAAGATCGCCCACGTGCCGTTCGCCGGGCTGGAGACGGCCGGCGTCGGCGGCACCTCCTGGTCCAAAATCGAGACGTATCGCACCGAGTCGTGGGTGCAGCAGATGACCGGCCGGCGCCTGGGGGACTGGGGCGTGCCGACGTCTGAGTCACTGCGCCACGCCGTCGACCTGCTGGGGGACGACAAAACCATCATCTGCTCAGGCGGCATCCGCACCGGGACCGAGGTCGCCAAGGCCGTGGCCATGGGCGCGGATCTGGTCGCATGCGCCCTGCCCTTTCTGAAGGCCGCGGTGGAAGGCGGACGCGACGCGGTGGTGCTGACTATTCGACAGTTCATCGACGAGTTGCGTACCATCTGCTTCGTGACGGGTTCCAGGAGCATCACCGAGCTGCGCCGCCAGGCGCTTGCCGAGGTGACAACATGAGTTCACGGCTGCCCGGTTTCTATCGCCGGAGCATCGAGGAGCGGCTTGCGACCGTGCAAGCGGCCGGCAACCTGACGCCCGACGAGGTCAACATCCTCAAAGAGCACTCAGGCTTCGGCATGCAGAACGCGGATCGCATGGTGGAGAACGCCATCGGCGTGTTCCCGCTGCCCCTGGCCGTGGCGGCCAACTTCCGCATCAACGGCAAAGACCTGCTGCTGCCGATGGTTGTGGAGGAGCCCAGCGTGCTCGCGGCGGCCAGCAATGCCGCCAATCTGCTGCGCGGCGGCGACGGCATCATCACGACGTCGACCGACCCGATCATGATCGGCCAGGTTCAGGTGCTGGATTTCCAGGATATCGACGCCACGCAGGCGCGTCTGGAGGCGGCCGCCGACGCGCTGGTCGCGCGCGCCAATGAGAACAACCCGCGGCTGCTTAAGCGTGGCGGTGGAGCCCAGCGCTTCGAGGTGCGCACCTTCCCGGACACCGAGCTGGGCGACATGATCGTGTGTCACCTGGAGGTGAACGTCTGTGACGCCATGGGGGCCAACATCATCAACACGATGGTGGAGGCCGTTGCGCCGGATATCGAGGCGATCTCGGGCGGCCGCGTCCGGCTGCGCATTCTGAGCAACCTGGCGGACAAGCGCTTGGTGTGCGCACGAGGGCGGGTGCCGATCGCGCAGCTGGCGCGAGGCGAGTGGTCCGGCGCCGAGGTCGCGAAGGGCGTGGTGGAAGCGTCCGTCATGGCCGACGTGGACCCGTACCGCGCGGCGACCCACAACAAGGGCGCCATGAACGGCGTCGACGCCTTCCTCGTGGCGGCAGGTCAGGACTGGCGCGCAGTGGAGGCCGGCTGCCATGCCTATGCGGCACGTGACGGGCGCTATCGCAGCCTGAGCCGCTGGTCGATCGATCAAGAGGCCGACGAGCTGGTCGGCGTGTTCGAGATCCCGATGCAGGTCGGCGTGGTCGGCGGCATCACCAGGTCCCACAGCGTCGTTAAGGTGGTGCACAAGGTGCTGGGCAACCCGAGCGCCGCGGAGCTGGGCGAGATCGCGGCCGCATCCGGCCTGGCGCAGAACCTGGCCGCCATCATGGCCCTGGCCACCGACGGGATCCAACGCGGCCACATGAGCATGCACGCGCGCAACATCGCCTTTGAGGCGGGCGCGACGCTCACCGAGCTGGACGGGGTCGTGGCCGAGATGCGGCGCACGGGCACCTACACCAGCAGCGCCGCCCGATCCGCGCTGGACGTGCTGCGCAAATAATGGCGACAGCTCTTCCGCAGTCGATTCAGGCCGCCATCGAGCGCTGGGGCGGACGTATCCTCGACACGATCGGCGCCGACGCAACCCGCCCGCAGACCCCGGGCGACGGCTCCTACGCGGACATGCTCTGGTACCACCTGGACACCGGCGGCAAGCGGCTGCGACCGATCATCGTGCTGCTGACCAGCGAGGCCCTGGGCGCGGATCCCGAGCACGCCCTGCCCTTCGCATGCGGGGTAGAGCTGCTGCACAACGCGACGTTAGTGCACGACGACTATCAGGACGGCGACACCGTACGACGCGGCGAGCCCACGATCTGGCAACGATACGGCTGGGAGCAGTCGATCAACGCGGGTGACGGCCTGTACTTCTCCGGGCTGGGACTGGTGGCGCAGACCCCGATCGCGGACCGGGATCTGCGCCGGCTGACCGCGATGACGGCGCAGCGCATGCTTCAGGTCATCCAGGGCCAGGTCGACGAGTTCCGTCTCAAGGGCGTCGATCGTCCCACCGAGGCCGAGTACATGGGCGTGATTCGCGGCAAGACCGCGGGCCTGTTTGCGCTGCCGATCGAGGGCGCCGCGATCTGCGCGGGACTGCCCGACGAGGAGGTCACACGCCTGGCGCAGGTCGGCGACACCATGGGGCTGCTGTTCCAGGTGCAGGACGATCTGCTCGATCTCATCGGTCAGAAGGGCCGCGACCAGATCGCGACCGATATCGCGGAGGGCAAGCCGTCGCTGCCGGTCGTCCACGCGCTCAACAATGCCGGCGCGGACGACGCGGCGACGCTGGCAGGCATCGTGAACAAGCCACGCTCCGAGACCACGCCCGCGGACATTCGCAGGGCGCTGGATCTGCTGCACGCCAACGGGTCTATCGAGTACGGCCTGAACATGATCCGCACCTGGCGCGCCGAGCTGACAGAGGCGCTGCAGCCACCGCTGGACGGCGTATTGGGCGGCGTGGTCACGGCTATAGTGGCACCCATCGCGGAGTCGCTCTGACACCCATCAAGGTGTGATAAAACAGCAGCGATGGAGAAGCACAGCGCCAATCGGGAGCAGGTGGTCGAGCTGTTGGAGGCTGAAGGCAGCCTCGACGCGGACGCGATCCGGCGGGTCAGTGAGGCCACCGGAGTCCCCGAGGCTGACGTCTACGGCACCGGCCGCTTCTACGATCTGCTGGTGCGGCCTGGTGCACGGGTTTGCCAGGGGCTGACGTGTCAGGTCGCTGGGGGGCCGAAGTTGGCAGCGGAGCTGGAGGCCCACGGGGCCAAGCTGCATCGGGCGTCCTGTGTGGGCCAATGCGACCGAGCGCCTGTGGCCCTGGACGCCGAGCAGCGGGTCTGGCGCGCCGGTGAGCGCGGCGGGATCACCCCGGACGACGCGTCTCTGCCCATGAACCTGGCGGGCGCCGAGGACCTCGACTACAGCGCCCTTGCCCGCACTCGCGCGCTGGGTGCTGACGCCGTCCTGGCGCAGCTGAAGGCGTCCGGACTGCAGGGTCGCGGCGGGGCCGGCTTCCCGGCGCACATCAAGTGGGCCGCCGTGCGCGAGCAAACCGACCGCACGCGCTATGTCGTGGTCAACGCCGACGAGGCGGAGCCCGGGACGTTCAAAGACCGCGAGGTCATGCTGCGCCGCCCGCACCTGATGTTGGAGGGGCTGGCGATCGCCTGCGAGGTGGTGCAAGCCCACGCCGCGTATATCTACGTGCGCGGGGAGTTCGTGGACGAGACCCGCGCCCTGCGTGAGGCGCTCGCGGCGACGGACAAACTGGGCGGCTTCGACATTCACATCGTCAACGGGCACGGCGCGTACATCTGCGGCGAAGAGACCGCGCTGCTGGAGTCGATCGAGGGCAAGCGGGGCATGCCGCGCCTGAAGCCCCCGTTCCCGACACAGGTTGGGCTCTTTGGCGAGCCGACGGTGATCAACAACGTGGAGACGCTGGCCTGCGTGCCGGATATCGTCGCGCGCGGTGGCCAGCGCTTCCGCGAGCTGGGACGCGGCGAGCCGGGGACCAAGCTGTACTGCCTGTCCGGACACGTGGCGCGCCCGGGCGTGTACGAGCTGCCGCTGGGTGTCACGCTGGACGAGCTGGTCACGGCCGGCGGGGGCTACGTCGGCACCCCGATGGCCTTCAGCCCCGGTGGCGCGTCCGCGGGCTTCTTGCCGATGTCGGAGCGCGAGCGGCCGATGGACTTCGGCAACCTCAAGAAGGCCGGAACGATGCTGGGCAGTGCGGGCGTGGTGGTGCTGAACGACACGGTCGACATGGCCGTGGCGGCGCTCTGGCAGGCCATCTTCTTTGAGGACGAGAGCTGCGGGCAGTGCGCGCCTTGCCGGCTGGGCGCCCGATGGGTGCGGCGCGCGCTCGACAAGTACTTGAAGACCGGCGATCCCGCCGCGCTCGAGCACCTGGCGGACGTGGCCTGGGAGATGGACGAGGGCTCGATCTGCGGCCTCGGCATGACGGCGCCGCTGCCGGTCACCAGCGCCATCCAACACTTTCCCGAGGCCTTCGGGACACGGCAACGCGCGGAGGTCGCGCCATGAACGACATCTCCTTCACCCTCGACGGTCGCGCGGTTGAATGCACCGAGGGCGAGACGATCCTGCAGGCGGCGACCCGGCACGGCGTCGAGATCCCGTCGCTGTGCAACGATCCGCGGCTGGATCCGGCGGGCGCGTGTCGCAGCTGCCTGGTCGACATCGAGGGCGTGCGGCGCTTGATGCCCGCGTGTGCGACGCCTGCGACTCAGGGGCAGTCGGTCTCGACCGGCAACGCCCGCGTGAAGCGTCATCAGAACGTGTTGATGTCGCTATACATGGCCGATCACGGCGCCAACATCGACGACGGATCGCCGCGCAACGAGCTGACGGCGATGGCGGCGGCGGCGGGCCCATTGCTGCCGTTGGACGCCTTGCAGTCGCCGCGAGCCTCACGACCGGCCGAGACCAACCCATACCTGACGTTTGCGCCCGATCTCTGCATCCTGTGCGCCCGCTGCACGCGCTATTGCGACGAGGTGGAGGCGGTCAGCGCGATCACCCTCTCGGAGCGCGGTGCGGCGACCACCATCGCCACCGCCGCCCAGGTCAGCCTCATGGACAGCACCTGTGAGCTGTGCGGCGGCTGCGTCGACACGTGCCCGACCGGCGCTCTGTTCGAGACCAAGGCCAAGGGCAAGCTGGACGCCGAGGTGGACCAGGTCCGCACCACCTGCAACTACTGCGGCGTGGGCTGCCAGATGGACTTGAACGTCGCCGACGGCAAGGTCGTCGGCGTGACCAGTCCGGCGCCCGGCACCACCGTCAACGACGGCAACCTGTGCGTCAAAGGCCGCTTTGCCTACGACTTCATCCACCACGACGACCGCCTGAGCACGCCGCTCGTTCGCGGTGCTGACGGCCGGCTGCACCCGGCCTCGTGGGAGCACGCGCTGCAGGTAGCCGCCGAGGGCCTGCTGGGCGTCAAGCGCAGACATGGCGCGGACTCGTTGGGCTTCATCTCATCCAGCCGCTGCACGGGCGAGGAGAACTACCTGGTGCAGAAGCTGGCGCGCGCGGCCTTCGGCACCAACAACTGCCATCAATGCGCGGCAACATGACACGCCCCCACCGTCGCCGGTCTGGTGACAATGTTTGGCGCGGGCGCGATGACCAACTCGATCCCGGAGATCCGCGACGCGGACGTGCTGTTTGTGATCGGGTCCAACACCACTGAGGCGCATCCGATCATCGCCATGGAGATGAAGCGCGCCGTCCGTCGCGGCGCCAAGCTGATCGTGGGCGATCCGCGCGCGATCTGGCTGGCGGACATCGCCGAGCTGCACCTGCAGCTGCACCCGGGCACGGACGTCTGGCTGCTCAACGCCATGGCCCACGTGATCATCGCTGAAGGGCTGGTCGACGAGGGCTTCATTCGTGAGCATACGGCCGGCTTCGCATCGGTGAAGGCCGCAGTCGCCGACTACACCCCGGAGGCGGCGGAAGAGGTCACGTCGGTCCCGGCCGACGACATCCGCAAAGCCGCGCGCCTGTACGCCACCACGCGCAAGGCGGGCATCTACTACACGCTGGGCATCACCGAGCACACCCACGGCACCGACAACGTGTATGCGCTGGCCAACCTGGTCCTGATGACCGGGCATCTGGGCGTGCGCTCCGCCGGCATGAACCCGCTGCGGGGCCAAAACAACGTACAAGGCGCCAACGACGCAGGCGCCAGCCCGGTCTTTTACCCCGGCTACCAGCGTGTCCACGACGAGGACGCCAGGCTCAAGTTTGAAGAGGCCTGGGGCGTGCCGCTGTCGCCCGACGACGGCATCAACCTCAACCAGATGATGGGCGCTTTGGCCACGGGCGACCTCAAGGGCCTCTACGTGATGGGCGAGGACATCGTGCTGTCGGAGCCCAACGCCACCAAAGTCGAGAAGGGGCTCAACGCCTGCGAGTTTCTGGTCGTGCAGGACATCTTCATGAACGAGACCTGCCGCTACGCCGACGTGGTCCTGCCGGCGGCATGTTTCGCAGAGAAAGACGGCGTGTTCACAAACAGCGATCGCCGCGTGCAGCGCGTGCGCAAGGCCGTCGAGCCTCCGGGTGAGGCGCGCGCTGACTGGGAGATCATCTGCGACCTGGCGCGCGCGTGTGGCTACCCGATGCCGCATTACGCGAACACCGGCGAGATCTACGCAGAGCTGGCGTCCCTGTCGCCCAAGTTTGCGGGCATCAACTACGAGCGCCTGGACACCGAGGGCGGCCTGCAGTGGCCCTGCCCCGACACGACCCACCCGGGCACGCCAACCCTGCACGGCGACGGTCCGCTCAACGGGACCGCGCAGTTCCAGGCGGTCAGCTATCGGCCCAGCGATGAGCTCGCCGACGTCGAATACCCGCTGGTCCTCTCCACGGGCCGGACGCTGTACCACTACAACGCCGGCACACAGACACGGCGCGATCCGGGCCCCGCAGCGCTGCAGCCGAGCCTCTTCATTCAGGTGCACCGGCGCGACGCTCGGGGACTGGGCGTCTACGACGGCGATCGGGTCAATGTCGTCTCGCGACGAGGCGAAGTCGAGGCCGTGGTCAAAGTAACCAAGGCAGTGCGGCCGGGGTGCGTGTGGATGCCGTTCCACTTCGCCGAGAGTCCGACCAATCGCCTGACCAACGACGCCGGAGACTCGGTCACGGGCACAGGTGAGTACAAGGTCTGCGCTGTCCGGATCGAGCGCTGCTAGCAGGGATGCTCATCCGGCAATGTAAAGCTGAAGCGCGCACCGACAAGCGGCTCACCGCGGCCTGAAATCTCACCGCCGTGGCGCTCGATGATTCGGCGGACGGTCGCCAATCCAACGCCATTTCCGTCGAAATCGCTTCGGCGGTGGATCCGCTCAAACGGCGTGAACAGCTTCCCAACGAACTCCATCTTGAAGCCCGCCCCGTTGTCCTGCACATAATATGTGCGGGGGGTCATGTCGGGCTCCACGCCAAACTCGATGCGCGCGAGAGCCTCTTTCCCGGTGTACTTCCACGCGTTGCCGACCAGATTCTCCAGCACAATCCGAATCAGCGCCGGGTCGGCCTGAGCCTCTATCACGGGCGCGGCAAGGACCAGCTCGACGTTGCGCCCCGGCTCGTTTGAGGTGAGATCGCTGAAGATGGCCTGGACGACCTCGGCAAGGTCGACCGTATGCCGATCGATGGCCGCTTGCTTGACCCGCGACAACTCCAGCAAATCGGCGATCAAGTCCGCCATGCGCGCGGCCGCAGTCTGCACGCGACCAAGCAGCCGCCGGCCTTCTTCGCCAAGCGCGTCACCATGTCCTGACTCGAGCAGCTGGCTGAAGCCGGTGATCCACCGAACCGGAGCTCTGAGATCGTGCGAGACGGTACGGGTAAACGCGTCCAGCTCGCGGTTCGTGTCCTCCAGCTCGGCCATCTTGATTGCGAGCTCTTGATTCTTGGTCTGCACCTCGGCCAGGTGCTGCGCTCTCTGCTCCGCGAGGACCTCGGCCGCTTTGGCGCGCTCCTGGTCCAGTGTGCGGCGGGCAAGCTGCTGCAACAACTCCAGATGCTCAGCCTCGAACTGGCGTCGTCGAAGCTGTGCTCGCAGTCGCGCCTTGATCACCTGAAAGCCGCTGTCCTTAGGCACGTAATCGTCCGCACCGGCTTGGATACTCTCGAACATCACGCCCTGCGTGTCCTGCGACGTCATCAGCAGCAATGGAACGTGACGCAGCTCCACGCTGCCTTTGATGCGTCGGGTGGTCTCGTGACCGTTGATCCCAGGCATCACGAGGTCGAGGAGAATCGCGTCGAATGTGTCCACGTTCAGCAGCGCCAGCGACTCTTCTCCCGACTGCGCGGCGACCACCTCGTACCCCTCCCGACGCAGCTCGTGCTCCAGTGTCATTCGGTAGGTCGGACTGTCATCGACGACCAGCACCTTCTTCGGCGCCAGTAGCCCCGCGTCTGCGGGTAGCGTCTCCCCCCCTGACACCGGCGTACGCAACAGCGCCGCCAAACGTGAGACGAGCGTGCTCTGGTCCGCGCTCTTGAGCACAAACGCATCAGCGCCCCCCTCCAGCGCCTGAACCTCTGCCTCCGGCCCCACCGACCCGGTCAACATGACGCACGGCGTGTGGCGCAGCGCCGCATCGGCGCGAATGCGCTGGATCACGGTGCCGCCGTCGATCTCCGGCAGATGGTAGTCGCAGACCACGGCGGCGGGCCGATACCTGCGTGCCAGGCGCAGACCCTCCTCACCCGACGCGGCCTCGATCACGCCGTATCCCTGCTCTTCGAGCGCGGCCCGGACGGCCAACAGCGACGACGGGCTGTCGTCAATGGCCAGAATCTGAGGCGCGCTCGCCGCCTCCTGCGCCCCGACCAGAAGCCGCGCGCGATCGACCAGGTAGTCTCGATCGTACGGTTTGGCCACGTAGTCGTCGGCCCCCGTCTCCAGTCCACGGATCCGGTCAGCCACCTCGCTTGCGGATGACAGCACGATGATCGGCAGCATCGCGGTCGCAGCTTGGCCCCGCAGCTCAACCAGCAGATCCAGCCCCTCACCATCGGGGAGGTTGACGTCCAGGATCACGATGTCGAAGTCGCCCGCGGCCAGCTCGGCCCGAGCCGCGGACAGCGTCAGGGCCCCGGTCGGCTCGAACCCCCCGGACTCGAACGCGTCGCATAAATCCACCTGGATCGTGCGGCTGTCGTCCACTATCAGCGCCTTGGGCATAATCACACCTCTCCGGTCGCCGACCGGCCCGCGAGCGCCAACATCCGCGCCGCGATCTCGCCCACGGGCACCACCTCATGAACAACGCCGCTCTCGATCGCTCGGCGCGGCATCCCAAACACCACACACGACGCTTCGTCCTGCGCCATGATGTACCCACCCAGCTCTCTGAGCGCGCGCAACCCGTCAACCCCGTCCGAGCCCATTCCGGTCATGATGATGCCCAACGCCGAAGGCCCGTAGACCTCGCCGACAGACTGAAAAAGCGGCGACGCAGAGGGGCGAAACTGCCCGACCGGCGGGGAGTCACTCAAAGCCACGGTCCGTCCAGCGCTGACCTTGAGATGGCGATCCGGTGGCGCCACGTACATCACCCCCCCGACCAGCCGCTCACCCGCCTCAGCGACTTTGACCGTCACGCCGGACTGGTCGTCGAGCCAGCGGGCCATGGACGCCACAAACTTGTCCGCCATGTGCTGCACCACCAGAATCGGCGCCGGAAAGTCCGCCGGCAACTCGCTCAGTACGGCCGCCAGCGCCGCCGGCCCACCCGTCGAGGTCCCGATCGCCAGGACCTCAGCGCGAACGTGGGAGCGCGGGCCGGCCGCCGCGACCCGACGTGGCGTCTTGCGCGAGCCGTGCCGGCGCACCACACTCACGTCCGCCATGGCCTTGACGCTGGATACAAACCGCCGGGCATCCATCTCGAAGCGGTCGGCCGTCGGCCCGGCCAGCTTCGGCAAAAGCATGACCGCCCCAGCACCGAGCGCCTCCATGCTGACCGACGCTTCCCGCACGTCTCGATGTCCCGACACGATGAGGATCGGTGTCGGCGTACGAGTCATGATCTCGCGCGTCGCGTCGTAGCCGTTCATCACGGGCATCACGATGTCCATGGTGACGACGTCCGGCCGGTGCGTGGCCACTGCGTCGACCGCCTCAGCGCCGTTGGACGCTTGCGCGACCACTGCCACCTGGGGATCGTCTTCCAGGAGCGCGACCAGCAACTCTCTGCTGGTCGGGGAGTCGTCGGCAACAACGACGCGGATGGGCGTGGACGAGGGGATCACAGCAACCTCGCAATGGTCGTCAATAGCGCTTGCTGCTCAAACGCGCTCTTCACGATGTACGCGTTGGCGCCGACATCGATGCCTCGCGACCGATCCCGGTCGGATGAGAGCGCGGTCACCAGCACGATGGGGAGGTCACGGTGCTTGGCCGAGGCGCGTATCGCCTCGGTCAGCCCGAAGCCGTCCATGCGTGGCATTTCGATGTCGGACACCACCAGATCAAACGCGGCCGCCTTCAAGATCTGAAGCGCGTCCTGCCCGTCGACGGCGGTCGTCACGTCATAGCCGGCACCCTCCAAAATGCTGCGCTCGAGCGCACGAGTGGTGATCGAGTCATCGACCACCAGAATGCGCGGCCTGACTCGCTCGGTCGGCTGCTCGACGCCCTCCGCGATATCCGCCCGGCCCTGCCATGCCCTGGCTTGCCGAACGAGATCGGGCGAATGCAGCACCAGGGCCATGCCGCCATCCGGTAAAACCGTCGCACCGCTGAGTAGCGAGAGGCCGCCCAGTCGCGCGCCCATGCTCGTCACAACCACCTCGCGCACATCCAGCAGAGCATCCACGCTGAGGGCGGCAAGGTGACCGTCAGCCTCGATCACAACCAGCGGCGTGTGCCGCTGCGGCTGCGGCGTAGCGGGAAAGCCGAGCAGCTGCGCCAGCGAGGCTATCGGCACCAGCGCATCGTTGGTCCCAACCACATCGCGTCCGCGCACGCGGCGCACATCGTCCGCCGTCACGCGCATACAGCGGCGCACGCTGGCCGACGGCAGCGCCAACGTCTGCCCCCCGGCCCGTAGCAACAGCGCCCGCTCGGTCGTCAGCGTCAGGGGGACCCTGAGCTGAAAACAACTTCCCAGTCCCGCTGTGGAGGTCACATCCACACGCCCACGCAGCGCCTCGACACGCGTGCGGACCACGTCCAGACCCACACCGCGTCCGGAGATGTCGGTGATGATTCGCGCCGTCGACAGCCCGGGCGTAAACAGCGTGCGCAGCAGCTCCTCGGGGTCGGCGGGCACGGGGATCTTTCGGCTCTTCAGCGCAGCCCGCAGCTTGTCGCGAGGCACGCCACGGCCGTCATCGCGAACCTCCACCAACACCATCTCGCCCTCAAGACGTCCGCACACCGTGATGGTAGCCCGCTCGGGCTTGCCGGCGGCCCGACGCTCGCTCGGAGGCTCAACGCCGTGGTCGGCGCTGTTTCGCACCAGGTGGAGCAATGGCTGCTTCAGACCCTCCAGAACCACCCGGTCGATCTCGGTCTCGCCACCTTCGATGACCAACTGGATTTGCTTGCCGGTCGCGACAGCGATATCGCGAACCGCCCTGTCCAGCCCGGCGCATGCCGTATCCAGCGGCATCATTCTCAGACGCCGCGCGGCAAAGTGCAGCGGCGCCATCTCCCGCGCCAACGCCCGAGAGTCGGCGGCTAGCTCAGCGGCCAGGCTCGAGAGGCCGCCACTCAACTGCAGCAGGTCGCTCTCCACGGATTCATTCGCCGTCAGCGCCCGTGCCCGACGTCGCTCCCACCGTGCACTGAGGGCGCCTGAGGCACGCACCACAGCGCGCACATCGCGTCGCGACCGGCGCCAGCGCGCATGGGTCGCACGAGCCAGCCGCCTCAAGATGTCGGTGGTCTGTCGTCGTGACTCCAAGCGCTCCTGGGCCAGGAGCAGGTCCGACACACGGTTGATCACGTGATCAACGCGCTCCGAGGAGACTCGAATGCTGCCCCCATCGACCGCCGCTTCACTGTTCAAAGGCGGCGCCGGAGACTCGGCCGTCTCTACCACAGGCGCTGCATCCGAGCCGCTCAGCGTGACGAGCAGCCGTGCCACGGGCGACGCCTCCAGGCTCGTCCCATCGCGCAGTCTCCTGGCGGCATCTCCAAGCGCGTCGGCCGCCTTGAGCATCGTGGCAAAGAGGTCCTCGCCGGCGGGTTCGGCCCCGTCACGCACCTTGCTCAGCCGGCTCTCCAGCCGATGGCACACGTCCGCAACAATTGGGACATTGACGGCGCGCGCAGCGCCTTTGAGGCTGTGAGCAGACCGAAAGAGCTCGCGGATGTGCTGTTCGCGCAGCGGTCCCTGGGGGTCGCCCTCCAACGCCAGCACCGTGGCATTGATCGTCCCCACGTGCTCGGCCAGCTCGTCCACAAAGGTGGCGAGCAGCCGCTTTCTGAGCTTCTCCTTGTCCATCTTTCGAGGCTAGTGGACCCCCATCTGATCTCGCAGCCGCTCGCTGAGCAGCGTCAGGTCGGCTGCCGCCTTCTCGATCTGCTCCGTCGACGCCAGGCTCTGAGTCGTGGATGAGTCGATGTTGACCATGGCATCGTGAATCTGACTCATCCCCGTCGCCTGCTGGGTCGCCGACGCGGTGATTTGCAGCGCGGTCTGAGCGTTCTCCGTCACACTCTGAATCAGCACAGTGATCGTCTCGTCGGCGTCCGACACCACGCGCGCCGCAGATTGAGCTCGCTTGCTGCCCTCCTCCGTGCTCATGACGGCCGCGTTGGTGGCCCGCTGAATCTCCAGCAGGATATCGCGCACCTCGCGCGTAGCGGTCTTGGACTGCTCCGCCAGCGCCTTGACCTCCGCAGCCACGACGGCAAAACCGCGTCCTTCCTCGCCGGCCCGCGCAGCTTCGATCGCCGCATTCAGCGCCAATAGATTGGTCTGGTCTGCGATGTCCGTGACAGTCTCCGTGATGGCGCCGATAGCCTGCGCGCGCTCCGCCAGGTCGACAATGCTCTCCGCAATGGACTCCACCTGTTCACGGACCTCATCCATAACACTGACCGTGCGCTCGATCGCGCGCCGCCCGGCCTCGCCAACTTCAGCCGCGCGCTGAGAGCTGTCGGCCACCTGCTGTGCCCGGCCGCGCGCCTGCTCGGACGTCTTTTGCACCTCGGCCACCGTGCTCACCGTCTCGGCGATCGCGGCCGACGACTCCTGAGCCCCGGCTGCCTGCTCCGTGACGCTGGCCAGAATCTCTGCCGATGCCGCCGCCAGCTGGGCCGACGTCTCCTGCAGTGACGCATTCAGCGCCTGGCGGGCTGAGATGTCCTGCACCGTCCCGATGAAGACCCGCTCGTCGCCAAACTGAAGTTTAGTCACTCGAAGGGCGACCGGAAAGACCGAGCCGTCCTTGCGCTGTGCGACGATCTCGCGCTCCGAGTTCAGGATCTTTGCCTGCCCGGTCGTCCGATAGTTGCGCAGATATCCGTCGTGTTCATCACGGTACGGCTGCGGCATCAGCATCTTGATGTTCTTGCCCAGTACCTCGTCGCTAGTGAACCCGAACATGGCGACCGCGCGGGCGTTGAAGGACTGCAACGTGCCCTCCTGGTCGATCGTGATGAGGGCATCCGCCGTGGCATCCATGACCGCCGCCACACGGGCGGAAGCCAGCGCGAGCTGATCAGCTGCAGCCTTCCGCTCGGTGGCGTCCTGAACGATGCCGACAAAGCGTTGCTTGCCATCCAGATGCATCTCGGTCACGCGCAAAGCGATCGGGAACACCTCTCCATTCTGGCGCAGTCCGACCAGGTCGCGCTCCTGGTTCAGGATCTTGGCCTTGTGCGTGCGGTGATAGTTGGTCAGGTAGCCGTCGTGCTCGTCCGAGTACGGCGCCGGCATCAACATGCGCAGGTTCTTGCCCACAATCTCCGACGGCTCGTACCCGAAGAGCGCGCCGGCGGTCGCATTGAAGAACTCGATGTCCCCCACGCTGTCAGCGACGATGGTCCCGTCGGCGGTGGCGTCGAGCACCGCTCTCAGCAGAGCCAAATCGCTGTCTGTCTTCTTTGTGCCGGTCTTCTTGGTAGCCATAATTCTCCTCAGCGAACACTCGAAACAATATCCAGTCGTGGGTCGGTCAGCAGCGCATCGCCGTCGAGTGCGATCAGGCCCTCGCGCGTCACACCTGTGATCAAGGCGGCGTCCCTGACGTCCGCATCTATGGGCGACGGCAGCAGCGTCGCGTCTGGGACGGTAGCGACGCCCATGACGGCGTCGACGGCCAGCGCCAGATCATGGGCATCCGTGCCCAGCACGATCGCGTATCCACCGTCGGCCGAGCGGCGCGTCGACCCCAGGAGCACGGCCACATCGATCACCGGCAGAACCTGGCCATGGCGGGCGAGCGCGCCCACGAACACGTCGGGTGCACCCGGCAGAACGCTCAGGTGCACCAGCGGAAACACCTCCCGCACGTAGCCGAGCGCGACGCCGTAGCGCTCATCACCCACGGTAAAGCACGCCAACACGGTGCCTGCGTCGTCGGTTGCAGCGCCTGAATCCCGCGGTGTGCGAAGCGTCGCGGCGCGAGTTTTGAGCACGGCCCGGGTGCGCTCCGGCGATCGCGCGACCTGCTCTGTCAGCGTTCGCTCCATGTTGGCGAGCCGCGTCCGCACAGCCTCCCAGTCCACCGTCTTGTCTTTTGCGTCGCTCATGCACCCGCCCCATTGAGCGCCTGCAGCCGCATCGCTGCAAGCTCCGCGAGCCGTCCGGCGCACATACCGTCCCCAAAGCGCAACGGAAAGTCGGGATCGGCGCCGGAGCTGATGTCGCGGGCGTTGCGATACGATCGGGCTGCACCCGCATCATCGCCGACCCGAAGCAGCAACTCGCCCTGGACAAAATGAGGCATCGCCAGGTCGCCATCCAGGTACAAGACCTTGTTGATCGCCTTCAGAGCCGACTCGTCACGTCGCAGCTCCATGAGCAGCACCGCATGGATGTAGTGGAGCTCCAGGGAGAGGGGCTGCTCGCGGAGGCCGTCGGCGCACATGACGGCCGCTTCTTCCGGCCCTGACAGGTTGCCGGCAGCCCGCACCATCATCAGCCAGGCCTCCTCCAGCTGCGGAAGGGTCCGACCTACCCGAAGCACCCGGGCATAATCCCCCATCGCCAACGCGGTTTGCGCCTCGACAAGGGGATCGCGCGGCGGGGACGGCGGCAGGACTACCTTCGGGGGTGGCGCATGCAAAGTCGGCGGTGGCGTCGGAGCAGGTGGACTGGTCGGCGCGACCGCCGGGGGCGCGGGCAGCGCGTGTGCGACGGGTACGGGCGTCACCGGAGCCACGCCGCCTTTGAGACAGCGATAGAAGAGGCCCCCAGGTGTGGCGATCGCTTCGAATTCCGAGCCGTGCGGCAACGCAGGATCCGAGGGTCCCAGAACAAGCCACCCGCCCGGCGCCAGCGACGCCAGCAGCCGCCGCCCGATGACCGCGATCATGTCGCTGTCATAGTAGATCAGGACATTGCGGCATAAGACCAGGTCCAAGTCCGTGGTGGCAGTCTCTGTCGACGGGTAGTCACCATGCGTGAGGTTGAGCTGACTGAACCGCACGGCATGGGCGATGGCGGAGTCCAGATGGAACAGGCCGCCGTGCTCGGTAAAATAACGGTCCAGCAGCGTCTGTGAAGCGCCGCGCAGGGACCACGTTCGGTATCTGGCTGTGCGCGCCAGACCAAGCGCCCGCTGCGAGATATCGGTTCCACTGACCCGCGACCTGTTCGCCAGCCCGTGCTGCTGGAACAACATCGCCAGCGAGTAGGCCTCTTCGCCCGTAGAGCACCCTGCGGACCACGCCCGAATCACGTAGGTATCGGGCCGATGACGCATCAGGTCCGGCAGGACCCGCTCAGCGATTGCTTGGAACGCCGCCGGGTGCCGCATGAAGTACGTCTCGCCAACCACTACATGATCGATCAGGCTTTGCAGTACCGACTCGTGGGTATGTACATCCCTGGCAAACGTTGCCAGATCGCTACAGCGCACGCTGCGCATGGCCCGCCGGACGGCCGCCGCAAATGCGCCGCTCGGCCCGCGCCGTGGCGCCATGCCGGTGCGCGCGCGTACGAGCGCCTCGAGATCCTGGACCTGAGCGTCCTGGCCGCCGGGCGTCATGCGGCTCCCACGGTAGTCAACGCCGCGGAGAGCAGGCCGACCTCGGGGGCGGACAAGAACGTGCGCACGTCGTGGACCAGCACCATGCCGTCGGCCAGCTTGGCGACCCCGGCCACGTACTCTACGGCCCCGCTCGCCTCGCCGAGCGTGTCGATATCGGCCTCGGCGCACTCGACGATCCCTTCTGCCCGATCGACTCGAAAGGCGGAGACAAAGCCGCTGCTATCGGTCACGATCATGTGGTCGTCGAGGTCCACGGGTTTCGGCGCCAGTCCAAAGCGCTGCCGCACGTCCAGGACCGGCACGACCTCGCCCCGTACATTGATCAGGCCCTCTACGATGTCGGGCGCTCCAGGCAGCGGATCGATGGCCACAGCGCGCACCACTTCACGGACATCCGACAGGCGCAAGCCGAATCGGAGGGCGCCGATCTCAGCGACCAGGAGCTGCAGAGCGTTACCGCGCATCGGTGCGCTGCACGCTGTCTAGTGGGGACAGCACCGCGCACGCGCCGGCTGCTCGCCGAAACAGGTACACCTCGTTCTCATCGTAATCGACGAGCACTATTCTGCAGGCGTGTCTCACACCAGCCCCTTTTGCAACCCAGGCCCTGTGCATAGCACAGCGATCTGTGCCGGTCGATGGCTTCTGCGTGGCGCAGTTATGGAATGTTGAAGATTATTGGTCGGGCCGAGGACTGGGGTAGACTCCGTGCAATGCACGAAACGCTGGCGCCCAAACACCTGCATGTACTGCTGGTCCAGGTGCGCGATCCCAAAGACGCCATGGGCCCACATGAGGCCGACTGCGTCCGGCGACGCCTCGCCGGTCGTCCCGCTCGGCTGACTGTACGAAACGCGTTGGCGGCGCCGGCGTCGGCCGACTGGCTGGCGGGTGTAGGCATGGTGATCATCGGCGGCAGCGGCGCCTTCAGCGTGCACGATCCGCGCAGCGGCTGGTTTGTCGATCCGCTCAGAGACTTTCTGGAGGCCACGTTGGCCAGAGACACACCCGGCTTTGGCGTATGTTTCGGCCACCAACTGCTGGGGGTCCATCTGGGCCACGCCGTGATCACGGATCCGGCCCACGCGGAGGTCGGTACGATCACGGTCGACCTCACCGACGCAGGCGCTGCCGATCCGGTCTTCGGCGGGCTGCCCGGCCAGTTTTCAGCCCAGACCGGACACAGCGACTCGATCATCAAAACGCCGGCGGGCGTAGACCTTCTGGCGACAACGCCGACACTCGACACTCAGGCCTTCCGCGTTCGCGGCACACACTTTTACAGCGCCCAGTTTCATCCCGATCTGACCGGCGCTGAGGCGCACGCGCGGTACCAGGCGTACCGGCGCGGGTTGGCTGAGTCCGGCGTGGACGTGCCGGACGTCAACGACGACCACTTCATCGAGGGGGCCGATGACGCGGCCGCGCTGCTGGGGAGCCTGGCGGATACGGTCATCGCGGTGCGCGGATGATTCGCGCGCTTCTCGTCGTTGTCCTGCTGCTGGTCAGCGGGCCTGCACACGCCGAGCTGCGCCAGGTAGTGCTGTTTCACACATCGGACGTGCACGGCGGGCTGACGGCGCGCACGGCTCGCTGGCACAAGGCCAACCCCAAGCGGCAGATCGGTGGATACGCGGCGCTTATGAACGTGGTGAAGCGGGAGAAGCTGCCTCACGTGCTGCTGGACTCCGGCGACATCTTCCAAGGCACGCCCGAGGGCAACCTGACGCGGGGCGACGCCGTGGTCGCGGCTATGAACGCCGTCGGCTACGGCGCTATGGTCATCGGCAACCACGAGTACGACTTTGGCGAGGCCAATCTCAAGCGCCTGATCGGCATGGCGCAATTCCCCGTGCTGGGCGCCAACATCCGCCTCAAGTCCTCGGGCGCGCGCGTGGATTATGCGCGCGAGACGGTGATGCTGACGGTCGGGGGCCTCAAGGTCGGCGTGCTGGGGATCTCCACGACGCATACCAAGACGTCGACGCTGCCGAAGAACGTGGCGCATCTGGTCTTTGACGACGAGGTGGAGACAGCCCGGCGGCTTGCGGACAAGCTGCGCAAGGACGGTGCCGACATCGTGGTCGCGCTGGCCCACTGCGGCCTGATCCCAAGCCAGGCGCGCCGCCGAGTCGCAGCCGCTGCGCTGAAGTTCACACCGGCGGATCTGGCCTACGTCGGCGACCTCAAGATCGCGCGGGGGGCCGCGGTCGACATCGTCTTCGGTGGTCACATGCACACGGGCCTGGACAAACCGTGGCGCGACCCCCAGAGCGGCGCCTGGATCGTCCAGAGCTTTGAGAACCTGATCGCGACCAGCCGAGTGGTGGTGAAATACGACACTAAAGCGCGCCGGATCCGCAGTGTGGACGGCCGGCTCGTCGACCTGTGGGTCGACGAGGTCGGACAGGATCCAGGCGTCGCAGCCGTGATCAAGCCATACATCGAGAAGGTCGGCGCCAGCCTCGACAAGGTGGTGGGTCACGCCGCGGACGATCGCCTGCGCCGGATCGGCAAGCTCGATAATCCGCTGGGCAGCTGGGTCGCGGACGTTATCCGGGCCAAAGTGGAGGCCGAGATAGGCATCCAGAACAGCTATGGAATCCGCGACAACGTGTTCAAGGGCCGGGTCCGGCTGCGGGACCTGTACCGGGTGATGCCGTTTGAAAACACGGTGGTCCTGGTCACACTGCGCGGCGCTGAGATCGAGGAGCTGGTCCGCGCCAATCTGAGGGGCACCAAATCCAAGATCCAGGTCTCGGGGCTGCAGGTCACCTACAAGCTGGGCGCGGACGGCCGCACGATTGCGGACCTCGAGGTGACCGTCAACGGCGACCCGCTGCGCCCTGCCCTCAGCTATCGCGTGGCCACCAACAACTACCTGGCGGGGGGCGGCAGCGGCGGAAAGATCCTGGTCGGCAAGCCCATGCGCGACACTCAGATCCCGATCCGCGACCTGCTGGTGGCGGCGTTCAAAGCCCACTCACCAATTGCGGCCCCGGCGATGGGACGAATTGTTCTGATGCGATAGGCTTGTCTGGCATGAACTGGCGACGACCCACGGTGAGCCTGCTGGCAGTGACGCTGCTGCTGGCGAGCTGCAGCAGCGTCTATCGCGTGCGGGTCGCCGATCTGAAGCACGCCGAAGGCCGCTGGATGAAGGTGCCGCAGCCCATCGCCATCCCGGCGTGGAAGGGCGAGCGCAAGACCTACATCGAGATGTCGCACGTGCGGTACGTGACCAAGGAGATCGAGGGCACAGACCAGGTCGATGTCGCGACATACGACTCGCGACTGGGCCTGAAGGTCGCAGGCTTCGCGGTGATGGCGATCGGCGCGGCCCTGGTCGCGGTCACCATCGACGGCGCGGACCGGGAGTGCGAGAGCCGCCAGCGCGACAACGCCTTCGAGTGCGTCTTTGCGACCCCGTTCCTACAAGGAATGTTCTTCGGCCTGTCCGCGCTGGGCGGCGGCGCCACGATGGCCGTGATGGGCTTTGTGAAGACCCGCCCGGAGATGAAGGGCCCGTCACCGGGCTTTCGCCGCCACCAGCCGACCAACGCGGAGCCGCCTGTTTTCGGTGTGCGAGCGGTGGGGCGTTTCTAACGGATGCGGCTCCTTCTCCTGATCGGACTGCTCACCGCGCCCGCGGCCGAGCGCCAGCGAGTGGAGCGCACCAACGCAGCGCCAAGCCGAATAGGCGCGCCGGACTCCCGATGCCAGGCCGCCAGAGCCGCCGAACGCGCCCTCTTCTCAGCGCAGACCGCACCCACATTCACCAACCGCCGTTAGGGGTCATTGCACTGCACAGACCAGCGAGAGCAAGAAACGACACAATGTCATGCACTTGGATGCTAAGTGAGCGGCATTGCTTCTAGGCCTCGTCAACGCCGTACAAGAAGCTCTCCTGCGGCAGGTCGAACGGCAGGATCTCGCTGTGGTCAAAGAAGCGCGCGATCTCCTGCTCAGCGGTGTCCGGACGGTCCGAGGCGTGGACCACGTTGCACTGGATGCTCTGCGACAGGTCGCCGCGGAGGGTGCCCGGGGCGGCCAGGCGACCGTTGGTCTCGCCACACAGGGCGCGCACGACGTCGACTGCGTCCACGCCGCGCCACACGCACAGCAGCACGGGCGTCGACTGCATAAAGCTGATGACGCGCGGAAAGTACTTCTCAGCCGCCAGGTGCGCGTAGTGCTCTGCCAGCTTGGCCTTGGTCGGGCGTGACAGTTTGCACGCGACCAACTGAAGGCCCTTGGCTTCGAAACGAGCAACGATCTCACCGATCAGACCGCGACAGATGGCGTCGGGCTTCACGATGACAAAGGTGCTCTGAATCACGCTTACTTTTCGTCGCCGCCGTAGAAGAAGCTCTCCTGCGGCAGGTCGAACGGCAGGATCTCTCTCTGGTCAAAGAAGCGCGCAATCTCCTGCTCGGCGGTGTCCGGGCCGTCCGAGGCGTGGACCACGTTGCACTGGATGCTCTGCGACAGGTCGCCGCGGATGGTGCCCGGGGCGGCCACGCGACCGTTGGTCGGGCCACACAGGGTACGCACGACGTCGACCGCGTCCACACCGCGCCACACGCACAGCAGCACCGGCGTAGACTGCATGAAGCTGACGATGCGCGGGAAGAACGGCTTGTCGGCCAGGTGCGAGTAGTGCTCGGCCAGCTTGGCGTCCGTCAGACGCGACAGCTTGCAACCGACGAGCTGCAGGCCCTTGGACTCGAAGCGGCCGATGATCTCGCCGGCCAGGCCTCGGCCCATTGCGTCGGGCTTCACGATAACGAAAGTGCTTTGAATCATTGTTACTTCCTCAGTCTTCTGTTGTGGTTTTTCGTCAGCCCGCCAGGAGCTTCTGCATCGTGCTGCCCATGTCGCTCGGGGTCGGCGCCACCGCCACTCCGTTGCTCTGCAGCGCTTTGATCTTGTCGGCCGCCGTACCCTTGCCGCCGGAGACGATGGCGCCGGCGTGGCCCATGCGACGTCCGGGAGGTGCGGTCGTCCCCGCGATAAAGCCGACGACCGGCTTGGTCACGTACGAGCTGATGAACTCGGCCGCCTGCTCCTCGGCAGTGCCGCCGATCTCGCCGATCATGATGATGCCGGTTGTGTCCGGGTCATCCTGGAAGGCCGTCAGCACATCGATGAAGTTGGTGCCGTTGACCGGGTCACCGCCGATGCCCACGCACGTCGACTGCCCGATATCCAGAGCGGACAGCTGGCCGACCGCCTCGTAGGTCAGGGTACCGGAGCGGCTGACCACGCCGATGCCGCCGGCGCGATGGATGTGGCCCGGCATGATGCCGATCTTGCACTGGCCCGGAGTGATGATCCCGGGGCAGTTGGGCCCGATAAGGCGCGAGCTGCGCTCCTTCAGGTAGTCCTTGACCCGGACCATGTCCAGGACGGGCACGCCCTCGGTGATCCCGACGATCAACGAGACGCCGGCGTCCGCCCCCGACCACATGGCGTCGGCGCAGAAAGCCACCGGCACAAAACCCCCCGGAGTGTTTGCGCCGCT
>CAZJHX010000018.1:0-10625 GCA_964545715.1 uncultured Myxococcales bacterium
GACGATACCGGCACCGACGACACGGGCACCGACGACACCGGCACCGACGACACGGGCACCGGCGACACGGGCACCGGCGACACGGGCACCGACGACACGGGCACCGGCGACACCGGCACGGCGGACACAGGTACGGACACCGGCGGTGGCTGTGAGAGCGACGTGGAGTGCAGCGACAACGATCCGTGCACGTACGACCAGTGCAACGGCGGCAAGTGCGCCAACCCGGCGGACCAGTTCTGTGCGACCAACTCGCCGTGCCAGGCGTCGGACGTGCCGGGCTCGGACGATGAGTCGATCACAGAGTGTGTGTGTGCGCTGGACGGATACTGCTGCGATATCGCGTGGGACGAGCTGTGTGTGGGCCAGGCCGACAGCGACTGCGGCGCCCCGTGCGCGTGCGACGAGCTGGAGCCGGCGGAGCTGGCGTGCCTGTCGGACGACGACTGCCTCTTCTGCGATGACGGCGACGCGTGCAACGGCTCTTGGGGCTGCTCCGAGGGGACCTGCGTACAGACCGATCCGGTCCAGTGTGATCCCGAGCTGACAACGGGCTGCATGGTCAACAGCTGCAACCCGTTCACCGGGGCGTGTGAGCTGACGCCCGACATCGCGCAGTGTGACGACACCGATCCCTGCACGTCGGACACGTGCGAGGCATCCGGCGAGTGCGGCAACGAGGCGCTGGAGGGCTGCGGCGAGAACCACCCCTGCCAGACGGCGAATACGCCGGGCTCCAAGGACGACGACATCACCGCCTGCGTGTGCGCGCTGGACTCCTTCTGCTGCAACGTGGCCTGGGACTCCCTGTGCGTGGGCGAGGCACAGAACGACTGCGGCGCGGTGTGTGACTGCTCGGCGGCCGAGCCGGAGACGCTGACGTGCGAGGACGACTCGGACTGCTCCTACTGCGACGACCCCAACGACAAGTGCCTGGGCATCTGGACCTGCGGCGACGAGGGGCTGTGCGTGACGCTGGGGGCGGTGGAGTGCGACGACACGGACGACTTCGGCTGCGTGAAGAATACGTGCAACCCGGTCACCGGCATCTGCTCCTCCGGCGCGGTGCTGGCGGACTGTGTGGACGCGGATCTCTGCACCCTGGACGCCTGTGACTCCGAGACGGGGGAGTGCACAAACGAGCTGCAGGAGGGCTGCGGCGAGAACCACCCCTGCCAGGAGGCGACCACGCCCGGGTCCAAGAACGAGGAGATCAACACGTGCGTGTGCGAGTTTGCGCCCGAGTGCTGCGATGACGCGTGGGCGAGCTTCTGCACCTTCCTGGCACAGGACTTCTGTGCGCTGTCGTGCGACTGCTCGGGCTTTGTGGCCGACGATCTCGCGTGCGACGAGGACTCGGACTGCGACTTCTGCGACGCGGACGGTGACCTGTGCAACGGCTCGTGGACGTGTCAGGACGGCACCTGCGGGACTGTGCCCGTGGTCGAGTGCGACGGGGAGGCCGATATCGGCTGCGCGACCAACCAGTGCCAGCCCGAGACGGGCGAGTGCGCCTTGGCCATGACCCCCGACGGCTGCAACGACGGCGACAACTGCTCAGCCGACACGTGCGACCTGGAGACGGGGGAGTGCTCGTCCGAGCCCATCGTCGGTTGCGGAACCAACCACCCGTGCCAGACGTCGCTGTTTGTGGGCACGGCCGACAAAGACGTCGAGGCGTGCGTGTGCGCGCTGGACTCCTACTGCTGCGAGACGGCGTGGGACGGGCTGTGCGTCAACGAGGCGCAGGATCAATGCGACGTTCAATGCGACTGCGCGGCGGCCGCTCAAGAGTGCGTGGAGACCGCGGACTGTGGGTTCTGTGACAACGACAGCACCCTGTGCAACGGCGGCTGGATCTGCGAGGACGGCGCCTGCGTGACGTCCGAGGCGGTGGACTGCGGCGACCCCGATGCGGACGGCTGCCTGCTGTACAAGTGCATCGCCGAGACGGGCGAGTGTGACTACGCGGCTGTGGACGCCTACTGCGACGACGGCGACGACTGCACGCTGGACAGCTGCGACGAGGTCGGTGAGTGCAGCAACGATCTCGTCAGCGATGAGTGCGGCGAGACCGATCCGTGCATCCCGTCGGAGATTCCGGCGTCGAACAACCCGCCCGTCAACGCGTGCGTGTGCCTGTACGCGCCCGAGTGTTGCGAGTCGGCGTGGTCTGACATCTGCGTGCAGATCGCGGTGTCGGAGTGCACGTTCAAGTGCACGTGCAAGCAGACGGCGCCCGAGTGCGAGGCCGACGCCGACTGCAGCAGCTGCGACGACGACAACCCGTGCAACGGCAGCTGGTCGTGCGTGGACGGCGTCTGTGAGGAAGAGCCTGCGGTGCTGTGCGAGGCCGACGGTGACGCCGGCTGCGACGTGCCGGGCTGCAACCCCGAGAACGGCGAGTGCGAGTACCTCAGCCTGGACTCGGCGTGCAACGACAACGATCCGTGCACTGCGGAGTCGTGCGTTGAGGGGCTGTGCCAGTTCGAGTCGCTGGAGAGCTGTGGTGGTGGCGACGAGCCGCCGTTCCCGGGCTTCCCCGGTGAGCCCACGCCCGAGCCGAACCCGGGCTGATCAGGCGCTCACGCCTCAGGGCGCGCGGACGACGCTCTGGCCATCGCGGGGACACGTCTCTGATATGGAACGATCTGTCAGTTTGGGCTCAGCTCCCTTTGCCAGTCAGCCCGTCGTTGCCGCGGTTCGAGACGTAAGCACGATGAACGACTGAGGCTGTTCGGCCGAAGAGGCCAAAGCGATCAGGCTGGGGCAAGTAGGCACCCACCCGCACAAAAAAAGTTTCCCCGGTATTGCGCGATCTTGCGCGACCACGTGTCCCACGTGATGAGGAGCCCGACGCTGAGCCGGGCCGCGGAATCGGATCGAAGGACACAAGGAAGGGAACAATGAAGCACACATTCTTCAACTCTGAAGCAGGAACAGTTGTCACCGCGCTCGTCGCATTCGCGCTCATCTCGCTCGGCGGCTGTGCCGGCACAGATGACGGGTCGGCGACCGACAACGGTCAGCGCAATCTGGAGAGCCTCACCGGCGCGGAAATCGTCGACCTGGCGGAGACCGGGGAGTTGGAAGGCAATGTCATGCCGTGTGTCGACGGCTGGACGAGCTGCATGGAGATCAACGGAATCGAGGGCGCATGCACGCCCGAGTTGGTCAGCTGTGTGGGAAGCGCGGCGGAAGAGGCCGCCGCGGTCATGGGCTCCGTGGACGCGTGCACGAGCGCCTATGACGCCTGCATCGAGAGCGGCGGCGACCAGCTCGAGTGCGCCGAGACCCTGATGGCCTGCACGGGTGGGGCCGCAGGAGTGGAGGTGCCGGACGTGGAGATCCCGGAGACCACGGATGCCGAGGCACTGGACGGCGCGATGGAGAACTGCCAGACCGCTTGGGCCGAGTGCGTCGAGGCCGGCAACGCGGAGCTCGAGTGCACGCAGCAGCTGGCGGCTTGCGTCTTCGGCGAAGCGGGCGACCTGTCCGCCATCGAGATCCCCGCAATGGAGATGCCTGAGCTGCCCGAGATGCCCGGACAGGACGAGTCGGACGACGCCCAGGACGCGGCGGATGACGCCCAGGACGCGGCGGATGACGCTCAGGACGCGGCAGCGGACGCTCAGAACGCGGCGGAGACCTGCCAAGACGACCTCCAGGCGTGTCTGGACGACGGCACCGACCATCAGACGTGCTGGGCGGCGTTCAACAGCTGCATCGAAGAGGCGGCCGGCGGTGTGCAGCTGCCCGGGCTCCCCTGACGTCGCCCGCGTGAAAGCGCGACGCTCGAACGCGCCAGCAGCTCATAGAGGCTCGCGGTGTCCCAGGCATTCGCTGAGGATTCTCAGTAGCAGATCTGATCGACGTCCAGCCCCTGTCCGGGCTGGCCCGAGCCGCCAATCTTGAAGCTGTGGACCCGATACGCCTTGCCATCGGGCAGCTTCGGCTCCAGGCACAATGCGTCGTCCCCGGTTGCATACCCCTGAATCAACCCGGGCAGCGCCTCGATCACCAGCCCGACCGAAACGGACTCCAGCACGCCGTCCTTGCCGGGCTTGCCGTTCTCGCCCAGCACGTCCATGTCGACCTGCACCAAAGTCTCCAAAAGGTCCTTCAGCGCGTCCTTCGGGATGGGCAGCGCATCTTCCGGCAGCGCGTCGATCGCATCGGCCAGCGTCGCCTTGGAGATCGCCCCGGCCAGCACGCCGCTCAGCCCGCCCTGCGTGATCGTGCCCATAAAGCGCGGCTCAAAGATCGCCAGCTCAAGCGTGAGCCCGTCCGCCGCCGGCAGGGGCAGCGGAATCAAATCGGCCCCCACCGCGGTGATCGTGTCTCCTTCAATGGTCACCTCATCAAAGACCACGCGGGGATCGCAGTCCGCGTTGAAGCCATCGTCGATCAGCGCCCACCCACAGTCGATCTCAGCGAGGCACTCGGGGTCGATGGGCACCGCCGTAAAGGCCGTCAGCAGCTTTTGTGTCGCGCTCAGGTTGATGATGAAGTTCAGGTCGCCCTGATCCACCGCGCTCTGGAACGACGAGTTGACCAGCCCCGCCATCCCCGCCATCGCATTGTCGATGCCGTCGCTGCACTCCGCGGGCGCACACGTGCAGCAGCCCGCGCCATCCACACAGGCCGTCCCGTCCGGGCAGCTGTCGCAGCCCCCGCCGCCGGTCGTGGTCGGGTCCTCACCTGCGTCTGTGCCGCTGTCGCCCCCGGCTTCGGTGTCGGCGCCGGTGCCGGTGTCATCCACCTGGCCCGAATCGCCGGTAGTCGACGTATCGGCAGCGCCCGTATCGCCGGTCGTGGCGTCCCCGGTCACCGTGTCGCCGATCTGATCGGCCGACCCGGTGCCGTCAGCGGATGACGGCTCCCCGGAGGTGCCCACGCGCCCGCCACCCGATGGCGAGCATCCCATCAGGCCCACTGTCCCTATCAACAAAATGCGTACAAACATGGTCAGACGATATCGCATCTCTGCCACCGGTGACGCGAACCGGACCGGAGTCTGCAGCCGGAGACCTGCAGCTGACTACTCCGTGAACCGCCGTAGCCCTGCGGAGGGCCGCCATGAGCTCACATTATCTTCGCGACCACTTTCCCCGGCCTGGCCGCCTGCTGGCCGCTTTGCTGGCGGCTTCGATGCTGCTGACGTGCCACGTCACATTCGTGCCGGACGACCCCGACCGGGAGGTGCGGACGCTTTCGGAGTTCGCGGCAGTCAGCGTGTCCAGTCGCGTGGATCTCTACCTGGACGCGGGGTACACACCCGCATCCACCGTGGCGATCCACGTCTGGGGTGAACCCGGCGCCCTCCACCGGGTGGTCACCCGGGTTGTCGACGACACGCTGGTTGTGGGCTTCGACGCGTGGCCCATCTTCGGGCGGCCCCCGCGGGCGGCAGCCGACATCGCCGCCATTCACGGGGTTGCGCTGCGGGACTGGGCCTGGCTCAGCCTGACCGGGTTGCAGACACCGGCGCTTGATGTGGTGGCTGTTGACCGATCCGGCGGTTGGATTCGCGGCGCTGTCGACGAGGCGCTGATAACCACGAAGGACCGGGCCTCGCTGGACATGCGGGAGGTGCGGGTGAGGGACGCCTATGTCGAGCTGGCCGGTCGGTCGTGGCTATCGATCTGCCCGCTGGGCTCGATCAGCGGCACCGTGTCGGGCGAGAGCACCCTGGAGCTTACGTGTCAGCCGCAATCGACGGCGCTCATGCTCTGGGATGACGCCATGCTGCTGTAAGAACCCGCTCTCCTCGATGCTCGCCCGCACCGCCGTGCCCACACCGACCCCGCCCATGGGACAACGGGTCCTGTATTGGGATCCGCCCAGGTGGACAAACCCGCTCTCGAGAGCCGGCCGACAGTTCGCGGACCCGTGAATCGGAGGGCTCGGGTGTTGCATATCCGGCCCAAGGCAGCCTTCGCGGCACGCCGATTGGCGAGGTTGGTCTGGTGGACGATGTACACCGAATATCTGTAGCGGAGCTTACAGCGCGGCTCGGTTGTACTGCCCGGGGGCTGAGCCGGGATGAGGCGGCGGATCGGCTGACGCGCGACGGACCCAACACTCTGACCACCGAAAAGCCCACCCCCGCGATCCTTCAACTGCTGCGCGAGCTGCGGAACCCGTTCGCGATTCTACTGCTGGCAGGGGCCGCGCTGGCGGGATTGGCCGAAGCCCTTTCGCCGCAGGAGGGCAGTCTGCAAATCGCCGTGGCCCTTCTGGTCGTTGTCGCGCTCAACACCCTGTTCACCTGGCTTCAGCGGCGGCGCAGCGAACGGATCATGGACCGCTTCGCCCGGATGCTGCCCAAGCGCATTGTCGTCCTGCGAGGCGGCGTGGCTCTGGCCGTTGAGGCAGAGTCGGTGGTCGTCGGCGATGTGGTCCGCCTGGAAGCAGGAGACCGTGTGCCGGCGGACGGTCGACTCATCGAGGTGCGCGCGCTCTCGGTCGACAACAGCAGCCTCACCGGCGAAAGCGAGCCCCAGGCGCGCACACTCGAGTGCACCCACGACGACGCGCTGTACAGCCGCAACCTGGTGTTCTCGGGCACGTCCGTACTGGCCGGGAGCGGGTTGGCGCTGGTGGTCGCCATCGGGATGAACACCCGACTGGGTCAGATCGCAGCGCTCACCGGGGCCACACGCACCGTCCCGTCACCGATGCGGCTTGAGCTGGGTCGATTCATCCGAGTGATTACCGCGATCGCGATCGGGCTCGGTGTGGTCTTCTTCTTTGTGAGCCTCGCGGGTCAGCGTGGTGCTCTTCCCTCGCTGATCTTCGCCATCGGGATCATCGTGGCCAACGTCCCCGAGGGGCTGCTCCCTACCGTGACGCTGGCGCTCGCGATGGCGTGCCGGCGTATGTCCGACCGAAACGCGCTCGTGAAGCACCTGGAGAGCGTCGAGACGCTCGGCAGCACGACCGTGATCTGCAGCGATAAGACGGGCACGCTCACGCAAAACCGGATAGCGCTCAACTCGCTCGTGCTGGGACTTCGCGAGCTGGCCGCCTACGACCATACGCTGGCCCACCAACGCGATGTTCAGGCCGCCCGCGAGGTGATGGTGCTGTGCAACAACGCACGGCTGACGGATGGGACTGTGAGCGGCGACCCCACTGAGGCGGCGCTCCTGGCGTGGGCGGCGGAGCTTGGGCCGATCGAGCCTCTGCGAACGGCCTCTCCCCGGGCGGATGAGCTCCCTTTCGACTCGCGCACGCGTCGGATGATCACGGTCCACGACACCGCGGCCGGGGCTCGCCACGCGCTGCTCAAGGGGGCCCCGGAGGTGGTCCTGGCGCAGTGCACGTCGGTACTCCGCGAAGGTCGGCCAACGCCCATGTCCAAACGGGACCGGAGCCGGGCCACTGAGATCTGTCACCGCCTTGCCGGTCGCGGTGAGCGTGTGCTGGCGCTCGCGCGACGCCCCATCTCGGACCCCGCCGACCTGAAATCCGGCTTTGCTCTGGCCGCCATCGTCGGCCTGGAGGACCCACCGCGCCCTGAGGTGGCCTCCGCCCTCGAGCGCTGCCGAACAGCCGGCATCCGTGTGCTGGTCCTGACCGGGGACCATCCGGTGACAGCGCGCGCGGTGGCCATCCGGATCGGGCTCATGGGCGCGTCGGATTCGGTCGTGACCGGAGACACCCTGGCCAAGCTGACGGACGCGGAGGCGACGACGCTGGTGGGGAGAGACCGACTCGTCCTGGCCCGAATCGCGCCGGAGCAGAAGCTGAGAGTCGTCCGCCTGCTGCAAGCGGCCGGCGAGGTGGTCACCGTGACCGGCGACGGCGTCAACGACGCCCCGGCGTTGAAGCACGCAGACATGGGCGTCGCCATGGGCGTGGTCGGCACCGACATCGCGCGGGATGCGGCTGACATGGTGCTGATGGACGACAACTTCGCCACCATCGTCGCGGCGGTCGAGGAAGGGCGCGCGGTGTTCGACAACGTGCGCAAGTTCGTCGCCTACATCCTGACCAGCAACGTCCCCGAGATCCTGCCCTTCATCGCCTGGGCTGTGGTCGAGATCCCGCTGCCGCTGACGATTCCGCTGATTCTGTGCATCGACCTCGGCACCGATATCGTCCCGGCGCTGGCCCTGGGTCGGGAGCCGCCCGAGGACGATGTCATGGAGCGACCTCCCCGCGCCGATGCCGACCGCCTGCTGACCGAGTCGCTGCTCCGCGTCAGCTACGGGCTCGTCGGCGTTATTCAGGCGGCCGCCGGCTTCTTCGCCTTTTTCTTTGTGCTCGTCGAAGGAGGTTGGGAGGGCGGTGCAGAGGCTCCAGACCAGCTCCACCGCCGTGCTGTCTCAGCGTTTTTCGCCGCGGTGGTCGTTTGCCAGGTGGCGGATGTGATGATCTGCCGAAGCCGCCGCTCCTCTTTGTGGACCGTGGGCCCGCTGAGAAATTGGCTGGTGCTGGCGGGCATCGCTGCGGAGCTGACGCTGGTCGCGGTGATCCTGTACGTGCCGGTGGCCAACCGGTGGCTGGGCACCGAGCCGCTCACACTGCTGCACTTGTCGCTCGGCGTCCCGTTCGCGGTCTTCATCGTGTTCGCGGACGAGGTCAGAAAGGTCCTCATCAGGCGCGGCAGCCCGTTCGTGCTTCGCTGGTTGTCCTGGTGACGAGGCCAACGACCAGAGCGGGCTCCGGCACCGAGCAATCCCCGGGCTTCAGCGCGTTCCGCGGGGTGTTCACCCCCACTCTGCTGACCATCCTCGGCGTGATCATGTACCTGCGCCTGGGATGGACGGTTGGCAACGCCGGGTTGCTCGGCGGGCTTGGTGTCATCCTGCTGGCACTCGCCATCACGACAGCGACCGCGCTCAGCATCTCATCCATCGCGACAAACACCCGCCTGGGCGCCGGCGGCCCATACGCCATCATCTCGCGATCGCTCGGCCTGGAGGTGGGCGGGAGCGTCGCCCTCCCGCTGTACCTCTGTCAGGCGCTGGCGGTCACAATGTACATCTTCGGGTTTCGCGCAGGGTGGATGTGGTTCTTCCCAGACCATCAACCGCTGCTCGTGGACCTCGGTAGCTTTGCGGCGATCTTCTCACTGGCCTACGTGTCCGCGGACCTCGCCTTTCGTATCCAATACGTCATCATGGCGGTCATCGCAGGCAGCCTGATCCTCATCTTCGCCAGCCCCGCGCCCTTCGAAGCGACACACAGCCCCGCACTATGGGGCACCTATCCCGGGGCGCCCGAGAGCAGCTTCGACGGCACGAACTTCTGGGGCGTCTTTGCTGTCTTCTTTCCCGCAGCGACCGGCATTCTCGCGGGCGTGAACATGTCCGGCGAGCTCGCCGATCCGAGACGCGGCATTCCGCGCGGCACACTCTCGGCCGTGGCGGTGTCGGCGCTGGTCTACGTCCTGCTGGCGATCTGGCTGGCGTTCGCGGCGTCGCCCACCGAGTTGGTGGGGCAGTACGAGGTGCTTCTCCAGAAGTCGCTCTGGCCACCCGGTGTCGCGCTCGGGTTGCTGGGAGCGACGTTCTCCTCCGGCCTGACATCCATGGTCGGCGGGCCGAGAATTCTGGCGGCGCTGGGGCGAGACAAGCTGGTCCCGGGCGCAGAGCGCCTGGCCGTGCCCCGAGGCGAGCCCCGCCTGGCGTTGGCGGTCACAGGCGTGTTGGTGTTGCTCACGCTGCTGCTTCGCGACCTCAACGTCGTCGCACCACTCATCACGATGTTCTTCTTGCTGACGTACGCCTTGATCAACGTGGTCGTGCTGATCGAGCAGTCGCTGGGGCTCGCCAGCTTCCGGCCGACGCTCGCCATACCGCTGTTTGTGCCGTTGGTCGGGGCGGTGGGGTCGGTGTTTGCCATGTTCATCGTCAGTCCAACCTTCAGCCTCATCGCGGTCGGGGTGGTCGTGGCCATCTTTGTGTGGATGCAGGCCCTGCGGCTCGAGACTCAGACGGCCGACGTGCGCAGCGGCATCTTCAGCGCCTTCGCACAGTGGGCAGCAGCCAAGGTCATCACCTACGAAATGGCGGACACCCGCGCGTGGAAGCCCAATCTGCTCGTCCCGGTCGAGTGCCCCGAGGTGTTGCGCGGGCAGTTCAGAATCCTCGTGGACCTGTGTGCTCCGGAAGGCTCGGCCCGCCTGCTTGGCCTGGCCACCGATGAGACGACCGAGGAGCTGACTCCCCGGCTTCTCCGCGCCAGTCGCGAGCTCAGACAGAACCGCGTTCTGACCACCTGGTCGGTCGTCGATTGCACCGACTTTCCGACCGGGGTCATCGCCGGTCTGCAGGCGCTGCGCGGCACCTTGTTCGTGCCCAACGTGCTCTTCCTCGGGTTACCCGGCGCGGGGGCCGGCCTCATCGACACCCAGCGGGTGGTCGATGAGGGCCGCCGACTTCGAGTGGGCCTGGCCGTGCTGGCGCTTCACGCCCAATCCGGCCTGGGCCGGGAGCGCGTGGTGAACCTCTACGTCAAGCCCCGGCTGGACCTGGGATCGCCCATGCACCTGTTGCGCGGGCGTCGACTGAACCTGGCCGTGCTGCTGGCGTACCGCGTCGCGGGGGGGGGGGGCGGCGCGGGGGATTTTGTGGCCCGGGGCGGCGCCCGCCCCCCCCGCCCCACCCCGGCCC
>CAZJHX010000018.1:10635-91184 GCA_964545715.1 uncultured Myxococcales bacterium
AATGTCGTCTCCGTGGTCGGCGCCGGACACGACGTCCCAGCGGTGCACCGATGGCTCGCCGAATTGCACGACTTGTGTCGGCTTCCCGGAAGCGCTCGGTCCCATGTCCTGGTCGGCGCCTTTCCGGATGCGATCACCCATGCCCCGCAATCCGACCTGGATGTCATGGCCTTCCCGGAGAACCGGAATCTCGAGTTTGCTCGTGAGATGGTGCGCCAGACGCGGTCCAGTTGTCTGTTCGCCGCCGATTCGGGCTACGAGAGCGCGCTGGCCTGACCCACACATGGCGCGCCATGAGAGCCGCCCACAGCAAGCACACGCCGGTCGACAGCTTCTGGATCGTCGGCAGCATCGGTGCGTGTGGCGCGACCAGCCAGGTGATCAGATTCAGTGCCCCGACCAGGACGGCCAGCCCGGTGAACACGGCGGTCACGGCACCCAAGCGCCAGATGAGATCCGCAGCTGTCGGGACGACGGCGATCACAACAAGCACACCCGATGCCGCGACCAGGTGATCGTGCCAGACGCCGGGCCCTACCGACAGCGCGATAAGCGCCACGCCCGAGACGATGCCTGCGCCGGACGTCGCCCAGCGCCACCTGCTCGCGCGCTCTGACAGGCTGGGCAGCAAGCTCCACAGCACGATGACGCCCAGGGCCAATATCAGCAGTGCCGCTTTGGCGGCCGCCGCGCCAAGCGTGTTGGCGGCCCCATTGCGGGCGGTGTGGGCGGTCAGATCGCACCAGTAGTTGTCCAGAAAGCTGAAGCCGGCACGGTCGGGTTCGAAGACGGTCCCGCCCGGGTAGGCGGCGGCCGCGAGACCCATCAGCGCGCAGAAGCCGATGATGGCTCCCCACACGATGATGCAGCCGAGGCGTCGCTGGCTGCGCTCGTCGAAGACCTGCGGCTGCGGCACGAGCAACTCCTCTTCTGCCGTTGCCGCCCACGCTACAAAGCAACCCTCATGCCACCCGGATCAGGAGGACCCGCGCCTGGCGGGGAGCATGATCCCCGCCGCCCCAAGTGCGCTCACGCCTCTTGCGCGATCGCGTGGGCCAGCAGCATCTCCAAATCGACGGTGTCCAGCGCCTTGGCGTGCGTGCTCTCCAGCACGACCGGGCACGCCACATCCGACTCAAACGCCTGACGCCAGCTGGCGGCACAGACGCACCATTGATCGCCGCTGCGCAGTCCACGAAAGCCGAACTGAGGGGCCGGCGTGATCAGGTCGTTGCCAAGTACGCGCAGAAACTGCAGGAAGTCGTCGGTGACGCGGCAGCAGACCGTGTGCGAGCCACGATCGCGGTCGTCCGTGTTGCAGCAGCCGTCACGAAACCAGCCCGTGACGGGGTCGTGGCTGCACGCGATTAGCGGACCGCCCAGGACGTTTTGAGAGCTCTCCATCGTGCGCTACCTCAGCCAGTACTCGCCTTTGGCGAAGGTAAAGTACCAGATGCCCGGACCGGGCTCCGACGTGTCCAGATAGCAGCTGTGGCTGACCCCGATCTTGCCCCAGGAGTTGTCCTCCGGGCCGTTGTCGAAGCAGTGCGCCCAGCCGGGGTTGGCGGGGTTGTTGATCTCGATGCCGATGTCGTGGGTGCCCGAGAGCTTGTCGTATTTGTAGGCGCCGCCCGTCAGCGCGTGCGGCGGTGAGGCGTGGGCGACGATCTCGGTCTGCCCGTCCACGTAGAACACCCGCGCCACCGAAGCGCCGAGGGCGGCGGACATCTTCTGGCAGTTGCGACTGTACGTCGCGTCGTTATAGCTCTCGTCGTTCTCCAGCGTGTGCCAGCCCGTGACGACGTCCACCGTGCTGTAGCTCTTGGCGTTGGCGTAACACAGCGTCCAGCCGCCGCCGAGCGTAGCCATGTCGCAGTACACACGGATGGCTGCGCCGTACCCGGGGGGCTTGATCCACAGGTGGCTGCTCTCGGTCGCCGGGTTGTCCGCCAGGATCTGCTTGCACGAGGTGCCGGCGGTCTCGGGGGTCGCGCCCGTCTCGGTCGAGCCGCAGGCGCCGTCGGTGCACTCGGCCTCGTTTGGACACCAGGTGCCTGTCCCGGCGGCACACGCGTCACCACACGCGGACACGATGGCGGCCCCGCACGGAGTGGTCTCGGCGGTCGCGCACGTGTCGCGGCACAACGCCATGCGCTCCCAGGTCTTGCCGTCGCACACAACCACGGCCTCGATGCCCGAATGCCAGTAGATTTTGCCGGCGGAGGCCCCGTTGCAGTCGCCCGGCGCGCCGTCCAAATTGTGCAGCTGAAGGCCGATCGCCTGCCCGGACAGCTCGGCGTACGTGCCGCCGAACGGGTTGAACGAAAGATGCTCCGGGTCGATGCAGCCGCTGCAGCTGAGCTTCTGGGCGGTGGACGCCGTCAGGGCGTAGGCGGCCGATCCCACCCGGGCACGCGGCAGCTCCGGGTCGCTGTCGACCGACAGGGCCAACCACAGCGAGGCGTTCTGATCGAAGACACCGGCCGGAAACGGCTCTTTGACGCCCAGCTGGACATGAAAGACGCCCTCGGAGACCGAGACGGCGGCGTGCACCTCAGACCACAGCTCGTCGCCGCCGGTCTGCGCTGCATAGAGCGTGAGCTTCAGCTTGTATTCGCCGTCCGGCGCCACCCCCGCGTCGGTGCGCAGCGCTCCCTGCACTGTCAGCGTGTCGGGGACGTCGGCCAGCGCCAGGGTGGGCAGCAGGCACAGAAGAACGGCGGCGCGCATTACAAGCGACCGAGCTTTTGCAGCACCCACAGGGTGGCCGCCCACTCAGGCTTGCAGTCGAACACGCGCTGAGCGTCCGAGATGCTGGCCCAGGAGGAGCCGGACTTGTAGATCTTGCGGTCGTCAAAGGTCGCTTTTGTGCTGCCGCTGACCTCCACGTACCACTTGCTGCCGCGGCGGACGGCCTTGCCTTTGGTGCTGCCGCTCTTCTCCACGTAGATGTCGCCGCGCACCTTCACGTGATACTTCGTGCTGCCGCTCTTCTCGACCCGGTCACCCTTGCATTTGTAGTCGGCGGCGCTAGCCGGTCCGACGAACAGGATCAGGGCAAAAAGGGCGCAGGCGGCCGCAGTGAACAAGCGCATATCCAAGCTCCTCAGCGTGTGTGTGTCGCGATTATCGGCCACTCACAGGTCGAACACCAGCGGCGCATTGGTCGCCTCGTAGCCCAGCGTGCAGATCGATGCGTTCAAGAAGGTGGTCCTGCCCAGGTCGCGGCGGCCATACCCCTCGTGGATGTGTCCGAAGATGTGCACCTTTGGGCGGACGCGCTCGAGGGCGTCGACCAGGTCCTCACAGCCGACTGCGAGGCCGGCAAACGTCTCGTCCAGCACCTGATGCGGCGGTCCATGCGTGATCAGCACATCGGTGTCGTCCGGGATCAGCGCCCACTTTTCGGCCAGCGCCGGCCCGCGAGGCAGGTTGAACGCCCAGTCGAAGAACTCAGGCTGCCACGGACTGCCCCACAGACGCACGCCGTCGATCGTGCAGCCGCTGTCGCGCAGATAGGTGGCTGCCGTGAGCATGGCTTGAGCGCGTTCAGGTTCTCGTTCGAACATGAAGTCGTGATTGCCGGCGACCACGATCTTGTGCGGGTGGGGCAGGGTCTCCAGCCACGCGTTGAAGCGTCTGATCTCCCGCTCGCGCCCGCGGCGCGTGAAGTCGCCCGCGTGGATGAGCAGGTCGCCGTCGGGGATCGTCACTTGCTGATGCAGAGAGTGGGTGTCGCTGATCGCTACGATTCGCACCTTGGGGACATTATCGCAAAACTGTGAGTTGGGGGCACGTCCGCGACGCGTTTGGCTCAGTGTTACGCTTACGAAACGCGTTTTTTTTGGTAGTATCTGTGCCGACCAGATCGGTTAGAGCATGAGCGACAAGAAGCGCAACCAACCTAGACTGACAGAAGCCGGAATTCGCGAGGCGGTCGCGAAGCGCTTCGAATCACAGCTGGCTCACCCCCGGGCGACCATCGTCAGGTGCGAGCAGGCGGCTGTGGACGCACTCAGCACCGAGAGCTTTGGCGAAGCACTGCACGTGCTGGCCCTTCAAGCGCGATTGATGATTGGCGCTCACCAGGCGGCCGTCAGTTTTGTCCCCGACGGGGACTTCCAAGAAGCGATCCACACCCACTCGTTTTCCCCCAAATACGAGCGGTACAACTCGTATGACGTGATGCCCACGGGCGACGGCGTCTGGGGCTGCGTGGTCCAGCATCGCGTGGCGATGAGGCTCTCGCAAAAACAGCTGCTCGCCAACCCGCGCTGGGCGAACTTCAGCGACCTTGTGGATGCACGCGGGTTGGACCATCCGCCGATGCGTGGGTGGTTGGCGGTTCCCATGGAGACCCGGGACGGCACGTTCCTGGGGATGCTGCAGCTGAGCGATAAGTACGAGGGGGACTTCACGGCGGACGACCAGGAGCAGCTGACGCGGCTGGCGCTGCTCTTCACACCAACCTTCGAACTGCAGCTGGTCAATCAGCAGCTGGAAGAGCGCGTGCGCCGGCGCACCGAAAAGCTGCGCATGGCCGAAGAGCGTTTTCGACTGGTGCTCAAGGCGCCCATCACGCTGTTCACCCAGGACGTGGATCTGCGATTCACGTGGGTCTACAACCCGGCCGACGGCTTCGACGGCGACGCCCTGATCGGCAAGACGGACGAAGATCTCGTACCGCCCGGCCAGGCGGCGGCCCCCATTGCCATCAAACGGCGTGTGCTGGAGACCGGCGTCGCGTCGCGCGACGAGATCTGCATCACCGTCGACGGCCGCACGTCCTGGTACGACCTTCATGTCGAGCCGCGGCGCGACGCCTCAGGTGAGCTGATCGGCATCGCCGCCGTCAGCGTGGACATTACCGAGCGCGTCCAGGCGGCGCGCGCTGCCCTGAACCTGGAGCGACAGATGCGCGCTGCGCAGAAGATGGAAGCCATCGGTCGACTCGCGGGCGGGATCGCGCATGATTTCAACAATATACTGGCGGTAATCAACGGGCTTGGAGAGCTGCTGCGCGAGGACCTGCCCCGCGGAGAGCCGGCTTACGAGGATGCCGGCCGGATTCTGGATGCGACGCAGCGCGCTGCCCGACTCACCGCACAACTGCTGGCGTTTGGCCGCGGCCAGCCACAGTCGCTTCGGGCGATGAACCTGAACGAGACGGTCCACGGCATGACCGATATGCTGCAGCGCCTGCTGGGGGCGGATGTGGTGTTGGACGTGCGTCCCAGCCTGCGCCTGGGGACCGTCATGGCGGATCTGTCACAGATGGAGCAGGTGCTCGTGAACGTCGCCGTCAACGCCCGCGAGGCCATGCCGGCCGGGGGAAGGCTCACCATTGAGACGTGTAATGTCGTGGTGGACGACGCCCAGACGGCTGAGACAGAGACGGACATCCCCAACGGCAGCTATGTGATGCTCGCCATGACCGATACGGGCGCCGGGATCGACGAACAGACGCGGACCCGCATCTTCGAGCCCTTCTTTTCGACGAAGGGACAGGACGCGAGCGGCGGCCTTGGCTTGGCGACTGTTTACGGCATCGTCACACAAAGCGGTGGGCACATCCGTGTTGACAGTGAGGTGGGGCGTGGGACCACGTTCAGCGTGTATCTGCCAAACGTGCAGGCCGCTCCTATCGAGATGTCCGTTCCCGCGGGACCGCGCTCGCCCGCGGCCGGGCAGGGAGAGATCGTGCTGCTGGTCGAAGATGGCGACGATCTGCGGGCTGTGGCGACCCGCCAACTCGAAAACTCCGGGTACCGCGTGCTGACCGCCAGAAACGGTGCGGACGCTCTGTTGTTGTTCCAGCAGCATGAATGCTCGATCGACGTCCTTGTCACCGACGTCGTGATGCCCAGGATGGGCGGCCCGGAGCTCGCGCGCTGGCTGACAAAGTTGTGTCCCGGGCTCGCTGTGGTCTACATGTCCGGATATGCGGGGGATTCGATCCGCGGCCAGGTTGGGGGGCCGACCGATGTGAATCTCATTCGGAAGCCATTCAGCCGACAGACGCTGCTCCACGCCGTTCAAGAGGCCCTGAACGGCGACGCGAACCCACCCGCGGATTCCGTCTAAGCAGGCACGCAGCCTACCGCATTCGCACATCCAAAAAGAGGCAGTGTCCGGTCGCGTCCTTGCGCACGGTGACCGATGCGGGCTCGGGTTGAAGGTCCGTCGCCAGCGCCAGCATTGCGGCTTCGTCCCGGTATTCCAGATGCCAGGCCAGCACGTTGTCCATGATCCAGCTGGTGTCCGGGACGCGCCGGAGGTTGCCGATGAAGAGCCGGCCTCCCGGGCCCAATAGGCGGTACACGCCCCGGATGAGCGCGCGCGCGATCTTTTCGGGCAGATAGTCCAACAGTCCGCCGGAGTAGATGAGGTCCTGGCCTGCGATCACCTCTGCCAGCAGCGCCCGCTCGTCGTCGGTGCGCGGCTTGAGTAGCTGCCGGACCGACGCATGCAGCGGCTGGAGCATGACCGGCATGGGCGTCGCGCGCGCTGCCAGGGTCTGTGTCAGGCGTCCGTGCGAGTACTCGAGCGCCTCCTCGTCCTGGTCGATCAGCGTCAGCTCGATGCGTCCGTGCACGGCCTTCGCCTGGGCCAGGTATCGCTCGACCTCGATTGCGGCGCCGCAAGCCAGTGAGCAGACGCGCGACTTGCCGGCGGAGATGGTGGTCGCGATGACGTCCTGCATGGTCTGCGTGCGGGCGACCACTGTGCGGCCCAGCGAGTAATGCTGCGCCACGTGGTGCAGAAAGCGCGCCCACCAGGAGTCGCCCTGCAGCTGCTGCGCGAAGTACATGGTCATCAGCCGGTAATCCCCGGCGTAGCCTCGCGGCTTGTGGTAGGCGCGGTGGTGCATTGGACCGGCTGACAGCGCCGGCATCAGCAGCCGGGTCGCGTACCCGCGGGCGAGCTCGCAGGCGTCGGGCGGCAGCTCTGCGGAGAGGTGCTCCAGCGTCCGAATCAGCTCGTGATACTGCGGGCCCCATCGGCGATAGATGCGCTGGATCAGGGCACGCTCGTCAGGCGCCTGCTGCCACCACTGGTCGTCCTCCACGCTGCTTTGCGCGGACTGCAGCAGCTCTCTGGCGTTTTGCAGGCACTGGCTCAGGTCGGCGACGGCGGCTCTCCAGGTGTCGGGCAGCTGATCCCGGTAGCCGTTCAAGGTGGCCAGGTCACGGGCGAGCCTGGACTCGACGTAGCGGTCGGTCAGCCACAGCGACTGCAGGTCCAGCAGCCCGCTGGTGAGGCGCACGCCCATGCGCGGCACCAACCCGTCGGACTGATAGACGACGACGCCGTCGCCCTGGTGAATCGTCTCCTTGCCGTACAGCAACCTCAGGCCGGGCAACGCAGTGCCCGGGGCCAGCGCCAGATTGTCGGCGACGGCGACCGCCAGCCCCGCGGTCGAGACGTCCAGCACGCCGAAGGGACCCAACGACGAGCCGGCGTGGTCGAACAGGCAGGTCAGCGCGCATCCAAAGTCCTGGACGGCGAACCGCCTGAGCCGAAAGCGGCGCTGTACGTTGCCGCCCATCAACTCCGCATGCTTCGCTCCTGTCGCGGGCAGGCCGGTCATCGTGGTTCCCCCAGTACGTTCGTGGAGCTCACACCATGGCAGGCGCAGGTCAGGGCGGGTGGGACGTGTCCCGGGATTTGTCAGGGCTTCGCTTACCAGCGGTGGTATGCGGGGTGGCCCTCGGTGACGGCGACAAACGTGCCACGGCAGGTGGCAGTGACCTTGCCGCGGGCGGTCAGCACCGCGTCGATGACGGCGCGATCATCGCTGATCTCGGTCAAGGACGCGCTCAGCTCGACCGGGCCGTCCATCGGGGTCGGGCGCCGCAGCTTGACGTGAAAATCCGCCGTCACCGTGCACGGCGGGGAGTCGGCGCCTGTGCGCTTCATCAGGTGGTAGGCCGCTGTCCAGTTGCTGTGGCAGTCCAACAGCGCCCCGCAGATGCCGCCGTTGAGGACGCCGGGAAACGCCTGGTGGTGCGGCTGAGGCGTCCACGTGCACACGACCGCGTCGCCCTGGACGACGCTCTTGATCCGCAGCCCGTCCGCGTTGCTGGGGCCGCAGCCGAAGCACGCGTTGTGCGGGGCGTAGGTGTCCTGAAGGCTCTCGCTCACTGGCACTCGATCTTGATCTTGTACTGGCCCTTGGCCTTGTTGGCGCCGTCGATGGCGATGAAATAAGCGACGCCCGCGGAGGCGAAGAAGCTGACCTGGTTGGGGCCGCTGACCAGGCAGTTCTGTGCGTTGCACCCGCCGCCGAGGTCCTGCATCACGAAGATGGAGTGCCCTGGGAAGGACTGCTGCAGGTTGACCGTCACCAACTGGCTGGAGGTCGCGTTGAAGCTGTAGATGAACTCGGGGCCGTCATAGGGCTGGAAGGCGCAGCCGTACTCGCTGATGTTGTTGCCGACGCTGCCGCCGTCGGTGCCGAAGATCTGGCTGAGCCCGCAATAGGATCCGTCGTTGGGGTAACACAGCGAGTTGCACAGGTCGGTGCCGTCGCATTGCGGGTCCGCGCAGTCGACCAGCGCGTCGTCATCGTCGTCCACTCCGTTGCCGCAGTTTTCGGTTTGGCCGCAGGACAGGTCGGTGGCGCAGTCGCTGTCGTTGCAATCGGTCTGGCCGTCGTCGTCGTCGTCGAAGCCGTCCTCGCAGTTGGTCTCGATGGCGGTGGAGCAGGTGGTGGTGATGTCGAACTTGCCGGCGCTGCCCTTCTTGCCGTCGACGACCACGTAATAGGTCTTGTCGGGCTCGGCCAGAAAGCTGAGCTTGGACACCGCCGCCGCGCCGCAGTTGTTGGGCGAGCAGCCGTTGCCGGTGTCCTCCAGAACAAAGACGTCGGTGGCGCCGACCTCGTTGCTGAGCTTGACCGACACCTCGCTGGGCTGGTTGACCTTGAACGGAAACGCGTACTCGGGGCCGGTGTAGTCGCCGGGCGCGCAGGGCCATGTGTCGACGTTTGTCGTAGCGCCGAACGCGTCGTTGGCCCACGGGATGGTCTGGTTGCACTTGAGCTGCTGGCCCGCCACGCAGGAGCAGCCGCCCCCGGTCGCCTTGCACTGGCCGTCGGTGCACGTCTCGTCGTCGGTGCACGGGTCGCCGTCAAAGCACGGATTGCCCTGATTGACCGGCACCAACTGACAGGTCCCGCTGCCGGGCGCGCACTTGTTGGCCAGGCAGTCGGTGTTCTGGCTGGGGTCGCACTGAACCTCGGTCCCCGGCTCGGCCTGGCATTTGCCGTTGAAGCAGGTCAGCGTGCCGTTGCAGGGGTCGCCGTCCTCAAAGGCCAGACAGTCCGCCTTTTTTGTGCATGAGCACTTGTCGTCCAGCCCCACACAGACGCCGCCCTGGCACAGGTCGACGGTCGTGCACTCGTCCAGGTCGTCGCAGGCCGCCTCGTTGGGCGTAAACACGCACTCGCCGCTGGGGTCACACAAGTCGTCCGTGCACGGGTTGGAGTCTTCGCACGCCTTGGATTCGCCGACACAGCCGCCGCCCTCGCACACGTCGCCGGTGGTGCACGCGCTGCCGTCGTCGCAGGGCGCGCCGTCGGAGGGTTGGGCCGAGCACTGGCCGGTCTTGGGATCGCACGCGCCCGCGGCGCACGGATTGGAGACGTCACAGCTGACGACCGTGCTCGGATCGGCGACGCACTGGCCCGCGTTGCAGCGCATGACCCCGTTGCACAGGTTGCCGTCGTCATACGCGATGCACGACGCGTCGTCCGTGCACGGACACCCGGGAGAGCCGGAGATGCACTGCCCGTCGATGCACTCGTCGCCCACGGTGCACACCGCGCTGTCGGTGCAGGCGGCGCCGTTCTCGACCGGCACCTCACCGCACTGGCCGGTCGCGGGATTGCAGCCGAACACTGAGCATGCCCCCGCCTGTCCCGGTGGGCACTTCACCTGCGAGCCGGGTGTCGTCTGGCACACACCGGCCAGGCACGACAGCGTGCCGTCGCAGGGGTTGTCGCTGTTGAATTTGGTGCAGTCCGCGTCGGAGGTGCAATTGCACGAGGAGAAGCCGGACTTGCAGACGCCGTCCTCGCAGTGATCGGCCAGGGTGCAGGCGTTGCCGTCGTTGCACGGGCCGGTCTTGGGGATGTGGATGCAGCCGCCCTGAGCGACGTCGCACCCATCCGCGGTGCAGATGTCGCCGTCGTCGCACGGCAGTGGGGTGCCGCCCTGACACTTGGCGTTGCTGCAGGTGCGTCCCACAAAGCAGGGATCGCCGTCGTCGCAGGGCACGTTGTCGGCGCCCGCCTGCAGCCCGCACGTGCCGCCTTCACAGGCGGGCTTGGTGCACGGCTTGACGAAGACCTTGCCCAGGCAGTCCGCGTCCACGTCGCAGGTCAGGTCCTCGACGGTGGGCAGGCCCACATCGCCGGTGTCGGTGGTGTCCGGCTCGCCGGTTGTGTCCCCGGTCGTGCCGGTGTCGGCGCCCGTATCAGTCGTGTCCGTGGTGCCGGATGTGTCGGCCCCCGTCGTGTCCGCCGGCGGCTCTTCTTCGAGCACGGTCGGCTCGGCGCTGCACGCCAATGTCATGACCGCCGCCGCGGCCGCCAGCCACCTCACGGTGAGACCTCCTGGACCCGCAGCGAGATGCGCTTCGCAGCGCCGCTGGTCATGTGTATTTTGCCCGCGCTGTCCACGATCAGGCCTTCCACGCCCGGGCGCTTTTCGAGAAAGGCCAGCCCGTCTTTTGGGCCCATCACAAACGCGGCGGTGCTCAGCGCGTCGGCATCCATCGCTGTCGGCGCGATCACGCTGACCGACATCGCCCCGCGCGCCGGCATGCCGGTTCGCGGGTTGAGGATGTGGTGGTAGCGCTGCCCGTCGATGACCATGAAGCGCTCGTAGTCCCCGCTGGTGACCAGCGACTCGTCCTTCAACGCCACCACGGCCAGCAGCTCGCCGTGCTTCGCGCGTGGATGCTGCACCCCGATGCGCCAGGGCGTGCCGGCCTTGCTGCCGCGCGCCATGACGTCGCCGCCGCCGTTGACCAGGACGTCTTTGAAGCCGCGCGCGTGCAGCAGCGCCGCCGCCCGGTCCACGGCGTAGCCCTTGGCGATGGCGCCCAGTCCGATGGCCATACCTCTTTTGCCCAGGCGCACCGTGCGCGCCGCTTCGTTGACCGTAATCAGTCGATGGTCGACGAGCGCCGCCGCCGCCGCCACCGCGGCTTTGTCGGGTAGCCGGGGCGTGTCCTTGTCAAACTTCCACAGCCCGCGCATGGCCGCCCAGGACACGTCGAAGGCGCCGGTGGAGGCCTTACCGATCTCGAGTCCGTGCTGCAAAACGGTCAGCACCTCGGCGCCGACCGCGACCGGCCGCGCGGCTCCGTGTTTGTTGATGTTGGAGATCTGGCTGCCCGGTATCCATTCGCTGAGCAGCTTCTCCAGCCGATCGATCTCGTTGAAAGCGGCCTGGATCGCCTTGTCCGCGGCGCCGGCGTCGTCGCTCCAGACCACGATCTCCACCATCGTGCCCATCTGCGGCCGGGCCTGGCGGTGGGCCTCGGCGACGGCACACAGGGGCACCAGCGTCAGCAGCATCACAGCAAGGGTTTTGGGCCACCGCGACATCGGCGGCAGTGTACTACTTTCAACAGTGAGGCGCTTTGCGTATCCTGCTTTCCGTGGTTTTGCGACGGATGGTTCTGGCTCTGGTGTTGGCGCTCGCGTGCGGGTGTGGCGACGACGACGATCCGGCCGACGGCGGGACGACTTTCGATCCGCCGCCGCCGCCCACGAGCGAGCCCGGCCCCGGCAACGGGACAAGCGACGACTCCGATGTGGCGCTGGCCAACGAGTGCGGTAAGGGCTGCGCCGTCGGTGAGGTCTGTGCGTTCTGCTTTGTGGAGCACAAGCTCACGTGTGTGGCGCCGCGTTTGGGTGCGGCGGGTCACGCGTGCTCGTCCAACGCGGTCTGCCAGTCCAAGCGATGCATCAAGATCGGCGACGGCGGCCGGTGCGCTGACGAGTGCGACCCCGCGGCGCCCGCCTCCTGCATGGGGCAGCCGTACGAGTCATGCGCGCCGGGTGTCACGCAGGACGGCGTCGAGGGCACCTACTGCCTGCCGCGGCTGTGTGGGGCGCAGGGATCGGTTTGCAGCCTGAACGCGTGCGAGTGTTATGCGGGGCTCGAGTGCGTCGAGAATGGCGGCGGCTTTCATACCTGCGAAGCGCGCTGCGAGAGCGATGAAGAGTGCTCCGAGGGCTACGCCTGCTCGGATGACGGCGTCTGCGACCCGCTCGGGCTGCGACCGGCCACCGCGCCGTGTACCGAGGCGGAGACGTGCGCGTCTAACAAGTGCGTGACGGTGCCGGGCGGGGTGGCGCAGGCGTGCCTGGGCACGTGCGATGACTGTGGGCTGTGCGCCGGGTTTGGCAATGGCTGCGGGGCGCTGACCGCCATCTGTACGCCGGGCGCTGAGGATCACCCGGCGTTTTGCTCAATTCCCGAGGCGGGCGAAGAGGGCGCTTTCTGCTCAGCCGAGCGGCCGTGCGACGCCGAGGAGGAGGGTGGCGGCGGCACTGAGGAGGGCGGTGAGGGCGGCAGCGGCGACGACGGCCCGCCCGCGGACAGCACCGACGACCAGGGCGGCGACACCGGGACCGCCGACGGCGCGCAGAAGCCGGGTGATCTGCCCGAGGACGAGGATCAAGACGGCACCGAGAACGGCGACACCGGCGGGCCGGATGACCAGGGGCCGGATGACCAGGGTGGGCCGGACGGCCAGGGGCCCGACGACGGCGACGACACCCAGGGCGGCGAGCCGGACGGCGGCGACACCGAGGGCGGCGACACGGAGTTCGTTGACACGGGGGGGGACACCGAGGACTTCGAGACCGGCGATGACGGCGTCAACGAGATCACGATCGATCCGGGCAAGCGCTACTGCATCCAGTCCCCGGCGGGCGGGCGCTGTGCGTCGGTCTGCACCAGCCAGGCGGACTGCGGGACGTGGCAGATTTGTCGGGGAAACCGGCTCCTGGAGTTTGAGCAGGAGGCGCAGTTCTGCGCGCCGATCACCGACGGCGGGCTGGGCGACTGCTGCAGCATCAAGGACCCGTGTGTGGGGAGCGACCTGACCTGCGCGCTGGACGGGGAGACGCTCAAGTGCGCGTCGGCGTGCAACAGCGATGCGGAGTGCCCGATCGATTATCTGTGCGCGGCGACCCAGGCGATCGGTGGGGTGGCGGGCAAGTGGTGTCTGCGCGAGCCGCCTGCGCCGGTTGAGGAGAAGTGCAACGGCTACGACGACGACCTGGACGGCGACATCGACGAGGACGTCTTTGGCAAGCCGATTGTGGAGCCGTGTTATTTCGGCCCGTCCGGGACGCTGGGCATCGGCATTTGCGAAGCCGGCGTGCGCACCTGCGAGAACGGTCAGTTCAGCGCTTGCGAAGGGCAGAAGCTGCCGATCGAGGACGGCCCCGACGGCAAGACGGGCTGCGACGGCTTTGACAACGACTGCGACGGTGCGGCCGATGAGGGCTGCGAGTGCCAGGGCGCGGTCACGCCGTGCGGCAGCAAGGAGGGCGTGTGCGAGCAGGGCGCCCAGCTGTGCCTGGACGGCATCCTGAGTCACTGCATCTGGGGTGCGGGCGCGCCTGTGTGGCCGACCCCGGAGATCTGTGACGGTCTGGACAACGACTGCGACGGCTTTGCGGACAACATGCCGGCCGGTGAAGAGGGCACCATGCAGCTGAAGTGCGGGTCGCTGGATCCGGTGCTGGACGGCGTGGGCGAGTGCCGGTTCGGCGTGCAGGGCTGCGGCGAGGACTGCCAGGGCGAGGTGCTGCCCACGGAGGAGTCGTGCGACGGGCTGGACAACGACTGCGATGGACTGATCGACGAGACCTGCCCGTGTGAAGAGGCGGGCGCCCAGCGGCCCTGCGGCACCGACACCGGCCCCTGCACGCACGGCAACCAGAAGTGCAAGAACGGGCTGTGGGGCGAGTCCTGTCTGGGCGCCACGGGCCCGACGGCGGAGGTCTGCGACGCGGTGGACAACGACTGCGACGGCACGGTGGACAACGTGTTGGGCTTCTCGCAGCCGATCGTGCGCCCTTGCTGGGAGCTGCCTCAGGATCCGGACGGTCTGTCGGTGGCGTTTGGGATCTGCTCGGCGGGGCATCAGCTGTGCATCGGCGGCGGCTGGAGCAGCTGCGTAAACCTGAAGGCGCCGTTCACGGACCCGGACGCGCCGGACGGTGACGCGTGCGATGACGGTCTGGACAACGATTGCGACGGCAGCGTGGACGAGGGCTGCCCGTGCACCAATGAGGGCAAGCAGACGCTGTGCGGCTCTCCGGAGGGCGCCTGCGCGACGGGTGTGCAGAAGTGCCAGAACGGTGTGGTGACTGTCTGCACGGGCGACCAGTCGCCGGCCCCTGAGACGTGCGACGCCAAGGACAACAACTGCGACGGCTACTCCGACGCCGGCCCGAACGGCGCCCCGCTCGCCACCGTGTGTTATGGCGGTCCAATCGTGACCCTGGGCATCGGCCCGTGCAGCAAGGGCGCGTCCCACTGCATCGAGGGCGCCTTTGGAGAGTGCCTGGGCGACGTGGTCCCCCACAAAGAGCAGTGCGACAACTCAGACAACGACTGCGACGGCGTGATGGACGATACGGTAACGTGCTTTTGCAAGGATCTCGACGCCCGCCCGTGTGGGGTTGAAGAGGGCGAGTGCACCAAGGGCATGAGCCAGTGCAAGGTCGGCGTCTGGTCCCCGCAGTGCTGGGGCGCCACCATCCAGGCCCCGGAGACCTGCAACGGCAAAGACGATGACTGCGACGGCCAGACCGACCTCGACCCCCTCACCGGCGCCCAGCTGCAGCGCCCCTGCTACGACGGCCCCGAGGCCACAGCGGGCATCGGCACGTGCAAGTCCGGCGTGCGCGTCTGCAATGACACCCCGGCCTGGACCACTTGCCTGGGCCAGATAAAGCCGGGCGAAGAGCTCTGCGGAGACAATCAGGACAACGACTGCGACGGCCTCACCGACGAGTCCTGCCCCTGTGACGCCCAGGGCACCACGCGCCCCTGCGGCCCCAAAAAAGGCGCCTGCCAACAGGGCACCCAGCTCTGCGACACCACCTGGTCAGCAACCTGCGAAGACGCCACGCTGCCGACCCCGGAGCTCTGCAACGGCAAGGACGACGACTGCGACGGCCAGACCGACAACGACCCGACCACGGGCCTCCCGGTCACCGAACCCTGCTTCGAGGGCCCCGAAACCTCCAGCCCTGACGCGGCCCCGTGCCACGCGGGCACCCGCTACTGTCGAGACGGCGCCTTCGAGGGCGCTCTGTGCACGGGCCAGCGTCTCCCAGCGCTGGAAGACGCCTGCGGCAATGCGGTAGACGACGACTGCGATGGGCAAACCGACCCGGGCTGCCCTTAGAAGGGTAACGAGGTGCCGCGGCTTTGGTTGGGCCGGCGGTAGGCTCGTCAGGGGACGTCGACCTTGACGTTGTCGACCTGGATCTTGTTGAGGTTGGCGCTGGTGTCGCCCGCGACGCGGAGGCGGATGCGGGCCTGGGCCGTGTTGGCGAGCACCGTGCTCTGGATGACCTCTGTCGTAGGCGGCTGCTCGTTGTCGGTGGTGTCGTACGAGAAGATCTCCGACCAGGTCGAGCCGCCGTTGGACGAGACCTCGATGCGCATCGTGACACCCGCGCCTGCGCCCGCGGGGAGGGCGCGCCATTGGACCGTCAATTGGGTGCTTGGGCAGGCCGAGGTGTCGAAGACCGGCGACGTGAGGCTGCGCGAGAAGCTGCTCAGGGTCGGCGAGCCGGTGAACTTGGCGTGGGTCGCGCCGTACGGGGAGTCCTGGCTGGTCTGCCAGTTGGCCTGCGCCGTCCAAGCGCGCGGGAACGGGGTGCGGTTCCAGGTCTCGTTGAACGGGATGTGACACGTGCCGGCCGTGTAATGCAGGTAGAGGGTGAAGTTGGCCGCACCCGCGATCTTGCGATCGACCGCGACGTAGTACGTGCTGCCGGCTGTGGCCGACCAGGTCACTGTGGAGCCGGTGCCCTGGCCTTGTGCTACGCAGTCCGCCGGGTCGCAGCCGTTGGCCTGTTCGGCCAGCACCATGACGTCGGTGTTGGCGTCGGCGCCGTTCAGCGAGACCTTCATCTGGCCTGTCAGCGGCGCGACGAATTTGTAGGTGAACTCGTTGCCCGGATAGCTGCCGCTGCAGCTGCCGCCGTACTTGGACAGGCGGTTGGTTCCGCCGCTGCTGCCGGTGTTGTAGGCGTCCGCCTCGCCGCTGGTGATCGTGTAGCCGGAGATGCAATTGCAGTCGTCGGGGCAGCTGGTCGCGGTCTCTCACGTCGGGTTGCACACGCCGTCTCCACAGATGAAGACGTCGTTGGCGTTGCCCGCCACGCACCCCTGGGATGCGCTGCACGTTTCCGCGCCGTTGCACACCTGGCCGTCGTCGCACTGCTGGGTCTGTGACGAGACGCAGTTTCCGTTGCCGTTGCACGTGTTGGGTGGCGTGTAGACCGTTCCCGCGCACGACGCTGGGTTGCAGACCGTGCCCGAGTCCTGCGGCGTGGCCGTACACCCGTTGATGTTGGAGCATTGGTACTGCAGGCACGCGTTGGGGCCCGTGCAGTCGTCGGTGCCGCCGCCGTTGACGCAGGCGCCCGCCGAGCAGAACTTGGGTTTGGTGTAGATCAGGCCGCTGCACTGGCCTGCTGAGCACTGCACCGTGTTGTTGATGTTGTTGCACACAAAGTTCACGCAGCTGTCGGTGGTGCAGGTGTTGGCGTCCCCGCATGACGACGCGTTCTTGCAGCATTTTCCGCCCGAGCAGCAGGTGGCGTTGTTGCAGTGGCCCGACGTGCACTGGGTGGCGTTCTGGCACGTGCTGCCGTCCGGGAGCTTGGCCAGACAGGCGCCGCCCTGACAGTAGAAGCCGTCCACGCACCCGCTGTTGTCCGTGCAGGTGGTCGCGCATGTGGTCGAGTCCTTGCACACGTACTTGCCCTGGCACGGACTGGTCACGCCGCCGACATTACAGCCGCCGTCCGCGTCGCATTGTTTTGCCGTCGTCAGCAGGTTGCCCACGCACGACGGCGTCAGGCAGCCCGTCCCCGTCTGCGCATTGCCGACCGCGCAGCCGCCGGCCGTGCACGAGTACGTCTTGCACGGGTCCGTCCCCGAGCAGTCCTGGGTCGCGCCGCCCGCCGGACACTGGCCGCCGATGCACACCTTGGGCAGGTTGTAGATCAGCCCCTGACACGAGCCCTGAGCGCACAGCGCGTCGTTGGCTGCGTACACGCACTGGTTGTTCTGGCACGTCCCCGTCGTGCACGGGTTGAAGTCCACGCAGTCCGTGTTCTCGGTGCAGCACCCGCCGCTGCCGCAGCACACGCCGTTGGCGCAATACCCCGACTGGCACTGGTTCTGGCCGGTGCACGACACGCCGTTACTCTTCTTGGGCACGCAGTCGCCCGTCTGGCAGTAGAAGTCCGTCTGGCAGTGGCTGTCGAGCGTGCAGTTGCCGCCGCACGCCACGTTGGATGCGCAGGCGTAGTTGCCCGGACACGGACCCACCGCGCCGCCCGCCGTGCAGGCTCCGTCCGCATCGCAGCTCTTGGCCTGCGTCAGCGCCCCGCCGCTGCACGACTTGGGCGCACATTGGGCCGACGTGTTCGTGTGCGTGCACTGGAAGTCCGCACACGCATCGTAGGTGCATACGTTGCCGTCATCGCAGTGGGCGTTGATCTGGCAGCACTCCCCCGCATCGCAGCAGAAGCCGCCGCTGCAGTGCTCTGAGCCGCACTCGTTGCCCGCGCCGCACTGGGCCCCGTCCACCTTCAACAGCTGGCAGTTGACGCCGTCGCAGTAGTAGCCGTCCTGGCACTGCAGGTCGGACCCGCAAGACGTCAGGCACGTCGTGTCGTCGCACTGATACCCGCCCGGACACGGCCCCGTGGACCCGCCCTCGCAGACCCCGGCGCCCGTGCACACGCTCGGCGACGTCACCAGGAAGCCGCTGCATGTCCCCGGCGCGCACTCCGTCCCCGGGAACACGAGCAGCTCGCCGTCGTCGCAGTCCGCCGAGTTGGTCGCCGTGTGCTGCCCGCTCGGCGTACAGATGCAGCTGCCGCTGCCGGGCAGGCCAAAGCCGTCCCCGTCCGTGTCCATATAAAACGTGATGCACCCCTGGCTGCCCGCCTCGTTGGCGCTGCCGTTGCAATCGTTGTCCAGCCCGTCGCCGCACACCTCGACGCCATCGGGGTTTACGTCCGCGTTGGCGTCGTTGCAGTCCTGCGGGGCGCTGGCCAAGAACGGCGTCGCCGGCCCACACAGGCACTTGCTGCTGGCCAGCGCGCCATAGCCGTCCTTGTCCGCGTCCTCGTAGTAGACCTCGCAGTTCAGCGCGTCCTCTTCGTCGATCGCGCCGTCGCAGTCGTTGTCAGCTCCATCGCATGCCTCGGTCGCGCCGGGGCCCACCAATTCGTTGGTGTCTGCGCAGTCGCCCGCCAGCGCAGCCGTGTAGCTGTCGGTCGGGCCGCACAGACACTGGCTGTCATCGCTGCCGAAGCCGTCCTCGTCCTCGTCCAGGAAGAGGGTCCCGCACCCGACGCTGTCCGCTTCATCCGTCAGCCCGTCGCAGTCGTTGTCCACCCCACCGTCGTTGCACAGCTCAGCGATGTCCGGGTTCTGCTCGTCCAGCTGATCGTTGCAGTCACCAGGCTCCAGGGCCACAAACGGCGCCTCAGGTGCGCATAGGCAAATCGAGTTCTCGATGCCGTAGCCGTCCTCGTCGGCGTCCTCGTAGTAGACCACACAGCCGCCCGCCTCCGGCTCGTCCGTCTCCCCGTCGCAGTCGTCGTCCACGCCGTTGCACACCTCCGCCCCGCCCGGATTTACGGACCCCAGCAAGTCGTTGCAGTCTGTCGGCGCCAGCGACGTGTAGCCACCCGTCGGCCCACACAGGCACTGCGTGTCGCCCGGCTTGCCGAACGTGTCCTGGTCCGCGTCTTTGTAATAGACGATGCAGTCCACCGCGCCGCCCTCGTCGATGGCGCCGTCACAGTCGTTGTCGATCGTGTCGCAGAACTCGTCCGCGTCCGGCGCAATGGCCGACACCAGGTCGTTGCAGTCCGTGTTCTTCAGCGCCGTGTACGGCGGATCGGCCGCGCACAGGCACTTCTGATCGTTGGGCGCCCCGAAGCCGTCGTTATCGCTGTCTTTGTAAAACGAGATGCACCCCGGCGATCCCTGCGGCGCGACCTTGCCGTCACAGTTTGTGTCCTTGCCGCCGCACGCCTCGAGCGCTGCCGGAAACGCCAGCTCATCGTTGTCGTCGCAGTCGCCCGGCTTCTGCACATTGTTGACCTTGTCGGGCACGCACAGGCACTTCACCGCGTCTGCGTTGCCCCACCCGTCCTCGTCCTTGTCCGCAAAGTAGTCCTTGCAGCCGAGCGCATCCTCTTCGTCGATTAGCTTGTTGCAGTTGTCGTCGATCTCGTTGCACAGCTCCGGCTGTCCAGGTCCGATCTGGGCCTTGCCGTCGTTGCAGTCACCCGGCTCGACGGCTTTGTAGACGATGTCCGGCACGCACAGACACTGAGAGTCCAGATTCACGCCGAACCCGTCGCTGTCGAAGTCCTTGTAGTAGGTGATGCACCCGGTGGCGTCCGCCTCATCGACCTCGCCGTTGCAGTTGTCGTCCTCGCCGTTGCACGCTTCCGCGACCGGCACGTCCGCCAGGCAGTCGGTCAGGCCGTCCGTGCCACAGACCCGCTCGCCCGCGCAGGTGCCGAAGTCGTTGCTGGTGGTGCAGCTTGTGGATGCCGCGCGCGCGATGGCCGCGTCGGAGCACGTACACTCGCCCACGCCGTCCACCGGCACGCATTGCTTCTTGATGCCGCCGCCCGCCCCAAAGTCGACCTCCGCGCACTCGTAGTTGTCGGGGCACGCAACCCCTGTCGAGCAGTCGCCGCCGCAAAAAGACCCCTGACCGTCATCGCGCGCGATGCACTTGTCGCCGATGTCGCCCAGCCCCGCGCTGCACTCCTCGTCCGTATTGCACGGCTCGCACAAGTGCGGGAACAGCGGCAGGCAAATCAGCACCTCTTCCCCCAGCGTCTGCGCCTTCTTGCAGCCCCAGCCGGTCACGGTGCACTGGTCGACACACAGCTCCGAGCACTTCTTGCCCGTAGGCGTCTCGACGCACCAGTCCGCCTTGCAGTCGCCGTGGAACGTGCACTTGGACCCCGGCGCGCCTGGCTCGTCCGTGTTGACCTGCTCCTCAGAGTCCACCTCATCGCCGGTCCCCGTCGTGGTGGTCACCTCCGGCACCTTGATGTCCGGAATGAGGGGGTCGTCGCCGGTGCCGGTGCCAGTGCTGCCGGTGCCCGAGGTGCCGCCGACACCCGGCGCAACGGGATCGCTGCATGCCATGAACAATGCCGCGCAAGCCACTGCGCAAACCCAACGTGCCGCTGTTAACAAAGTTGAATGTCCCAAAACGTGAGGCTCCGATTATAGGGAATTGCCCATCACGTAGGAAAGAAGGCAGGATGGCGCGATGCTTCGCTCCATATTTCTGTTGACCCTCGTCGGGGGTGGGTGCTCTTCGACGACCGCGCCGTCGCCCGTTTCGGATGATGGCTCGCCGCCTGTCGAGGCCGACGTGGCCGCCACTGCGGATGACGTGGTCGTCACGGATGACGTGCCCGCGGCCAATGACATCGCCACGCCGCCAACTGTTGCGCGCGCGACCTGCGAGGTTCCCGTGGGTGGTGATGTGCCTCTGCTGGTGACCACCGCCGTCGAGGCCCAGCCGGGCTACGACGAGCTGCTGGAGGCCCTGGACGTCACCGCGCTGCCCGAGACGATCGACCTCTCCGGGCTCAGCACCATCACCCGCTCCATCGTCGCGTACATGCTGGAGATCGACTTGGACGCGCTACCCGACACCATGCCGCGCGACGAGATCGCCGCCATCGAGCCAATGGGGCGCGCCGTGCTGCTGGCCGACGGCGACCTGGTCTTGCTGCGTCGTGGCCTGCACCGCTTCTATCAATGCGCGCGCGCGTTTCCGCTGCGCCTGGAGGACTTCAAGTCCGCCATCTACGACTACAGCGACATCAGCCCCTACGAGGTGCAGTCGATGCCCAAAAACGACATCCGGCGCATTCGCGAGGACAAAGCCGCGCACGTCTATGTGGCGGAGACGCTGATCGGCGACGCCGTCCGTGAGACCGAGATCCTGTTGGCCAACCACCGCAAGGACGGCGCCCTGGACTTTCTCGTCTACGACTCTGACGGCGACCTGGTCGACCGCAGCGAGTTCGTGACCGCCGTCGGCACCGACATCTCCGGCGCGTCCCCGTACGCCTGTATCGCCTGCCACTTTGAACCCGGCACGTTTCGCATCAACGTGCTGTTTCCCGACCTTTGAGCGCATGGAGCGACCTCAGATGAGAACCCTGACAATCCTGTTGATGACCGGCGCCATGGCCTGCAGCTCTGACGGCGGAAAGGCCGGCAGCGGCAGCACCGGCGACACCTCCACGACGGGCGACGAGACGACCGGCGACGAGACGACCGGCGACGACACGACGGGCGACGAGACCACCGGCGACGACACGACGGGCGACGAGACCACCGGGACGGACACGACCGGCGGGCCCAGCACCGGCGAGGGCGGCTGGGGTACGACTGCGTCGCTACCGGGCGTCCGCACGCTGCACACCGCCACGCGACTGCCCAACGGCAGCGTGGTGGTGGTCGCCGGGGCCGATGACGGTGACCTTCCGTCGACCAGCACCTTCAGCTACGACCCGGGGCAGGGCACCTGGAGCACGGTGGCGCCCGCGTTCAAGGCGCGCGAGGGACACACGGCCTCGGCGCTGGCCGACGGGCGGGTCCTCATCACGGGCGGCAACCCGACCAGCCCGACGGCGCACGCTGAGGTCTACGATCCCAAGTCCGGTTGGTCCGAGGTCGGCGCCATGGCCGAGGGCCGCGCGGGGCACACGGCGACGGCGTTGGTGGACGGTCGCGTGCTGATCGCCGGCGGGTTCGGCAACGGTAACCTCAGCAGTTCCGAGCTGTTTGTACCCAACACGGGCGAGTTCTCCGACGGTGGTGACATGATCAGCATCCACTCGGCGCACGCGGCGACGCTGCTGAAAGACGGCCGCGCGCTCATCACGGGCGGCGCGGGCGGCACGGGGGACGCGACCGCCGACGCGGAGGTCTTCGATCCCGAGGCCGGGTGGTCCACGGTGGAAGACATGACGACCGCGCGCTTCAGGCACACGGCTACGACGCTGCTGGACGGCAAGGTGCTGGTCGTGGGCGGCTTCAACGAGGACACGGCCGAGCTGTACGATCCGGTCACCGGCAGCTGGAGCGCCGCCGGCACGCTGGAGGCCGGACGCTACAACCACACGGCCACGCGCGTGCTGGACGGCCGGGTCGTGCTGATCGGCGGCTACAACGGCGACGAGTTCAAGCTGGCGCGAATCGAGGTCTATCAGCCGGACACGAACTCGTGGATCACCGCCGCCGAGATGCCGACGGCGCGCGAAGAGCACACCGCGACGTGGCTGGGCGACAAGGACGATCGGATTCTCGTTGTGGGCGGCCGCGGTCCGACCGGAAACGTGGGAGATGCGCTGATCTTCACCCCGTGAGGCTGGCCGCGACCCTTCTGGGGCTCACCCGCGGGTGGCTGGTCATCGCCGGCTTTACGGCGCTCAGCACCTGGCTGTTCACCGTGTTGCCGTTCGGCATGGCGATCTTCATCGTCGGCTTCGGCGGCTTTCTGGGCATGACTTTTTTGTTTCACAAGTTCGTCCACTCGCACGTGGGCTTTGGGCTCATCGCGGTGCCCGTGGGGATCTTCGGCGGCTGGAACGCGGCCGACGCGATCGTGCTGGACCGCGGGGAGGTCGTCGCGGACATCTCTGTGGGTCAGACCAGTGAGCATCCGGATGCGGTGGCCTATGAGTGGGTCGACGCCAAAGTCGCTGGTGATCTCCAGGGATATGCCATGGGGACCAAGGCGCGCGGCGCGGGCAAGAAGCGCTCGATCTTTGTGGTGGCGCCGGTCGTGGATGCGGGGTGGACGCGGGACGATCCGGTCGCGGTGTGGGCGATTTGTGAGGGACCCAAGAGCTTTCTCGAGGACCGGTACAGATGCGCACAGCCATGGACCAGGGGCCTGTCATCAGGCGCCGTGGTCCGGTCGCAGCGCGCCGAGTTTCTCGAGGCCGCGGACGAGGCGTGCAACGCGCACAAGCTCCGATGCGTGGACGAGCCTGAGTTGGTTCGCTGGGTCGCCGACATTCGCGGCCAGGCGCAAAAACACCGCAGGAAGGCGGTCTGGGTCTTTGCGGGATTTCTCATTTTCTGGACGGTCTTCGGGATCGGCGGGCAGTGGAAGCACGCCGTGGGTCAGGTATCCACGAAGTAACCACGGTTCGCGCCCGATGACACACGCCTCTCCACACGCGTAAGGCGCCCATTCGTGGTGCTGCGGCGCGCTGACCCTGCTGGCACGCCCGTTGCTCAGTGGCAGCCCCGAATCCCGACATAACGAGAGGACGAGGAGGCGCGCAGGCCATGAACGCGACACCGTTTACCAAACACGCGGCCTGTCTCATGGACGCGGTCGGCGACCCCAAGACCGACGTGCTGAACCTGCAGCTGGGCGGTGTGCCGGTCGGCGATGAGTGCGGGATCATGGGTGCTGCCAACCTGGGTGACGAGGGTGAGGACGACGGCGGTGACACGGGCGGTACCGATGGCGGTGACGGCGACGACGAGGGCGGCGGCTTCTTCCAGTGGCTGGCCGACGTCGTCACGACGGTTGTCACCCACCTGGCCAACTCAGCGGCGGATCCGGTGACCGGGACGCTGGGCCAGGGCCTCAGCGAGCAGGGCGCTGACGCCGAGAAGGGCGCGCTGCACGTGATGACCCAGGGGCAGCTGCGCAAGATGTGGTTCCGCGGCGACATCACCGACGAGGAGTTCTACGACAACTACGACAAGAACACGACGGAGATCACTGACTTCATCCAAGGCAAGAAGGGCGCGCAGAGCTGCATCGAAGGCTCCGACTGCGACAGCGACTGCACCGCGGTGGGTGCTCAGGTCGCGGCGGTCCGGGCCTGCGACGAGGCGTTTGTGGAGGACCTGGGTGGGTTCATGCACGCTCCCAGCTCGCCGACGCCGGGGGATCTGGGGCCGCTGATTCAGTACGCGCCGGGATCCGAGCCGGTGACGACCACGATCGGGGCCTGTCTGACGGCGATGAGCGGCGGGTTCGAGCCCGAGGTCCACGACGAGTGTGGCCTGGTGGTGTGTGCGGACGGCGTCGCGCTGGCGTCCAATGTCGGCAAGTGCTGCGGGGTTGCGGGCAACCTGACGTCGCTGCCCGTCCACTCGTCCTGTCTGGAGATGCAGTGTGCGGATGGCGCGCCGGCGGTCGATGCCAACGGCTTCTGCTCGTGCAATGTGCAGGATAGCGCGGGCGGCGAGCAGCCTCCGGTGCCGACGAACGGTCCGGGGCTGCCCGAGCCCGGCTTCGATGTGCCCGGTTTGGACGGCTTCGGTCCCGGGAAACCGGGCTTCGGTTTCTAGTTTGAGTGCACTGATGCGGTGGTGCTGCGTCGCCACGCCGCGGACAGCACCAGCATCAGGAGCATCCACGCCCCCGATGACGTCGGCTCACCGCCCTGAGAGCAGCCGGAGTCGCTCTGCGCCGCCTTGGCCGCTTCAATCGCCTCCGGTGTCGCCGGTGGGTTGCTCTCGCCCCCTCGCTTGGGCCCCTCGGGCGTCTCGTCGATGACGACGTCCGGGGCGTGGCCGACCAATACCGGCAGCTCCGTGGTGACCGTGGCCCACAATCCCGACGCGATGTCCGCGCTGGGCAGCCCCAGCGCCTGCGGCAGATCGGCCTGACCCGCCGTCGGCATACGCAGCTCGATGTCCGCCTCCTGGGCGTCTACGTCGTCCGGGGCGATATCCGTCGCCGGTCCGGATTCGCCCATCACCTGGATGTGCGCCGCGATCGGCCCCATGCCGATCAGGCCCTCGTCCACAAAGCCGACGCACTCCTTGTATTGGCCCTTGGTCCAGCTCGAGCCGTCGGGGTGGATGTGCTCGATGGCGACGACGTCCGACTTGGAGCCCTCCGCACAACGATATCGGTTGACCACCTTGTGCATGCGAGGCACGTCGGGCAGGTCCGGGTTGAACGAGAAGATCGGGTCGCTGGTCATCTCGTCGGGCGACACCATGCTGAACAGGCGCGTCACGTACGGATATTTGACCAGCATCTTGGCCGCGTCGGTGACCGGGTTCACGACCCGCTCCATGATCTCCGCCGCAAAGGCGGCGCCGTCGAACTCGTAGTCCTCAGGCATGTGCTTCAAGCACGCCTCGGCGTTGAATTGGTAGAACTGGTTGTCGTTCTGACAGTTGGGCGGCAGGTCGCTCGCCGGCGGCTTGGGGATGTACTTGCGCAGGATTTGCACCAACTCCGGTGTGTTCTGAGTCCCGTTCTGGAAGAAGATCTTCAGCGCATCCAGCGGGGTCTCGGCAGATGCGATGAGGTTGACCACCGACTCCTGAATCGGCGGGAAAAACTGGTTACTGAGGGACTGTGGACGCCCGGCGAACTCCGTGATGAACGCGTGTCCGTTGGCCGAGTCGATCGCCTGGCCGACCAGGTTTGAGTACTCACCTCGGCAGCCGCTGTAGTTCCAGCCGCAGCGCGACCAGTCCAGGCGGCTGGTGTTGAGCACGACGTGGAACCAGTTGAGCGGCACGGCTCGCGCCTGGCCGAGCACCCACACGTTGATGGGCATGTCGTCGGTCGCCGCGATGCGCGTGAGGCGCAGCGGGACGCAGGCCAGGTCCGGCGAGTCGAACGTCAGCGCGATGGGCGGCAGGGTCCCGGCCAGGGTGTTGGGCTTCAGCTTCAGCGCGACGAACTTGGACTCTTTGGCCACGTACTCGGCCATGATGTCCTTGGCCTCTTCGGGCTGATCGTAGCCGTTCTCGTCCAGCCACTCGTACAGCAGGACCGCGTCATCGGACTCTAGCGCCACGTACTCGAACGGCCCGATGTCCCCTTCGTCCAGGACGCTGACCCCGCCTTCCCCGGTGTCGCCTGTGCCGGTGTCGTCGCCGGTTGCATCTCCCCAGTCGCCGCCCGTGTCCGTGGTGTCATCGGTACCCCACTCGCAGTCGTCCACCGGCTGGCACTCGGGGTTGTTCTTGAACTGGCTCTGGTGTTGCGGGGCCGTCGCGCCTTGCAGCCGCATGAAGAGCTGGTTGGTGCCCAGCGCAAAGGTCGGGACCGTCGGCAGCGGCAACAGCCACGAGAACTTGTCCGACTGCCCCTGATAGTCGATCTGGATGTGCGCCGTCACCGTCTCGCCTTCGACAGCGAACACGATCCCCTCGCCCGCCTGATCGACCGGCTGTTGGTTGTTGCAGAAGAACCCGCCACACGCCGATGCCTCCGCCATCCCGCCGAAAAACACCGCCGCCGCAACGGCGCAGTACGCCATTTGCTTTCTCATAAACCGCCTCCCTGGTTTTTGGATAATGAACCTCCTCCAACCCTGGGCAAGTGGGGTGCCAAGACGTAACTTCTTGGATTTATTCAGTACGCGGGGGTGGTCGCTGTGGTGTTTTTCTACAGCGGCGCCTAAATCGTCACATAGGCTGATTAGACGGCTTCTGAAGGTTGGCCCGCGGGTTGCAATCTCATCCCTGTGGCCGGCGGGCCGCATCGCTAATCGGTGGACTGAGAGGAAGCGATGTCGGCAGAGGCGCTTGGAGAGGGTCCAAAAGCCTCGCAAACCGGCCGAAATCGCCGGGGGCAATAGTCCCCGAACCGGGAGGCAGCGTGCAGGGGTGTCAGCAGGCGGGACAGCAGCAGACTCAGACACAATCAACAAAGACGGGCGGGACGCCGGTTCAACGCAGCGCGGGCGGTGGGCAGTCCGCCTTGCGCGGGCAGGGATATGCCGCCGGGGCCGCGGCGCTCAGCCCGCGGTCCAAGGGTGAGCCTCAGGTCGTGTCGGCGCTCAAGGCCGAGTTCGGCGGGCTGCTGGGCGTGGATCTCAGCGCGGTCAACGTCGCCCTGGGCAGCACCGCCGGCGGTGGCCATGGTCTGGCGCAGCGCGGCGAGGTTCACCTGTCGATCACCGAGGACGCGCTCCAGGAGCGCGAGGGCCGCTGGCTGTTTGCGCACGAGCTGATCCACCACGCGCAGGGTAAGAAAAGCGGCAACGGCGAAGAAGCCGACTGCGAGGTCGAGGCTGAGGAGCTGGCGTCCCGGCTGGTCGAGGGCAGCCCCGCCCAGGTCCAGGTCGCGGCCGACCCGGCCACCGCGCTGTACCACAAACCCAAGACGGGCAGCTGGCACCTGCTGTCATGGCCGCAGAAGCGCTCCGCGATCCGCTACAACCGCCGGCGCCTGTCCAAGTCCAAAATCCGCAAGGTGCAGAACACGGTGGGCGTCAAAGACGACGGCGTCGTGGGACCGATCACGGTCGCCGGCATCGCGCGCTGGCAGTCCAAGCACGGCCTGGGCGCGGACGGCAAGGTCGGCCCCAAGACCTGGGGCGAGATCCACGAGCACCTGGCCCCGCAGCCCGGCGCCCCGGGCACGGCCAGCCCCCCCAATCCGCACGAGGGCGCGCCGGTCAAGAGCGGTCAGCTCAGCGCCCACTTCTCGCTGGCGGAGTTCCGCAGCAAGGACGGCGCCCACACGCCGCAGAGCGTGATGCCCAACCTCAAGGAGCTGGCGGCCAACCTGGAGGTCCTGCGCGCGGCGGCCGGCGGCAAGTCGATCAGCGTCAGCAGCGGCTATCGCTCACCCGCCCACAACAAGGCGGTCGGCGGCGCCACCCACAGCCAGCACAAGTACGGCCGCGCGGCCGACATCAAGATCGCAGGCATGAGCGCCTGGCAGACCAAGCAGCTGATCATCAAGCTGATCAACCAGGGCAAGATGAAGCAAGGCGGCGTGGGCCTCTACAGCACGTTTGTGCACTACGACACGCGCGGATATGCCGCCCGCTGGTAATGCGCTCTACAGCCTGATCTGCCATGTGCCCGCGAGCGTGTAGCGGGTCCGCAGCTCACTCGTTGGCGGCCGCCGAGCCTCACTACGCTGCCGTTACGTCGGCGTGTCGGTGGCGACGAGTCGCAGGATCTGGCCGCAGAGGTAGAGGGGCAAAGACATCAGCCGGTAGTCGACGTCGTCTCCGTCGGGAATGGCGGTGCGAGTGTCGAGGATTGAGGGCTTACGATCGTCCAGGCGCACCCCCAGTCGACGCCCCTTTTCGCGGAGGAAGAGGTGCATGGACTTTAGTCGGCCACCTTTGCCGGCTTTGACTTCTACGGGTGCTACGGTCACGCCGAGCGACAGCAGGTAGTCGACTTCGGCTCGGGATCCGCGCCGCTCCCTCGCCCAGAAGTAGAGGTTCGGCTCGACCCAGGGTGGATGAGCGTACAGCAGGTGTTGGCCGACCAGCTGCTCGGCGAGGGCGCCGGCATTGACCGCTGTTATCTCGTCGGCCTGCTCGTATGCGATTACGTCCAATCCGCAGGCGGTGCTCACCAGGCCGACGTCGAGGAGCAGCAACTTCAGCTTGCGGTCATCACGCTCCGCGCCCAGCGGAGGGCCGTTGCCGGCGCTGTGTCTTATGCGGTGGATGAGTCGCGCCCGCTCCAGCATCTCGAGGGCCGGCGCGAGGTCTTTGCTGCGCTCGTCGCGGTCGACGTTGGCATACTTGAAGCGCTGTCCGACCAGCCTGGGGCTCTTGCGGAACACCTTCCGCAATCGGTCCGGCCTGGCCTTTGGGCCGTACTTGGCGAAGTCGGCTTCGAAGCCGGTGAGCAGCGCGCGTTTGACTCTCTCGCACTCACGGAAAGACCCGGTCCGCACATACGTCGCCACGGCCTCCGGCATGCCTCCGATGGTCATGTACGTGCGCAGCCGAGCCAGGAGTCGCTCGTGAATCGCGTCGGGGACGTCGTCACTTGCGCCGAGCTCTTTGACGAATGAGACGAGCCGGTGTTCGCCCAACGCGCCGAGGAACTCCTCGAACGTCAGCGGCCCGAGCCACATGAACTCGACTCGGCCGACGGGCACAGAGAAGGTGCCCTCACCGAGGGCGAAATCCAGGAGCGATCCGGCCACTACAACGTGCAGCTCCGGCATTTTTTCGTGGAAATAGCGCAATGACGCCAGCACCTGCGGCGCCGCCTGCGCCTCGTCCAGGAGCACCAGCGTGCGTCCCGGCACGATGTCTGTGTTCGAGTAGGCCTCGATCAGGGGGACGACGACGTTCGGATCCTTCGCCTCGAAAAGCGAAGCAGTCTCCGGGTTGAGTTCAAAGTCGATCTCGACGAGCTCATCGAACTGTGTCCCGAGCTGCCGAAGTACGGTGGATTTCCCTACCTGTCTTGCCCCCCGCAGGATGAGGGGTTTGCGCCCCGGCCGAGCGCGCCAGTCCTCGAGGTACCCCATACATTGCCGGTCGAAGAAGACGCCGATGTTAAAATGATAGGTTATTTGTGCCTTGTTTGTGTTATTTTTATGGGTGATTATGCGTCAGCGCTGATTGTACGCCATGCGCAGGCCCTCCAAAAGGCCGACGGCGATGCCGGAGAGCCAGAAGAAGCGGCACACGATCAAGGCGGTCATGGCGCGCGGTAGCGAGTAGTCCGGAAGCGTGGCTTCGAAGTGGGCGAGCAGCTCGCGGTGGGTCAGGCGAAAGAACAGGACACAGGTGGCCTCGATGGCGACAAAGGCCAGGAGGCCCGGGAGGCCTGCCACGATCGCCAGGGGCGCCAGCAGCATGGCGATGATGGCCAGCAGCTGCGGGACGACGGACTCCGAGGCGTAGATGCCGCCCTGCTTCAGCTTGGCGGGGTAGCGGAAGAGGCTGATCATCAGGTGGCGCGAGTAGCTCATCTGCTGGCGAAAGTAGCCCGGCCAGGTGTCGCGGAAGTAGTGGCCGACCGGGTTGTCCTGGCTCCATACGATCTTCCGGTCTTGTTGGGTAAACAAGAAGCCCAGCTCTGAGTCTTCTGCGGTGGCGACGGCCTTTTCGGCGGTGTCCGAGCCCGCTTTGGCGTCGATGTAGTACTCGGGATAGCCGCCCACCGCGTCGAAGGCGGCGCGGCGGACCACGCAGTTGGAGCCGGTGCTGGAGTCGATGTATGTGGGGAGCCTGGCGCGGCGGAACTCGACCTCGCGAAAGGCGAAGTGGGCGGCCGGGGCGTCGGCCAGGTTGTGGCTGTAGCCGCTGCAGATCATGTCGGCGTCGGGGTACGTCTCGAGCGCTGTACGGCAGCCCGTCACCCAGTTGGGGGGCGGCACCGCGTCGGAGTCCAGAAAGGCCACAATCGGCGCATCGGTGGCTGCGACGCCGGCGTTGCGCGCTACGGCCTGGCCCTTGTTGTAGGGCAGGTGGATCGTCTTGAAGCCGGAGGCGTCGCACAGCGCCGGGCAGCCGTCCGGGCTGGCGTCGTCCACCAGAATCACCTCGACGTTGTCGTCGGTCTGGGCCTGCAGCGCCGCGATGCACGCGGGCAGTGAGTCGGCCGCGTTGTAGACAGGCACGATGACGGCGATGCGGTCCGTCATGGCAGCCGCTCCAAGGTGCGGGTGGCCGTGCTCCAGCGTACGCGCAGCGCGTCGGCCGGGATGAGGCTGGGGTCCGGCACCTCGACCCACACCGGATACGTGTAGCTGTCACGCAGCGCGCGCATGTACCCGTCGGCGTCCGGTTTCAGCCGGTAGATCGGGGCGTGCTTGCGGTCGAAGACGCGGTTGGCGGCCCAGATCTGGGTCTCGACCAGCTGCGCGCCGACGTCCTGCTGCGGAAACTCGAAGACCGTCGGCCGCTGCTCGCTCAGCACCTCGTCCACAGCGGCGTGGGCGTCGTGGGCGAGCTCGCCGAGCTCCACGAACCAGCGCGCGTTGATCGTCTGTAGTGTGGTCAGGCACACCACCACGACCGCGATCCGCTTTGTGTGCGGTGCCAGCTCACGAGCCGCGAGCCAGGCCAGCGCCATCGACGGCAGGTACAGGTGATACCAGAGGCGCTCGAAGTTGGGCGCGGCCGGGTCAAACAGCGCGTCCGTCGTCGCATAAACCGGCATAAACGGCAGGGACCAGATCGCGATCCACAACCCGGCCGCCCACAAGTCCGCGCGCCGGCGAAACAGCAGCAGCGCCATCCCGGCGGCACACGCGCCCAGCCAGATCCAGCTGTGGTCGATGCCGGGCTGCACCGGGATGGCCAGGTTGAAGCCGATATGCAGCGCCGCCGTCAGCGGATTGCCCAGAGGGATGGAGGTGGTTTGCTCGTCCATCGTGGGGATGAACTGGATCAGCCGAAAGGCGACGAAGATCCCCACGACAGCGATGATGGGCCACATATCGCGCAGCGCGGGGAAGAACCTTCGGGTTCGCCAAACGCTGACGCACAGCGCGATCGGGGCGAACATTACCGCGTTCTCGCGGGTTAGCAGGGCAGCGATCAGAGGCAGCAGCAGGGCCCACATGGGCCACCGTCGGATATGGGCCGTCAGCGACGTCAGCAGCATCAGGCTCATCGGGATGCTGGTGTGGCCGCTGTGGTACCAGGCGATGACCTCACCGTTCTGGGGCCACGCCGCAAACAGCACCGCGGCGACGCCCGCCTCGCGAGCGGTGGCGCCCAATCCGTTGAGGGCCAGCGCCAGCAGTCCGCAGGCCGCGGCATGCTGGGTCAAGTGCCAGACCAGTCGTGCGTATGCGGCGTCGGCGAACAGCAGGTGCTCGCCCCGCGCCAGCAGAATCGAAACGGGCCGAATGGTCGGCGGGCCCGGGCGCGTGCGACCGAAGATCACGCTCATCTCCGGGACCTCCCGGCCGGCCGCGATGAGCATCCAGTCGTCGATGACCAGGTAGTAGGCGTCTATGACCGCGATCGCCTGCACGCCCAGCAGCGCTGCGATGACCCCGGCGCAGATCCAGACGACGCGCCGAGTGTCGCTCACGGCAGCAGGGTCCGCGGCAGCTTGGTGTCGGTCCACGGCGGCGCTCCCCAACCACGCAGCTCGGCAAACGCCACGTCGGCACACGCGCTGGCGTCGGCGCCGATCAGGTCGATCGGGCGCTTGGGATAGGTGCGGAACATGCCGGTCACAAACATCCCCGGCACCGGCGTGCGCCACGGCGGCAGCAGGCGCTTGAGACCGGCGTGGTACAGCAGTCCGGCCTGTCGCGTGCGGCCAAGCTCAGACCAGCGCAGGCCGTTGTTGGCCATGGTGCGCGGAAACAGCCGGCGCAGGTGGTTGAGCATGTGCTCGATGATCGCCTCGTCTTCCATGTCCCACATCGGGTCGTCCGGATCAGGATACGACGCCAGGTAGACCGTGGTTCCACCGTACTCTTGCACCGGGCGGAACAGCGTGTGCTCGATCATCGCGCCAAACGGGGCCTGACTGTCGATAATGTTGACCCAATAGAAGTCGCTGATCGACCGCTCCAGGCCCAACAGCGCGACCATCGCACCCTGATACGGCACTTTGTCCATGGCCTCGGCGGCGCGCTCGAAGCCGGCCGATCGCATCAGGCGTGCCTGGTTCACGGGCTGCATCGTGCTGATCACCGCATCGGCTTCAAACGTGTTGTTCACGGTGCGCACGGCTTTGACGCGCCCGTTTTCCAGCTCCAGGCCGCGCACCGGCTCGTTGCACCGGATGTCGCCGCCGCGCTCCCGGCACTCTCGCTCCAGCGCCAGCGTCAGCGCCCGATAGCTGCCCCGCGGGTACCCCAGCCGCTCGCCTTCAGACGTCCGCTTCGACCGCATGCCCAGTCGGCCGACCATCCAGGCCGCCGAGATGCGCGGCGTGTCCGACCCGAACTTCTTGCGGATCAGCGGCTCGAAAAACGCCTTGTACGCCGGGCCGCCGCCCCAGCGGGACATCCACTCTTCGATCGTTACGTCGTCCAGCGCCGCGACGTCCCCGCCCCAGCGCACCCACGCCAGCGACGTCCGCGCCAGCGCGCTGAGCAGCGACACCCGCTCGCGCGCCGACAACCCGGGAAAAGTGAGCAGATGATGCGGCGACGAAAACTCGCGAATCGGGGTCGGCCCGGGGCCGATAAACCCGGTCTTGGTGTAGCTCCAGTCAACCGGGATGCCGACGTGCGCCAGGGTGTCCAGCAGGAAGACGTCGTTGATAAACATGTGGTGGTAGAACCGCTCAAGCGGCGTGTTTCCCACCTGGGTATAGCCGAGCAGTCCGCCGGTTTGGGGCGCGGCCTCGCACAGCGTGACGTCCGCGCCGCGACAGAGCAGCCGATGCGCCGCGAAGAGCCCTGCGGCGCCTCCGCCGATCACGACCACCCTGGGTTGTTGTGCCAACTCGCCTCCCTGGGGTGCTACTTAGAACGAGCCGCAGCCGATAATCAAGCGCATGCACGCGCGGCCTTGCCTGGTTTCATCGCTTGATGTCCGTGCCCTCAGGCAATTACAATCGGTTGGCCGTAGTTGGAGAGAGCACTTCTGAGTCGTAAGCGGATTTTCCTTACCACCGCGCCCTGGTCGTACGCATCGTTGGCCGGACGAGGGCCGACCCACGTCGGGCGTCAGATCAGACGCGACGTGTCAGGGCAGGGCGTGCTGCCGTCTCTGGGTCTGCATTATCTGGCGGCCGCGCTGGAGCTTCGCGGCGACAAAGTCGAGGTCATGGAAGGCTACGGCATGGCGGCCGAGGAGATGACTCGGCGTATCGCCATCTTCGCACCGGACGTCGTCGGCATCACCGTCCAGACGCCCGTTTGGCCGGACGCGCGCCGCCTGATCACGTTGCTGCGCCAACGCCTGCCGCACACCAAGCTGGTGATCGGCGGCGCGCACGTAAACCTGCGCCACGAGCAGCTGTTGGAAGAGGCTCCCGAGCTGGACGCCGCGTTTGTCGGCGCCGGCGAGGACAGCTTCCCGGACTGGATCCACTCGCTGAACGGCGCCATGCCCCCGACTTTGGTCCCAGCGGCCAGCAAAGAGCGCGCGCTGGCCCACGAGCCCGGCTTCGCCACCCGCGTGCAAGGGCGCATCCCGTGGCACACCTACATCCCCAACCTGATGTTCGCCTGTCACAAGCGCTTCGCCACGTCCGTCTCCACGCTGGGCTGCGCCTCGTCCTGCTCGTTCTGCGGCCTGACGCGCCAGTTTCAGGGGCGTTGGACGCGGCCTGCGGAGTCGGTGCTGGAAGAGATGACCTACCTGTCGCAGGAGCGGCGCATCCGGGTCGTAAACTTCATGGACGACAACACGCTCTTCGCCCACGGCGGCGACGAGACCGATGAGCTGCTCGAAGAGATGATCCGCCGCAAGCTCGACATCGAGTGGACCATCTACATGAACAACTTCGACATCGACGACCGCCGGCTGCGCCTGATGAAGCGCGCCGGGTGCCGTCGCACCCTGATCCTGGTGGAGAGCGGCTCGCAGCGCGTGGCCAACATCGCTCACGGCAAAGAGATCTCCCTGGACTCGATCGCGCGCACCGTGCGCCGGGTCGACGCTGCCGGCATCGAGGCCTGCGCGCGCTTTCAGATCGGCTTTGCCAGCGAGACGTGGGACGACGCGATGGAGTCGATCCGGTTCTCCGAGGAGCTGCCGCTGGCGCTGGCGTCGTTTGTCAAGACCCTGATCCTGCCCGGCAGCATGATCGCCAAGCGCGCCCTGCGAGCCGGGCGTGCCGCCACCGAAGACGATCGATGGAGCTACTATGGTCGCCCGGTCCCGCCGGACGCGATGACCGCCACGGAGCAGGAGGCGTTGGTGAAGCTGGGGGTTCGCAGCTTCGCGCGCAAGCAGCTGGTGACCGGCCGCCTGTTCAGGATGCCGCTGCCGCTGCACATCGCGCGCCGGGTGCTGGTCGATGGCACGGAATAGCGTGCCGGTCACGGTCATCGTGCCGGTCAAGAACGGCGCTCGGACGCTGGCAGCCTGCCTTGAAGGGCTGTGCGCTCAGGTCGGTCCCGACGACGAGATTCTGGTGGTCAACGATCATTCCACCGACGAGACCGCGACAGTCGCCGCACGCTTCTCCGTGCGCCTTCTGGCATGTCCGCCTGGCCGAACCGGGGCCGCTGCCGCCCGAAATGTGGGCGCCGCCGCTGCACGCGGTGACGTGCTGGTCTTTATCGATGCCGACGTGATCGCCGCGCCGGGCAGCCTCTCGCACCTGCTGGCGCCCCTGTCCGGCGAGCCGGCCGCCGCTGTCGGCTGCTACGACGGCGGGGATCGCGCGCTGGGGCTATGGTCTCGCGTCAAGAACACCACGATTCGGGTGCGTCACCGGCGCTCGGGGCGCAGCATCCGCTGGTTCTGGACGGCGTTTGGCGCCGTGCGTCGCGCCGCCTTCGAGGCCGTCGGCGGCTTTGACGAGGCCCACTTCGCAAGCGCCACCGTCGAGGACATGGATCTGGGCTTTCGGCTGACGGCCCAGGGCTTCGGTATCGTGCAGGTGTTCGAGTCCGTGGTTCATCACCGTCACCGCTTCGACGCGTTGTCGCTGGTGCGCAACGACTACAAGAAGAGCCGCGACTGGGCCCGCCTCATGGCGCGCTCCGGCTGGGGGCTGGCGCAGGACCACTCCTCCACACATCCAAGCGAGGCGGCCGCGCTGCTGTGCTCCATCACGGCGCTAGCGGGCGTCGCAACCCTGCCGTTGATCCCAGTCGGTCCGGCCCTGGCTGTCACCGGGCTGGCGGGCCTGGCGACCTTGCTGCGCGACGAGCTTTCGGTGGTCGCTGCAGAAGGAGCCCCGACGGATCTCGTGACCTACCTCGCGGTGCGCGCCGCGCTGTATCCGGTCGCCGCAACTGGCGCGTTTGTCGGTGGCGCAGGCGGCCTGCTGGAGCGCAGCGGACGATGAGCACCACACTTCAAGAGCTCAAGCACGCCGCCAACCTCGGCTATCGCATGGTGCGTCCCGTAGGCAACGGCCCGCTGCTGCTGGTCCAGTTCGTCACGTCACGCTGCAACGCCCACTGCGAGCACTGCTTCGACTGGGCGCGCCAGACGGACGAGAACGCCAAAAAGGACCTGTCACTGGACGAGCTGACGCGCATCGCCAAGACGGCAAAGTCCACGTTCTTCGTGATCCTGACCGGCGGCGAGCCGTTTCTGCGGCGCGATATCGGCGACGTGATCTCCGCGTGGGCGCATCATGCGCGCCCGCGCGTGCTGGCGCTGCCGACCAACGGCAGCCAGACCCAGAAGATCTGCGATGTCGTGGACCGGGTCGCGCCCACGCTGCCGTCCGACGTGTACTTGTCGATCAACGTCTCGCTGGACGGCCTCGGCCCGCTGCACGACGACATGCGCGGCACGCCCGGCTTGTTCGAGAAGGCGACCAATACCGTGCGTGGCCTGAGAGAGCTGACGCAAAAGCACGAGAATCTGGGCGTGGGCGTCGTCAGCGTCATGTCCAAGCGCAACCAGCATGAGATGGAGGCCATCATGGACTTCGTCTTGGATGATCTGCAGCTGCCGATCTGGGCGCCGTTCTTGTGTCGCGGCAACCCGCGCGATATGTCCGCGCTGGAGGTCGATATCGAGCGCTACGAGGCGATCTGCGAGCGCTTCGAGGCGCGCATTTTGGACCACACCTATGCCGGGTACGGCGGCTTTGTGGCGGCGCGGCTCAACTCCGCCAAGAACATCGCGCGCCGGTCCATTATCGCCCGCACCGTCCGCGAGCAGCGCCGCATCGTGCCGTGCTCAGCGGGGCGTCACAGCGCCGTCATCTACTCGGACGGCAACGTGCACTCTTGCGAGCTGCTGACCAACCCGATGGGCAACGTCCGCGAGTTCGACTACGACCTGACGCGGCTGTGGAAGTCCGAGCAGGCGTGCAAAGCGCGCGGCATCGTCGATACGACGCCCTGCGCCTGCACCCACGAGAACACCCTGACCACCAGCGTCGCGTATGCGTGGCGCCAGTGGCCGTCGATCATCCGCTGGACGTATGAGCTCGCCCGCGCCTGACGACCGCCGCCTGACCAAGGACGAGCTGCGGCGGCTGAGCCAAATCCGGCCCGGCCGAATCGCCGTAGAGCTGTCCCTGTGTTGGGCGTTGATCATCGGGCTGATCCAGGTGGGGATTTCGGTGGGCTTGTGGGCGTGGCTGCCGTGCATCCTGCTGCTGGGTTGCCTGCAGAACCAGCTGATCTTGTGGACGCACGAGGGCGGCCACTGCAGCCTCCATCGCGACCGCCGCAAAAACGACATCCTGGGCGACGCGCTGGTGGCCGGACCCATGGGCATCACGCTGGACAGCTATCGTTGGCACCATGGCGTGCACCACAAATACCTGGGCGATCCCAACAAGGAGATCGAGCTCAGCGCCTTCTTCTGCATCCGCGGCCGCCAGCTGTTTGTTCATATGGCGCGCCACCTCTTCGGCGTGGTGGCCTACACGGTCATCTTTCGCCGCCAGCGCCACTCGGGTCCCAAGTCCAAGATCGAGCCGCCGCCGCCCCGCTCCATGCCAGCGTGGATCGGCTTTCTCAGCGTCAACGCCGCGCTCTTTGCCATGTGCGCGCTGCAGGGCGCCTGGTACCTGTACTTCGTGCTGTGGGTCGCGCCGCTCTTCACGCTGGCGATCATGATCAGCAACTTTCGCACGATCGTGGAGCACCAGCCGTCCAGCGACGTCTGCGACAAGGGCATGGAGTATCCGGTGCCGCCCATCGTTCGTATTGTCGACGCGCACCCCATCGAGCGCTATCTGGTCGCGCCGGTCGGCTTCTACTACCACTACGAGCACCACCTGTACCCGGGCATTCCATACTGCAACCTGCCGGAGGTGCGCCGGATTCTGACGGAGCGAGGCCACTACGATGCGCTGCCGATGGTCCGGTCAAAGGGCTTTGTGCGCACGATCTGGGCGCTGTCGACCAAATCGGGCTATGGGGTGCCGGTGCCTTAGAAATTTTACACACTGGTTGTGTCTCTGGGCTTCGGGCGCTGCTGGCCAAAGGCGCGGGTGCCCAGCGTGCCCAGCGTGATCAGCACCGACGTCAGCTCGCCGCGGTCCGGCTTTGGGGGCTTGCCGGCGGCCATGCGGCCCAGCTGTTGGGCGTACCAGGTGACCTCCAGCATGGCGCGCGCGTCGATAGCCTTGATGCCGACCTTGAGGCGCCGGACCTTGGAGACGAAGTCCTCGCCCGCAAGGATGCGCGACGCCAAATCGGGCTCGATCGCCAGCGGGCGCGCCAGGCCGATCAAATCCGTTGCGCCGCTCTGTACGGCCTGGGTCATGCCGGCCGCCGTGCGAAAGCCGCCAGTGACCGCCAGCGGGATCGGGGCCAGCGCGCGCACCTTCTCCGCATACTCCAAGAAGTACGCCTCCCGCTTTCGGGTGCTGTCCTTCATGCGGCGGCCGGACATGGCCGGGCTCTCGTAGTTGCCGCCGGAGATCTCCAGCAGGTCCAGGCTCGCTTCGGTGATCGCGCTCACGACGTCCAGCGACTCCTCTTCGGTGAAGCCGCCGCGCTGGAAGTCCGCCGAGTTCAGCTTCACGCCCACTGGAAAGTCGGGGCCCACCTCAGCGCGGATGGCCCCAAACAGCTCCAGCAGAAAGCGCATGCGCGCGGTCGGGCTGCCACCCCAGCCGTCCGTGCGCTGGTTGTGCAGCGGCGACAAGAACTGGTTGACCAGATAGCCGTGCGCGCCGTGGATCTGGACTCCCGTGAAGCCGGCTGATCGGGCGACGCCCGCCGTCGTGGCAAACCGCTGGATGATGTCCTGAATCTCCCGCTCTTCCAGCGCGCGCGGCGTGGCGAACATACTGCGCATCTTGGGGCCCAGCGGGATGGCCGACGGGGCGACCGGCTGGGATGAGAGCGCCCGCGGGGACTGCTTGCCCGGGTGATTGAGCTGCATCCAGCAGTGCGTGTTGTCCGCCGACCCGGCGGCCGCCCAGGCCTTCAGCGCGTCCAGGTGGCGGTCGTCCTGCACGATCACGTTGCGCGGCTCACCCAGCGCGGTCGAGTCGATCATGACGTTGCCCGTGACCAGCAGCCCGGTGCCGCCTCGTGCCCACGTCTCGTAGAGCCGCGGCAGGCCCGGACGCGGCGCGCCATCACGCTTTCCCAGCGTCTCGCTCATGGCGGACTTCATGAAGCGGTTCTTAAGCGTGGCGCCACAGGGGAGCGTCAGCGGGCGGCCCAACACGTCGGATGCGGAAGACATGTGCGCGAGCATAGCGCGTCCCGCCGCTGAATTGACCAGTCAGTCGGCGCTGCGTAGCCTGCTCGTGCACTTGGCACTTCCTTCACCGATGCGCCTGTTCGCCGCGCCGCCCGACGGTGCGCCGCTGCCTCCCGATCAGGTTGACGCCACCTATCGCCACTGGCGCCTGCGCACCATGAGCGGGATCTTCACCGGCTACGCGGTCTTCTACTTCTGCCGCAAGAACCTGTCGGTGGCGATGCCGATCATGGCCGAGTCGGGGTACGACACCGAGCAGCTGGGCTGGCTGCTGACCGGGACGTCGATCGCGTACGGCGTGTCCAAGCTGGTCAACGGCGTGCTGGGAGACCGGGCCAACGTGCGCCTGTTCATGGCGCTGGGGCTCATGATGTCGGCGGTGGCCAACGTGCTCTTCGGCCTGTCCAGCGCGCTGTGGCTGCTGGCGCTGGTCTGGATCGCCAACGGGTGGTTTCAGGGGATGGGCTGGCCCGCCTGCGCGCGCTCTCTCACCCAGTGGTACAGCCCCGGCGAGCGGGGCACCTGGTGGGGGATCTGGAACGCGTCGCACCAGGTCGGGGGGGCGATCATCCTGGCGTCGGGCGGCTGGATCGCCAAGCACATGGGCTGGCGCATGACCTTCTTTCTGCCCGCGGTGATCGGGGCGCTGGTCGCGCTGGCGCTGCTGCGCTGGCTGCGGGACCGGCCCGAAGAGCTGGGTTTGCCGCCGGTCGAGCAGTGGCGTGGTGAGGCGCCTGAGCAGCCGGCCGGCCCCAAGCCCGACTGGCGCCGGCAGCTGATCGATCACGTGCTGTGCAACCGCTACATCTGGTACCTGTCGCTGGCCAACTTCTGCGTCTACATCGTGCGGTTCGGCGCCATGGATTGGGCGCCGACGTTTCTGGTCCAGGCCAAGGGCGCCGACCCCGTGGTGTCGGGGGCGATCACCGCCAGCTTCGAGGTGGCGGGCATCGCCGGCGCGTTTGCGGCCGGGTACGCGTCAGACCGCTTCTTTGGCGGGCGTCGCGGGCCGGTCAGCGTGCTGTACATGGCGGCGCTGTTGTTTGCGGTGTTCGAGTTCTGGGTTACGCCGCCCGGCCATCCCTGGCTGGACGCGGCGGCGCTCGGCGCGGTCGGCTTTCTGGTGTACGGCCCGCAGATGCTCGTGGGTGTGGCAGCCGCTGACTTCGCGCCCAAAGACGCGGCGGCAACGGCAACGGGGTTTACCGGCATGTTCGGCTATCTTGGCGGCGCGGTGTCCGGTGTCGGCACGGGCTGGCTGGTCAAGCATTACGGCTGGGACGGCGGCTTCATGTTGTTCATCGGCGCCACGGTCGTCGGTATGCTGCTGTTCGCGCTGACCTGGAACGCGCGGGCCGCGGTCTGTGAGCCGGCGAGCAAACCTCACTGATCCGGCTATACTCCCGCTATGAAATCGCTTGTTGTCTGTCTGCTGACGGCCGGCGCCCTGGCGGCGCTCGGATGCTCTGACTCAACGGCCGAAGCCGGCATGACCAGCTCCAACCCACCTGGGTCGACAGGCGACGTCGAGGAGCCGCCGGCGGACGGAGAAGCGCCTGCGGGCGACGCCGGCACCCAGATGGGCAGCGACGCCGAGCAATCGAAGTCCGAGACCACCGTAGCGGAGGGCGACACGGCTCAGCCGCAGGGCGACGCGGCTAACCCGCCGATCGAGGAGGACGGCTGCCTGGCGGTCGTGATCTGCCTCACCGGGTGCGCGGCCGATCTGGCCTGCGAAGCCGGCTGCATGGCCGCGGGCAGCGATCACGCGCTTGCTCTGCTGCAGGCGGCGGCGCCGTGCTTCGGTGACGATGACGGGGTCAGCTCGGATGAGTGCGTCGACAAGATCCTGGCCTGCATCGATCCGTCCGGTCCGGACGCGTGCGGCGCGGTGTTCGAGTGCACTATGGCGTGCGGCGGCTCGGAGGGGCCGCTGTGCATGTTCGAGTGCCTGCACGGCGGCACGGTCGCCGCGGCCGAAGAGGCGTGGCACGTCATCGAGTGCCTGCAGGCGGACAAGGACGGCAACGATGGCTGCACCGAGCCCGTGCTGGGCTGCCTGGCGCCCACCGGGACCGAGGGCTGCATCGGCGTGACCACTTGTATGCAGGGCTGCGGCGGGGACAGCGAGGGGCCCGACTGCTTGTTCGAGTGCCTGAAACAGGGCTCCGCCGACGGCGCCGCGCAGGCGATGGCCGCTCAGTCGTGCTGGGGCGGTGGCGACGACGGGACCGAGGACGTCTGCATCGACGCGCTGGTCGCCTGCTTCGACCCGGCGGGCGACGGCGACTGCAAGGCCGTCGGGGCCTGCCTGAAGGGCTGCGTGCCCGAAAAGGACAAGGGGCCGGATCTGGCGTGCGCGGGCGAGTGCATGAAGACCATGTCCGTTCAGGGTTTGAAGGACTTTCTGGTCGTGAACAAGTGCGAGGACAAGTGCAAGGCGGACTGCGATGACGACGCGGTCTGCGAGAGCCTCTGTGTGGCGGCAAACTGCGGCGCTGCCGTGGCCGCGTGTCAGTGACAGGGCCCGCCGCCCGCACCTGGGACCGTCTGGTCTTAGGCGGCGCCCGGCGCAGACCCGGCGTGCTGGACCAGCCGGAGGACGTGCTGCGCTTTTGGTTTGGGCGCGTGCCCGGGCCGCGTTTCGGCCTGGCGGACACGCTGTGGCTGCCGACGCGCATTCCGTGTTGGGGCGGTCACTGGGCGCGCCGCGTGCTCGACGTCGATCAGCTGATTCGGACCTATTTCGGCGACACGCATCGGCTTGCTGCAGAGGGGGCGCTGGACCATTGGACCGACACCGCTGAGGGGCGCCTGGCGCTGATCATCGTGCTGGACCAGCTCAGCCGCAATCTGTACCGGGGCACCCCGGACGCCTTTGCCCAGGACCAAAAGGCGCTGCCGCTGGTCGAGCGGGCCCTGCGGCTCAAAGACGACCAGGTCTTCAATCCGTTGGCGCGCTCACTGTTCTACCTGCCTTTGATGCATCACGAGGATCTGACGCTGCTGGACCGCTGCGTGGCGCTGTACGAAGCGGCGCATGCCGACGCCTGGGGCATCCCCAAAATCGTGCTCAAGGTGGAGCTGACCTCGGGGCGTCGCCATCGGGACATCGTGCGCCGCTTTGGCCGCTACCCGCACCGCAACGAGATTCTGGGCCGCGAGTCGACCGACGAAGAAGTCGAGTTCTTGAAGCAGCCGTTTTCGACCTTCTGACTACGGCCAGACAGGCTTGCAGACGCCCCCGTCGCACTCGGCGCCGGTGGGCGGCTCGCAGTCACAGAAGCCGCAGTCCGCGCCGTCGGCGCCGCAATCCGGATCGCAGCCCAGCGATTTCCAGTGGGCCAGCAGCGTCGCGATGGCGTCCAGCTTGCCCGAGTGCACGACGTCCCCGCAGTCGCACGTGTAGTCGAAGTTGTCGGAGGTCAGCGCGCAATCCGCGGTCTCGACGCACGCCTTGTTGGCGGTTCGAAGGGCGCTGAAGACCTCCGATACCTGCTGACACGTGGTCAGTGTGCACAAGTCCACATCCGGTTCGCCCTCGGCGACCGCGACCGAGTCGCAGGCCGAACAGAACACGGGCCCCGCGGCCGAGGCCAGGCATTGCTCGTCGCCGTCGCAGGCCGTGGCCTCATAACACCCCTTGTCGGCGGCACAAACCAGCGCCACCGGGGCGCCGTCCTCTTCTATGCACTGGGCGTCGCCCTGGCTGCACGCGCAACATCCGCACTCCGCCGTGCAGGGTTCACCGCATTGTGGCGGCGCGGCACAGCCCACCGCTGCACACGGGTCGTCGGTGCCCGACGTATCGGTTGTATCCGACGTATCCGTTGTGTCGGACGTGCCCGACGTGCCCGACGTGTCCGAGGTGTCAGGGCTGGGTTTCCCCTCCTTCTCGCACCCGATCAATCCACCGACCATCACCATGACCAAAACCACTCGTGTCCACTGTTGCATCGAAATTTCTCCTGGTAGCCAAACACCGCGAGCCGCCGCGAATATCAGTCACCTGTAAGCGATCCCGTGTCCCCTCGCCCCTCGACCACGTCGATGATGCGGGCCGCAAAGCGGGGCGCCACCTCGGCGGCAAACCCTTCGTTGGGATGCGGATCGGAGGGGTGCTCCGCGTACTCGTCCAGCAGATACACGCCACCCTCGGTCTCCAGCTCGTAGAAGTCGAAGACGAAGACATTATCGCCAGGCTGGTCCCACACTTCCTTGACCCACTCGGCAAATTGGCGCGATCGCTGCGCATGCCCGTCTGACCCACCCGAGTCCGCCATGGCGGCCGCGGTCATGGCGGCGCTCGTCCACACGATGAAGCGCACCTCCCCGAAGCTGTGCATCTTCTCCAGCAGCGCCGCGTATTGCGCCTTGTAGTTTTCCAGCGACTTCACGTCGGACGCGACGTCCGGGTTGCCCGTGTCCGCCTCCACGACGGCGGCCGGAAAGCAGTGCTTGAACACGATCACGTCGTGCGCCTCGGCCAGGTTCTCCAGCGTGGGCTGCTCCATGTACGGGGCGCCGTCGGACGGGTCGACCCACAGCCGCCAATAGTCGTACGGGTAGTTGTCCCAGGGGTAGGGATCGTCGGGGAACGCGAGCTCCTGTACCTGATAGTCCACCCCGGTCGCATCGTTGTGCTCGGCCAGGCGCTGCTCCACGCCGCCGTCCCAGACGCCGCCACCGACGCTGTGGTGCAGGAACACGATGCTGGCCGCGGTGACCTCGGACGGTGGAGGCTCGACTTCAGGCTCCACCTCAGGCTCAGGCTCTGCCGGTGGCTCCACCTCAGGCTCGACCTCAGGCGCTGACTGTGTGACGGCCTCCGTTTTCGCGGGCTGCGCAGCGGGCTCGTCGCAAGCGGTCAGGCAGGTCGTCAGCAGGGCGCTCAGCGCGATGGTCCGCAGCATGGTCTTGGGCTCCTCGTTTGATACGAGTGCCTTCTGAGCAACCGGCATGCCAGAGCGGTCGTGATATTGCGGATCGCAGTGCAGTCCCTCGCTGGGCCGGTTTTACAGCGGCCCGCTTGGCGCAAACGTGACGGCCCGCACGTGATCGGCGCGTGACCCGGGTCACACCTACGGCGCACGCCGCGCGCCGTACCGAAACCAGCCGCGATAATGAGCGCGCCACCAATCGAAGAAGTCGCCGGGGTCCCGGCCGGCCAGCATCCACTCGTAGGCCTCGTCGCTTACCGCGGCGCCCGTCCCGCAGTCGTGGGTGGTGAACGCGGCGCCGTCCCAGTGTGCATAGCAGGATTGGCCAAAGGCCCAGGAGCCGGCGTTGACGTACGTGCCGCCGGGCAGGTCAACGACGCCTGGGAGGTGCGTGTGGCCGCAGATCAGCGCGCCGATGGGCGCCTCGGCCAGGTGGCGTGCGACCGGCTGAAACAGCGCGTGTGGATCGCCCCAAACGGCGCGTGACCAGTACTGCACAAAGCGCTCGGCGCGCTCGGAACGGTCGGACATCCCCAGCCGCTGGTAGAGGTTCGCAACGCCCCGCCGGTAGCGCCCGTACCACTGGCCCAGCCAGTGAGCGACCCGGTTCTGCCAGGTGTAATGCTCGTGCAGCGGGACGCGAAACTCGAAGCCCAGCAGGCGCTCGGCCAGGATGTGCGCGCCGATCGCCAGCCGGTGATTCTCCTTGGACGGATGGCAATACGGGTCCAGCTGATGGCCGTGCCAGGCCTTTGCGTCGCCCATCCGCAGCTCTTCGCAGACCCGCGCGCCCTTGAAGAGGCGCGCATAGTCCACCGTCCAGTCGTGGTTGCCCCGGATGAAAAAGACCGGCAGCCGATCGGCCAGGGTCGCCAGCGCCTCAAAGACCTCGGGATGGGCGCGCCGCACGCGGTCCACGTGCCACGCCTGGGGGAGGTCCACCGCGTCACCCATGAAGACCACCGCGTCGCAGGTCCGTTGGCACTGCTGCAGAAACCCCACGAGCAGCGCGTCCTTGGCGCCGAAGCTGTCCGTGTGCGACCCGTCGCCCAGGTGCAGATCCCCTACAAAACGGACCCTCTTTCGCGCGGCGTTCAGCGTGACTGTCGACATTGATCCTCCGGTCTCTTCTGATATTTCAGCATGTTCCGCATGTTCACTAAGTGTTGCTCAGTAAAAAAGCAAGGCACAAAAGTTTTGCTTGACAACTGAGTGTCACTCAATAACCTGCCGTCGAACTATCGGGGGAGCCCATGACCACCGCATTCACCGAAGAGCACCGGCTGTTCAGAAAGTCCGTGGCCACGTTTGTCGAGCGCGAGATCACCCCGCACGTGGCGCAGTGGGAGACGGACGGCGCCGTGCCGCGTCAGGTGTTCAAGCGCCTGGGTGAGCTGGGGTTTCTGGGCATCCGCATGGGCGAGGACGTGGGCGGCAGCGGCCTGGACTTCTGGTACACCGCGATCCTGGTCGAGGAGCTGGTCCGCTGCGGGTCCATCGGCGTGCCGGTCAGCATCTTGACGCACGCGGAGTTCTCCACCCGCATCATCGCGGCGGCGGGCACAGCCGAGCAGAAGCGGACGTATCTCGCCCGCGCGATCGCCGGCGAGTGGATCGGCGCGCTGGGGGTCAGCGAGCCCGACGCCGGCAGCGATGTCGCCGCCCTCAGGACGCGCGCGGTCCGTGACGGGGACCACTATGTGGTCAACGGCGCCAAGACCTTCATCACCAACGGCACCATCGCCGACTTCGTGACCATGGCGGTGCGCACCGGCGGCGCTGGCCCCCGCGGGATCTCGCTGCTGCTGGTGCCGACCGACGCGCCGGGCTTTCACAAAGCCGCGCGGCTCAAGAAGATCGGCACCCACGCCTCCGACACCGCCGAGTTGGTGCTGGAGGACTGCCGGGTGCCCGCCGAAAACCTGCTGGGCCCCGAAAACGGCGGCTTTCCGCTGATCATGCAGGGCTTCGAGGCCGAGCGGCTGGTCCTGGCGCTGCTGTGCGGCGCCCAGATGCGGTTGATGTTCGAGACCGCGCGCGCCTACGGCCACGATCGCAGCGCCTTCGGCCGACCGGTGCTGGGCTTTCAGGTCTGGCGGCACAGGCTGGCCGACGTGCTGACCCGGGTCGAGGCCGCCCAGGCGCTGACCTACACCGCACTGGACCGCTACGTGCGCGGCTACGAGTGCAACGCCCTGGTCTCCATGGCCAAGCTGTTTGCGTCCGAGGCGGCCATCGAGGTGGCCCATGAGTGCGCCCAGATCCACGGCGGCAACGCCTACATGGAAGAGTATCTGATCGGGCGTCTGTACCGGGACTCGCTGGCGTTCACCATCGGCGCGGGCACCAGCGAGATCATGCGGGAGATCATCGCGCGGACCAGCGGCCTGGAGCCGGCTCGAGCATGATCGACCGCCCCCGCGTCACCATCGCCGGGATCGGCGACACCGGCCCGTCTCTCGACGATCCCCGCTCGATACCGGAGCTGGTTTTGGAGGCCGTCGAGAAGGCCCTGGCCGACGCCGGGCTCGGATACGGCGACCTGGACAGCGTCGTGTCCGCCTCCGTGGATCTCTTCGATGGACTGACGGCGTCCAACCTGGCGATCACCGAGGTCGTCGGCGCCGTGATGAAGCCCGAGACGCGCATCGCCGCGGACGGGCTGTGCGCGGCGATCCATGCGGCCTGCCAGCTGTGGTCGGGGGCCTACGAGACGGTGCTTGTCGTCGCGCACAGCAAGCCCTCGATGGCGCCGCATCGCGCGCTGACGCCCTGGGCCATGGACCCGATCTTCCTGCAGCCGCTGGGCATCGACTTTGACGTCTGCGCGGGACTGCAGGCCAGCGCGGCCGGCTGTGACGGCCGCATTGCAGCTCCGCCGCTGTGGGATCGGGCGTGCGCGCTGGTCCTCACCCGCGGCGGGGCGGGGCCGGCGCTGTTGGGCGTGGGCACGGATCTGGCGCCCCACTCGCTGGGCGATCGGGACCGGCCCGGGGCCTGGGCGGGGCTGACCCGGGCGACCGGACGCGCGCTCACCGTGGCCGACGCGTCCATCGAGCACATCGCCACCGCAGAGGCGTCGTGTCGTCATCCGCACGAGCGCGCGCTGTTCCTGGATGCTACCGGCGTTGACGCGGCCTGTCTTGGGGAGTCCGCGGCGCATCACACCCCCGTTGTGGACGGCCTCTCCGCGCTGATCCGCGCGGCCGACCGAGTCACGGGCCTGGGCCTGGCGCACGGCACCTGGGGACCGGCGGGGCAGGGCCAGGCCGTGGTTATCGTGGAGGCGCAGCCGTGAGACCCGTCGCGATCATCGGGACGGGCCAGACCCGTCACACCCGCCGCCGGCCGGACGTGTCGCAGCCCGAGCTGATCCGGGAGGCCGCCGAGCGGGCGCTGCAGGACGCCGGTTTGGCGCCGAGCGACGTCGACGCGGTGCTGCTGTCCAACATGGAGCTCTTCGAGGGGCGCGCCATGCCCGAGCTGTGGGTGGGCGGCGGCGCCTTCGCCGTGGGCAAGCCGTGCATGAAGGTGGCGACCGGCGGCACCTCGGGCACCAGCACGTGCATCGCCGCGTTCCACCAGGTCGCGTCCGGCCTGTACGACACCGTGCTGGTGGTGGGCTTTGAAAAGCACTCCGAAGGCCACACTCAGACCGGCATGGCGCTGACCGATCCGTTCTGGGACCGCGCGGTGGCCTCCGGCGCGCTGGGCAACTTTGCGCTGTCGATCTCTCAGTACATGCACGAGCGAGGCGTCACCCCGCTGCACGCGGCGGCGGTGGCCGTCAAAGCGCGGCGCAACGCGGCCAACAATCCACACGCGCATCTGCAGCTGCCGGACATCACCGTGGACGACGTCTTTGAGTCGCGCATGCTGGCCGATCCGGTGCGGCTGCTGGACATGTGCCCGCAGTCCGACGGTGCGGCCGCTATCGTGGTTGCGGCAGCCGACGTCGTGGGGCGGCACAACGTGCGACCGGCGTGGATTCGCGCGGCCGTCACCCGGCACGAGCAGCCGACGCTGGGCGACATCGACCGGCGTCTCTGCAGCATGCGGACGCTGCGGGACGCGGCCCGGGTCGCCTACGCAAAAGCCGGGATCACCGATCCACTGACGGAGCTGGATGTGGCCGAGATCTACGAGCCGGTCACCTACGCCGAGCTGGCCTGGTACGAGGCGCTGGGCTTCTGCGAGGACGGCGGCGCCGCCCGGCTCATCGAAGACGGGATCACCGAGATGGACGGGGCGTTGCCGGTCAACCCATCCGGCGGTGTGCTGTCCAGCAACCCGGTCGGTGCGTCCGGCGTGATCCGGGTCGCCGAGGCCGCGCTTCAGCTGCACGGTCGAGGTGGCGAGCGACAGGTGGACGGCGCCAAGACCGCGCTGGCAACCGGCTACGGCGTGTACGCATGGGCCGACGTCATGCTCCTGCAAGGAGGCCGGCCATGACCGAGCACGTGGTTGTCTCTATCCCGATGGACCTGCGCTGGCGTTACGCCTCGGGCGCGCCGATGGAGCGCTTCTCGCGCGGCATGTTGGAGCGCCGAATCGAGGCCCTGCAGTGCGACGGCTGCCGGCGCCGGTACCTGCCGCCCCGCCCTTTCTGCGGCGCGTGCTGTCAGCGGATGAGCCGCTGGGTGCCCGTGGCCGACACCGGCGTGCTCCAGGCCTACACCGTGGTGCATCTGCCCATTTTGGACGGCCGCACGGGCGAGCCCAGACCCGCGCCCTACGGCATGGGTCTTATCCAGCTGGACGGCGCCGACACCACCGTCAACCACTACCTGGCCGAGGCGGATCCCGAGCGCCTCAGCGTGGGGCTGCGCATGCGCGCGGTCTGGCGGGGCGAGCTGCGCGGGGCCATGGACGACATCCTGCACTTCGAGGTGTGCCTGTGATTCGAGAAGAGCCTATCCAGATCCCGTTTCAGTACGCCGCCGGCGCTGTGGCCAGCCGCTTTCTGTTGGCGCTGCGAGACGACGCGGCCCTTGTGGCGAGCCGCTGCACCGACTGCGAGCGTACGGTCTGTCCGGCCCGATCGCTGTGCCCGGTGTGCGGCGCCCGGACGGCGGCGGATCGGGTCCAGGTGGGCCCACTAGGCCGGCTGACGGCGTGGACCCTGGACGGCGACGCTGCGTATGGCCTGGTGCAGCTGGACGGGGCCGATACGGCGCTGATCCACCGACTGCTTCCAAGAGACTTCGACTGGCGGCGCGGGCAGCAGGTCCGTGCGCGCTTTGCCCAGGACCGGGTGGGCAGCGTCCTCGATATCGAGGGCTTTGAGGCGGTGGCGCCATGACGATTCGGTGCCAACGTGAAGGCGCTGTCCTGGTCATCACGATCGATCGGCCCGAGAAGCGCAACGCCTTGAGTCGCCAGATGAACCGCGAGCTGTGCCAGGCGTGGGTCCGCTTTCGAGACGACTCCAGCCTGCGGGTGGCGATTCTGACCGGCGCCGGTGACCGCGCTTTCTGTGCGGGGGCGGACCTGAGCGAGCTGGCCGACATTTACAAATCGATGACGCCCGTTCAGCGGCGCGAGCGAGCCGAGCGTGAGCCCGGCCTGGGTGGGATCACGCGCAACCTGGACCCGGCCAAGCCGGTTATCGCGGCCATTGGCGGGCACTGCCTGGCGGGCGGCCTGGAGTTGGCGCTGGCTTGCGATCTGCGGGTCGCCGCCGAGCACGCGACCTTTGGTCTGCCTGAGGTGCGGCGCGGGATCATCCCGGGCGCCGGTGGCACGCAGCGTCTGCCGCGACTGGTGCCGCACGCGGTGGCGATGGAGATCCTGCTGACCGGGGACGCGATCGACGCACAGACCGCCCTGCGCGCCGGGTTGGTCAACCGCGTCGCGCCCGCCGGCCAGGTCCTGGACGAGGCGCGCGCGCTGGCGGCACGAGTGGCCCGCTGCGCCCCGTTGGCCGTGCAGGCGGTGAGGCAGGCGGCGCGGCTGGGCCGGCACCTGACCTTGGAGGACGGTATGCGCCTGGAGCAGCTCCTGGCCGAGCCGCTGCGTACCAGTGACGACGCGCGGGAGGGTATCCGCGCATTCGTCGAGAAACGAGACCCGGTTTTCGAGGGGAGGTAGAGACGGTGCAGCGGACCACATTTGAGACGCTGGATGTTCGCCGCGACAAGCGCGTGCTCCGGATCAGGTTGAATCGGCCCGAGGTGCTGAACGCCATCGACGGCCGCATGCTGGCCGAGCTGCGGAGGGCGCTGAGCGTGGCGGGCGCGGACCCCGAGGTGGGCGCGGTGGCCATCGACGCGGCCGGGGACCGTGCGTTTTGTGCCGGCATCGACGTCGCGTATGTCAAGGACCTGAAGGGCTTTGACATCCGCGAGGTCGGCCGCGAGCTGCACCGCACGTTTTTGATGCTGCGCACGGTGGAGAAGCCGGTCGTGTGCATCATCGACGGTCTGTGTCTGGGCGCCGGGCTGGAGCTGGCGGTGTCGTGCGACTTCATGATCGCCAGCGACCGCTCTCGCTTCGGCCTGCCCAACATTCACCGCGGTATCCCGGCCATCGTGGAGGCCGCGATCCTGCCGGCGGTGATCGGGCTGCAGGGCGCGCGAGAGCTGGCCTACCTGGGCGAGTTCTGGAGCGCGGAGAAGGCCGAGCGGCGAGGCTTGCTGCACTCCGTAGTGCCCCGCGAGGCGCTGCCGGCGGCGGCTGGACGGCTGTGCGAGTCGCTGGCCGCCAAGAGCCCGGCGGCGCTCGCGACGCAGAAGGAGATCATCCACAAATGGATGACCACGGACCTCGAGAGCGCCATCGACTTCTCGATCAACACCGTGATGCTCAACTTCATGACCCGCGACCAGCAGGAGGGCATGTCCGCCTTCTTGGAGAAGCGCGCGGCTCGCATGATCCCGGAGGCCTGAGATGGACCGCGTGATAGTGACGTGCGCCCTGACGGGTGCGCAGCAGGGCAAGGACCGCAACCCCAATCTGCCCGAGCAGCCGGACGAGATCGTGGCGCAGGGATTGGAGGCCTGGCGGGCGGGCGCTGCGATTTTGCACATTCACGCGCGCGACGCGCACGGGCGCGCCACCGCGGATGTGGCGGTCTTTGGCCGGATCGTTCGGGGGCTGCGTGAGGGCGGCTGTGACGCGCTGCTCAACCTGACGACCGGCGGCGCCGTGGCGGGGCTGCCGCTGGAGGAGCGTCTGCGGGTCGTGCCCGAGCTGACGCCCGATATCGCGTCGTTCAGCCTGGGCAGCGGGTGCCTGTTGGGCCGCTGGGATGCGCGCGCTGAGCAGTGGCGCGGCGATCGGGTGGTGCCGCTGTTTGGGTCGCATGCGGAGCTGGCGCGCGTGGCGCACGTCTTTGCTCGCAACCAGGTGCGGCCGGAGCTGGAGATCTACCACGCGGGCATGATGAACACGCTGCACGCGCTGATCGAGCAGGGCGCGCTGGCGGGGCCGCTGCTGGTGAACCTGGTGATGGGCATCCCCGGCGAGTGCACCGCTGCCACCGTCAAAAACCTGGTGCAGCTGGTCGACCGGCTGCCCGACAACGCGCGCTGGCTGGTGACCGCCATCGGCGCGCGAAACCACTTCCGCATGCTGGGCGCGGTCGTGGCCATGGGCGGGCACGTGCGCGTGGGCATGGAGGACAACGTGTACATCGCGCCTGGAGAGCTGGCCACGTCCAACGGTCAGATCGTCAGCCGCGCCGTCGGCGTACTCAGAGGCCTGGGCGTCGAGCCCGCTACGCCTCAGCAGGCCCGCGCCATCTTGGAGCTGGCGCCTCAATCCACAACACAACAAGGAGACGACAAATGAGCCGAGAACGGATCGCGATCGATGCATGGGGCAGCTGGATCAGCCCGGAGGGCGCTAAGCGCTGGCCCGCCGAGTACATGCACATCTTCAAAAAGTATCGCTCGCCACAGGTCATCTTCGACGGCATGAGCCTGGAGCAGATGGTGGCCGAGATGGACGACGCGGGGGTCGACCGCTGCGTGCTCAGCGCCTTCTACCACAAGGACACCGCGGTGGTGAGCAACGAGGAGGTCGCCGAGGCTGTGGCCCGCTATCCGGACCGCTTCGTGGGCGCCGGCACCGTCAACGTCATGAAAAAGCCGATGGACGTTACGCGCCAGGTCCGCCGCCTGGTCAACGACTTGGGGCTGCGCGCGATCCGGCTGGAGCCCTACATGTACGGCGACGGCACGACCGGGCTGCGGCCGACCGACAAGCACTATTGGCCGGTCTACATCGCGTGCTCGGACCTGCAGGTGCCCGTGTGCATCCAGGTCGGTCACACCGGCCCGCTGCTGCCGTCGGAGTGCGGCCGCCCGATCCATCTGGACGAGGTCGCGCTGGCGTTCCCCGACCTGACGATTATCGGCTGCCACCTGGGTCAGCCGTGGCACGAAGAGATGATGACGCTGGCCTGGAAACACCCCAACGTCTATGTGGAGACGTCGGCGCGCGCGCCCAAGCACTGGCCCGAGTCGTTTGTGAGGTTTGCGCGCGGGTGGGGCAAAGACAAGGTGATCTGGGCGACCGACTATCCGCTGCTGTCGTTTGAGCGGCCGCTGGCGGAGCTGGAGGCCATGGATCTGCCCCAGGAGATCTTCCGCAAGGTGGTTCGCGACAACGCCGTGCGCGCGTTTGGGCTGGACCGATGATCCCGGCGCTGGACGACGTGCTGGCGCGCATTCCGTATCTGCGGCCGCACGAGCTGGCCGTGGACGCCACGGCGGACGGGGTCACGGTGCGCCTGCCGGTGCGGCCGCAGTTGGTGAACCACGTCGGGATCTTCCACGCGGGCGCCCTGTTCACCGCCGCTGAGACTGCGGCCGGCGTGGCCGCCTGGCGTGTGGTCGACGGCAACCGCGCCTTTGTCCTGCTGCGCGGCTGTGAGGTGCGCTACCCCCGGCGCGCCGACGGCGACGTCGTCTCTACCGCCTCGATCGGGGCGGCGGATCAGCAGGCCGCGAGAGCCGCGTTTGACGACCTGGAGCGGGCGGATGTGGCGGTCGAGGTGACCGCGCAGGACACCACCGGCGCCACCGTGCTGTCCGCGCGGTTCGACTACGCCCTGAGACCCCGAACGAGGACGCCATGAGTGACCAGAGCCCTGTTCTCCTCGACGTCAGAGACGGCGTCGGCACCCTGACACTGAACCGGCCGGAGCGGCTGAACGCCATCGATCTGGACACGCTGGAGGCGCTGATCGAGGGCCTGAACCGCCTGGATGCCGATCCACAGGTGCGCTGCGTCGTGCTCGCGGGCAATGGTCGCGGCTTCTGCGCCGGCGCCGATCAGGGCGAGATGGTGCCTCGCCAGCCGGCACAGTGGGAGGCGATCGTCGAGCGCTATCTCGATCCGGTCCGGATCATCTGCGCGATGGATACACCCGTGATCGCGCGCCTGCACGGCGACGCGGTGGGCGGCGGCCTCGGCTTGGCGCTGGCGTGCGATTTTCGGATCGCGGCCAAGGGCATCCGCATGTGTGCGCCGTTTGTGCGCATCGGCCTGGCCGGCTGCGACATGTCGGCGGGCTATTTCCTGCCCCGACTCGTCGGGCTGGGGCGCGCCAACGACCTGATGATGACCGGCCGCTTTGTCGGGGCCGACGAGGCCGAGCGCATCGGCCTGATCACGCGGGTTGTCGCAGCCGACGCGCTGGATGACGCGGTGGCGAAGCTGGCGCGGGCGTTGGCGGGTGGCCCGCCCCGGGCGCTGGCCTTTACCAAGCGCGCGATCCGACGGTCGCTGGACCGGCCCATGGAGGCCGAGTTCGACTATGAGGTGTTCGCGCAGGTGCAGTGCCTGCAGAGCGCCGACCATCGCGAGGGGCTGCAGGCGTTTCGCGACCGGCGCAAGCCGCGATTTGGCGCCGCATGACGCACGTGCCCTTCACCAGCGCGCTGGGGATCCAGAGCCGGTCGCTGCCCGGCGGGCGCGCGCGGTCCACCGTGACCGTCTCGCCGGACCACGCCAACGGCTTCGGGCGGGTGCATGGCGGCCTGCTCTACACGCTGGCCGACACCAGCATGGGGTGGGCGCTGGCCGACCGTCTCGCCGAGGGTGATCGGTGCGCGACAGTCTCGGCCACCGTCCAGTACGTCGCCTCGCCCGAGCCGGGCGAGCTGTCGGCGGAAGGCGCTGTTCTGTCCCAGCGCGGCTCGCTGGTGTGGTGCCGCTGCGACGTTCTGGACGCCGAGGGCACGCTTTGCGCGACCGCCACCGGCCTGTTTCACATCTCGAACCGGAGGACCTCATGACCGCACCGCTCACAGAAGAAGAACGCCAGTTTGGCCACGCCGTTCGCCGGTTTGTCGACCAGGAGATCGTGCCGTACGCCGGCGAATGGGATCGCGCCGGGGCCTGTCCCGCGGACCTGTTTCGGAACTTGGGCGAGCTGGGCTGGCTGGGCACCGCGTTTGCCGAGGATGTGGGTGGGTGCGGAGGCGGCTCAGCGCTGTACGCGGTGCTGTGCCGGGAGCTTGCGCGCGGGTCCGCCGGGGCCGCACTGACCGTGTATGTGCACACCGCGCTGGCCTGCGGCGCCATCGACCGCCTGGGGACCGATGCCCAGCGCCGCCACTGGCTGCCGGCCGCGCTGGCTGGTCAGCGAGTGGGCTGCTGGGCCTATGCGGAGCCCAACGCGGGCGCGGACGTGTCCAGCGTGCGGACGCGCGCCCGGCGAGACGGGGACGGTTGGGTGCTGGACGGCAGCAAGCTGTACATCACCAACGCGCCTATCGCCGACTTCGCGGTCATCGTGGCGTCCACCGAGCCGGAGAAGCGGCTCAAGGGCATGTCCGTCTTTGTGGTGGACACCGCGACCTCCGGCTTCAGCGTGGGCGCGCCGATGTCCAAGCTGGGCATGGGCGCCTCCCAGATGGCCGAGATCGTGCTGGACGGCTGCCGCGTGCCCGCCGACGCGCTGGTCGGGCCCGAAGGCACCGGCTTTTTGCAGGCGATGGAGGTCCTCACGCTGGGCCGCATCGCCGCAGCGGCTTTTGGCGTCGGCCTGGGCGAGGCGGCGCAGCAGACGGCGCTGGACTACACACGCGCACGCGTGCAGTTCGGCCGCCCGCTGATCGACAAGCAGTTCATCCGCTTCACGCTCGCGGACATGGCCACGCGGCTGCAGGCGGGCTGGCTGCTGACCCTGAGCGCGGCCCGCCTGGCCGACGACGGGCGCCCCCACTGTAACGAGGCCTCCATGGCCAAGCTCTTTGCCTCCGAAACCTGCACCTGGGCCTGTGAGCGCGCGTTGCACCTCTGCGGCGCGCAGGGTTACATGGCCGAGAGCGCCGTCCAGCGGTTCTACCGGGACTGCAAGGTGCTCGAGCTCGGTGAAGGGACCAGTGAAATCCAGCGCGAGACCATCGCTCGATCAGTGATCGCGGGCGGCGCGCTGGGGAGGTGACGGTTTGGGCATAGCTGAGAGACGCGCGCGCGAGCGCCAGGCCAGGCGAAAGGCCTTGCTGGACGCGACCCGCAGGTTGGTGCTGGAGAGAGGCTTCAACGCGACGACGACCCGGCAGATCGCCAAGGAGTGCGAGCTGTCGGAGGCCACGCTCTTCTTCTACTTCAAGAGCAAGGACGAGATCCTGACCTCGCTGCTGCTCGAAGGCATCGCCTTCATGGAGCGCGGGCTGGCTGAGATCGCCGCCATGGAGCCGCCGTCGCAGGCGCAGATCGAGCGCCTGTGGGCCTTTTTCTCGGAGGTGCGGGACGCGCACCCCGAGTACTTTCAGGTCTTCGGCTATCTCGCGCACCCGGCGGCCGCATCGGGCGTGTCGGAAGAGCTGCGCGCCGAGCTGGCCAGGCGCTCGGGCGACAACCTGCGGTTGTTTGCGGAGATCCTGAACAGGGCGCTGGACATCGAGACGGGCCGGCTGATGGCGGACGTTATCTGGGCCACCTTCAGCGGCCTGAACATGCTGCGCGAGTCGCGCAAAAACCTGGGCGCCCCCGAGCACCCGACCACCGATGAGCTGGCGGCGGCGTTGGAGCTGCTGCTGGCCGGCCTGCGGGCCAAACCACCTGACGGAGGAACTGGATGACCACCATGAGCGCTGCGCGGCTGTATCGACCCGGGGATCCCCTGCAGGTCGAGGCCGTGCCCATCCCCGAGCCGGGGCCCGACGAGGTTCTGGTTCGTGTCGAGGCCTGCGGGCTCTGCGGCACCGATCTTCACCTGGCCGTCGAAGGCTCACTCCCTGTTCATCGCACGCCGATTACCCTCGGCCACGAGGCCGCGGGCGTGGTGGTTCAATCCCGCCACCCGGCCGTCGCCGAGGGGCAGCGCGTGGCCCTGTTTCCCGCCGCCTCTTGCGGCGCCTGTCGATGGTGCCTGGCGGGTCGGGAGTCGCTGTGTGACGCGTCCAGTGTGTACGGCATGGCGCGAGACGGCGCGCTGGCCGAGTTTGTGGTCGTGCCGGCCCGGTCGGTGATCGCGCTGCCGGACGCGGTGCCGTTTGATATCGGCGCAGTGATCACCGACGGCGTCGCCACGCCATTTCATGCGCTGCGGGCGCGCGGTCGGCTTCAGGCGGGCGAGACGGTGGCGGTGATCGGCTGCGGCGGTCTGGGCACCCACGCGATCCAGCTGGCGCGGCTGATGGGCGCGGCGCAGATCGTGGCGGTCGATGTGGACCACGCAGCGCTGGAGCGGGCACGAGCGCTGGGCGCCGATCACGTGTTCGATTCCGGCGCCGGGGACGCGGCCAAAGCGATTCGCAAGACGCTGGGCGGCGTGGATCTGGCGCTGGAGTTTGTCGGGCGCGCGGACACGGCTACGCTGGCGATCCGCTGCCTGGGCAAGGGCGGTCGGGCTGTGCTGGTCGGCGTCGGGCCAGAGCGGGCGTCCATGCCGCCGCTGGCCGCGTTTGTCGGACGCGAGCAGGCCGTGCTGGGGTCGTTCGGTATGGATCGCGCGGATATTGTGGACCTGCTGGCGCTTGTGGAGTCCGGGCGATTGGACCTGTCGCGGTCGGTCAGCGCGCGCTACCCGCTGGCCGAGGCGGACGCGGCCCTGCGCCATTTGGCGGACAAGACGGACGGCGTCGTGCGCGTCGTCGTGCAGCCGGGGGTGGCCCGATGAACAGCCAGCTTCAGTTCATCGCGGAGCCCACCGCAGCCGAGGCGATCGGCACGCCTGAAGAGCTGTCGACCGATGAGCGCATGGTGATCGAGACCGTGCGCCGGTTTGTGGACAAAGAGGTGCTGCCGCACACCGCCGACCTGGAGGCCGGTGATGTGGACGTCTTGGTACAGCTGCTGCGGCGGGCTGCCGAGATCGGCCTGACCGGAGTCGGCATCCCAGAGGAGTTCGGCGGGATGGGGGCCACAGTAACCACCGCCATGCTGGCGTCTACCGAGCTGGGACGCCAGGAGTCGTTTGCCACGTCGATCGGCGCCCACGTGGGCATCGGCAGCATGCCGCTGATGCTGTTTGGGTCGGACGCGCTCAAGCGCCGGTATCTGCCCGAGCTGGCGACGCTGGAGCGCGTCGGAGCGTACGCATTGACCGAGCCCGGCGCCGGCTCCGACGCGATGGGCCTGTCCACGCGCGCCCGGCGCACACCGGACGGATCGGGCTTTGAGATCTCGGGCGTGAAGCAGTTCATCACAAACGCGCCGATCGCGGGCCTGCTGACCGTCTTTGCCCAGCTGGAGGGGGAGGGGGTGACCGCATTTGTGGTCCCCGGGGACGCGCCCGGGGTCACCGCCGGACCGCTGGAGCACAAGATGGGCATGCGGGGCTCGCCGACGGCGTCGGTGACCTTCGAGGCGGTGACCGTGCCCACGGACCACGTTCTGGGCGAGGTCGGCAAGGGCCATCGGGTTGCGTTCAACATCCTGAACATCGGCCGCATCAAGCTGGGCTTCGGGTCGCTGGGGTGCGCTCGGGACGCGATCTCTCACGCGGCGGTTTATGCCATGGAGCGCAAGCAGTTCGGGCGCCCGATCGGCGAGTTTGGGCTGATCCGCGACAAGCTGGCTGAGATGGCGGCGGCCGTGTTTCTGCTGGATGGCGTCTGTCTGCGTCTGGCGCGGGCGCTGGACGGGCGCCTGCCGGGCGGCTTTCACACGGCCGACGGCGCTCAGGCGGCGGCTGTGCTCAAAGACTTCGCCGTCCCGAGCGCGTTGCTGAAGCTGCTCGGCTCCGAGGTCGTCGCCGAGGTGGCTGACGAGGCGGTGCAGATCCACGGCGGCTACGGCTTTATCGAGGACTACGCGGTGTGTCGCATCTATCGGGATGTGCGGGTCAACCGGATCTTCGAGGGCACCAACGAGATCAATCGTCTGCTGGCGGCCGGCGGCGCGCTCAAGGGCGGGATGGCCGGGGCGTACCCACTGCCGGGCTTGCTGGCCCTGGGGCGGGGGGCCGCACCGGCGACCGGGCCGTCCGCCGGTGCGTTGGCGCACAACCTGCGCTGGGCGTTTGGCCGGCTCGCGGGTCACGCGATGAGCCGCTATGGCGTTGCGCTGCAAGAAGAGCAGCAGGTGCTCGGCGGCCTGGCGGACCTGCTGCTGGCGCTGTATGCGCTGGACACGGCCGACGCTCGCCTGGCCAGGGACGCCGCCCGCGGTGGCCCGCTGTCACGCGGCGCCGGCGACGCTCTGCTGACCGTGGCGGCCGACCGGCTTCGCGCGCGCGCCTTGAAGACGCTGCACACGCTGGCCGGTCGCGTGGCGCCTGAGGATGCGAGTACGCTGCTGGCGCCGTTTCTGAGCCCGGATCCAGACGCTCCCGAGGCCCGGGAGCAGGTCGCCGCTCGAGTGCTGGCTCGCGGCGGGCCGGTGTAGGCTCGATCCTCCTGCCGTGAAGACGGCCTGGTTCGCGCGGCGTGTCAGGTCAGGTTTCATCGGGCACCTGGTCGCTGAGCCGGCTCACGGAGGCGGAGCTGACCCGGACGTGGTTGGCGGCCGGCATGATCGCGGTCGGCCCAACGATACACCGCTGCGCGCCAGTCGGGTATGATGCGCCGCCATGATGGTGAGTTGGAGTTGTGCCTTGCTGCTGGCGGGCTGGACGCCTACGACCGGCCTGTGCGAGGGGCTGTCGACCACGACGACGGTGACCGCGGTGAGCGAGCGCGCCAATATGCTGGTCGTTGCCGGCGAGTTCGAATGGTGCGACGAAGTCGACACGGGTGGATCGATCGACGAGCGGCGAGGGCGCGTCGCATTCGCTCAGCTTCGCGGGTTCGATGGCACGGTGACCGCTTGGTTTCTGGACACAGCCGCGCCGAACGCGCGCCGGAGGTTTGCGAGCCGATTCGGTGCGGAGGCCGGCGCTCCCAAGCCACTCAGCGCGCTGGCGGCGCGGGTTCGGACGATCGGCGCAGTGCCGCTCGCGCAGCTGCGGGTCAGCCCTCGCGGATGCACCAGCGCAGTCAGGCGCGTAGCCGAGAAGCCTGCCGGCGATGCCGACTTCGAGGAGGAGGCCGTGACGTTGCAGGTGCGCCAGGCCGGGCGCATTGTGCGCAGCCATCCGGTCGGGAACTCGGCGGTCGACGGTGGGGACCCGGTGGCGGACGCTCTGTTTCTCCCCGCGACGCGCCGGCTGCTCGTGACCAGTCGCCTGTACAGCTGTGGCGGGCCCCCGCCGGGATACGGCGGCGATGACGGGGGCGAGTGCTATCCCGAGGAGATGAACAGCGTCGAGGTTCTTGCAAACGCCGACCTGGGCCGGTGCTTCGTCGACCCCACCGTCGGTACCACCCTGCCGGCGCTGGAGATCGCGGAGATCTGTCTGGTCGCCGGCAGCGTGCCCTACGCCAAGCTCGACGTCGGGCAGTCGAAGGTGTTGAAGCTGGTGGCCGCCGGCGCTCCGGCGGCCGCGCTGTACGACACGCGTGACCTGGACGAGGCGACCTGGGGGCGTTTGCTGGTCGTCGCCGGGGCGTTCCCAACAAAGGCGGATGCGAGGCCGCTGGCAGCGGCGCTCAAGCAGAAGGGGATCAAGACCCAGGCGCGACGGTGCAGTCCGCTTCGCGACGCGCACCCGGTGCGGGTCGCAGCCGACGTCCGCCCTGTGCCGGCGATGTCGAATGACCGTGTTGCGGTCGAGGCCGGCCCGGTCGAGCCCGGCTGTCTGGGCTGGTCGCCCAAGCTCAAGGGCGCGGTCTGCGTCGACGGTTACGGTGTGGAGGGCCAGATCTCCGAGTGGCAGCTGCGCGCCCGCGGCACCACCCCGCTCACGATCCCACTGCCCGTACGAGACGGCTTCACGCCGCAGGAGATCCGACTGATCGCGCAGGACGTCAAGCAGCTCCACAGTGCCGTCGGCGGCGATGGTCTACGCTCGCTGGCGGGCTTGCCGCAGCGAGAGCTGAGGCGCCGACAGTCGCGGGTCTTTCAGTTGGCTCCGAACACCCCGCACGTCGGCATCCGCTGGCAACGTGGCGAGTTGATGTGGCGCTGCGGCCGCGGCGCGTGGACTCGGCTGACAGTGGTCGACTACGAGGACAAGGCGACCGCAAGCGTGCGAATCGTCCCGGGCGGCCGGCTGCTGATCGTGCTGACCGAGGAGTACGTGGACAACGAGTCCGACGCGCGGTCGCACGAGCACTTCGTCGTGACCCCCGCGCGCTGCCCCGCGCAGTAGCGCATCCCAGCGGGCGCGCGGAATGGGGGCGCGCTCACACTGGTTGCGGCAGGTGTCGAGGACATCTGGGAGCAACAAGACATGAGAAACTGTATTGCCGCCATGGCTCTGACCATGGGGTTTGTGACGGGTTTTGTGGGAGTGGCGCAGGCGGTGGACCCGCCGAAGACGCTGTCGACGCTGATCAAAGAGGTCACCATCTACGCGGATCGGGCTCGCGTGACGCGGGTCGGCGCGCTGGACATCGCCGGGGCGGACTCGCAGGTGGTCGTCACGGGGCTGCCGGGGTGGATCGATCAGGAGTCGGTGCGCGTGACGCTGTCCCCGGCCAGTCGCGGGCGCATTCTGGACGTCACGACCGAGACTACGTTTCTGGCCACGGCGACCAAAGAGCGCGTCCGCCTGGCGGAGGCGGCTGTGCTGGAGGTGGCCGACAAGCTGGCCGAGATCAACGACGAGCGCCGAGTCCTTCAAGCCGAGATCAAGCAACTGGAGGCCGTGCGCGCCTTTTCGGTGGCGAAGCTTCCAAGGGACATGGCCGCCCGCCCGGTCAAGCCGCGCGCGTTCGGAGAGACCATCGACTTTGTGAGCACGCGGCTGCGCAAAATCCATGCGGCCGTGCGCGTACTCAACAAGCACACCCGAGAGCTGCAGCCCGAGCTGGCACGCCGCAAGCGCGCGCGTGCGGACCTGCAGATGGAAGCCAAGCTACAGCAGTCGCAGGTCACCGTCGGCTTGTCCGGGGCGGGGCGCGCCAAGCTCATTCTGACCTACCTGACACCGGGCGCCTCTTGGGAGCCGGTGGCGGAGCTGCGTACGCAGAAGGGAAAGACTGCGACGCTGGTGCAATATGCGTCGGTCGTTCAAACCACCGGCGAGGACTGGGTCGGCGCCAAGCTGTCGTTTTCGACGCAGCGGCCGGGCGAAACGCTGGCGGTCCCTGCCGCCCAGGCGCTGTTGGTGGGGGGCGGGGGCCGAGGGCTGGGCAACGTGATGCAGCGCATGGGCGCATCCTTCGACCGGGCACAGGTCGCCTATTCGCAACAAAACGAGCTCGTGGTGCGGTCCAACGCCAGCTGGTCGACCAACGTCAAGCGGCAGCGGTCGGTGCAGACGCGGGCCATCGCGTCGTTCCGAAAGCTGCGCAAGCGCGGAACCACGGCGCACTTTGTGGCGCGGGCGTCGCGAGCCGTCCGTGCAAGCGGCAAGCCGGTCCGAGTGCCGATCGCCGAGGGCGCGTTTGACCTGAAGTCCCGTCTGGTGGCCGTGCCGGAGGTCTCTCTGAATGCCGTGCGCACGGCCCAGCTGGTCAATACCACCGGGCAGGCCATCCTGCCGGGCAAGGCGGCGCTCTTTGCCGATGGAGCCTTTGTCGGCAAGACCGAGCTGGACTTTGTCGCGCCCGGCGAGAGCTTCTCGGTCTTTCTAGGTGTTGACGACGGGATCAAGTTGGAGCGCACACTGGACCGCACCCGCAGCTCGATCGATCGCGGTCGCAAACGGACCGATCTGACGGTGTCGTACCGAATCAGCGCCCGCAACTTGTCCAAGCGTCCGATCACCGTCGACCTGACGGACCGCGTGCCGGTCGTGCAGGACGACGACATCGATCTGGACGATCTCGTCATTCCGGAGCACGCGAAGCGCCATCGCGACGGGCTCGTCAAGTGGCGGGCCACGCTGGCCCCCGGCGCCGAGATGACCTGGCGGATCGAATACGAGCTGGAGTACCCGACCGGTCTGGCCGCGCGCCCGACGCCGCCCGCGCAAAAGCGTCGCCGAGGCGGCCGTCCCGAACCGTCCCGGATGCTCTATGACGACATCAAGCAGCTGGAGAGCGCCTTTTAAGACGAGGTCTAGTTCGACCAGGACACGTTGCGGAAGTACTTGTTCCAGTCGGCGGGATCGGGGGCAGTCGTGCCTTTGATTCTGCACACGCCGATGATTGTCATCTCGTTGGGGTCGCCACAGTCGTCGCTGAACTGCTCGAATCTCAGCCCGGGCAGGCCCAGCTTCGTGATCTGCGTCGCCTTGAACACTGTGTCGGCCGTGTGGTTGTTTTTGTCGCAGTGGCTGCGAATCGCGAAGGTGTGCACCTGCCAGTTGCTGTCCGCACAGGTGTACTCGTAGGGCTGTTTGGCCGTGCCGCACGCGTCGCAGCTGTAGTTGAAGACGTTGACTCCGTTCGTGTTGCCGTACTTGGTCGTGTTGTCGCCGTGATAGAACTGGTCGGGTGTGATCAGCTGGTAGTCCGGTGTCGGGCTGTCCATGTTGCAAAACACCTCGAAAGCGTCGACGGGTGAGCCGCCGTTGGGGTCGATGAGGTACTTGGCGGGCCCGGCCGCCGGGTTGTTGGACTTGATGATCAGGCAGCTCTGGGCCGCACAGCTGCTCGGCAGGCCCGCGCAGGTGAACCCGGGCTCGATCTGGCATGCTGCATTGCAGCCGTCGCCGCCCAGGGCGTCGCCGTCATCGCACTCTTCGGCGCCCTGAACCTTGCCGTCACCGCAGACACCGCTCGCCACCGCCTGGAACTCGCCGTCGATGCAGACCCGGATGACGTTGTCGGTGGTGTCCAGGTAGATCGCGCCCAACTTCGATGCGTCGCACGCGAAAGGCGGGCCGGCGCTCAGCTGTAGCCGAGCATTCAAGATCTGGTTGCCGCCCAGGTTCAGGTCCCCGTCGATCGTCAGGCCACCTTCGCCGGTCACCTTCCCTTTGATGATCAAGTCGCCGTTCAGCGCGACCTTCTTTGTGGAGAGCGTCTGAATCTTGATCGACCAGGCCTCCAGTTTGGAGTTGGCGCCGTTCGTGTCGGAGATCTTCAGGTCCCACAGTCCCAAGGGATTCTTGCCGACCCAGGTGGTCAGGTCGCCGGACACGGTCGGCACAGGATCGGGGAAGGTCGCAGCAAACGCGTTGCCGCCACCCTTGTCGAACAGCGTATACGACGCGCCCGCGGGGTCGGTCAGCGTGATGATCGTGCCGCCCAGGTTTCCGTCAGTCGACACGCTGACGCTGACGGTGAGCTTTTCGGCGGATCCGACGTCCGGAAACTGGATCTGGCTTGTGACCCCGAAGTTGTACGCCTTGGGGGTATCGGTGGCTTTGGACTCATCGACGAACTGGTTGCTCAGCAGATCGTTGGACACCTCGTTCAGCCCGTTGCTCGGCAGCTGACTCTGGTCGATGTTGCCCTTGGGCGTGACCTCGTCCTCCACCTTGGCCAGGATGTCAGCCGTGATCTGGGACAGCGACTTCCCCTCAAGCAGCGCCGCGTTGTCCGCCAGCTTGGCCGTGGCTGCGACCTCCGCCTCCGCCGCGAGCAGCGCGCTGGGCACCGCGCTCAACGGCCGGCGCGGCAACGGCGGCTCATTTTCGACCTGCACCTCAATCCACGCGCTGCCGCCGAGGAGCACCGCGCCGGTGACCGGGTCCTGAAGTCCGAGAATCGCAGAAAAAGCCCCGCCGGCGGTCTCGATATCCTTGTGCTCTTCGCTCCACAGCGCCTCCCCGCCGGACGCCGCGGCAAACAAGCGAAAGGTGAGGTCGAACGACCCGTCGACCGCGATACCAGCCCCGCTTGCGAGCCGCCCCTGCACGCCGATCGTTCCGGGGACCTGAGCTCCCGCGGCCGACGACAGACACAAGACGAACCCCGTCCACAACAGTCTTCCTTTTGTGCTCAGCATGCCGCGAGATTACCACGCCCCGGATGACAACGAATTGGTCGCCCGTCAGAATCGCCGGCCATATTGGCGATGCGTTGTCGGGCTTCGCGGGCTCACGTCCGCCGCGCCGGCCGAGCCTCAATCCGGGCGGTCGGGAACGCCGCGGGCCCACTTCGAGTGCCCGGCGACGGTCGCTTTGAGCTTGAAGTCCATGCAGCCGTTGAACGTGTTCTTGTCGGGCACCTGAATCCAGATGTCATGCTTGAAGCCCGGCCACAGCAACACCTTTTTCGTCCTGTGGCCCACGACCACATCGACCTCCTTGTCGGTGTCGCCCGTCTCGGGGTAGCCCCTCTGGATGAGCGACAGGGAGACCGGCACGCGCCAGTGCCGGTACCTGCGGGACACGTGCACGCGCACGGCGCACCGGAAGTCGCCGGCCTCGTAGCGGTAGCCGCGGATAGGGGTGGCCTCTTCCCCGCTGATGAACATGCACTTGATGTGCTTGACCGTCACGTGTTTGTGGGGCCGGGGTTTCTCAGTCGCGGCAACGGTGCCCGAGAGCACTAGAAATGACATCAGAGCGCTGCACATGGACCCAGTGTAGCGCGGGCGAAGACGCGTTGTCGGTCAATGCCTGGAGGGCGGGGTCGACCCCCTGTCGGAGGTGTCGGGGGTGTCGGCGCGCGTCCACCACCACAGCAGCGCCGGGACTGCGATGGGGACGACCAACAGGGCGCTTGACCACCCGCCGGCCAGCAGGGACGCACCTGTCGCGGCCATGGCGCCGGCGTAGACCGTGTTGCCCAGCGCGGACGAGATGACGAACGGCCCCAGTCCCACGCGTCGGGCGCCTGCCGCGATCGCGACCGCCTCGGCCAGCACCGGGACCGGGCGGCTGAGCGCCACGGCGACCAGCGTCGGTGTCTCTTGCAGCCCCTGCGCCCAGCGCCCGGGGAGCAGGCGGCCCAGCGCGTAGCCCACCACGCTTCCAAGGATGAGTCCGCCCAACGCCCAGGCGAAGCCGGCGACCAGGCCCAGTCTCGCCCCCAGCAGGACGCCGACCACGCTGGAGGGCACCGGCGCCAGCACGTCCGCCATCAGCAGGGCGGCACCCACTGCGCCGAAGAGCAGCGCGTTTTCGCTAGTCGCCTCCAGCCAGCGCTCCCCGGGCAGCTCGCCGGCCACGGCGAACGGAACCAGCGGTACCGCCAGCGCGACGACGATCAGCAGCCAGAGCCGCTGGTTGGCCGTGCCGTTTGTCTTCACTTTGACACGCAACCGGGTCGGCAGGTCATTATGCGCGCGGTTTGATCCCACTAAAGGTCGCAGGCGTCCCCAAAGCCGTCGCCGTCCGTGTCCAGCTGGTCGGGATTTGCCGTGTCCGGGCAGTTGTCGACGTTGGCGCAGTAGCCGTCCTCGTCGGCGTCCTGGTTCGGGTCCAGCATGCAGCTGTCGCACGCGTCTCCCACGCCGTCGCCGTCCGAGTCCTTGGGGTTGGGGCTGGCCAGGGCCGGGCAGTTGTCGGCGTCCCCGATCTTGCCGTCGCCGTCGATGTCGGCGCCCGGTGGATAAGCCAGGCCCCACAGCTGGCTCGTGTGCACCCTGAATACACGGTTGCCCCACTTGTCGGTTAGCCAGATGTGATCGGTGGCCTTGTCCAGCAGGATGCCCGTGGGCCCCGAGAGCAGCCCAAACGCTGTATTGCTGCTGTTGCCGGCCGGCGTAAACCCCTGGAGATCGAAGCTCTGCTGTCCGATCACAAACGTGGCCGCCATGCCGTTCTCCAGAGCTTCCGTATCAAAGGCCAGGACCCGGCCGAGGCTCTTGTCCGGCACCAGCAGGTAGCCGTCGACTACCGCCACGGACATCGTCTCAAAGTGCTCGTTGCCAAACGCGCTGTCGGGCCCCAGTCCGGCGGCGTCTTTGGTCGTGAAGTCGGGCTGTCCGATCACCACATCCGCGGCAGCGCCAGATACGGTGGGCATGCTGTGCCACACCAGCACGCGCCGGTTCTGGTTCCAGCCGTCCTCGACCACATAGAAGCGTTGGCCGTCGTATAGCGCGGTCTGAACCCGCGAGGTCTTTGCGGCCGTGGTCCCGGGCTGGCAGGTCGTGAAGTCCGGCTGGCCGATCACCAGAACAGGCTCTGGCTGATCCTGCGTGATCGGCAGCTCATACATCAGCGCCCGGTTGTTGGACGAGTCCGCCACGAACAGCCGGTTTTCGTAGGCGGACATGCCCGTCGGCCAGTTGAGGCTGGTCTTGGTGCAGCCGCCGTTGGCCGTCGACGAGAAGTCCGGCTGGCCCAGGACAAAGTCGGCCGCCACGTCATTCGTGGTGGGCACGGCGTCGTACACCAGGATCCGGTAGTTGGGGGAGTCCGAGATGTACAGGCGCTCTGCGGCGTCGATGGCTACGCTGCTGCGGTCGGTCGTAGCCAATGTGTTGGCGCCCGCCTCGCCGCCCTGATTATCCAGCGTCGACGAGAAGTCGGGCTGCCCCACTACGGCGATGGCCCCGGTGGTCGGCAGCGTCTTGTCGAAGATGAGCACCCGGTTGTTCTCGTTGTCCAGGATCGCGGCATGGGTGGCGCTGACGGCCACGGATAGGGGCTCGAGGAAGCCGTTGTTGTGAACGCCGCCGTCGGTGGTGTCCAGGGCGCTCTGTCCCCACAGCGCGTCTGCCGCGGCGTCGCTGTCCTTCGGCGCCTGGGCAAAATGCAGCAGCCGGTGGTTTCCAGAGTCCACTAGCCACAGGCCCCCGTCCGTTGTCGGGAGCACGTCAAACGGGTAGCGCAGCGTGTCTGCGTCCGGGTGGTCGAGGCCGCGGTTGGGCTTGAGCGCGTCGGCGTCCGCCTGACCCACCACCCCGTCTGCGGGCGCGCCGTCGGGACCGTCGATCTGCGACCACCAGAGCGCGCGGTGATGAAGGTAGTCCAGCACGTACAGCCCGCCGTCGTGGGCGACCGCGTTGATGGGGAAGCTCAGGCCGGCCGCGCCCCCGGTGGCGGCGGCTGTCGAGAAGTCCGGCTGGCCGAGCACCCGCTTCGGCGGCACGTCAGCCTCGGTTGGGACCGCGTCCCAGATCAGCACGCGGTTGTTGCCGCCGTCGCTGACGATCAGGCGGTCTCCATCGGTGGAGACGCCGTACGGGCGATCCAGGCCGATGGCGTGCGTCGAGGCCCCCCGATTTACGGCCAGCGACTGGAAGTCCGCCTGGCCGATCACCTGATCCGCGGCCACGCCGGAGGTGGTCGGTACGGGATCGTAGACCAAGATCCGGTTGTTGCCGCGGTCCGCGACGACGAGCTTGCCGCCGACCACGGCACACGCGGAGGGGCCCGCCAGCGTGTCGGCGTCCGGTCCGATGCCGCGGTTTCGCAGGTTGGACGTCATGTCGGTCTGCCCCAGCACGAGATCCGCGGCCTGCCCCGGGGCGGGCACGCTGTTCCAGATCAGCACCCGGTGATTCCCGCCATCGGGAACGAACAGGCGCGGCCCGTCGCTACAGACGTTGCCGGTGTGGCTGAACGCACCTCCGTGCGGCAGCAGCTGGCCGCCGTTGGGCAACGCGGTGGTCGCGTCGGGTTGGCCGATGACGTTGGGCGTGCCCGCCACCGCGCCGTCAAAGATCAGAAGCCGGCGGTCACCGCTGTCCGACACGACCCACTGGTCGCCCACGCGCGTCACGGATCGCGGCCAGCGCAGCGTCGACGCCGTGGCCCCGGTACCGTTGCCCCCGGTGCTGTGGAAGTCGGGTTGCCCGACCACGACGATCTGCGCCAGACACCCGGAGTCGGCGTCGGCCCCGGTCTCCGAGGGTGCACAGACGCTGTGAGGTGGGCATGCGGCATCGGTCGGCGTGTGGGCACATCCGGCGCCGGCGTCGCAGCTGTCGGTGGTGCAGGCGATCGCGTCGTCGCAGTCCTGCGCCGACGTGTCCTGTCCCGCGCACGCGCCGTCGCCGCACACGTCTGAGGTGGTGCATGCGTTGCCGTCGTCGCACGCGTCTGTGTTCGGCGTGTGGGTGCAGCCCGCTTCGGCATCGCATCCGTCGTCGGTGCACGGCTCGCCGTCCACGCAGTCGGCCGCCGAAGTGTCGACGCCCGCGCACACGCCCGCTTCACAGGTGTCGGAGGTGGTGCACAGGTCACCGTCCGAGCAGTCCCCGCCATCGCACGCCTGGGGCGCCGGCACCAGCGCTGTGCCGCAGATGGCGTCGACACACGTGGCCACCGCCTGCTCGGAGGCGCAGGACGGTGCGTCGATGCACGTGGGCGGCCCCCCATACGTCGCCGGGCAGCCGGAGGCGTTCAGGCAGCAGTGGTCCCCGTTGCAGCACACGCCGCCGTGACACGAGCCGCCGGTGCAGTCGGCGCTCCCAGTGCAGAGCGCGCCGTCGGTGTCGCAGGCGTCACCGGCCCCGTCGTCGTCGCCGTCCGCCTGATCCTCGTTGGCCACGGCCGGGCAGTTGTCCAGGCCGTTGGCGAGCGTATCGCCGTCCAGGTCGTCGTCCACACAATCGGCGATCGCGTCGGCGTCCGTGTCCGCAAACCCCTCGTCAACCGCGCCGTCACAGTTGTTGTCCAGTCCGTCACAGGCCTCCGGTGAGGCGCCCTCGAACGGGTTGCAGTCCACGGCGGCGCCCGCCGCGCACGTGTCTACGGTGTGCTCACACTGCCCCAGCCCGCAGGTGGTAGTGCCCAGGTCGTCGTCGATCACGCCGTCGCAGTCGTTGTCCAGCCCGTCGCACAGCTCAGACGCCGGCAGGACCTCCCCGATGCACGAACCGAGGACACCACCGCTGCACGTCACCACGCCCGCCTGGCACAGCCCGAGCTTCTGGGTGCCGGGCGCTCCGCTGTAGCAGGCCTGGCTCAGCCCCTCGTCCGTCTCGCCGTCGCAGTCGTTGTCCACGGCGTCGCAGGCCTCCGCCGCAACCGCCTCAAACGGGTTGCAGAACGCGGGCGCGCCGTCCTGACAGTTGGACACGGTGTGCTCGCACGCGCCGACACCGCACGTCGTGGCCCCCAGGTCCTCATCGGTCTGCCCGTCGCAGTTGTTGTCCACGCCGTCGCAGGTCTCCGGCGCCGCGCCCTCAAACGGGTTGCAGAACACGGGCGCGCCGTTGTCGCAGCCCGGCACCACGTGCTCGCACGCGCCCTGACCGCACGAGGTCGCCTCCAGCTGCTCGTCGATCTGCCCGTCGCAGTCATTGTCCACGCCGTCGCACGTCTCGGGCGCCGCGCCGGCCAGCGGGTCGCACGTCTGTGCCTCGCCGCCGGCGCAGCTGGGCACCGTCTGCGCGCACGCCCCCACGCCGCAGGTGAGCGTGCCGAGGTGCTCGTCGGTCTCCCCGTTGCAGTCGTTGTCCGTGCCGTCGCACGTCTCCGCACCCGCACCTTCGAACGGGTTGCAGAAGACCGGCGCGCCGTCCTCGCAGCCGGGGACCGTGTGCTCGCAGGCGCCCACGCCGCAGCTGATCGCCGCCAGGTCCTCGTCGATCTCGCCGTTGCAGTCGTTGTCCACCCCGTCGCCGGTCTCGGCCGCCGGCACGCACACCGGGGCGTCCGCGTGCGCCGCATCAGCCGCTCCGGCATCGGTCGAGGCGTTCACGTCGGCCACCCCGCCCGCATCGATGACCACGCCAAAGTCCGCCGTCTCGCCACTGGTGGTGGGGGCGTCCTCACAGCCGAGCCCCAGGGCCGTGAGCAGACCAATAAGAACAGGGAGTCGCGCCCCGATACGCAGATCGCGCTGCATCGATACCTCCGTTTCAGGATTACCGTGTGGCTGATTCTGGGGTTCGACGGTTACGGGTGTCAAACCATGGGGCGCTACAAGCGGCGCAGCGTCAGGTCCAGCCCGTCTGCATCCGACTTCAGGCCCAGTGCGCGGAACTGATCCCGGGCCAGCGCCAGGGCCCAGCGGGCGCGGTCCCATTGCTTTGCGTGCGCGGCGCGGGTGCCGGCGTGCCGTGCGCAGCTGGCGATGTCTACGTCCAAAAAGCCCGTCTCTTTCAGGTGCTCTTTGACCTCGGCCACGATCGCGTCCCAGGTCGGCCAGCGCGCGCAGTCCGCCTCGTGGCTCAGCATGGCCAGCCCGATCGCCGCGATGAACTGGCGCCGCTGTCCCGCCCGCGCGATCGTCATCAGCGGGGCCAGGTGGGCGTGGGCCTTGGCGTACTCTCGCCGCTCCAGCATGGCCAGCCCGATGTTGGTCTCCAGGTGCAGCGTGTCGGCGCGTCCGGTCGCTCGGTGCAGCGCCACGGCGGCGCGGTAGTGGGTCTCGGCCGCCTCGAGGTCGCCGGTCAGCCGCGCCGCCTCTCCCAGCCCGTTGTAGCAGGCGGAGACGCCGCGCATGTCGCCGTTTCGCTCAAACGCCGCCAGCGCCTTGGCCAGGTGATCGCGCGCCTCGTCCCAACGCTCGAAGTGGCGGGCCACGAAGCTCTCGACCAGATGCGTGCCGCCGACGCCGACCTCCGAGCCCACGGCGCTGAAGTCCTCGCGCGCCAGCCGGACCAGGCGCCGTGCTCGCTCGCCGTCGCCCCGATGAAGCGCGGCGGCCGCCATGCTCTTGCGCGCGCGCCCAACCGTCTCGCGATCGCCCCGGCGATGGGCCAGCCCAACCGCCTCCGTGTGTCGCGACTCGGCCGATTTGTAGTCGGCGACGCCGGCACGGATCTCACCGCACACTACCAGCGCTTTGGGCAGCACCGCCTCCCAGTTGTTCCGGCGGGCGGACGCCTCCAGCCGGTCAGCCATCTTGCGGGCGCGCTCCACGTCGCCGCACGCGCCGATCGCTTCAACCCACACGGTGCGACCACGCCCCCACGCCGCGTTGGTTCTCGGCGTACCCACGTGCTTGAGCAGCTGCTCGCGGCGCTCGGCCAGGCGCTCCGTCTGCAGCGGGTGGCCTCGATGCAGGTGCTCTTCGGCAGCGCGCAGCAGCGGCTCCAACGCCCGCCCCGGATCGCCCGCATTGACGTGTAGCTCCGCGATCCGCTCCATGGTGTTGGGATCGGTGTCGGCCGCCAGCACCTCCGCGCAGGTGAGGGCCAGCCGCTTGACCCGCTTGGCCGCTCGTGTGCGTCGCAGCAGCTCCTCTCGCACCCCCGTGTGCGTAAACGTCCAGGCCTCGTCACCGGCCAGAGCCGTGCGGATAAGGCCGGCCTCCACCAGCGCCTCGATCAGCCGCGCGTGGGGGCGGATACCCAGCTTGGACCACACGGTGCGCAGCTCCGCGGGCTGAACCGCCGTGCCGAGCAGAGCAGCGACCTCCACGGCCACCGCGTCGTCCTCCGAGCGCTTCTCCAGCGCCGCGTGAACCGTCTCAGCCCAGACCGCGGACAGGTCCGGCGGAACACGCGTCCGCGATGACCGCAGCCGCAGCCCGTCCGCGTCCGACACCAGCTCACCCCGGCGCGCCCACAGCCGCACCAGGTAGGTGGCAAACGCGGGGCTGCCTTTCATCTTGGGTGCCACCGCTGCGGCGAGCTCGGGCGCCAGACCGATCGCGTCTACCAGCAACGCCTCGCTGTGCTCCGGGCTCAGCGGCGTCATCGTCACCTTCTCAGCGTCGTCGCGCGCGAGCAGCGGCTCGAGCAAGGTGGTCGCCAGCGGCGGGATCGCCGGGGTGTCCCACGACGCGGACATGGCCACCAGCACCGGCATCGGCGCCGCCGCCTGGGCAGCCAGAAGATGGTCGGCAAAGGCCAGCGCATCGACGGCCCACTGCGCGTCATCCACCCAGAGCACGACGGGCCGGCGGGTGGTCAGCACCCCCAGCAGCTTGCAGAAGATGGCGTAGCGCTGGGACGCGCTGGACAGGCGCACGTCGCCGACGTTGCGCACCGTGTCGGTATCCGCGGCAGGAGTGATCAAGTCGGTCATGGCGGCGGACGTCGCCGGATCGCCGGAGCCCCAGCTGGTCAGCAGGCGGCTGATCCGTCGCTGCGCGGTGGGCCGGTCCAGGCCTTGAGTGCGCAAAAAGCGCGCGACGGCGGGGGCCAGGCCGTGAATCGGCGTGTCGGCGGGTCCGTGAATGGCTCTAAGCACCGTGGCTGCGCCGACCTCGTGCGCGCGCTCACAAAACCACCGGGTCACGCGGCTGGAGCCGGCTCCGGACGCGCCTTCCAGCAGCAGCAGCCGTGCCGCGCCGGTCTTGCGCACCTCTCGCAGCGATGACCACAGCGCGTCCAGCTCGTCGGGGCGCCCCACCAGCGGCACCGGGCGTACCCCGATAAGGCCGCTGCCGATGCCGATCTCGGGAAACGTCTGCGACCGGCTGGGGCGGCGCCAGCTTCTGGGAAACGGAGGCAGCGCCGGCCGGTCGGCGATCGCGTCGGGATCGCCCTGGGCCTCGATTGCCGCGTCCACCTCCCACGTCTGGTCGAACATGTGCGTCAGCGTGGCCGAGGTGTGCCGCACCGCGGTGGTCGCTGCCAGCCAGGCCGGCACCTTGGCCGCGGCTTTTGGTTTGGTGGACGTGCCCAGCGCCACCAGTGCCCAGGCGGCGTCGGCAGCACGCCGGAAGCGGTAGCGCGGGTCCTTTTGAAGCAGGCGCTCGATCCACGCCTCGAATCCGTCGGGCACCGGCACCTCGGGTACCAGCGGCGGAATCGGGTCGGATCGGTGCGCCTCCATCGTCTTCTTGGGATCGTCGCGCGCAAACGGGGCGTGTCCGGCGCATAGGGAGTACGCCAGGCAGCCCAGGCTGTAGAGATCGGTCCATGGTCCGTAGTCACGCCACCGCTTCTCGACCTGCTCGGGCGCCATGTAGCTGGGGGTGCCGACCAGGGACGTGTCACCTTTGAGTCGTCCGTCGCGCTCCAGCGCGTGAGCTACGCCGAAGTCGGTCAGCTTGACCTGGCCGTCGTGCGCCAGGCTCACGTTTCCAGGCTTGATATCGCGGTGAACCACCCCGCGCGCGTGCGCATTCGCCAGCGCGTCGAGCACGGCCAGCAGCACATGGCGCAGATCGGGCCACAGCAAGCCGCCCAGCCGCGAGCTGAGGTCCATGCCGTCGACATACTCCAGGACCAGGTACGGGCTCTCGGCCACGAACGCGCCCCCGGAAAGGCGCGCCAGCTTGGGGTCGACCACGCCGTGATCCAGCACCGCCACCACACACGGATGTCTCAGCGCCGCGGCCGCGCGCAGCTCGTCTTGAAACAGCCACGCTGTGCGCGGGTCTCGCGCGGCGGCCTCGGTGATGATCTTGATGGCGACCCGTGCGCCGGCGGTCTTGTGGACGGCGGCCCAGACCTCGCCCATCGCGCCGGCGGCGATCAGGTCTTGCAGCTCAAAAGCCCCGATCGGCAGCGCCTTATTCACGGAGCGCGATGGTAGCACGCGCGGCTGACGCTGCGTCCGATCCCGGAGCCGGGGGGGCGCTGAAGGTCCCGAGGAGGCACGGCTACTCCACGCAGCACACGCTCCCGGTCCAGTGCTCTTTGGACGAGGTGCACTGCGACGCGGAGCCGCCGGTGCATTGGCTGACGCCGGTGACGCAGCACGAGGAGCCGGTCCAGTGTTCTTTGGAGTCGGTGCATTGCGACGCCGAGCCCCCGACGCAGAACGCGGCGCCGATGACGCAGCACTGAGACCCGGTCCAGATCTCGATGGAGTCGGTGCACTGGCTGGAGCTGCCGCCCGTGCAGACCGGGTTGCCCTCGATGCAGCACGAGGAGCCGGTCCAATGCTCGACTGCGGACGTGCACTGCGACGACGATCCACCCACGCAGGTCGCGTTCTCTAGTCCGTCGCCACCGAGTCCGAAGGCCCGCGCACGCTGTCGAAGACGGCCCCCCACCCCAGATCGCCCGCGGAATCCGGCACGCTCGCCGACTCGCTGGGCGTCCCCACATCCGAGTCGTTTGAGCACGCCGTCAGCAGCAGCACCATCACGCCGGCCAACACCGTTTTCATAGACGGTAACGATATCACGAGCGGGACTGGCGGGTTCTGCGCTGCTCAGGCGCTCGAGCTGTCGAAGAACTTCTCGCAGAAGATGCGGCCGGTGCCGCGCGGCAGCCCCTGGCGGTCCAGCAGCTCGATCACCGCGTCGACCATGGCGCCGTTGCCGCATAGGTACACTTGAGAGTCGCTGTTGGGAACGCGCTTGTCTGCCAGCGCCTGGGTGACCCGCCCGCGTCGCCCGGTCCAGGATTGACCCGCCCGAGACAGCGTGATGACCACGTCAAACCGTGCATGCTCCGACGCCCACCGCAGGTACTCCTCCTGTCCGAACAGGTCGTCCTCTGACCGCAGGCCCCAAAACAGCGTGATGTCGTGGCGGGCGACCGCTCCGGTCTCGATCAGGTCGCAGATCATCGACCGGATGGGGACGATCCCGGTGCCGGTCGCCACAAAAAACAGCTTGGAGTGCAGCGGCGGGCGCAGGTGAAAGGTGCCCAGCGGGAGCACGACCGAGATCGGATCGCCCGCGCTCAGCCCGCTCAGCCACGTGGTGGCCCGTCCGCCCTCGATCAGCCTGGCGATCAGCCGGATGGGGCCGTCCTCGCTCGGATGCGAGAAGATCGAGTAGGACCGCACCTCTCGCCGCTGCCCGCCCGGCTTGTCCTCCGGCAGCACCACGTTGAGATACTGGCCGGGGACGAACGTCGCAGAGTCCAGCGTGATGCCCAGCTCCAGCGTATTCGGCGTGAGCAGCCGGCGATACGCGACGGTGCCGTGGCGGTCCATGGGCGGGTCGAGCGTCTGCGGCGAGGGCTCAAACCGCGCGGGCTCGGCAGGTGGCCGAAGCAGCTTCTTCAGATATCTGCGGAGCATCCTATCCCGCAGCGGCCTGGTCGAACAGCGTGCGCGAGTAGGCCTGGAAGCCGCGCAGGTTCTGGCGGACGTCCTCCAGACTGCGCGTGGTCAACAGCTTCTTCAGGATGTATCGCGGCCGCATGTAGAACTCGCGGTTGGCGCGCGTAAACAGGTCCTGAAGCTCGTCGCGCGACATGGTGTGCGGGATGAACCCGGCCAGGTGATGGGACTGGCTGTCGCTGTCGCCCAGGCACGTACCGTAATAGTCCATCTTGTCGTGCAGCGCTGTGCCCGGATGGACCGCCATGGTGTTGAACTTCGTGTAGTCCGCGTTCATTCGAATGGCCGTCTGAATCGTCTGCAGCCCCTCTTCGTAGGTCTCTCCGGGGATGCCGAAGATGAAGGTGGCAAAGACCCGGATGCCCACCTCTTTGCAGATGCGGACCGCCTGCTCGATCTGCTCGGTCGTTTCGCCCTTCTTCAGCGTATCCAGGTTCTTCTGTACGCCGGACTCCACGCCGATCAGCAGCTTCCAGCAGCCGGCGCGCTTCAGCGCCTTCGCCGTGCCCAGGTCCAGCGAATCGGCGCGTGAGTTGCCCGACCAGATGACGTTCAGACCGCGCCGGCTGATCTCCTCGCAGCGCTGGTTGATCGACTCGTAGTCCTCGGTGAGGTTGTTGTCCCAGAACAGGATGTCCTGGACGTTGTAACGCTCTTCGAGCTCCTGCATCTCGTCGACCACATTGCCCGGGCTGCGGTAGCGCTCGCCGTGGCGCATCCAGCTGTTCGTGTGGCAGAAGATGCACTTATGCTTGCACCCACGCTGGCCGATCATCGTGGTCGCGGGCAGCCGATGATAGTGGCCGATGCTGGGACGATAGATGTCGATGTCGATCAGCTCGCGCGCCGGGAAGGGCAGGGCGTCCAGATCGTGAATCAGCGGCGCCACCGGGTTGACGCGGATCTCGTTGCCGTCGCGCCAGGCGATGCCCTTGACGCGTCCCAGGTCACCGCGGCTCTCCAGGCACGCCAGCAGATCCCGCATGATGTACTCGCCGTCTCCCATGGCGGAGAAGTCGACGGCCTCGTTCTCTTCGAGGCACTCCTTCTGCATCGTGTCGGGCCAAGGGCCGCCCACGGCGATGAGCGTGTCCGGGCAGGCCTCTTTGACGTCCCGCAGAAACTGCTGCGAGCGGGACCAGCCGAACCCCATCATCAGGAAGCCGGCGACCTCGATCTCATTTCTGCGGATGTTGTCGATGAAGTCGGCCTGCTCGCAGTGGATGCCGTCCAGAAAGAAGACGTCGTGGCCCGCGGCCTTGAGCACAGCCGCGATGTACAGCAGGCCCAGCGGCGGTGTCGCGCCCGGGATCAGCCGGCGGCCACCCACTTCTCTGGCCGCGTAATCGGGATAGAACTCCCGAAAATCATACGGCGCGATACCCAGCAGTACTCTCATGACCCTCCACGCGACACTATACGAGCGCGGCAAAGGTCAACGCAATCAGGGATTTGGGGATACCACGCCGTCGGCGGCGCACCGAAAGCCAATGCCGGTGTCGCGATGCGGCGCCGGATACGGGAAGCGCGCCGCCAGAGGGGCACCGTAATCACGTGAGGTGATGCTGACGCCGCGGACGACGCGGACCTGCTCGCGGCCAAACGCGCGGCTCGCTCCCGGATCGCCGCCGGGCCAGGGGGCAAAGGCGCCTGCCACCCACTCCGACAGGTTGCCGTGCATGTGCAGCACACCGTCCGCTGACCTGTCTCGCGTGGCCGCCGCGGCCGGCAGCGGGCTGGGCTCGGCCCCTTCGTATGCGGCGACCGCGCGATACCAATCCTGGAGGTCGGCCAGCTTGCCCACAAACGCCCGGACGGTGCGCGACGCGGACGGCGAAAAGGCGTCGCCCCACGGGTAGACTCGGCCCGCTGGTCCGCGCGCGGCCCGCTCCCACTCGGCTTCGGTCGGCAGTCGCCATCCGCCAGCTGTGCAAAAGGCCACGGCGTCGTCGTGGCTGACCCACGCCACCGGCATGTCGTCGCCACCGCCCTCGAGATTGGGGGGCGCGGCGTGCCCCGAGGACGTTACGAACTTTCTGAAGGCCGCGCGCGTGACCTCGCTGCGCATGATCGAAAACGCCGCCAGCTTTACCGTGTGTTGCGGCGCGGCCGAGGGCACGGCGTCGGACCCGACCGTCGCGGCCGAAGCCTCAATGGCGATCCACGTGTCCGCCTCGGGCTGTGTGGTCGGATCCCAGGGCTGCTCGTCCTCTTTGGGGTAGCCGACAAACGGGTGATACAGCGACTCCCACGCTGGCGGCCCCGGCTCCTCCTGCGGGGGCGGCTGAAGAACCGCGGGCGCTGTACCGTCATCAACCCCCCACGCCTTCAGCGTCTCGGCCATTCGGCCCGCCAGGACCTTGTGGCCCAGCGCGTTGGGGTGCTCGTCTTCGGGGATACGCACCTCGTCGCCGCGCGAGGTCAGTGCGGTCTCGACGTCGGCGTACCACAGGCCCCAGGCGTCCATGCGCTCGACGATGCCCTGCAGCCCCTTGAAGCTGGTGTTGAAGTAGATGGCGGTCTCGTAGCCGCCCTCTCGGCTCAGGCGGCCCAGCTCGTCCATGGCCGCCATCACCATCGGCTCGCCCTCGAGCGGCGTCTCGTCGGCCGGCGCGTCGCCGCCTGGCTCACCCTCGTCGGAGTCGTCGTCGCCATCGGGCCCGCCAAGGCGGCCGAAGGCCCAGCGAATGAGCGCACTGCGGTCGACCAGCACCGCCGTGAAGGAGTCCGGATCGCCGTGGTCGATCGGGGGATCGGTGTCGTTGCTGCCGTACATCATCACCACAGCGTCGGGCGCCAGCCGCTGCCCGCGTACGGCCAGCCTTCGGACGGCCTGAATGGCGTTGTAGCCGGGCACGCCCAGGTTCACCGCTTCCCACTGCGGGCCCAGCAGCGGCGCCAGGCGCGAGCAGAAGCTCTCATCTTCCTCAACACCCCAGCCGAACGTGTTGGAGTCGCCGATGCAGACCAATCGCCGGGTGTTCACAGGCTTGGGGACCGCGATCTCCCCGCCGCGAAACCCTAGCGACGACACGCGGACCTCGGTCGGCGGAATCGGGATGCGTGACCCCTCGAAGGTGAACTCTGACCCGGGCCGCAGCTCCACCCCCAGCAGCGGGTCGTCGCTCTTGGTGTACATCAGGTGATACGTCGAGCCCGGGACGATCATGCGCGCCACGCCCTCGGCGATGCCCAGGGACAGCAGCGTCGCCACGGTCACCATGGCGGTGCGCTGCAGTACGACGCGTCGGTCGGCCATCAGATGATGCGCTGCTTCAACATGGGCAACCGATAGTACGCCATCGGCTCGCGCGGCGTCTTGTCGCGGCTTGACAAGCGGCGGCGACGACGACGACCCTGCCGACATGCCCGCACCCCAGTTCGCCGTCGTCTTGATGTGGGCAGCCCTGCTGTTTGCGCTGTGGCGGTTTCGGGAGCCATCGGGTCCCCACGAGACCGGTGACTTGCGAAGGCTCTGGCTCCTCGGGGGCGGCTGCGTGGCGCTGGCGTGCGTGATCGTGGTGTGGATGGCGGTGGGCATCGGGCCCATCGACGACGACGATTGGTACTTCATGGTCATCGGGCGCTGGGCCAGCCAGCATGCCAGCTCGGGCGAGGCCTGGCATGCGCTGCTGTTCGAGTTCGGCAGCCCGCGCGAGCCCACGTTCAGGCCGCTCAGCAAGCTGTGGCTGGGCCTGATGTACGGTCTTTTCGGCGACAACTGGGCCGGCTGGCACGTCGCCGGGGTCGTTCTGCAGGTGTGGGTCGCTGTGCTCGTCTATCACCTGGTGCGCGCGCTGACCCCTGACCGTTGGTTGGCTTTCACGGGGGCCGTCCTTTACGGTCTGCATCCGAGCCACGCGGAGGTGCTGGGCTGGTGCAGCGCGCACGAGACCTTTCTGATGACGGGCTTTATCGTGCTGGCCGTCACGCTGCACGCCCGCGACAAGACCCGCTGGGCGGCGGTCTGTGCACTGGCAGCGATGTTGTGCAAGGAGCAGGCGTTTGCCGTCTTCGGTGCCATTGTGCTGGTCGATCTCTATGCCAGGAAGCTCGATTGGCGGCGCTGGGTCGCGCCGGTTGCGGCGTTGGGCGCCATCTTGGTGTGGCGTGCGGTGGTCCTGGCCGAGCCCAACAACCAGGCCCACGCGGAGTTCACCAGCCAGTTTCTGGACGTTGGGGTCGGCGAGTTCCTGGCGGGTGCCCTGCTCATGGCCCCCGCTCTCATAGCCGCTCCTGTCGTCAGCGGGCTGTGGCCGATGGAGACCGTCTTCAGCGCGCTGGCGGCGATCGCCGGCGTCCTGGTTATCGTCTTCGCCACCCGCCGCGCCGGCCGAGTCGAGACCCTGCGATGGTGGGCGTTGGCCGCGCTGTGGGCCTGGGGAATGATGCTGCCGGTGTTGAGCGACCTCAAGGTGCCCGGCATGCCGTCCGATCCAAACCTGTCGCCCGACTGGCATCTGCGACACGCCCACACGGCGCTCGTGCTGCCGTGTGTCGCATTTGCGTGGGCTCTGAGTCAGCTGCCCGCGCGCGTCCGCGATCACGCTGCGGCGGCCGCCATCGTGGCGTTTGGCGCCGGCCTGTTGATGAATTTGACGCCCTATGCCGATGTCGGGGCGCGCGTCCGGGCGGCCACGGACGCCTTGGATGGGCGCGATTGGCCCGAAAACGCCGGTGTGCGCCTCGTTCAGCCGCTGGACGCGGTCGCCCCGATGCTGCGGTTCAGAAAGGTCGTGACCCCCGACGCCGCGTCGCTGCCGCTGCTGATCGGTGAGCCGCGCTGCGGGTGCGCCGCGATGCCGGCCACGTTTGACACGGCCGCTTTGCCGACGCTGCGCAAAGTGGCGGCCCGCTTTCAGGCGTCGCACATGGGCGAAGAGGACATCGTGGAGCCGGGCGCTGAATGCGGCTGCACGAAGTGGCGCGAGGACGCGGTCTGGTATCGGCTCAAAGAAGGTCGTCTGGTGGCCGATTAGGATCGCGGGATGGTGTTTGACGTCATAGGAACCTCGCGCGGCGTGCTGCATGGCCAGCCGCGCGCCCCCCAACCGAAAGAGGGGGGGGGGGGGGTTGGGTGGGGGTGGGGTATTTTCCCAAAAGTTACAAAATCAAAATTTGAACATAGGAAAACAAATTATTGTAATTGACATATCTACAAATTCCATGCATCCATTTG